>PAQV01000009.1 GCA_002709405.1 Paracoccaceae bacterium
ACGGATTGGGGGCGCATGGCATCCCATTCCTCGAACTTCAGCGGTCGGTTGTCCATGCAGGACGGCAGACGGAACCCATGTTCCGCCAGCGTGAACTTGCGGCGATAGTCGCCCTTGTACATTCCGCCGATCTGCGGAACCGAGACGTGGCTTTCATCGGCAAAGACGATGGCGTTGTCCGGGATGAACTCGAAGAGCGTCGGGGGCGGCTCGCCCGGGGCGCGGCCGGTGAGATAGCGCGAGTAGTTCTCGATCCCGTTGCAGACGCCGGTGGCCTCGAGCATTTCGATGTCGAAATTGGTCCGTTGTTCAAGGCGTTGCGCTTCAAGCAGCTTGCCCTCGCCGACCAGTTGGTCAAGCCGCTGGCGCAGTTCCTTTTTGATGTTGATGACGGCCTGGTTCATCGTCGGCTTGGGCGTCACGTAGTGGGAATTGGCGTAGACGCGGATGCGGTCGAACGTGTCGGTCTTCTCGCCGGTCAAGGGGTCGAATTCGGTGATGGTTTCGAGTTCCTCACCGAAAAAGGACAGTTTCCAGGCGCGGTCTTCGAGGTGGGCGGGCCAGATTTCCAGGGAATCGCCCCTGACCCGGAAGGATCCGCGCGAGAAGCCGGCGTCGTTGCGGCGGTATTGCTGGGCGACGAGGTCGCGCATGACCTCGCGCTGGTCATAGAGGCTGCCCGCCTTGAGGTCCTGGGTCATGGCGCCGTAGGTTTCAACACTACCGATACCGTAGATACATGACACTGAGGCGACGATGATCACGTCGTCGCGTTCCAGCAGGGCGCGGGTGGCCGAGTGGCGCATCCGGTCGATCTGTTCGTTGATCTGGCTTTCTTTTTCGATGTAGGTGTCGGACCGGGCGATGTAGGCCTCGGGCTGGTAATAGTCGTAATAGCTGACGAAATACTCGACGGCGTTGTCGGGGAAGAAGCCCTTGAACTCTCCGTAAAGTTGTGCGGCCAGGGTCTTGTTGGGGGCCAGGATGATGGCCGGGCGCTGGGTCTGCTCGATCACCTTGGCCATGGTGAAGGTCTTGCCCGTGCCCGTCGCGCCCAGCAGGACCTGGTCGCGTTCGCCCGCATCGACACCGGCCGACAGCTCGGCGATGGCCGTGGGCTGGTCTCCGGCGGGGGAGAAATCGGTGTGCATGGTAAACCGGATCCCGCCTTCCAGCTTGAGCCGGGCGCGGACATCCTCGGCGGCGGCGTGCAGAATCGGGGCGTCGGTGTCGGGCATGGCAGGGATTCCTTTCCCCGATAGAATGGTCTGTTTTTGTTCCGGTTCAAGACCCTGTCGCCTGCTGACATCGGGCGGGTTGGCACGGCGTCTGGACGGGATCATGCGGGGCGATGCCCCGGAAAATGCTGCTGTGCAGCGACTGTAACATAAACGTGAAATCCCGGAGTGGGTTGAAATTTCGATCATTTACGACTTTGGTCTGTGCCCCTGATAAATTCTGTCTTTGCCGAATTGTCAAATTCGAGGTATTCTTTCTGCACGTGCAAAGTCATGGGTGCCGGTGGGTCGTGTCTCCTCTCCTCCCTCCTCCCGGTTAACGGCCTGCCGGCATCCATGCATCCCTCTTCCCCTTCCAGCGCTGCCCGTTAAGTCCTGTTCACCAGCGGCAAATTCGTCCCTTGCCCGAAGCGGGGGGCTGTCGCATATATCAGGGTACGCCACGTCGATCGCTTTCAAGGAATCTGCTCATGCAAGCGCGTATTTTCCAGCCGGCCCGCACTGCCATGTCTTCGGGCACGGCCAAGACCAGGGATTGGGTGCTGGAATACGAACCCGCGTCGGCGCGCGAGATCGACCCGCTGATGGGCTGGACGTCCTCGGATGACACCCAGCGCCAGGTGCGGCTGCGCTTTGCGACCAAGGCCGAGGCCGTGGAATACGCCCGCGACAACGGGATCGAGGCGACGGTGATGGAGCCGCACAAGCGCAAGCCCAACATTCGTGCACGCGGCTACGGCGAGAATTTCGCCACCGACCGGCGCGGAGCCTGGACGCACTGATCCGGACACACTGAACTCGGCGACCCTTTGATGAGGGCATGCGTGATGTTTCCCGGGTAGCGGCCCCGGGGCACAATCAATGCGGCCATATCAATGCGACCATGGTAACAATCCGGGTGCGCCCCTGGGGTTTGTTCCCGCCTGATCGGCAGAACAGCCGGTTTTCGCAGGATTTCTTGCCCTGAGCCGACCCCATGTGGTCCGGTCCTCGGACCTTGGTGGGGTTTGGATGGGCCCGCCGGGCGGTGGGCCCGGCGGGACGCGGTGGAGGATCAGCGGCCAGGGGAACGGAGGCGTGCGTGTTCTGGCATTTCGGACTGGACGATCTTGAACGGACCGCCCTGGTTCTGGACGGCGGCGCGCGGCTGACCTACGGCCAGCTTGACCAGATGGCCGAGCACTGGCGGTCCCGCATCATCGAGGCCGAGGCGGCGGTGGGTCCTGCCGTGGTTGCCCTGGAATTCGAGCGCTCTGCCGAGGCCATCGCGGCCTACCTGGGGGCGTTGCGGGCCGGTGTGCCGGTGCTGCCGGGCGAGCCGGGAAAGCTGGGGCCGGACAGCCGGATCCGCCAGGTCTGGGCGCCCGAGATCGTCATCCGCCGGCGCGATGGCGTGCTGGACCTTGCGGTGGCGGCACCGGGCGCTGGCCCCGGCACCCGGCCAGCGCCGCATCCGGACCTGGCGCTGCTGTTGTCGACCTCGGGCAGCACGGGCGATCCCAAGCTGGTGCGGCTGTCGATGGGCAACATCCAGTCCAACTCGGTGGCCATTGCGGACTACCTGGACGTCCGGCCCGACGATTGCGCGGCGACGACCTTGCCCCTGTTCTATTCCTACGGGCTGTCGGTGCTGAATTCCTACCTTCAGGCCGGGGCGGCCCTGCACCTGACGTCCCTGTCGGTCAGCGACGGGGCCTTCTGGGACGACGCCCGGGCGGCGGGGGTGACGAGCCTGGCGCTGGTGCCGCACCAATGCGAGGTGCTGGACCACGAGGGGCTGCCGGGCGCGCGGCTGCCGACGCTGCGCTACGTGACCCAGGCCGGGGGGCGGCTGGCTCCGGCGGTTGTGCGGCGGCTGGCGGCGGCGGGCTCAGAGCAGGGCTGGCGGTTCGTGGTGATGTATGGACAGACCGAGGCGGCGCCCCGGATGGCCTATGTGCCGCCCGAGGCCTTGCCGGGGGCGGCCGACACCATCGGCCGGGCGATCCCGGGGGGGCGGCTGTGGATCGCCGATCCCGAGGGCCGGCCGATCAGCGGGCCGGGGCGGGCCGGAGAGCTGGTCTATGACGGGCCAAACGTGATGATGGGCTATGCCCAGGCGCGGGGCGACCTGGCGCGGGGGGCCGAGCTGACCGAGCTGCGCACCGGCGACATGGCCGAGCGGACCGAGGACGGTTTGTTTCGCATCGTCGGGCGGATCGGGCGGTTCGTGAAGCTGTTCGGCAACCGGCTGAACCTGGACCAGATCGAGCTGGACCTGGCCGGGGCGGGCCATGCGGTCCAGGCGGTGGCGGTCGAGGACCGGCTGGTGCTGTTGCACGGGGGCTCGGGGCCGGGGCCGGCGGAGGATCGGGGACCCGAGATCGCCGGGCTGGTAGCCGATGCCTACGGGCTGCCCATGGCCGAGGTCCATGCGGCCCCGCTGGAGCGGCTGCCCCTGTTGCCCTCGGGCAAGACCGACCGGCGGGCGCTGGAGCATCTGGCCCGGGCGGCCCTGGCCGAGCACGACGCGGCGGCGGCGCGGGCGGGGGGCGACATCGGCACGGTCATCCGCGAGGCGACCCGCGTGCGCCAGCTGTCCCGGACCGACACGTACCGGAGTCTCGGCGGGGATTCGTTGGGACACCTGCGAGTCCTGATGGCCTTGGAGCGGCAAGCGGGGGCAGTTCCTGACGGTTGGGAGACCTGGCCGATCCACCGGTTGGAGGCCTATGTGCGCGGGGCCGGGGCGGTCGACCGGGCCCGGCCGGTGCGTGTGGGCGGCGACGTGGTGCTGCGGCTGTGCGCGGTGGCGTTGGTCGTGGTGCAACATGCGACGGATTACGCGCTGGAGGGCGGGACCTGGGTTCTGCTGATGCTGATGGGGTTCATGGCGGCCCGGTTCCAGGCCCAGAACATCGTGGGGGGGCGGCCGGGGCGGATCGTGTCGACGATGCTCTATCCGGTCCTGCCGCTTTATGCGGGGGTCGTGCTGGCCTTTGCGGTGCTGGTGGAGCCGATCTCGCCATCCTATTTCACGCTGACGCGGAATTATGACCCGTTGGCCCCGGTCCAGGTCATCGGGGTGTTCTGGTTCGTGGCGCTTTACGTGCAGGTCGTGGGGCTGTTGGCGGGCGTGGCGGCGGCGCCCGGGGTGGGGCGGGTCCTGGGGAGGCGGCCCTGGGACGCGGCGGTCTGGGCGATGGTGGGGGCTCTGGCCCTGGCGGGGCTGGTCTGTGCGGTCAGCCCGGTGACGTGGATCACCATGTTCGGGGCGCCCAGGATGCTGATCGACCTGCCGGTGCCGCATATTCCGGAGCAGGGGCTGGTGGAATGCCTGCCGGTCTTTCTGGCCGGTTGGGTCCTGGCCGTCGCCGAGCGGCCGGGCCAGCGGGCGGTGGCCCTGGGGCTGGGCGCGCTGATGGTGGGGCAGTTTGCCTGGATCGCGTCCTATGGCTCGACCCCGTGGGTGCTGGGCGCGGGGATGGTCCTGCTGTGGGCGCGGGTCGATGTGCCGATGCCCCGGAGGATGGCCCGGGTGGTGCGGCGGCTGGCCAGTGTCAGCCTGTTTGTCTACCTGACCCACATGGGGCTGGTCTATCTGCTGGTGAACCTGTTGCACGGCCATGACAGGGTGGGCCAGCCTGTCACGGCCCTGGCGGTGCTGGCGGGGTCCTTTGCGGTGGCCCTTGTGCTGGAGGCCGCCTTTGCCCGGGTGGAAACGGCCGTGCGGCGGCCCTGGCGGCCGTCACGGCTTTTGGCGGGGCGGACGTGATCGGGGCGTTTGGCGCGAATGGGCTGGACGCGGGAGGGCGGCGATCCTAGAACAAGGGGGGCGTCGTTTGTCTGGGGCATAGGCCTTGTGACCGGCGGATCCGGGGCCTGCCTGGCCGCCTTGAGCGGGCAAGGGGGCGGGCCTTTAAGCAGCTTCGGTCCCACGGGCCTTCGCAACTGAACCACTTGATTTCGCGGCATATCCTCTGGCTTTGGCCGGGCGTGATGCCGTTTTCGCATGTACCAGCAAGGGTTCAGGGCATCACCATGACAGACAAGACGACCGCCGTCGCGCGCGGGGCGGGCCATCGTAAAGGCTCTGACGAATTGGCCGCGCTGGATGCGGATTTGCGGCAGGATCCGCACCAGCCCCGGCTGGTGTCCAGGCGGATCACCCTGTTGCGCCAGATGGGGCGCGAGGCCGAGGCGCTGGCCTATGCCGAAACCCTGCCCGAGGCCCTGAAGGGCGGCAAGCTGATCCACCTGGTGGTTGGGCTGTTGGCCGGGGCCGGGCGGCTGGAAGAGGCTGAGGCCCTGGTGACCCGCGCATCCGACGTCACCCGCGCCTTGCCCGGTTACAAGCTGGCCGCCGTGCGGCTGGCCCGCCGTCGTTATGGGCCGGGCGAGGCGCTGGCGTTGTGCCAGCAGTTGGGCTCGGACAATGGGCCGGTCGGGCTGATGCGCGAAGAGGCGGAGCTATTGATCGCGCTGGGCCGCTCGGCCGAGGCGGTGGCGGTGATGGTCCGGGCGTTGGAGGTGGGGCAAGACGCGGGACTGGTGCAGCTGGCCCTGCGCCACAGCCTGGATATCGGCGAAATCGGGTTGGCGCGGCAGGTGCTGGACCGGCATGGCGACGTGCTGGCGGGGCAGGGGTGGCTGCCTTACTTCACCGCCCGTGCCCACGAGGCGGCGGGTGAGACCGCCCTCGCTGGGGGCGTTGCGGCCGAAGGGGCCGGGCGCTTTCCCGATCACCTGCAATTGCACCAGCTGCACTGGACATTGCTGCAAGCGGATGGCCTGCGCGAGGATGCCATCGCCGCCGCGACCCGTTTTGCCCAGGCCAATCCCGGCAATCAGCGGGCCTTGAGCCAGGCGGTGCAGTTCCTCAACCGGCTGGGGGCCGGGGCCGAGGTGGACGCCATCCTGGCGCGCGCCGGAGCGCTGGACCTGGACAACGCGGCCGCTTTCATCGCCCGGGCCGAGGTCATGGCCCTGCGCAAGGACGCCTTCGGGGTGCGCGCCCTGCTGGAGGGCATGCCGGCGCCGATGCGGGACGATCCGACCCTGCAGATTAAGCTGGCCCAGGCCGAGGCGATGACGGATGCCCTGCCGCAGGCCATCGCCCGGCTGCATCCGCTGACGCAACCGCCGGTGCAGGCCTCCAATGCCCGGTTGAACGCGGCGCAATTCTGCGTGCGGCTGGGCCGGTTCGACGATGCCCGGGCCTACCTGGACGGGCTTGAACCGGCGCTGCACGATGCCCCCCGGCTGGCCCGGCTGTTCATGATCCAGGCCCAGGCCGAGGCCCAGCAGGGGCGCCCCGGCCCGGCCCACGCCCTGGCCCTGAAGGCGATCCTGGCCACGCCCGAGGCCGAACCGGCCTGGAACCTGCGCACGCGCTATGCCCTGTTGCTGGGCCGGCTGGACGAGGCCTGGGACAGCCACGTCGAGGCCACACGGATTGGCCGGGCGGTCAACATGAAGGGCAACCGGCAGAACAAGACCAATGCCAGCCATCATGGGCAAATGGTCAACGAATACCGCCTGCACCTGGCCGGAGAGGACCTGGGCCTGTGTTCCGCCGACGCGCCGCAGGACGCGGCAATGGCCCATTTCAAGGCGCGGGTCGACGCCGCGCCGGGGGCCACGCCTTTGGCGATCTGCCTGTTTTCAGCCCAGTTCCGGGCGGGCCGGACCGGGGGTGCGGCGCCCACCGTCACGGGCCAAGCGCGCATCCCGCGCAAGCTGTTCCAGTACTGGGACAAACCCGAGGCCCCGCCCCAGGTCGAGGCGCTGTTCCGGCGCAATGCCGCGCTGAACCCCGATTTCGCCTATCGCCGGTTCGACCGGTCCTCGGCCCTGCGGTTCCTGCAGGAACGCGGCGAAGAGGCGGCGCTGCGGGCGGTCCGGCTGGCGCCTCATGCGGCGGCGCAGTCCGACCTGATCCGGCTGGCGCTGCTGTGGCACGAAGGCGGGGTCTACATGGATGCCGACGACGTCTGCCTGACGCCCCTGTCGCAGAGCTTGCCGATGGGGCTGCGCCTCGCGGGCGTGCTGGAGGACTGGATGAGCGTGGGCAACAATTTCATCGCCGTGGGCCCGCGGGATCCGATCATCCGGGCGGCGCTGGACGATGCGGCGGGGGCCTTTGCGGGCACCAACGGGGAATCCATCTGGCTGGCCACCGGGCCGGGGGCGATGACCCGCGCTCTGGCCCGGCACGGGGTGACGGCGGAGGGTGAGTTGTGCGCGGGCATCTGGCTGCGCAGCCTGCCGCAGCTGAGGGCGGACGTGGCCCCGCATATCGTGCTGTCCTACAAGGACACGTCGGATCACTGGATGGACCTGGGGCGCCGGGTGCCGGGCAAGACCCGGGCGCTGCGCCGCTTGCAGCGGGCGTGAGCGGATCGGCCCGCCGGTCGGGCGGGCCGAATTGGGTCAGGCCGCGACCGGTGTGGCCAGGCCCGCCCTGACCGAGGCGGGCACCTGGCGGGCGCTCATGGCGCGGGGCAGGGGCAGTTCGTCCATTTCCGGGACATCGCCATAAAGCGCTTCGAAGTCGTCGTAATTGTCGAAGATCTTGCGGCTGACGTTGTCGATGAAGGATTCCGCCGGCGCGCCATTGGCCAGCAGGATGTCATGGGCGTCGGTTTCGACGTGGTAGACGGTGTAGGCATCGCCCAGCTCGGCCAGGGGCACCTGGCGGATGGTGCTGCCGTTGACCAGCGCGCCCGCGTGGCAGATCACGCCGCCCACCAGCATGCCGTGATCGGCGGTGACGGTCAGGTCGGCATGGGGCAGGCCGCCGCCCAGGGACCCGGCGCGGAACTGCACGGGCATCCGCTTTTCGGCGGCCCCGAAGCGGGTGGTGACACTCTGGCGGCCGACCCATTTCACGGCCACGTCCCGGCCCGATTGGGTGCGCACCGTGTCGCCGACCTTCAGCTCCTGCACCGCGACCTCGCCGTCGCGGGTGGCGATCAGCGTGCCGGCCAGGAAGCAATTGGCCACGTCGGCATCGGTGTCGTAGGTGGCCTCCATCCCCGAGCTGAAATCCTCGACGGACAGTTCGCCGTTGTGGGGGATATAAAGCGCATCGGTGTAAGTGTACGAAAAGACGGCATATTCCTCGCCGTCGACGGTGACGGTGTAGCCGGTGTACTGAAAGCCGTTGTAGAGCCAGTAATCCCCCATCGAGGCCGAATCCGAGTTGTCGTTGTCGACAACGCTGCCGGGGTAATCGGTGGTGTTGGTTGCCTCGGCGAAGGTCACGGTGCTGCCGTCAGCGGTGTCGGTGAAGGTGCCCGAGGCGAGTGAAATAAACTCGGAGGTTGAAGCGTCTGACATGGTTTCTCCTTAAGTCACGACAGTTCAACAGGAATCTGGCCTTGGTGCTGTCCTGCATGGTTTGCAGTACCGCAAGCTTGGGGCTGGCCGAAAGGGAAAACCTACAGTTTTGGTCGGATTCTTGGCGAATGGTCCCCGGGCGGGTGATCCTGAGGCGTGAGGGCAGGGGCAAACACGGCAAGGCCCGGCGCGTGGGATGCGCCGGGCCCTGCCGGTTCGGGGTCTCAGGCGCGGTTACACGACCACGTTGTCCAGCAGCAGATCGGACACCGTGGTGTTGAGGATCGTCAGGCTGTCGTCGCCCATGGTCAGGACCAGGTTGGAGCCGACCTGGACAAAGGCATCAATGGCCTCTTGCGACGTGCCAAAGCCGAAGCCCCGCAACAGCAGCCGGTCCAGCCCGGCTTCGAAATCGTCGATCCGGTCGTTGTCGAAGCCCGACAGGAACACGAACAGGTCCGACCCGCCGCCGCCCACCAGCCGGTCATCCCCCTCGCGCCCTGTGAGGCGGTCGGCCTTGTCCCCCCCGAACAGCGCGTTGTCACGGGTGTCCCCAAACAGGTAATCGTGGCCCGCCCCACCCTGAAGCTGTTCGATGTCGACATAGGTGTCCTGAGCCGCGGCGCCGGAATTGGCCGCCTGGTCCTGCAGGTCGGCATAGATACCCAGGGTGTCCGCCCGGTAGGACACCGTATCGCGCCCATTGCCCCCGTACATGTTGCTCTTGGTGACCCCGCCCAGGAAATAATCGTCTCCGTCCTGGCCATAGAGGTTGTTGGTCCCGTCGCCCCCGAACAGCCGGTCGTTGCCCGCCCCGCCCCAGATCCGGTTGTCGCGCCCGTCGCCGATCAGCACGTCGTCTAAGGCCGAGCCCGAGAGGTTTTCGATGCTGACATAGGTGTCGCCCGCCGCGTCCCCGGCGTTGGCCCCACTGTCGCCCAGGTCGGCCACGACCCCGGTCAGGGCCCCGGCGTAATCGGCCACGTCGCGCCCGGCGCCCCCGTCCAGGTAATCGCCGCCCTGGCCTCCGTTCAGGGTTTCGTCGCCCTTGCCACCGGTCAGGGTGTCGCTGCCGCCGCCCCCGAACAGCTGGGACGCACCGTCTCCGCCGACCAGGGTGTCGTTGCCCGCCCGGCCAAGAAGGATGTCATCGCCGCTGCGCGCATAGATGGCGTCGTTGCCTTCCCCGCCATCCAGGAAATCGTCCAGGATCCCCCCGATGATGCGGTCATTGCCCGCCTCGCCGAAGGCCGTCGAATAGGACCCGGCCGCGAAGATCGTGTCGTTGCCCGCCCCGCCATAGGCCGTCTGGCGCGAATCCGCGAGGGTGACGACATTGTCGGCCGCATTGCCCCAGACCGTGATCTCGCCTGAGGAATAGCCCTTGGTCTCGATCATCTCGACATTGTCGGGCAGCACGAAATCCACGTCGGTAAAGACCGTGTCGCGCCCGCCGTCCGCGTCTTCGGTGATCACGACGGAACTGTCGTTCACGAAATAGATGTCGTCGCCCGCCCCGCCGATCGCCCGGTCGTTCGGATCGGACAGCAGGAAGGTCTGCGTCCCGGCCCCGCCCACGGCCGGCACATCGGCATCGGCCGTGACCAGCTGGGCCGCGTCGAACAGGTCGGCCCGCAGCCCGTCCACGATGTCGGCATAACGCTCGATCCCGGCCAGGTTGGTCTTTTGCTGGGGGTCGTTGATCATGTGGTACAGCTCTTCCGAGCCGTCCTCGTAATGGATGTAGGCCCAGCCGCCCTTGCGCAGCATGGCCGAGCCATACATCCACGTCACCGACATCCCGTTGCCCTCGGCCGGGCCGGTGCCATAGACCAGCGACATCAGGCTGTCGCCTTCCAGGTGATCGGGCTGAGGCCGCCCGGTCAGGTCGCAGATCGTCGGGAAGATGTCGATCAGGTTGACCACGTCGTCGACCTCGGTGCCGGCATTGGCATTGCCCGCGGCCTTGATCACCAGCGGCACCTTGGTCGCCTCTTCCCACAGGGTGAACTTGCCCCAGGTGTCGTCGTGATCGCCCAGGTGATAGCCGTGATCGCTCCACAGCACGATGTGGGTGTCGTCGTACTGGCCCGCGGCCTCCAGCGCATCCAGGAACCGGCCGATCTGGGCGTCGGCATAGGACACACTGGCCAGGTAGCCCTGCATGAACTCCTTGGCCTCCTGGACGCTGGTCGGGCTTTTCCCGCGCGAGGGCAGCTGTTCGACGATGAAATCCGGCACGTCGCTCAGGTCGTCGCCGTCCAGGCCGGGCACCACGATGTCCTCGATCGGGTGAAGGTCGAAATATTCCTGGGGCACGACCCAGTTCACATGCGGCTTGACCAGGCCCACGTTCATCATGAAGGGCGTGTCACCGGACATCCGGTCCAGGTAGTCGATGGCCGCGTCGACGGCGATCGTGTCGGCCATGTCGGCCTCGGTCAGCTCGTCGGGCAGGGGCTGGACATATTCGGTGGCCGGAGCGCCGTTGTAATAGCCGCTCAGGGGCTGGTATTCGGTGAACAGCTGGTCCACGGTGTTCTGGTTGACCAGGTGAAACAGCTTTCCGAACGAGCTGACGTCATAGCCGGCCTCCAGGAAATGGGCGGGCCAGGTGTCCTGGGGCGACACGTAGTCCTCCCAGTTCTGGCGGTTGAAATGCACCCCGGTGGTGTCCGGCATCTGGCCCGACAGGACAGAGGTCCGGGCCGGGTTGCAGATGGCCACGGGTGTGTAGGCATTGGTAAAGGTCACGCCGTCGCCCACCAGGCGGTCCATGTTCGGCGTCTTGACCTGGCCGTAAAGGTTGCTGCCCGGGGCCACCCATTGCGCAAGATCGTCGATGGCGATGATGACCACGTTCTGCGATGTCGCCACCGCCTGGCTGGTCACCTGATCGGGCGTCATGCTGGCGGCCTGGGCCGGGACGTCATCCATGCGGGCCTGGATGTTGGTCACGACCGCATCGGCCCCTGCATCGACCCCTGCCGCCGGGCGCGGTCCCAGGGCCAAAGCGCTCGGCCCCGCGACCTGGTCCACCGTGTCAACAGGGGCATCCGGGGCGGAAAAGACCTGCCCAGCCAAGGTCACGCCCATATCCCCGGCAGGCGCGTCCGTCTCGGCCGCGTCAAACAGCGCCTCGACCGGAGCATCGCTGTTCTCGCCCACCGGCTCCCCGGCGGCCGACCCCGCGTCCCGATCCCCGCCAGAGGCCTCCTCTGCCAAGGGGGCGGCCAGCGCAGGCCCGGCGGTCTCCGCCGCAGCCTCCGCGCCAGTTGACACATCAGCTGACGCCCCGGTCTCCGGCGACACGATCCCGCCACCGGCGATTCCGCCCGCCTCATCAAGCGCGCCCGGCGCCAGGACAAGCCCGGCCCCCAGTGTCGAATCTGATTTTCTGTTCGTCATCGGGATATCTCCGAAATCATGCCGGCGCGCGCGCTCCCATGCCCGCTCCGGATGGATCCAATACCAGGCATGGCCCTCGGCACCTGATCCGGTGTTCACTCACCTGCACGGAAAACCTTTTCCTGGCCAACCCTGCCGGTCGCAAATTGCACAGAGATTGCCGCGCGAAAAAGCAGGCAGCACCCAACTGTAATCTCTCCTACAGTCCAATTGGGAAATCACCCCAAAAGGCCATTCACTGATTAAGAAACGACGGATCAAGCCCGTCAAGCGCTGTAACCACGCCCCAACTGGCTTTCTCCCATTCCGTTGGGGCAACTTCACAAGGTCTCCTGACCGCTTCAAAGAACACGCGCCAAGCTCAAAATGCCCTTATCTTGCCCGGAAAGCCTCGCCCCGCCGCCGCGCGAAACCGGAAAATCACCCCGCCAGCCCAATTCGCCCATTTCACTGGTTTCTCGAAACACCCACCGAATGCAAAGCCGAATTCTGCTTCTTTCTCTTTGAAAATACCCTATAAATCACCCGCCTCACACATCCCCCGGCCCGGCAGAGGCGCAGCACACACCAAATCCCAACCTCCAAAGCCCACCATCCACCCGCCCGGATCGCATAGCCATCAGGCGCCCGCACACACCGCCCGGCCAACAGGCCAGGGCGATGCGTATTTGTCTCGCCAAGTCCAATTCCCGGGCGTAAGGAGCGTGCATGTCCCGTATCGTGTCCCTCTCCGATGTCGACGCCCTGCCGCCCTGGCGCCGGCCCATCGTCCTGCTGGTCCTGACCGCCCTGGCCATGCCCATCGGCTTTGCCACCTGGTCCGCCCTGCTGAACAATTTCGTCATCGAGGTCGCCCAGTTCGACGGGGCCGATATCGGCGTGCTGCACTCCGTGCGCGAGATCCCGGGCTTCCTGGCCATCGGCGTCATTGCCATCATCATGGTCATGCGCGAACAGGTGCTGGGCCTTTTGTCCCTGTTCCTGCTGGGCGTGGCCACGGCCGTCACCGCCTGGTTTCCGACCATGGGCGGGATCCTGACCATCACGCTGCTCAGCTCGATCGGCTTTCACTATTACGAAACGGTCAATCAATCGCTGCAATTGCAGTGGATCGACAAGCTCAAGGCCCCCCAGACCCTGGGCTGGCTGCTCGCCGCCGGGTCCGCCGCCACGCTGCTGTCCTACGGGCTGATCGTCCTGCTGTGGGACCGGCTGGGCCTGACCTACAACATCGTCTACCTGGCCGCGGGCGGCACGACGGCCCTGCTGGCCCTGCTGGGCTTCCTGCTGTGGCCCCAGTTCGAGGCCCCCCATCCGCAGACAAAGAAAATGGTCCTGCGCAAGCGCTACTGGCTGTATTACGCCATGCAGTTCATGTCCGGGGCCCGCCGCCAGATCTTTGTGGTCTTCGCCGGCTTCATGATGGTCGAACGCTTCGGCTTCGACGTGCATGAGGTCACGTCGCTGTACCTGATCAACCTGGTCCTGAACATGGTCTGCGCCCCCCTGCTGGGCAAGGCCGTGTCGGTCTGGGGAGAACGCCGGGCCCTGGTCTTCGAATATGCCGGGCTGATCGTGGTCTTCCTGGCCTACGGCGGCATCTACTATTTCGGCTGGGGCGTCGTGCTGGCCGCCACGCTTTATGTCATCGACCACCTGTTCTTTGCCCTGGCCCTGGCCCTGAAGACCTATTTCCAGAAGATCGCCGACCCCGGAGACATCGCCCCCACGGCGGCCGTGGCTTTCACCATCAACCACATCGCCGCCGTCTTCCTGCCGGCCGGGCTGGGCTATCTCTGGCTGGTGTCGCCGGGGGCGGTCTTTGCCCTGGCCGCCGGCATGGCCGCGGTGTCGCTTCTGTTGGCCCTGATGATCCCCCGCCACCCGGAACCCGGTCACGAAACAATTTTTGCCGTGACCGCACCGGCCGTGGCGGAATAGACTAGTCCCTGTAATTTTGACGCAAAGAGTTTGATGTGAGTATTCTGAACGAACCCGGACGTTTTCTGACCGGATCGACTATGGGCCACGTCATGCGCATGGCGCTGACCGGCACCGTCGGTTTCCTTTTCGTCTTCGCCGTCGATGCGATGAACCTCTACTGGCTGTCGCGCAGCGGCGACACCATGCTGGTCGCGGCGGCGGGCTTTGCCTTCGCGATCCAGGTCATATCGGTGGCCGCCGCCATTTCGATGATGATCGCGGCCACGGCGCTGATTTCGCGCTCCATCGGGGCCGGAGAGGCCGCCCGCGCCCGCCGCCAGACCACCAGTGCGGCGATCATCGCTGCGGTGCTGCAATTGCTCCTGGCCATCGTGCTGCTGAGCTTCCGCCACAAGATCCTGGCGGTCCTGGGCGCCACCGGAGAGGCGGCCGAACACGCCGCGCGCTACCTGCTGATCTCGTTGCCGACCCTGACGATCCTGGGCGCGGCCATGGTCATCAACGGGGCGATCCGGGCCGAGGGCGATGCCCGCCGCTCGGTTGCCGTGACCATGGCGGGTGGGGTGATGTCGCTGATGCTCGACCCGATCCTGATCTTCGTGCTGGACTGGGGCCTGGAGGGCGCGGCCATCGGCATCGGTGTCGCCCGGACCGCAAGTTTCCTGCTGGCCGTGCGCATCGCGCGCAAGGTCCACGACCTGCTGGACCGGCCCAGCCGGGCCGATATCCGCGAAACCCTGCGGCCCTTCGTGGGCATTGCGGGGCCCGCCCTTCTGACCCAGCTGGCCCGGCCCACGGGCACCGCCGTGCTGGTCATGGCCATGGCGCCCTTCGGCGAAGAGGCGATGGCCGGCTGGTCCGTCCTGACCCGGCTGATCATGGTGGCCTTCGGCGGGCTCTTTGCCCTGGCCGCGGCGATCGGGGGCATCTTCGGGCAGAACCTGGGCGCGCGGCGCTTCGACCGCCTGCGCTCGACCTTCCGGGATGCGATCATCTTCGGGCTGATCTACGTGCTGATCGTCTGGGGCCTGCTGTACCTGGCGACCGAGCCGGTCATCCGCATGTTCGACCTGACCGGAGACGGGGCCGAGGTCATCCGGGCCTTCACCCATTTCGGCGCCGCGGGCTTCCTGTTCTCGGTCGGCCTGTTCGTGACCAACGCCGCCTTCAATGCCCTGGGCAAGGCGCCCTGGGCCACGGCCATCAACTGGCTGCGCGAGGGCCTGCTGACCTTCCCCATCGCCACCCTGATGGCCGCCTCTTTCGGGGCGGTGGGCATCGTTTATTCGCAATTCGTCGTATCGGCCATCATCGGGATCATTGCAGGTCTGTTCGGGTTGTGGTTCATCCGCACCCTCAACGCGGGCAACGCCCCGGCCACGCCCGCGTCTCCGACCTTCGCAGAATAGGACCCGCGCCATGCCCACCTACACGGCCCTGACCACCCTCACCGGACGCAAGGAGGCCGCCGCCCTGGGCGAGGCAATGGAACGGCTGACACCGGAACCCACCGGGGTCGGGGTGTTCGAACTGGAAGACGGGTCCGGCCTGTGGGAAATCGGCGGCTATTTCACCGAGGCGCCCGACCAGGCCGGGCTGGCCCTGCTGAGCGAGCTGTTCGGGGCCAGGGCCTTCGTGATCTCGGAGCTGCCGGAAACCGACTGGGTGGCCAAGGTCAAGCGCGAGCTGGCCCCCGTCGTGGCCGGGCGGTTCTTCGTCTATGGCAGTCATGACGCCGACAAGGTGCCGGACGGGGTCGAGCCGCTGCTGATCGACGCGGCGATGGCCTTTGGGACCGGGCACCATGGCACGACGCTGGGGTGCCTGAAGGCACTGGACTGGCTGATCGGGCAGGGCAAGGCCAAGTACCGCGTGGCAGACATCGGCTGCGGAACGGCGGTCCTGGCGATGGCCGCGGCCCGGACCTGGCCGGAAACGGTGCTGGCGTCTGATATCGACCCGGTCGCCGTCGAGGTGGCCGAGGCCAACGTGCGGGCCAACGACCTGGTGGGCCGGGTGACCTGTGTCGAGGCCGCGGGCTTTGACAACCCCGCCCTGGCCAAGGCCGCGCCCTTCGATCTGATCTTCGCCAACATCCTGAAGGGCCCGCTGATGGCCCTCGCGCCCGAGTTGTGCGGGGCATTGGCCCTGGACGGCCATGCGATTCTTTCGGGTATCCTGGTCGAACAGGCGGATGACATCATTGCGGAATATGCACGCCATGGCGCCAATCTGGTGCGCCGCGAGGATATTGGCGACTGGACCACACTAATCCTGTGCCGCGAATTGTGATTGAGGCCGCTTTTAGTCGGATTTTAAGGGGCTGCCCGATTTCTGCCACATTTCCGGCGTAGGAAAAGCCATCCGGTGGTGGGGGCCACGGATTGGAGTTTGTCATGTCTAGCGATTTCGATGGGTTCGACCAACGGCTGCACCGTATCGAGCGCTCGCGGCGCCGTATGGCCAACGGCTATGAATTGCAGATGCAGAATGACGGGTTGATCGTCGCCCGCCCGCGCCGGTCGCGGTCCCTGGGCGTCTCGCCCCGCGTTGTCATTCTGGCCGTCGCCGGCCTGCTGGCCTTCAAGGGATTTCTGATCGCCGCCCTCGGGCCTGTCGCCTACGATGAACGGGTGGACAAGCTGTGGAACGGGACAGTGGTCGAACAGGCCGGAGCCTGGTTCATGCAGATGGATCCCGTCTCGCGCGAGATTGGAGCTCGCCTGGCGCCTTACCTGGGCTGACCCTGGCCTGACCTGGGGCTGGTGGCCTGCCGCCAGCGTCTGATATGCGGCGCCCCGGATGGCCGGGCCGTAGACGCGATGCCCCATGACGATATGCCGCCGATCCGCCTTCGATTTGGCGGTGCGGCGTTTCGGGGCCGACGTTTCCGGAATTTCAGAAAATCATGCCCGATGTCGGCGGGGGATGTCCCCAGGGCCGCATGCGGGGCTTTGGGCAAGGGCGGGCTTTTGGCCCGTGCCGTTTTCCGTCCATGACGGAGTGACGTCGCCGCGCGGAACTTGCGCGGCGCGTCATGTCAAACCCATCAGCGGGTCCAGCGGCCGTCGATCACGGCGTCGATGTCGCCACGGGCCAGGCCGATGTCTTCCAGTTCACGGTCGGTCAGGCGCGACAGCGAATTGCGGGTGCGGCGGGCATCGTTCCAGCCGGCGAAGGCGGCGAAAAGGTGCGAGATGGGGCCCATCATGAAGCCGGCGGCGGCATGGGTCGGGCGCGAAGTGTCATATGCAGACATGTCAAGATCCTGTTTGTCAGAGAAGTGCGATCACCGGATGTCCGGGTCTGATGCGCACATAAATCGCCCAATATGGCGGCGCAATAGGCGGCGTATGCATTATCGATATGCGTTTTGTGAATGCCTGTGTTTGCGCTCACATGGGCGACATAATGTGACATTTCCTTGATGTTCCAGCGGTCGTTTTTGACCGATCCGATGTCGTTTTCCGCGGCCCGATCTTGCCGCAAGGTCAAAGTCTGTCGAAACGACGACAGGTGCGAAGCGCTTGGCAGATGTTCGCGTTTCGTGCTAATGACGGAAAAAATACTGAAAATAATTCGGGCAGGGTGGCGCGATGCGCGTTTTGGGGATAGATCCGGGGTTGCAGACCATGGGCTGGGGGGTCATCGACCAGCACGGCAGCCGGCTTTTGCACGTGGCGAACGGAATCTGCACCACCAAGGGCAGCGATCTGTCGGCCCGGTTGCTCTCCCTGTTCGAACAATTGTCCGAAGTCGTCCGGATCCATGCGCCGGATGAGGCGGCCGTCGAAAAGACCTTTGTCAACAAGGATGGCTCGGGCACGCTGAAACTGGGCCAGGCCCGGGGGATCGCCATGCTGGTTCCGGCCCGGGCGGGGCTGCCGGTCGGGGAATATTCACCGAATTCCGTCAAGAAAACGGTGGTCGGCGTCGGACACGCGGACAAGCGGCAGGTGATGCACATGGTCAAGCTGCAATTGCCCGGCGCGGCGCCCGCCAGCCCCGATGCGGCCGATGCCCTGGCCATCGCCATCTGCCATGCGCGCTACGGCGGGTCGCGGGGCATGACCCTGCGCGAGGTGCGCGCATGATCGGCCGCCTGACCGGCCGGCTGGACTACCGTGCCTCGGATCACGTGCTGATCGACGTGCGCGGGGTGGGCTATGTCGTCTATTGCTCGGACCGGACACTGGCCGCGCTTCCCGGCCCGGGCGAGGCGGTGTCGCTTTATACCGACCTGCTGGTGCGCGAGGATATCCTGCAACTCTTCGGCTTCCCCTCGCTGGTGGAAAAGGAATGGCACCGGCTGCTGATGTCGGTGCAGGGGGTGGGGGCCAAGGCGTCGCTGGCCATCCTGGGGACGCTGGGCGCGGACGGGGTCAGCCGGGCGATTGCCCTGGGCGACTGGTCGGCGGTGAAGGCGGCCAAGGGGATCGGGCCCAAGATCGCGCAGCGCATCGTGCTGGACCTGAAGGACAAGGCGCCGACGGTGATGGCCATGACGGCGCCGGCCACGGCCCCGGCCGCCCCGGCGGCCAGCCCGGCCGAGGACACGGCCGTCATCGAACCCGCCGCGCCTGCGCCGGTCGCCCCGCCCGCGTCAACGGCCCAGGCCGATGCGCTGTCGGCCCTGACCAACCTGGGCTACGGGCCAAGCGAGGCGGCCGCCGCCGTGGCCACGGCCCTGGGCGACACGCCCGGGGCCGATACCTCGGCCCTGATCCGCGCTTGCCTGCGCCTGCTGGCCCCAAAGGACTAACCCATGACAGGTGCCGATCCCACCCTGCGCCCCGAGCCCTTGCCCGAAGACAACGACCGCGCCCTGCGGCCGCGCCAGCTGGGCGATTTCATCGGCCAGGCCGAGGCGCGGGCCAACCTGGCGGTGTTCATTGCCTCGGCCCGTCAGCGCGGCGAGGCGATGGACCACACGCTGTTCCATGGGCCTCCGGGGCTGGGCAAGACGACGCTGGCGCAGATCATGGCGCGCGAGCTGGGGGTGAATTTCCGCATGACGTCGGGGCCGGTGCTGGCCAAGGCCGGGGACCTGGCGGCGATCCTGACCAACCTCGAGTCCCGCGACGTGCTGTTCATCGACGAGATCCACCGCCTGAACCCGGTGGTCGAAGAGGTGCTCTACCCGGCAATGGAGGATTTCGAGCTGGACCTGGTCATCGGCGAAGGCCCCGCCGCCCGCACCGTCCGGATCGAGCTGCAGCCCTTCACCCTGGTCGGAGCGACCACCCGCATGGGCCTGCTGACAACGCCCCTGCGCGACCGGTTCGGCATTCCCACGCGCCTGCAGTTCTACACCGTCGATGAATTGCACGAAATCGTCACCCGCAATGCCCGCAAGCTGGGCGCGCCGGCGGACGAAGACGGCGCCCGCGAGATCGCCCGCAGGGCCCGCGGCACCCCCCGGATCGCCGGCCGTCTTCTGCGCCGGGTGGTGGACTTTGCCGTGGTCGAAGGCGATGGCCGCATCGACCGCGCCCTGGCCGACCGCGCGCTGACCCGGCTCGGCGTCGACAGTCTTGGGCTGGACGGAGCGGACCGGCGCTACCTGTCGTTGATCGCAGAACATTACCAGGGCGGGCCAGTCGGCATCGAAACCCTGTCAGCCGCCTTGTCGGAAAGCCGGGACGCCCTGGAAGAGGTCATCGAGCCCTACCTCCTGCAACAAGGCCTGATCCAGCGCACGCCGCGCGGCCGGATGCTGGGGCAAAGGGCCTGGACGCATCTCGGGCTGCCGCCACCAAAATCGGAACGCGATCTGTTTTCCTGACGTATCGCCCCCTGGCAGGCCTTTTGCCGGGGTATTTATTAAGAGAAAGAAGCAGCAGGGCGCCGCGATTGGGCTTCTTTCTCTTTGAAAATACCCCGGCTCGACGGCACCAGGGGCGCGTCCTTGCGAAAAAAGCGCCCACGCCATAAAGCCGTGTTCATGACAGAGACCTTCCAGCCCGCCGACGTTCAGGCCCTTTTTACGCGCGCCGATGGCTCCTTTCTGTTCGCCCGGTGGGGGCGGCCGGTTGCGCCGGTGGTGATCGGGGTGGATGATGCCACCCTGGCGGTCGTGAAGGGGTCGTTCGAGGCCGTGGCCACTCTGACAGGCCGGCCGATGCTGGCCGAAACGGATCCCGAGCTGGGCACCAATTGCATGATGTTCTTCTTCCGGGACTGGGACGAGTTGGCGGATGTTCCGGATCTTGATCGGCTGGTTCCGGACCTGTCTGATCTGCTGGTCCGGCTGCAGGCTTCGGGGGCGAACCAGTATCGGTTCTTCAGGTTCGACGCGGCCGGGGCCATAAAGGCGGGTTTTGTGTTTCTGCGCATGAATGCCGGGCTTTCGGCGCTGCCGGCAGAGGACCTGGCCTTGGCCCAGGTGGTGCAGTGCCTGTTGTCGTGGTCGGACACTGCCTTCCGGGAGCGCTCGCCCCTGGCACGGGTGGGGAACAGGACGATCCTGCGCCCCGATATCGCCGCCCTGATCCGGGCGGCCTATGATCCGGTTCTGCCCGACATGGCCCAGGACCCGTCGCTTGCGTTGCGCCTGGCGGCGCGCATGGGGCAGGGGCGGTGACCCGACGCGCCTTCATCCCTATGTTCTGACCACCGGCCAGCCCCCTAGGAGGACCTGCTATGACCCATACCTTCGCCCTTCAGGTCTATTACGAAGACACGGACATGGGCGGGATCGTCTATCACGCCAATTACCTGCGGTTCATTGAACGGGCTCGCAGCCAGTGGGTCCGTTCCCTGGGCATCGACCAGACGGCCTTGCGAGAGGCCGGCGTGGTCTTTGTCGTGCGCCAGATCGAGTGCGATTTCCTGTCGGCCGCCCGGTTCGAGGACCTGTTGACCGTTGAAACCCGTGTCAGCGAGGTCACCGGCGCGCGGCTGAAGCTGGAGCAGGTGGTGCTGCGCGACCGCCAGGTGGTCTTTACGGCCCGGGTCACGGTGGTCTCGATGGAGATTTCGGGCCGTCCGACACGGCTTCCGGCAGAGATTCGCGCACTCGCAAGTTGAATATCTCGCGATTTTCCGGGTTCTGTTGGAAATCTGCGCCGTGATGCATTAACTTTGTTCCAAACACATGGGCGGCAACACGGCCCGGACAACAACGAGCAGGCGGATGGAAACGGAAACTCTGGCAGCGGCCCAGGAGATTGATTTCTCGGTCTGGGGACTTTACCTGCGCGCGACGCTGACGGTGAAACTCGTCATGCTGGCGCTGCTTCTGTCCTCTTTCTGGTCCTGGGCGATCATCATCCAGAAGCACATGGCCTATGCCGTCGCCCGCCGGCGGGCCAAGGCGTTCGACCGCGAGTTCTGGTCGGGCGAGCCTCTGGACACCCTCTTCGACCAGATCGCCAATGCCCCGCGCAGCGCCATCGACCGGGTGTTCATTGCCGGCATGACCGAATGGCGCCGCTCGCACCGGGAAGACGGGCGGCTGATCGGCGGGGCGATGGACCGGATCGACCGGTCGATGGACGTGGCTATCGCCAAGGAGGGTGAGGCACAAAGCAGGGGCCTGTCGGTGCTGGCCACGATCGGGGCCACCGCGCCCTTCGTGGGTCTCTTCGGGACGGTCTTCGGCATCATGAATGCCTTCATCGAGATCGCCGAACAGCAGAACACCAACCTGGCCGTTGTCGCTCCGGGGATTGCCGAGGCCCTGATGGCCACCGGCCTGGGCCTGTTCGCGGCCATCCCGGCGGTGATCTTCTACAACAAGCTGTCGGCGGACGGGGACCGGATCGTGGCGGGGGACGAAACCTTCGCCGACGAATTCGCGACCATCCTGTCGCGCCAGCTGGACAGCTGATCCATGGGGGCAGCGATCCAGAACACCGAACGGCGGACCCGCAAGCGGGGACACAGGCGGGCCCGGCCGATGGCCGAGATCAACGTGACGCCCTTTGTCGACGTGATGATGGTGCTGCTGATCATCTTCATGGTGGCCGCGCCCCTGTTGACCGTCGGCGTGCCGGTCGAACTGCCCCGGACGGCGGCCAATGCCCTGCCCGAGGCCGACGAGGAACCGCTGACCGTGACCGTCACCGCCGAGGGCGACGTGCAGATCCAGACCACCGATGTCGCGCGCAGCGAGCTGGTGACGCGGCTGCGCGGGATCATGGAGGAGCGCACCAGCGACCGGGTCTTCCTGCGGGCCGACGGCCGGGTGCCCTATTCGGTGGTCATGGAGGTCATGGGGGCCCTGAATGCGGGCGGATTTTCCAACATCGGGCTGGTGACGGATACCGGCGGGCCAACGCTCGACGACGTCACGGACGGGTGAGGCCAGGGCAGTGCAGACGGGCACCGCCATATCCGGGATCGCACATCTGACCCTGATCGGGTGGGTGATCCTGAAAGGTGTGTTCTCGGTCGATCCGGACCCGGTGCAGGTGAGCGAGGTGGCGCTGGTCTCGGCCGAGGAATACGCCGCCCTGACCGCGCCCGTGCAGGCGCCCGAGCTGCCCGAAACCGTGGGCGTGCCCGAAGACCTGGCCCAGCCGGAAACGCCCGGAGAGGATGCTCCGCCCGAGGTGGCCGAGGACCCGGTGCCCGAGCGGCTTGAACCGACCCCGCCCGCGCCGCCCGAGCCCGCGCCGCAGACGCCCCCGGTGCCCGAGCCGCCGCAGCCTCCGACGCCCGAGATCGCCGAGCAGCCGCCCGAGATCACCGCGCCGCCCGAGCCGCCGGCCGAGGATACCGCGGCCCTTGCGCCGACCGAGGCGCAGCGGCCCGCGCCGCGTCCCGTCGACCGGCAGGCGGCGGCTCCGGCTGATCCGCCGCCGCCCGATGCCCGGCCCGACCCGGTGACCGAAGCTCCGGTGGCGCCCGAGGGCCGCGACGAGGTTGCGCCCGAGGCCGACACCGCCGCGGCACCGGAAGAGGCGACCGATACGCCGCCCGACCCGCAGGCCGACCCGCAGCCTGATCCGGAACCAGCGCCCGAACCGGCAGAGGATCCGGCCGATACGGTTGAGACCGCCGCGCAGCCGGCGCCGGTGAGTGGCGCTCCGACGGCCTCTGTCCGGCCGGCGACGCGGCCGCAGCGCCCGAGCACGCCGGCCCAGACAGCCCAGCCGACGCAGACCGCGCAACCGCAGTCTGAGACCGACGCGCCGTCCTCCGATATCAGCCAGTCGGTCAACGATGCCGTGGCCGCAGCCCTTGGGGCCGCCGGGGCCGGAGCCCCCGCGCCATCGGGTCCGCCCCTGACCGGGGGCGAGCAGGAGGCGCTGCGCGTGGCGGTGTCGCAATGCTGGAGCGTCGGTCCCTTGTCATCGGCGGCGCTGGCCACCACAGTGGTCGTGGGCGTGTCGATGACGCCGGACGGCCGCCCGGTGACCAATTCAATTCGACTGGTGTCGTGGAGTGGGGGGGCCGACTCCGCCGCTCAACAGGCCTTCGACGCGGCGCGTCGGGCCATCATCCGGTGCGGGCAGCAGGGCTATCCCCTGCCGGCCGACAAGTACGAGCAATGGCGCGACATCGAAATGACATTCAACCCTGAGAAGATGCAGTACAGATGATGCGATTGGTCCAGAGTTTCCTTATTGCCGCCGTCACCGCGCTGATCCTGCCCCTGGCAGGGTATGCCCAGGGACCGTTGCGGATCGAGATCACCGACGGTGTGATCGAACCCTTGCCCTATGCGGTGCCCGATTTCGTGCCCGCAAGCCCGGCGGCGGCGGAATACGGCAAGTCGCTGGCCCGGGTCGTGGCCTCGGATCTCAGCGGGACGGGGCTTTTCCGGGAAATCCCGGCCTCGGCCCATGTCTCGACCGTCAGCGATTTCGGGGCGCCGGTGCAGTTCGCCGACTGGAAGACGATCAATGCGCAGGCGCTGATCACCGGGGCGGTATCACTTTCGGGTGACCGGCTGACCGTGCAATTCCGGGTCTACGACGTGTTTTCCGGGGCCGAGATCGGCAGCGGCCTGCAATTCGCCGGCACCACGGACGGCTGGCGGCGGATGGCCCACAAGGTGGCCGACACGGTTTATGCGCGCCTGACCGGGGAATCCGCCTATTTCGACAGCCGCGTGGTGTTCGTGTCGGAAACAGGGCCCAAGAACGACCGGGCCAAGCGGCTGGCGATCATGGATTACGACGGGGCCAACGTGCAGTACCTGACCGACAGCACGGCCCTGGTCCTGGCTCCGCGATTTTCGCCCAGCGGCGACCGGGTGCTGTATACCAGCTATGAAACCGGCTTTCCGCGCATCTACGTGATGGACGTGGGCCGGGCGCAGCGCAAGGTGCTGGACACGCAGGAAGGGTCAATGTCCTTCGCCCCGCGCTTTTCGCCCGACGGCAACACGGTGGTCTTTTCCCAGGCCCAGGGCGGCAATACCGACATCTATGCCCTGAACCTGGCCAGCGGCCAGCGCATCCGGCTGACCAATGCGCCCTCGATCGAAACGGCGCCCAGCTTTTCGCCCGACGGCAGCCAGATCGTCTTTGAAAGCGACCGCTCGGGCGGGCAGCAGCTGTACATCATGCCCGCCTCGGGGGGCGAGGCCCGGCGGATCTCGTCGGGGGCCGGGCGCTATGGCACGCCGGTGTGGTCTCCGCGCGGGGACCTGATCGCCTTTACCAAGCAGAACAAGGGCCGGTTCCACATCGGGGTCATGCGCACCGACGGCACCGGAGAGCGCCTGCTGACCGCGTCGTTCCTGGACGAGGGCCCGACCTGGGCGCCCAATGGCCGGGTCATCATGTTCACCCGCGAAAGCCAGGGCGCGGATGGGCGGGCGACGCTTTATTCGGTGGACGTCTCTGGCCGGAACCTCAAACCCGTGAGCACGCCCGACGGGGCCTCGGACCCGGCCTGGTCGCCCTTGCAGCGCTAGACCGCCGAACCCGGGACCTGACAAGACCGTTTGTTCACAAGACTAGACCGCTGTGTTAAGGAAAGCGCGCAATGAGAAAAACTATCGAAGCAGGGACAAGGGCATGAAAGCGTCAGTGTGGCTGATGGGACTTGCGGTGGCGGGCATGCTCGCGGCCTGTTCCAAGAATGACGCGTTCGAAGACGTCAACAACGTCGACCTGAACAACCAGACCGCGGGTGCGGTGGCGGGCACGGCCGGGGATCCGACCTCGCCGGTCTACTTCCAGCAGGCCGTGGGCGACCGGGTGTTCTTTCTTGTCGACCAGTCGACCCTGAACGACGACGCCCGTACGACCCTGGACGCCCAGGCGTCGTGGCTGCTGCAGAACACCGATTACGTGGCGACCATCGAAGGCCATGCCGACGAACAGGGCACGCGGGAATACAACGTGGCGCTTGGCGAACGGCGGGCCAATGCCGCGCGTGAATACCTGATTTCGCGCGGCGTGGCGGGCAACCGGCTGAAGATCGTCAGCTATGGCAAGGAACGCCCGGTCGAGATCTGCTCGGTTGAAAGCTGCTATGCCAAGAACCGCCGGGCGGTGACCGTCCTTGCGGCCGGACTGACGGGGTAAGAACGCGATGCACAAAGGCGCGCTGGCCCTGGCCCTGGCCTGTTTGATCGGCGCGCTGTCGGTCCAGGCCCGCCCCGTTGCGGCCCAATCTGACCAGACCCTGGCCGACATCCGGCAGGAATTGTCGGTCCTGTACGTCGAGATCCAGAAGCTGAAGCGCGAGCTGTCGACCACCGGCACGCCCTCGGTCCAGCTGAGCGGCGATACCGTGCTGGAACGGGTAGGGTCCATTGAAACCGCCCTGCAGACCCTGACCGCCCGGACTGAACAGCTGGAAATCCGCATCGGCGAGATCGTGCGCGACGGCACCAACCGCATCGGTGACCTGGAATTCCGCCTGGTCGAACTGGAAGGCGGCGACGTCAGCCAGCTGGGCGAGACCTCGACCCTGGGCGGGGAGGCCGCGGCGGCTCCGGCCCCGGCACAGCCCAGCACGCCCGACAGCGGGGGCACCGAACTGGCGATCGGCGAACAGGCCGATTACGACGCTGCCCAGGCTGCCCTGGGCGAGGCGCGGTATCGCGATGCGGCCGACGGGTTCGCCCGCTTCATCACCAATTATCCCGGCAGCCCCCTGGCCGCCCGTGCCCAGCTGGGTCGGGGCAAGGCCCTGACCGGGCTGGAAGACACCCGAGAGGCCGCCCGGGCCTACCTGGCCAGCTTCAGCGCCGATCCCACAGGGCCGGTGGCCGCGGAATCGCTGGTTCTGCTGGGGGCGGCCCTGGGCAAGCTGGGGCAGGTCAACCAGGCCTGCCTGACCCTGGCCGAGGTCTCCACCCGCTTCCCGATGTCCGATGCCTCGCCCGTGGCCCGGTCGGAAATGGAGGCCCTCGGCTGCTCGTGATCGGGACGGACGCCGATATCCTGTCGGCGGTCCGCTCGCACTTTCATGCCGCCCCGCCCTCCAGACTGGCGGTTGCCGTGTCTGGCGGGGGCGATTCCGTGGCCCTGCTGCATATCCTGACCCAGTGCTTTGCCCAGACCGGGGCCGAGATACAGGCCGTGACGGTCAACCACGGCCTGCGCCCCGAAGCGGCGGCCGAGGCCGATTTCGTCGCCCGCCTGGCCCGGGACCTTGGCGTCGAACACAGCGTCCTGGCCTGGGAGGGCTGGGACCAGCAGGGCAACCTTCAGGCCGCCGCGCGGGATGCGCGCTACCGGCTGATCGGCAACTGGGCCCGGGAACGGCGCATCGCGCTGGTGGCCCTGGGGCACACGGCCGACGACCAGGCGGAAACGGTGCTGATGCGCCTGGCCCGGTCCTCGGGGGTGAACGGGCTGGCGGGCATCCCGGCGCGGCGCACGATGCACGGGGTGACGCTGTTGCGCCCCTTGCTGGACGTCTCGCGCCACCAGCTGCGCGACTACCTGCGCCGGCAGGGGCTTAGCTGGTGCGAGGACCCGTCGAACGAGGACACCCGGTTCGACCGCGTCCAGGCGCGCCAGACCATGGATCTGCTGGAGCCGTTGGGGATCACGGCGCGCAGCCTGGCCGACGTGGCCTTTCACATGACCGAGGCCCGCGAGGCGCTGGACTGGTATGCCTTCCTGACCGCCCGCGACATTGCCCGGGTCGATGGCGGCGATGTCATCCTGGACCTGCGCCGGTTTCGCACCCTGCCGCAGGAAATCGCCCGCCGGCTGCTGCTGCGGGCGGTGATGTGGATCGGGCGGACGGACTATCCGCCGCGCCGGGCCGCCGTGACCGAAGCCATCACCGCGCTGCGGCTGGGGCGGGGGGCCACGCTGGGCGGGTGCCGGGTGCTGGTGAATGACGGGGTCCTTCGGATCTGCCGGGAATTCGCCCAGGTCCGCGACGCCGAGGCCCGCCCGGGCGAGCTGTGGGACGGGCGCTGGATGCTGATGGGCCCGGTCGACGGCGCCGATCTACGCATCGCGCCGCTGGGCAAGCGGGGGCTGGCCCAGGCCGCCGAATGGCGCGACACGGGCCGTCCGCATGCGGCGCTGATGGCGTCTCCGGCGGTCTGGCAGGGCGACGATCTGGTCGCCGCTCCGTTGGCCGGAATGACCAATGGCTGGCGCGCGGAACTGCAAGAGAGCGCCGAGGCCTTCTTCGCCGCGTTATTATCCAATTGAACCCAGCCGTGTGATGTCTATCTTATGGGCAACTGGGCCGACCGACCGTCGGCCCTGCAGTCAGGAGAATTCCCTTGGGAAATGCACGTAACATCGCGTTCTGGGTGGTCCTGTTCCTGCTGATCCTTGCGCTGTTCAACCTGTTCAGCGGATCCGGAGGGACCCTTCAGAGCCGCGAGATCAGCTATTCGGATTTCGTGGCCTCGGTCGAGGCCGACGAAGTGAACCAGGTGACGCTTGACGGCGAGCAGGTCCGCTTCCGAGGAGCCGACGGCCAGGATTACGTGACCATCAAGCCCGAAGATGCCGAGATCACCAAGCTGTTGATCGATAACGATGTTCCCGTCCGGGCCGAGCAGCAGCAGCAGTCCGGTTTCCAGGCGTTCATCGTGTCGCTTCTGCCGTTCCTTCTGCTGATCGGCGTCTGGATCTACTTCATGAACCGGATGCAGGGCGGCGGCAAAGGCGGGGCCATGGGCTTTGGAAAGTCCAAGGCCAAGATGCTGACCGAAAAGCACGGCCGGGTGACGTTCGACGACGTGGCCGGCATCGACGAGGCCAAGGAAGAGCTGGAAGAGATCGTCGAATTCCTGCGCAACCCGCAGAANTTNTCGCGACTCGGNGGCAAGATTCCGAAGGGCGCGCTGCTGGTCGGACCTCCGGGCACGGGTAANACCCTGCTTGCGCGGGCCATNGCCGGCGANGCNGGCGTGCCGTTNTTCACGATTTCTGGTTCGGATTTTGTNGAAATGTTCGTGGGTGTGGGCGCAAGCCGTGTCCGCGACATGTTCGAACAGGCCAAGAAGAACGCNCCCTGNATCGTCTTCATCGACGANATCGACGCCGTCGGCCGCCATCGTGGCGCAGGCTACGGCGGGGGCAACGACGAACGCGAACAGACGCTCAACCAGCTGCTGGTCGAGATGGACGGGTTCGAGGCCAACGAGGGCGTGATCATCATCGCCGCGACCAACCGGAAAGACGTGCTGGACCCCGCGCTGCTGCGCCCGGGCCGGTTCGACCGCCAGGTCACCGTGGGCAACCCCGACATCAAGGGCCGCGAGAAGATCCTGGGCGTGCACGCCCGCAAGACGCCTCTGGGCCCGGATGTCGACCTGCGCATCATCGCACGCGGCACTCCCGGGTTCTCGGGTGCGGATCTGGCCAACCTCGTGAACGAGGCGGCTCTGATGGCCGCGCGCGTGGGCCGGCGGTTCGTGACGATGGAAGATTTCGAGAACGCCAAGGACAAGGTGATGATGGGCGCCGAGCGCCGGTCGATGGTCCTGACGCAGGACCAGAAGGAGAAGACCGCCTATCACGAGGCCGGTCACGCCATCGTGGGCCTTGCGCTGCCGGAATGCGACCCGGTCTACAAGGCGACGATCATCCCGCGCGGGGGCGCCCTGGGCATGGTTGTCAGCCTGCCCGAGATGGACCGGCTGAACTATCACCGCGACGAGTGTGAACAGAAGCTGGCGATGACCATGGCGGGCAAGGCCGCCGAGATCATCAAGTACGGCGCGGATCACGTGTCGAACGGCCCCGCGGGCGACATCATGCAGGCCAGCCAGCTGGCGCGGGCCATGGTGATGCGCTGGGGCATGTCCGACAAGGTCGGCAACATCGACTATGCCGAGGCGCACGAGGGCTACCAGGGCAACACGGCCGGGTTCTCGGTGTCGGCGCATACGAAAGAGCTGATCGAGGAAGAGGTGAAGCGCTATATCCAGGACGGCTATGAGCGCGCCCATGCGATCCTGGTGGAACAGCACGATGAATGGGAACGGCTGGCCCAGGGCCTGCTGGAATACGAGACGCTGACCGGAGACGAGATCCGGCGCGTGATCCGGGGCGAGCCGCCGCAATCGGGTGACGACGCGGATGATACGCCCGGCCAGGGCAATGCGCCCAGCGTGACGGCCATCCCGAAGACCAAGCCGAAGAAGTCTCCGCCCGAGGGGGGCATGGAGCCCGAACCGTCGGTCTGATCCCGGTCTTGTAAGCGTTTGGAACCCGCGGGCCACATGGTCTGCGGGTTTTCCTTTTGGCCGGTGTCATGCCGGGGTATTTGCAAAGAGAAAGAAGCAGGAGGGGCCGCCCATGTCGTCGGTTTATCGCCAGAGCCAATATGTCGGTGAGGTTGCCTGGTTGGGGGTGTCTCTGGCCGGGACGGGGCTGCGGTCGGGGGCCCAGGAGGCCTTGGATTTGGGGTTTCACGGGGTGACGGGGGCGCGCCACGAGGGGGCGACCCGTCCGGCCTGCGTGCGGGTGCGTGAGCTTTACCCGGAGAACACAGAGATCCGGAACGTGCGGCAGCTTACCATCCTGTCCGAAGAAGAGCTGGAGGGGATTGCCCAGGACATCGGGTTGGACGCCTTGGACCCGGGGTTGCTGGGGGCGTCGGTCGTGGTGCGGGGGATCCCGGATTTCACCCATGTGCCGCCGTCGTCGCGGTTGCAGGGACCGTCCGGTGTGGCCTTGACGGTCGACATGGAGAACCTGCCCTGCAATCTGCCGGCCCGTGAGATCGAGAAGGACGAACCGGGCCACGGCAAGGCGTTCAAGCGGGCGGCCGATGGTCGGCGGGGTGTGACGGCCTGGGTGGAACGGCCGGGCGCGTTGCGCCTGGGGGACAAGTTGGCCTTGTGGCTGCCGGCGCAGCGGGCTTGGGCGGCCGAGGGATAAGGGACTTTCCCGGCGCGTCCGAGGGTTTCCGATGCGAACGGCGGGGATGGTCCAAAGGTCGCGTTGGCTCGGGATTGGGTCGCCCGGGTGGTTCAGTCGCCCGCCGCGCTGGGATAACAGGGCCGGGCGGGGCGCGCGGTCCCCGGGCAGGTGTATGACGAAGGAGTGCTTGCGATGACGGCCAAGGTGATCGACGGAAAGGCCTTTGCGGCAGAGGTACGGACCCGGGTCGGGGCCGAGGTGGCGCGTCTGAAGACGGATCACGGGATCACGCCCGGCCTGGCCGTCGTCCTGGTCGGAGAGGACCCGGCCAGCCAGGTCTACGTGCGCTCCAAGGGCAAGCAGACGGTCGAGGCGGGGATGACCTCGTTCGAACACAAGCTGGAGGCCGATACCTCCGAGGCGGATCTGCTGACCCTGGTCGAGACCCTGAACAAGGATCCGCAGGTGCATGGCATCCTGGTGCAACTGCCGCTGCCGGATCACATCGACGCCGACAAGGTTATCAATGCCATTGCTCCGGCAAAGGACGTGGACGGGTTTCACATTTCGAACGTCGGTCTTCTGGGCACCGGGCAGAAGGCCATGGTGCCCTGTACGCCCTTAGGCAGCCTGATGCTGTTGCGCGATCACCTGGGCGACCTGTCGGGCCTGAATGCCGTGGTCATCGGGCGCTCGAACATTGTCGGAAAGCCCATGGCCCAGCTGCTGCTGCAGGACAGCTGCACCGTGACGATCGCCCATTCCCGGACGAAGGACCTGGCCGGGGTCGTGAAACGGGCCGACATCGTGGTGGCCGCCGTGGGTCGGCCGCAAATGGTGACCGGCGACTGGATCAAGCCCGGGGCGACCGTGATCGACGTGGGCATCAACCGCATCCCCGCCCCCGAAAAGGGCGAGGGCAAGACCCGCCTGGTGGGCGATTGCGACTATGACAGCTGCGCCGAAGTGGCCGGGGCGATCACGCCCGTGCCTGGGGGCGTCGGGCCGATGACGATCGCCTGCCTGTTGGCCAATACCGTCACCGCCTGCTGCCGGATGAACGGCCTGGACGAGCCCGAGGGCCTGACCGCCTGACACCTCCGTGAACGGCCCCGTCCCGGGGCGCTTTCCTGTTTGCGGCCCCGGGTCCCTTTGCGTAAGTTATGCTCAAAGCACTAGAACTACGCACTGTTTCCATGATCGAGTTCGCCAGAACCTCACTCAGGCTGAGCCAGTCGAACATCCACGTTCTGGTTTGGACCCTCGGAACCTTCCTGGCCGCGACGGCCGGACCCTTTGGCACCTTTGCCGCGCACAGCTTCCCCGAACGGCTTGTGTTCTGGGGCACGGTGATCGTGACATCCACCATCGTCGGAGAACGCCTGGGCCGCCTTGCCGACAGGCTGGCCGCAGGGCGCGGCCCATGGCGGCGGGATGGCCTGCTGATCGGGCTCATGACGCTTGTCTTCTCACCCTTCGTCTGGATCGTGGACCGCTTCCTGCTGGACCCGTCCGGCGCGCCGTCCAACATCCTGAACATCATGTTCTACGTGGCGTCCGTCAGCATCGGCATCTGTGCAACCCGCCGGGTCGTACAGAACAGCTTCGCCGACACCCGGCCCGGCGCCCCCACCAACACCGACGTCATGCCCAAGGCACCGGCAGCGCCCCTCCCGCCCGAACCGGCCACGACCAGACCGGATCCCGCCCCGCGCCTGATGCGCCGCCTGCCGGGCACCTTCGACGGCCAGATCATCCGGCTCAACGTCAACGACCACCAGGTCAAGGTCGTCACCACCGAGGGCGAATACTGCGTCCGCCTGCGCTTCGGGGATGCCATCGACGAAATGGACCCGGTCGAGGGCTTCTGCACCCACCGCTCCCACTGGGTCGCCCGCCAGGCTGTCAGCGGCAGCGAACGCGAACGCGGCAAGACCTACCTGCGCCTGGTCAACGGCGACCGCGTGCCCGTCAGCAAGACCTACCTGTCCGACCTCGAACAGGAAGGCCTGGTCTGATTCTCCCCACAGGACCGGACAGCCGGCCATCGCGCCCGCCTGCTGCTTCTTTCTCTTCGAAAATACCCCTGTCGACCGGCCTGCCAAAGGACCGGCCATCCGCCTAGCGCGGCATCGGCACCGCATGGGCGCAGCTGCCCGTCAGGATCGCCAGGGCATCGGGCTGCATCAGGCCCGACAACTCGGCGCTGCAACTGCGCAGACCGCCGGTGAAGGTCCCGAAGGCCGGCAGGATCACCCGGCAGCCATCGACCAGGAAGGCTGGCCGCGAGATCCGGCGCAAGCGGGTCTTGACCTGGGCCTTGGGGTGATAATGGCCCGAGACCTCCCCCACGGCCCCCGGCTCGGCAATGTGGCGGAAGGTCAGCGGGCCGGTGGTCAGAACGTTACGGTGGGACCCGCCCAGCTCGACCGGGCCGGGGTCGTGGTTGCCCTCGATCCAGGTCCAACGGCGGCCGGCCTGCAGGCGGGTCAGCATCAGCCGGACGGTCTCGGACAGGGCTTGGGCTGCGGCCAGGTCGTCGAAACTGTCGCCCAGGCAGACCACGTGGCCCGCCCCAGAAGCCTCGATCGCATCGGCCAGGCGCAGCAGCGTGTCGCGGGTCTCATAGGGCGGCAGGGCGGGGCCGCCCCGGCGGGCGTGGCGCTCGGCCTTGCCCAGGTGCAGGTCCGACACGCACAACAGCTCCTCATCCGCCCACCACAGCGCGCCCGAGGGCAGGGCGGTCAGCCGGGCGCCGGCCAGGGTGAAATCATGTCCGTTCATGATCCGTTCCTTGGCCCATCGCGCCCGCGCTTGCAAGGGGGCGCGTTGGCTTGCAGGTCACAGCCCGACGATCAGGCCAGGCCCGCGCTTTGCATCACCGCCTCGGCCTCTTCGGCCAGCAGGCGGTCTTCGGCGGACCCGGCCACCGGCACCCGGCCATGTTCCAGGAACAGCGGCGCCGACAACGGCGTGATCCGGTTCAGGCGCAACAGGTCGATGCCCGATATCCCTGCAATCATCGCCTCGATCCGCCCGAAATCGACCAGGCCGCGCAGGGCCTCGGTCCGGGTGATCCGCATCATCAGGTGATCGGGATCGTATTTCAGCAGCGTGTCATACAGGATGTCCGAGGACATCGTCATCTGCCGCCCGGTCTTGCGCGGCCCCATGATATTGCGTTCGATCAGCCCGGCAATGGTGGCCGAGGCGCGGAACGTCCGCTTCATCACCGCGTTGCCCGCCAGCCAGCGGTCCAGCCCGTCGCGCAGGGCGTCGATGTCGAACAGGGGCGCCGGGTCGACCACCGCGTCCAGCCCCCAGATCAGCGTCGCGTAATCGGTGGCCACGAAGCCAAGCGGAGCATGGCCGGTTTCCTCCAGCCGCTTGGTCAGCAACAGGCCCAGCGTCTGCTGGGCATTGCGCCCGGCAAAGCCGTAGATGCAGATGTGTTCGCGCCCGTCGTGGGGAAAGCTTTCAATCAGCAGCCGGCCGCGTTCGGGCAGGCGCGAGACCTCTCGCTGCAGGGCCAGCCAGTCGCGGGTGTGGCCGGGCAGGCCGGGCCAGCTGTCCTGGGCGAACATGTCCAGCACCCGGTTCGACAGCTGCGTCGAGGTCGCGAACTTGGTCCCCGAAAACACCGCGATCTTGGGCTTGCGCGAGGCATTCCGGCTGACCTCGACCACCAGTTCGCGCAGGTCCTCGTAGCGCACGATCTGGCCGCCGATCAGGAAGGTGTCGCCGGGGCTGAGCGAGGCGGCAAAGGCCTCTTCGACCTCGCCCAGGGGCTTGCCCCCCCGGTTGCGCCGCAGCCGCACCTTCAGGGTATCGCTGTCGATGATGGTGCCGATGTTCATGCGGATCCGCTGGGCGGTTCGCGGATCGCGCAGCTGCCACAGCCCGTCGGGCCGCTGTTTCAGCCGCTGCCACTGGTCATAGGCTCGCAGGGCATATCCCCCCGTGGCGCAGAAATCGAGGCAATCGTCAAAGGCGGCCCGGCTCAGATCGGCATAGGCCCCGGCGGTTTTCACCTCGGCAAAGAGGGTGTCCGCGTCGAACGGCCCGGCACAGGCGGCGATCAGGATGTGCTGGCACAGGACGTCCAGGGGGCCGGGGCCGCGGGGCTCTCCGTCCAGGGCGCCTTCGCGGGCGGCCTCCAGGGCGGCCACGCATTCGACGACCTCGAACCGGTTGGCCGGCACCAGCAGCGCCTTCGAGGGCGCGTTGTAGCGGTGATTGGCCCGCCCGATGCGCTGGACCAGCCGCTTGACGTTCTTGGGCGCGCCGATCTGGATGACCAGGTCCACGTCGCCCCAGTCGATGCCCAGGTCCAGCGAGCCGGTGCAGACGATGGCCCGCAGGTCCCCCCGCACCATGGCCTGTTCGACCCGCTCGCGCTGCACCCGGTCGAGGCTGCCGTGATGGATGCCGATGGGCAGGGCGTCTTCGTTGGCCAGCCACAGGTTGTGAAAAAAGATCTCGGCCTGGGCGCGGGTGTTGTGAAAGATCAGCGTGGTCTTGTGCTGCCGGACCTGGTCCAGCACCGCGCCCACCGCATAGGCCGCGCCGCCCCCGGCCCAGGGCGGCTGTTCGGCGGTTTCCAGCATCGAGATATCGGGGGCCGGGCCGGGATCGGCCTGCAGGATCGCGCAGGGGTCGGGATGTCGGGCCAGCAGGCGTGCAATGGCCGAGGGGTCCTCGACCGTGGCCGACAGGCCGACCCGGCGCAGGTCGGGGGCCAGGGTCTGCAGCCGGGCCAGGGCCAGCATCAGCTGGTCTCCGCGCTTCGATTCGGCCAGGGCGTGGATTTCGTCGATGACCACCCGTTTCAGCCCGGCAAAGGTGCGGCCCGCGTCCTCGTATGACGTCAGCAGGGCCAGGCTTTCAGGCGTGGTCAGCAGGATGTGGGGCGGGTCGGCCCGCTGGCGCTTCTTGGCCGTGGCCGAGGTGTCGCCGGTGCGGTCCTCGATCCGGATCGGCAGGCCGATCTCGTCGACGGGCGCGCGCAGGTTGCGCTTGATGTCGGCGGCCAGGGCTTTCAGCGGCGAAACGTAAAGCGTGTGCAGCCCGTCATGCCCGCCCGGGGCCAGCTCGGCCAGGGTGGGCAGGAACCCGGCCATGGTCTTGCCCCCGCCGGTCGGCGCGATCAGCAGCGTGGCCGGATCCAGGGCCCGGTCCAGCATGGCCTGCTGGTGCGGATGCACCTGCCATCCGCGCCGGTCGAACCAGGCGGTGATCTGCGGCGGCAGGTCCATGGCGGGTCAGGACGCGGCGCTGGTCTTGTCCAGGACGCGGGTCAGTTCACTGATTTCGTCGGCGAAACGTTCGCGCCCCAGCCGCCCCGAATCGTCCGTCCAGGCCACGAACCGGGCCATCAGCGGGACAAAGGCGGCGATTTCGTCGTCTGTCCAGCTGGACAGGAATTCGCCCAGGACCAGGAACTTGAACCGCCGCACCGCATGCACGATGGCATCGCCCCGGGGCGACAGCTCGACGATGGTGCGCCGGGCATCGCGCTGGCTGACCGAGCGTTGGGCCAGGTCCTTGGCGATCAGGTCGCTGACCAGCCGCGAAGCGCGGGACGGGTCGATCCGCAAGCGCGCCGCGATGGTCGACACCATGGTTTCGTCGTCATCCTCGTACCACGACTCGTTCAGCGGCTTGGCAATCGCAAAGAGCACATCCAGTTGCGCCTGGTCGATCTCGTCCGAGATCCCGAAGGCATCCAGCGCCGCCGTCCCCAGTTCGCGCTTGCCGATACGCCGCCGCCATTGCTGCAGAGATGAATCGATGTCCAGCGCGGCCTCTGTCGATCGGTGGTCAATACCGGCCTTCTCCAGGAAATCCGCGAGTTCCTTGGTACATCCCGTGATGGCTATGCCCTCCTGTGGTTCCGGCATCCCCACCGGACCTTGTTGTCATATACGTGTAATTGACATGTAATTGCAATGTGCATATACGTGCCCTCAACACCTGTATCTAGCGCCCTCGTTTCAGAAGGGCATCGGACCCTGCGTCGCACATGTAGCCCATGTGTGGGCGGGGCAAATTAGTCTCAAGGATTAACACGTGGCAGATTCAATCCCAAGCGCCGCCACCGAAACGGCCCCCGAAGAACTTGAACCAAGACGCCTGGTTGCGGTCTTCCTGGCCGTTGCCTCGGTCCTGTTCCTGGCCTCGCTTGGCCAGACCGTCGTCACCACCGCCTTGCCCGTGATTTTGGGCGATCTTGGCGGGCTGGACCAGATCACCTGGGTGATCACCGCCTATCTGATGGCCGCCACGGTCAGCGCGCCGGTCTTCGGCAAGCTGGGCGATCTCTTTGGCCGCAAGATCATGATGCAGGTGGGGATCGCCATCTTCCTGAGCGGGTCGCTGCTGTGCGCCCTGGCGCCCGAGCTGTGGTTCCTGGTGCTGGGCCGGTTCGTGCAGGGCCTGGGCGGAGGCGGCCTGATCGTGTCGTCCATGGCCACCGTGGCCGACAATGTCTCGCCGCGTGAACGGGGGCGCTACCAGGGGATCCTGGGGTCGGTCTTCGGCCTGTCGACCGTGGTCGGGCCGCTGGCGGGGGGCTTCATCGTGCAGCATTTCGCGTGGGAGTGGATCTTCCTGATCAACCTGCCCCTGGGCCTGGCCGCGGCAACGGTGCTGACCATCTGTGTCGGCCCGTCGCCCAAGCGCGACCGGGTGTCCATCGACTATGCCGGCGCGGCCTGCCTGACGACGGTCCTGTCCCTGACCGTGCTGACCGCCAGCCTGGGCGGATCGGTCCTGCCCTGGAACAGCCTGCCGATGCTGGCCCTGATGGCGGCCGTCGTGGTGGCCCTGGCGATCTTCATCCGGATCGAAAGCCGGGCGGCCGAGGCAATCCTGCCGCTTAAACTGTTCCGTATCAACAACTTCGTCGTGGCGAACTCGGTCGGGCTGATCATCGGGGTGACCATGTTCGGCACCATCACCTTCGTTCCGTTCTTCATGCAGGTGGTCAAGGGCATGACGCCCGCGGCCTCTGGCCTCTTCGTCTTCCCGATGATGGCCGGCCTGATCGGCGCCTCGACCATGGCCGGGCAGTTCATGGCACGGACCGGGCAGTACCGGTTGCTGCCGGTGTTCTCGACCGGGGTGCTGGCCGTGGCGCTGGTGTCGATGGCCTATACCCATGCGCATACGCCGAACTGGTGGATCGCCCTGACCATGCTGTTCGTGGGCCTGGGCATCGGGCCGACCATGGGCGTCGGCGTGACGGCCATCCAGAACGCCGTGCCCGGCAACATGATCGGGATCGGCACGGCCTCGGCCAACATGTTCCGCCTGATCGGCGGGTCCGTCGGCACGGCGGCGTTCGGAGCGATCTTCTCGGCCGGGCTGCAGCAGCAGTTGGGCGGGGTCCTCGAGGGCTCGGCCCGCGGGCTGACCGGCGAGATGATCGCGGCCATGGATCCGGCCACGCAAGAGCTGGTGACCCAGGGGATCGCGGCGGCTCTGCATCCGGTGTTCTGGATTGCCTGCGCGCTGGCCTGCCTGGCCTGTGCGATTTCCCTGCTGATGATCGAATTGCCCCTGAAGGACACGCTGCCTTCGACCCGGGCAGAACCCCGGGTCCCGCCACGGGCGCAGCCGGCCGAGTAACCACGGCTGTTGCCCGACCGGGCGGCGCTTCATCCCGGCGCCGCCTGGTCCTTTTGACGGGCCGGGTGGACTGGCCCGCCCGAACGGATCACCTGTGGATCACTTCACGATTATTTCGTCCTTGACGAACATGTTGGCCCAGGCCCGGTCGATCAGCTCTGGCGTCATCTGGTAGGGGATGCCTTCGAATTCGCAGATGGCGATCATCTGGTCGATCAGGAAGACCGGCTGGTAATTGGCGTAGACGTTGTCGATCGTCGGGTACTTGACCTTGATCAGGTGAATCAGGGCCTGTTCGTCCAGCGGCACCTTCTTCTTGCGGGCGACCATGGCGAAGATCTTCAGGAAGTTCTCCTGGTCCGGGCCGTCGATCTTGATCTTGAAGAAGATCCGGCGCAAGGCCGCGTTGTCGAAGATCTCGTTGGGGTGGAAGTTGGTGGAAAAGATCACCAGCGTGTCGAAGGGGACCTCGAACTTTTCACCCGATTGCAGGCCGAGGATGTCCTTGCTTTCCTCCAGCGGCACGATCCAGCGGTTGACCAGGGCCTGGGGCGGTTCGGCCTGGCGGCCAAGGTCGTCGACGATGAAGATGCCGCCGGTCGATTTCAGCTGCAGCGGCGCCTGGTAGGTGCGGGCCGTGGGGTTGTAGACGAGGTCCAGCATCGACAGGCTCAATTCGCCGCCGGTGACCACCGTGGGCCGTTCGCAGCAGACATAGCGCTGGTCGAAGCGCTTGGACCGGCGCAGCTGGGTCGGATCGTCGACGATATCGGGTAGGGCGTTGTGCACGATCGGGTCGTAGACGGTGATGACCTGGCCGGAATACTCGATGGCCCGGGGGACATAGACCCGGTCGCCCAAAGCGTCCCGGATGCCGTTCGAAATGGAGGACTTGCCGTTTCCGGGCGGGCCGTACATCAGGATTGAGCGGCCGGCGCTGACGGCGGGCCCGAGGTGGTCCAGCAGTTCCGGCGGCAGGATCAGGTGGCCCATGGCCGTGGTCAGCTGGTCCCGGGTGACCTGGATGTTGCGGATCGACTGGCGTTTGACCTGCTCGCGGTAGATGTGCAGGGGCACGGGCATGGCGCCGAAATATTCCGACTGCGACAGGGCGTCGAGCGCGCGGGACTTGCCCTGGTCGGTCAGCTGATAGCCCATCTCGTTGCCGGAATTGGCGTTCAGCGTGCCGGTGGCTTCCAGCAGCTTCTGCTCGCGGGCCAGGTCGACCAGTTCCTGGGTGATTGGGATCGGCAGGCAGAGCGCCTGGGAGAGTTCACTGACCATGTCCAGCGTCTTGCGGAACATGGTCTTGAGCAGGATGTCCCGCATCATGACCATCGGCAGTTCGATGTCGTCGAGCGTTTTCGGAGAGGGCGGCGCGATTACGCCGACAGGCTGCATGTTCATCGGATCAGACCCCAGTATTATCGTCCGCCTTGGTCTCATGGCTTTGTGGCGAAATTCGGGGGAAAGGGTGCACAGGCGCGGGCGGCTGCCGTCCGCGTAACCGGAATTTTCAAAAATTCCGGGCCGTTTCCTTACTATAAGGAAACGGGATCAGCTGCCGTGGAACGCGCCCAGGACCAGGTAAAGCGCCAGGGTCCCGCCCAACGCCAGCCCCATGGGAAAGTCGCCGACCTTGTCCCAGCTTTGCCAATGCGGGGCCAGCCGGCGCAGGGGCGTACGTTTGACCACCCGGTGGCTGACCACGGCGGCCAGCAGGACGGCTGCCAGCAGCCTGATCAGCACCGAGATGTCTCCGAGATGGATGAAAGGGGCGGCGGCGGCAATGAACTTGGCGTCTCCGGCCCCCATTGCGCCAGCCGCGTTCAGCACCATGCCGACCACGAGGGCGATGACCAGGTACAGCCAGCGCCAGCCGTAGTCGGGCAGGGGCATCACGAAGGGACCGACCAGCGCGAAGACCACCACCAGCAGGATCACTGCCTGGTTGGTGATCCGCATGTCGCGCAGGTCCGTGAAGGCCACGTGAAAACAGATCGGCAGCACGAAAGGCAGGAAGATCAGGGCCTGCGTCGCGGGGATCTGCAAGGGATCAGGCTTCCAGCGCCCGGAGCGCGCGCACGGCGGCCTCGAAGTGCTGCGGATGGGTGTCGATGGCTTCGCGCAGAAGCGTCTTGCCGGTTTCCACGTCGCCCTGCTTGATCGCCGACAGGGCCATGGTGTGCAGCAGCTGTGCCCGTTCGGACTGATCCATCGGGATCACGGGCAGCACGTAGTTCCGCTGCGCCCCGCGGGCCAGGACCACGTTGTTCTTGGCCGTGAACAGGGTGGAATCGTTGCGGATCGCTTCGCCGAACAGCCGTTCGGCCTCGACGTAATCGCCCCGTGACAGTTTCGAATACCCCCAGTTGTTCAGCACCGAGGCCGGCCGCGTGGTCAGGCCCACGGCCACCTCGTAGAAGCTGTCCGCCTTGGACCATTCCTTGTTGCCGTCGGCGATCATCGCTTCCAGCCGGTAGCGCTTGAAGGTCTCGTGGGTGGGGGGCACCGCGTCCAGGGCCTGTTCCGCCTCGTCCCATTGGCCCGCCCGGATCAGCGCGTCGGCCAGGTCGACCTTGTCGTCCGGCGTCGAGCCGGGCATCGACACGACCTTCTTCCAGGCCGTCACCGCCTCGGTCGTGCGCTTGGACCGGACCAGCGAAATCGCCAGGCCCCGTTGCAGGTCGATGCGCTCGGGCTTGTCGGCCGTCGCCCGGGCGAAGTACGACACCGCCTCGTTGGGGTCCGCCACCGTCAACATCACGTCGTTGAGGTTGCTTTCATCGACGACGTTGACCTCCTGGAAGGCCCGTTCCACCGTTTCTTCGCCCTTGTCGGCACAGGCCGACAGGCCGGTGACCGCTGCCAGACATGCTGACAGAAGATAAGGATGGCGCATATTCCTGCGTCCCTTGCTGCTCTTGCCTCAGGGTGCCTGCTTCAGGAGGACCAAGCCGCCTTGCCGCACCAAATCGAATTCTTCGTTTTGTACAGCAGTATTATCAGGAAATTCACTTTTTGCGAGCGCCAAGCGCAAATTATCCCGGATTGAGTCACTTTGGCCATTATCGAGCGCGTAGGCCTTGCGGAAAATGCCTGCCGCTTCAGCCCATTCTTCCTTTTCCATCAGCAGGACGCCCAGGTTGTTCCACGCTTCGGGCCAGTCGGGCGCGTCATGAACCGCAAGGCGCAGCTGCTCTTCGGCCTGGCCCAGGCGGCCAAGGCCCAGGTTTGCCGTGCCGATGCCCAGAACGATCTCCGGGGTCAGCCCGCCATGTTCAAGCGCCGCGCGGGTGTAGGCCTCGATCGCCAGTTCGTACTGGCCGGCCTCGATCAGCCGGTTGCCGACGACGATGCCGTCGACCGCATGCTTGCGCAGGTTCACTCCGGGGGCGTCGATACCATCCGGGCCGACCGGCGTGATCCCGGGTTGGGAACACGCCGCCAGGACCATCAGGCCCAGAAGGAAGGTGCCGACCCTTGCCTGTCGCCCGGCACCGAAGAAAGTCATGTGTTATTCGCTCATGTTACCCAGGTTGGAGATGCCGTTGGCCGAAGGTCCGACGAGGATGATCAGCAGGGGCGGCACCGTCAGGGTCATTGTGGCAAGGGTCATTTTGGTTGGCAACTTGTTTGCCGCCTCTTCGGCCCGCATGACCCGCTTGTCCCGCATCTCGCCGGCATAGACGCGCAGGGCTTCCGCGATCGACGTACCGAAGCTTTGCGACTGGATCATCACGGTGACAAAGGACGACACGTCCTGCACGCCGCAGCGGGTGCCGAAATCGCGCAGCACGCGCTCCTTGTCCTTGCCCGCCTTCATCTCGTGCGAGACGATCTGGAACTCGTCGGCCAGGTCGGGGAACGAGGCGCGGATTTCCTTGGCCACGCGGATGATGGACTGGTCCAGCGACTGGCCGGCCTCGACGCAGACCAGCATCATGTCCAGCGCATCGGGAAAGCCCTGGGTGATCTTTTCCTTGCGCTCGTCGACGCGCCGGGTGACCCAGTACTTGGGCAGCATGTAGCCCACGCCGCCCGGGCCCAGCAGGTACATCATCTTCTTCTGGGTATCCATGTCGTCGCCATGGCCCAGCAGGATGGTGTAGGTGAAGCCGATGATCAGCCCGATGATGCCAAGCGCGAACTGGGCAAAGGTGTAAAGCCGCACCGAGTCCTTGGACATGTAGCCCGCCTGGCGCAGTTTCAGCTGCAGCGAGGACAGCTCTTCCTGGTCCTGCGGTTCCAGGAAGGTGGCGAACCGGTCCAGCTGTTCGTTTCGGCCGGCCTGGCGCAGGCGTTCCTTCTTGGGCTTGCCCTTGGTCTCGGCCGCATTGGCCGATTTCTTCAGCTTCTTCAGGGGGTCTTCGGGCTGGTTCAGCAGCATCGGCACGGTGACAAGCACCATGATCACACCCAGCATGCCCACCGCGATCAGCGGACCGAAGGGGCCGAGAGAGCCGGTCAGGAAGTCGTTGATTTGGGTCAGGATGTCCATGTCAGTGCCTCAGACCTTGATGTTGGTGAGCATGCGCATCACGAAAAGGTTCAGCGCCAGCATGATGCCCACGACGAAACAGGCGGGGATGAAATACGGGTGGTCGAGCACCTCGTCGTAATAGCCCGGGTCGCTGGCCAGGATCATGCCCAGGCAGCCCAGCGGGAAGCCCGACAGGAACTTGCCCGACCATTGCGCCTCGGCCGTGATCGCCTTGACCCGGCGGAACAGGCGGAAGCGGGCGCGGATCACCTGGGACAGGCCGGCGAGGATCTCGGCCAGGTTGCCCCCTGATTGCTGCTGGATGGTCACGGCCACCGCCAGGAAGCGCATGTCCTGCATGTCCAGACGCTCGGCCATTTCCTTGATCGCCTCGCCCAGGTCACGGCCATAAGCGCTTTCGTCGGCAATGATGCCGAATTCGGTGGCCAGCGGGTCCTCGACCTCCTTGGCCACGATCTGCACGGCCGACGAGAACGGATGGCCCACGCGCAGCGACCGGACCATCAGTTCGATCGCGTCGGGCAGCTGTTCCTGGATCATCGCCAGGCGCTTCTTGGCCTTCTGGTTGACCCACATGTAGACGGCGGCCACGCCGATCACGACAGAGGCCACGGCCCGGATCGGCACATCGGCCGTGGTGCCGACCGACAGGCCGACAAAGGCCACGCCCGCAAGCCCGCCCATCAGCATGATCAGTTGCCGGGGCGTGAAGGCAATGGCCGCCTTCTGCGCCTTGTCGGCCAGCAGCGAATACAGCGGGATCGACTGCGATTTCATGTGCTGCTGCATCTCCTTGCGGAGTTGTTCCAGCACCTGTTCGCGGTTGCCGCCCTTGTCGAGCATTTCCAGCCGGCGGTTGACCTTGCTGTTCAGGCTGATCGATTTGCCGAAGGCCACCAGGTAGACGCCCTCGACAAGCACGAGCACGCCAATGAAGATCAGGCCATAGATGACCGGTTCTGCCGTCAGTTGCATCTTAGCGTCCCTCCACCCGAATGGGGTCGTAGATTGAAGCGGGCAGGTCATAGCCCCACATCCGGAACCGTTCCGAGTAGTGGCTGCGCACGCCGGTGGCCGTGAAATGGCCGATGATCTTGTTGTCCGGGGTCAGGCCCACGCGCTGGTAGCGGAAGATCTCCTGCATCGAGATCACGTCGCCTTCCATCCCGGTGATTTCCGTGATCGAGGTCATCCGGCGCGAGCCGTCCTGCAGGCGCGAGGCCTGCACGATCAGGTTCACGGCCGACGAGATCTGCGAGCGCACGGCCTTGATCGGCATCTCGATCCCGGCCATGGCGATCATGTTTTCCAGGCGGCTGACCCCGTCGCGGGCCGAGTTGGCGTGGATCGTGGTCATCGACCCGTCGTGGCCGGTGTTCATGGCCTGCAACATGTCGATGACTTCCTCGCCCCGGGTTTCCCCGACGATGATCCGGTCCGGGCGCATCCGCAGGGCGTTCTTCAGACAGTCGCGGGGGCTGACCTCGCCCTTGCCTTCGACGTTGGGCGGGCGGCTTTCCATCCGGCCCACGTGGGTCTGTTGCAGCTGCAGTTCGGCCGTGTCCTCGATCGTCAGGATCCGTTCGGCGTTGTCGATGAACGATGACAGCGCGTTCAGCGTGGTCGTCTTGCCCGACCCGGTACCGCCCGAGACGATGATGTTCAGCCGGGTGGCCACGGCGGCCTGCAGGTAGGCGGCCATTTCCTCGGTGAAGGCGCCAAAGCCCACCAGGTCGTCGATGCCCAGCTTGTCCTTCTTGAACTTACGAATGGACACCAGTGAGCCATCGACGGCAATCGGCGGGACCATCGCGTTGAAGCGCGACCCGTCCTGCAGGCGGGCGTCGACGTAGGGGTTGCTTTCATCGACCCGCCGGCCCACGGCCGACACGATCTTGTCGATGATCCGCAGCAGGTGCCGTTCATCCTTGAAGGTGACGTCGGACAGTTCCAGCTTGCCCGCCCGTTCGATGAAGATCTGGTGCGGGCCGTTGACCAGGATATCGTTGACCGTGTCGTCCTGCAGCAGCGTCTCCAGTGGGCCAAGGCCCCGGACCTCGTCATAAAGTTCCTTGTTCAGCGTCTGCCGGTCATCGCGGTTCAGCACGATGCCCTTTTCTTCCAGGATCTCGCTGGTGATCTGGCTGATCTCGTTGCGCAGGTCCTTTTCGGTCGCGGTGTCCAGCGCGGCCAGGTTGAGGTTCTCCAGCAGCTCGCGGTGCAGTTCGAGCTTGATTTCGCCCATCCGCTCCTTGCGTTTACGCTCCTTGTCGGCGCCCTGAGCCTCGGCGGGTTTGCGGGCCGAGGGCCGGCGGATCATCGCGGACTTGGCCTCGGGCGCGGGGGCTGCTGCCGCCTCCGGGGCCGCGGGAGCTTCGATGACCGCTGCCTTCGCCTTCTTGGGCGCACCGTCCGTAGGTTTCTTGTAGCGAGAGAACATGACCTAACACCCCCAGGTCTTCAGTGCGGCGTTCAGGCCGCGGCGGCTTCGTTCCGGCCCAGCTCGTGGACGGAGACTGCCAGTTTCAGGATTTCCTTGCGCAGCGGGTTCTTGGCCGCCGATTCCGCAAGGGGCAGACCGTGGTCGCCGCATTGCGCCACCTGCCGTCCGCCGTCGGGCATCTGCAGGTCGATCGAAATGCCCAGGCTTTCGGCCATCCGCTTGACCCGGCTCTTGCCGGACAGGTCGGTGAATTTCGGAGCCCGGTTCAGGGCGAAGCGCAGCTTGTTGAAGGGCAGGTCCTCGGATTGCAGGGCCCGCTTCAGGCGCAGGGCATTCTGGGCCGACCGCATGTCCAGCTCCAGCGTCGCGAAATAGACATGCGCCGCCTGCAGCACGGTTTCGGACCACTGCACCAGGGTCGAGGGCATGTCGATGACCACGTAGTCGAAGTGTTTGCGCGCCATGGCGATCACCCGCTCCACGTCCTCGGGGCCGATCAGGTCCAGGGGCAGCATTTCCGACGGGGCCGTCAGCACCTGCAACTTGTCCTGGAAGCTCAGCAGGGCCGCGCCGAAGACCTCGTCGTCCATGTCCTCGGTGTCCGACAGCATTTCAAAGACCGCCTCGCGCCGGGGCAGGTCCAGGTAGGTCGCGACCGAGCCATATTGCAGGTCCAGGTCGATCAGGCAGACCGAATGGGCCTCTGCGTCGTCGATTTTGGCCAGTTCCCACGCCAGGTTCACCGCCAGCGTGGTGGAGCCGACACCACCGGCCAGCCCGTGGCAGACCAGCAGGGCGCCTTCCTTGTCGGCGCCGGTCTTCAGCCGGTGCACCGGCACCTGCTGATCCTGCGGTTCGGGCGTCTGGCTCAGCCGGTCGATGGCCATCTGAAGTTCATGTTCGGGCAGGGGGTAGGGGACGAATTCGTCGGCCCCCTTGCGCAGCAATTGGTGCAGCGAGGCCGGGGTGACATCTTCGGCGATCAGGATGACCTTGATGTTGCGCGCCTTGGCCTGGGTGATGATTTCGCCCAGCAGAACAAGGTTGTCCTCGTCCGACGCGTCGATGGCCAGCGCGATGAATTCCATCGCCTCGGCTTCGGGTTGCGCGAAGAACGCCAGGGCCTCGGCAAAACCAAGATCGCCCCAGGACTCGCCCATCGCGTTTTCCATGTCCTCAATCAGCAGATCGAAAATCTGGACATCCCGGCTGACCGTACAGGCGACGATCGGCGTCGGTTCCGGTTGCGGCATCGCTCCACTCATGTCTCAATCCTTCTTCGTTCGTGCACGAAGAGCAGACGGACGTCAGGCCCTCCGGGCACGGCCGCCTCTGGGTGATTGTGGTGGAATCAGCCAGGGCGGAGTTGACCCATTGGGAACAATATCGAAGGGAAAGTGGGCGATATTGGGGCTGAAAAGCCCCCATTGTAGGGAAAGCGGCGACGGTGTCGTGCCGCTTTGCCTTATTGTCAATCCTCGAGCAGCTCGGATTCGATGCCCGTCAGCGTCTGCTCGGACTGGGCGCTGTCGACGAAGTCACGATAGATGACCTGGGCGTATTTCCCGTCCATCACGGTGGGATGACGGCCGACGAATCCCGACACTTCGGTCACGGTCCGGCGGTTGCGCCGTTCCCGGCCCGAGGTCACGACAACCGGCTGCGCTTCGCCGAAAGAGGCCACCGCTTCCAGGCGCGAGCGCGAAATTCCCTGCGATGTCAGGTAGCTGACGGCCGCATTCGCCCGGCGCAGGCCAAGGCGCTTGTTGTAGGAACTCGATCCCACGGCGTCGGTGTGGCCATAGACCCGGAAGCGCACTTCGGGGAACTGGCGGATCCACTTGGCCTGTTCGTAAAGCGTCGCCTGGGCGGCGGCGTCCAGCACCGCGCTGTCGAAGGCGAAGGTGATCGTGTTGGGCACTTCGGCCGCGAACCGGTCGTTCAGCACGTCGACATATTGCTTGGCGCCGGTCTGGATTTGCTGGTTGTTGAAGGTGGCGTTCCCGAAGGTGCCGCCGTCGATCTCGTAGCCGGCCGGCTGGTCGCACCCGGCCGCTGCCAGGGTCAGGCACAGGCCGGCCGTCCAGCCCTTGATCCGCAGACGTTTCATTCGCGTTGTCTCCCGATCAATCCATGACATAGCCGTAGGACCCGCTGAAATCCTGCTTGGCCACTTCGCCGGCCGCGCCCGCCCGGGGCCGGTCGGTGTCGGCGACCTTGCCGAACAGGAACAGGTCACGCTCGCTTGGCGGCCGGACCCGGTCGGTGGGCAGGGCAAGCGCCTCGCCCCGGGTCGGGGTCACCAGGTGCGCGGTGATGATGATGACCAGTTCCGTCTGTTCACGCTGGTAATCCGAGCTGCGGAACAGCGCGCCCAGCACCGGGACATCCCCCAGCCAGGGCAGTTGCGCCGCGTTGTCCAGGAAGTTGTCCTCGATCAGGCCGGCGATGGCAAAGCTTTCGCCGTCGCGCAGCTCGACCGTGGTCGAGGTCGACCGGCGCGTGAAGGCATCGATTTCAAAGCCGTTCACGGTGATCCCGTTCGACGCGTCGATGGCCGACACCGCCGCTTCCAGTTCCAGGTTGATGACATCGTCGTCGACGACACGCGGGATAAAGTTCAGCTGGATCCCGAAGGGTTTGAACTCGACCCCGATCTGGCCCAGGTCCTGGGCGATGGGCACGGGATATTCGCCGCCCGCCAGGAATTTCGCCTCCTGGCCCGACAGCGCGGTCAGGTTCGGTTCGGCCAGCGAGCGCACGACGCCCTTCTGTTCCAGCGCTTCCAGCAGCAGGCCGACCTGCATCGACCCGGCGTTGAAGCCAAAGAGGATAGCCCCGGTGTTTTCGTTCGCGGCCGGAATGCTGCCGCCAAAGGCGTTGGTCAGCGCGTCCGAGTTGTTGAGCGTGCCCGCACCGCCGTTGATCCCAAGATCGCCGCCCAGCACCGACCCGTTCAGGCCCAGAGAGGCCGACAGCGATTTCGACACCGACCGCTGCATCTCGGCAAAGCGGACCTTCAGCATCACCTGTTGCACGCCGCCGACGCTCATCAGGTTCGACACGCGTTCCGGCGCATAGCGCTCGGCCAGGTCCAGGGCCCGCTGCATGCGCTGCGGGCTGGACACCATGCCCGACAGGACGATGCCGTCGTTGGCGGTGCGCACCTCGATCCGCTCGTCGGGCAGGATCTGGCGCAGGCGTTCCTTGAACTCGGTCACGTCGGCCGACACGTTGACGGTGACGTTGGTGATCAGCTGGCCGGAATCGTTCAGCAAGGTCAGCGTCGTCAGGCCCGGGCTTTTGCCCAGCACGTAGATCGTGCGGTCCGACAGGGACGAGATGTCGGCGATGCCGGGGTTCGCAATCGACAGTTCCGCGAAGGGAACATCGCTTTCGACCACGACGGCCCGGTTCATCGGCACATCCAGGGTCGAGCTTGCGCCCCGGTTCACCTCACGGATGATCTCGGCCGATACCGTGCCGGGTATCTGCGCAACGGCAAATGACAGCCCCATAAGGGCCGCGCCGAACGTCGTGCGAATTGTCATGTGACCTGCCTTTCCGATCACGCCTCGAGTGTAGCGGGTCTTTTTGCCCGTATTTTCCGTCACCTTGCGGGACAAATGCTTTTATTGCAAGAATCAAGCCCTTCGGGGTGACGGCTCATGTGGATAACGGGCAACAGGTGTCGCGAAAACGCCGCCGCGATATCAAATCGCAGCGGCGCATGTGCGGCGGGTTGGGCCGCCTTTTCGCTTAGTTGGTGCAGGGGATCGGGATGTCGACCACCTCGGCGCCGCGGCGGGTGCGGATGGTGCAGACTTCCTTTTCCTTCGCGATCGGCTGGGCTTCTTCCTCGATCCCCAGAAGCAGGCGCTGGTCGACATCCATGGCCGAGGCCACGGTGTCGTCGTCGCCGCCCACCAAGGCCAGCGACAGCCGGCCGGTGGTCTGGGCCTGGGCCAGCGCCGCAACCTGCTGGGGCGAGGCGGCCACGGTGACGGTGCGTGCGATGACCGTGCCGTCGATGTCTTCGCCGGCGGTCTGGTCGATGGCGATCAGCTGGATGGTGGTGCCGATCAGCTTGGTGATCTCGCCCCGGCCGCCTTCGACGGCATCGCGCAGAGAGCCGGTCCAGTAGACATCCACCCGGTCACCCGGCCGCAGGAAACCCGACACGCCGGTGGCCACGTCGACCTTGATCGCAAAGGCCCGCATGCCGCGTTCCAGCCGCGAGGTGATGCCCGCGTCCTCGCCCGGTTCGGTCACCTTCAGCGCCAGGATCGCTTCGTCCTTTTCCATGGCCCTCAGCACGTAGCGGCTTTCGCCATCCTCCGAGAACAGGTCCTCGATGCTGGTGAACGCGCCCTCGGGCATGGCCGCGGTGGGCCAGCGGACCGTTCTGACGTCTTCCTTGGCGATGGATTCGCCGTAGCGCAGGGCGCGTTCGGCAACGATGACCTCGACCGTCGGCACGATCGCATCGCGGGCGGCCCGTTCGCGGGCCAGTTCATTCTGGTAAGCAGAGATATAGTTCTTGGCCATCATCACGGCGCCGCCGGCAAGGGCGACCCCGACGATCAAGACCAGTCCGAATACTGCACGCATGTCGACACCTCTTTCATCTGTTCGCCGTTTGGGGCGAGCGTGAATAATCCTTCATCTGCGTTAAGGATTATTTCGGAAATGTGTCTAAATGTGGGAGGCTTCGTAGCGGCCTCTGGGCAATTCGTTCGAAACGAATGGGTTGGCCCATGGGGTTGGCCTGTTGCGGCGCGATGGGCCTCTGTCCGGGCGGCGCGACCGCGCCGTGGACTGAGACCCGTGGACCTTGATGTGAAGGTCGAGGCAGGGGGCCGGGACATGAGGCCGGGACTTGAAAGCCAGAAAGTGGGGGGCGGGGCAAAAGGGTCCGCCGGTTGCGCGAGCGGAAGCCTTTTGTCCCGAGATGGCCGCGATACCGGCGGCCTGCGATCGTCACGGTTCCAGGTCGGAACGATTCGGGGGAACCTGTCGGGACCGAACGGCCGGGCGCGCCCGGCTCAGTCGATTTCGATACTTTCCAGGTGGGTTTCCACACCGGTTCCGACACTGCCCGACGCGCCTTGAATGGACGCGATGGCCGTGCCCGCCAGGGCAACGACAGCGGCGGTCAGCACGACCCAGTCGACGGTAACTGCGCCGTCTTCCTTCTGGTATAGCTTTTTGATCTTGTTGAGCATGGGACCCTCAAAGTGGCAGCAGGGCGAAATCAGCGCGGCCACGCCTTGGCGTTCAAAGCGTGGCCGCAGGTCATGTCATGTGGTGATCAAACCGACCTTACGGAGTTTTGCCTTCGATGAAGGTCTGGGTGTCGGCCGACAGGGTCGAGGTCCCGGATTCGATCGAGGTGTAAGCTGCGCCGGCCAGGGCGACCATGGCTGCGGTCAGCACGACCCAGTCAACCGTCACGGCACCGTCTTCGTCTTTGCGGAAGTTTTTGATGAACTTGATCATTTGATGTC
>PAQV01000010.1 GCA_002709405.1 Paracoccaceae bacterium
GGGGTGGCCACGCGGACGCGGTCTCCGGCGGCCAGGGGGATGTCCTGGGCCTTTGACAGGTGTTCGGGCACGGTCTCGGCGCCCCCTCGCGTCACGGTGACCCGGTTCTTCTGCCCGTCCTGCCCGCCCAGCACGCCCTGCGGGCCGAACCGGCCGTGGTCCATGACGAAGCTGGCCTGGGCCGTGCCCTTGCGCAGCTCGACCTCGTAATCCAGCCCGAAGCCGCCGCGGAAGCGCCCCGCCCCGCCCGAGCCTTCGTGCAGGGCGTAGCGGTGATAGAGCACGGGGAATTGCTGTTCCATGATCTCGACCGGCGGGGCCTTGGAAATGCCGATGGTCGAGCAGCCGTTGGAAATCCCGTCGCCCCCGGCCCAGCCGCCGTATCCGCCGCCCGAGATCTGGTACATGACAAAGCTGCGGCCCTCGTCGGGCACCGTGCCCCCCAGCGCGAAATTCCCCGAGCTTCCGGCGGGGGCGGCGGTGACGCGGTCGGGCAGGGCCTCGGCCAGGGCGGCGAAGACGGCCTCGGCGATGCGCTGGCTGACTTCCGCCGCGCAGCCGGACACCGGCCGGGGGTACTGGGCGTCGAGAAAGGTGCCCTCGGGGCGGATGACCTCGAGCGGCTCGAAGGCCCCGGCCGAGATCGGCACGTCGGGGAAGATGTGCCGGGTGGCCAGGTAGACCGACGACAGGGTGGTGGCCAGGACCGAGTTCATCGGCCCCGCGCAAGGGCCCGACGATCCCGCGAAATCGAAGACCAGCGTGTCGCCGGTGGCGGTGATGGCCAGGCGGATCTCGAGCGGGTCGTTGACCACCCCGTCGCTGTCGACGAAGGCCACCGAGGTATAGGTGCCCGGCGGGATCTCCTTGATGCAGGCGCGCATCTGCTCGGCCGCCCGCACGCGCAACTCGGCGATGGCCGCGCGCACGGTATCGTCGCCGTAGCGGTCGAGCATGCGGGTCAGCCGCGCCTGGCCGACATACAAGGCCGCCGCCTGGGCCTTGACGTCACCGATGCGCTGGTCGGCCACGCGGATGTTGGAACAGATGATGCCGTAGATCTCGGGATCCAGCACGCCCTCCTTGAACAGGCGCACCGGCGGCAGGCGCAGGCCTTCCTGTTCGACGGAGGTGGCCGAGGCGGAAAACCCCCCCGGCACCGCCCCCCCGGTATCGGGCCAGTGGCCGGTGTTGGACAGCCAGCAGAAGATCTCGCCATCCCGGTAGAACGGCATGGCAAAGCGCACGTCCATCAGGTGGGTGCCGCCCAGGTAGGGATCGTTGACGATATAGATGTCGCCGGGCTTGGGCGCCACCGCCCGGCCGTCGGCGATCCACTCGATCAGGGTGCGCGTGGAATATTGCATCGTGCCCACGAAAACCGGCAGCCCTTGCGAGCCTTGCGCGATCAGCGCCCCGTCCTCGGCCGCGTAGATCCCGTCGGACCGGTCGTTGGCCTCGGCGATGACGGGCGAGAACGCGGCCCGGGAAAAGCTCAGGTCCATCTCGTCGCAGACCTGCTGCAGGCCGGACTGGATGACCGACAGGGTGATCGGATCAAGGCTCATGCCGCGCCTCCAAGCGTGATGATGATGTTGCCGTCGCCGTCCTGGGCCGCCACGTCGCCCGGTTCCAGCACGATGGTCGTGTCCATCTGCTCGATGATCGCGGGGCCTTCCAGGCTGGCCTCTGCCGGCAGGTGGTCGCGCCGGTAGACCGGCGTGTCGTGCCAGCCCCCGAACCAGACCTGGCGGGACCCGGTGCGCGCCAGGGCCAGGCTGTCCTTGCGCCCCGAGGCGTCGATCAGCAGGCCCAGGTCGATCTCGGGCCGCCGCCCCACGACCGAGCAATTGACGTTGACCAGGGCCGGGCGGATCTCGGGCAGCTCGACCTGGAAGCGCTTGAAATAAGCCGCGGAAAACAGGCTCCGCAGGTCGTCGAGCGAGGGCGTGGAGGTCTCCAGCGGCACCCGCAGCAGGTGGGTCTGGCCGATGAACTGCATGTCGACGCTGGGCATGATGCGGATGTCGCTGACCTCGACGGCCTCGGCCGCGATGGCCGCCCGGCCCGCGTCGATCTGCTGGGCGAACAGGGCGTGCACCGCGTCGATATCGACGTGATCCAGCGGCCGGTTGACCGTGTTGACGAAATCGTGGCGCAGGTCGGCCACGACGCAGCCAAGCGCATTGGTGATCCCCGGCCGGGCGGGCACCAGCACGCGGGGCACGCCCAGCTCGCGGGCGATGGCGCTGGCATGCAGCGGCCCCGCGCCCCCGAAGGCAAAGAGCGCGAAATCCCGCGGGTCCTCGCCCAAGCTGACGGACACCATGCGCACCGCATCGGCCATCTTGGCGGTGGCAATGCGCAGCACCGCATCGGCCGCCGCCTCGGCATCGAGCCCCAGCGGCGCGCCCAGGGTGTCCGCAAAGATGGCCCGGATCTGCTCCAGGGTCACCGGGGCATCGGGGGTGGTGAAGGTCGCGGGATCCATCCGGCCCAGCAGCAGGTTCGCATCCGAAATCGTGGGCCGCGTGCCGCCCCGCCCGTAGCAGATCGGCCCGGGGGTGGACCCGGCGCTTTCGGGGCCCACCTGCAGCAGGCCGGCCGCGTTGACCCGGGCGATCGAGCCACCGCCCGCGCCCACGGTGCGCACGTCGACCATGGGCACGTGGATGGGCATGGCGTATTCGATCTCGATCTCGTGGCTGACCGCCGGTTCGGCGCCCCGGATCATCGCCACGTCGGTGCTGGTGCCGCCCATGTCGTAGGTCAGCAGGTCGGGGATGCCTGCCCGCCGGCCGGTATAGGCGGCGGCCATCACCCCCGAGGCCGGGCCCGACATCACCGTCTTGGCCGCCTCGCGGGCCACGATCCGGGCCGAGACCATGCCCCCGTTGCCGTTCATCACCAGCAGGTCGTGGGCATAGCCCCGGGCGACCAGCTTGTCGGCCAGCCGTTCGACGTAGCGGCGCAGCAGCGGCTGGACCGAGGCATTGACGGCCGCGGTCACCCCCCGTTCGTACTCGCGGCTTTCCGACAGCAGGGCGTGGCCCATGGTGATGTTGTCGTTGGGCCAAAGCTCGGCCGCGATCTCGGCGGCGCGCAGTTCATGGGCGGGGTTGGCATAGGCGTGCAGGAAGTGGATGACCAGCGCCTCGCAGCCGTCGTCGACCAGGGTCTTGAGGGCCGCGCGCAGGGCGTCTTCGTCCAGGGCCACCAGCTCGGTGCCGCTGGCATCCATGCGCCCGGGCACCTCCAGGCGCAGGTCGCGGGGGATCAGCGGGCGGAAATCGCCCTTCATGCCGTAGGCATTGGGCCGGGTGCGCCGGCCCAGTTCCAGCACGTCGCGGAAGCCCAAAGTGGTGATCAGGCCGGTCTTGCACAGCTGGCGTTCCAGCACCGCGTTGGTCGTGGTGGTCGTGCCATGCACGATCAGGTCCAGCGCGGCGATCTCGGCCCCGGCGGCATCCAAAGCGCCCAGCACGCCGGTCGACTGGTTGTCGAGCGTGGTCGGCACCTTGGCCAGGCGCACCCGCCCCGCGCGGCTTTCGAACAGCACCAGGTCGGTGAAGGTGCCGCCCACATCGATCCCGGCGACGATACCGGAGCGCGCGGTGTCGGATTGGGCGGGGTCGGATTGGGCGTGTGTCTGGGTCATGTCTGTCTCCTGTCTCGCCCTTCGCGGGATGTCCCGTGCGGAACTCCCGCGGCGCCTGCCCGGCCAGCAAGAGAGCGCGCGCGCAGAGCTGTCAACCAAAGATCCCCCCAGATCCCCCCCGCCGGGGGCGGCTGCAAACATGTTTGCACACAAATGACAATGACACGGGGGCTCCCCCGGTCCCGGCGACCAAAAAACGGGCAATCGACGGGTAATCGACGGGCAATCTCTGGGCAGTCAACAGGGCGGCCCACCCCAAGCGGCGGCGGACCGGACCAAAGCGGGATCAAGACGATTGACAGCTCCGCCCCGGCGATGTTCGCTTGTACACGAATGAAAATGCCGCCCCCCGGGGGCGGCCAGCGAAAGGCCTGCGTCGTGAGCGCCAAAGCCGAGACAAAAACCGAGCCCCCGGCGAAGATCCGCTGCGACGCCTGCCCGGTCATGTGCTACATCGCCGAGGGCCGGGCGGGCGCCTGTGACCGCTATGCCAACCAGGGCGGCGCGCTGGTGCGGCTGGATCCGCTGACCATCCTCGAGGCCCGCGCCGCCGAACTCGCAGCCGACGGCGACACCGATACCGACACCCGCCTGGTGCCCTTCCTCGACGCCGGATGGGACGGCAACCCGCTCCGGACTACGGGCCAGCTTGGCGACAGCCCGACCGACACCCCAATCGCCCCCCAAACCGACGACCAGACCGCCCCTCAAACCGGGGACCAAACCGGGGGCGCGCAGTTCGTCACGGCCATCGGCGCCGGCACCACCTATCCCGATTACAAGCCCGCCCCCTTCATCGTCGCCTCGGACTACGACGGCGTCGACATGGTCACCGTGGTGACCGAGGGCATCTTTTCCTATTGCGGGGCCAAGGTGAAGATCGACACCGACCGCCACCTGGGCCCCGAATGCGCCCCGGTGCGCGCCGACGGAGAGGTCATCGGCCACGTCACCACCTCGGAATACGGCAGCCAGATGCTGTCGCTGGGCGGGGTCGACCACCTGACCGGCGGCTCGAAGAAGGAAGGCCGGGTGACCTGCGCCACCCTGCTGGCGCTTTGCAATGGCGCGGCGGTCGACCTGGCCATCGACGGCGGCGCCGAGGTGACCGTCGCCGCCGGCCAGCCCCCGATCGTCAACGGCCAGCCCGAGACCCGCATGCGCGTGGGCTGCGGGTCCGCCACGGTGGGCATCTTCGCCGCCCAGTGGCAGGGCCTCGTGGACGAGGTCGTGGTCGTCGACGACCACATCACCGGCGTCATGAGCGAACACCAGGCCGGCAAGGTCATCGGCTGGGCGCCCACCGGCATCAAGATCCTCGGCCGCCGGTCCACCCCCGGCCGCTACTTCCAGGTGGCCCAGCCCGGCACCGGCTGGGGCGGCACCGACATGACCGACCCGCTGACCATCCTCGGCCCCTGGAACCCGAAACACGCCCGCCCCGGCCTGTCGCTGCTGATGGTCTCGACCACCGGCGAACACGCCGCCTATTACGAGCTGAACGACGACCTGGTCCCCGTCCAGATGGACATCCCCGACCGGCTGGTGCCCTCGACGAAACGGATCGAGGACAACTGCGAACCGGCCTTGTGTTCGGTGCTCTTCATGGGCGGGGCCGGCGGCAGCCTGCGCGCCGGGGTCACCGAGAACCCGGTCGGCCTGACCCGCTCGGTCCAGCGCGCCCTGACCCGCGTGACCGTCGGCGGCGCCCCGGCCTATGTCTGGCCCGGCGGGGGCATCACGATCATGGCCGATGTCACGCGCATGCCGAAGAACGCCTTCGGCTACGTGCCCACCCCCGCCCTGGTCGCCCCGATCGAGTTCACCCTGCGCCGCAGCGATTACGCCGCCCTGGGCGGGCACATGGACTATGTCGTGCCGCTCTCCGAGGCGCTGGCCGGCACCCCCGGCCGCCAGAGCGACCACGTCCTGTCGGGCCAGCGCACGGCCGCCCCCGATGCCGGGGCGCCCTGGCCCCTGCGCCCCCTGCCCGACCGCTGACGGGACGGGGCGATGACCGGCCATGTCGACACCGCCCGGGCCCTGCGCCTTGACGACGGCCGGCGCCTGCGCCTGGTCCACGGGCCGATCGACGTCATCGTCACCGCCGAGGGCCCGCCCCCCGCCCGCGAGGCCGCCTTTGGCCGGGCCACCGAAGCGGCCGGGCCGATCCTGGCCGAACTGGCCGCCGAGCTGCCCCGCCTGCGCCGCGCCACCGGGCCCGCCCCCCATGGCCCCGTGGCCCGGCGCATGGCCCGGGCGGTGGCCCGCTTTGCGCCCGCCTTCCTGACGCCCATGGCCGCCGTGGCCGGCAGCGTGGCCGATCACCTCTGCGCCGCCATCCTGGGCACCGATCAGGACGACAACCAGGACCACGGGCTCCACCGGCTGATCGTGAACAACGGCGGCGACATCGCCCTGTGGCAGGTCATGGGCCAGGTCACCGCCGCCATCTGCGACGACCCGCTGACGGGCCGGGCGGGCGGGCGCATCACCATCCCCCATGACGCCGGGATCGGCGGGCTGGCCACCTCGGGCTGGCGCGGCCGGTCCCACTCGCTGGGCATCGCCGACGCGGTCACCGTGCTGGCCCGCGACGCGGCCAGCGCCGATGCCGCCGCCACCCTGCTGGCCAATGCCGTCGACCTGCCCGGCCACCCGGCCGTCTCGCGCCGGCCCGCCCGCGACCTGGCCCCCGACAGCGACCTGGGCGCCCGCCCCGTGACCACCGGTGTCGGCCCCCTGTCGCCCGCCGACTGCGCCCGGGCCATCGACTCCGGCCGGGCCCTGGCCCAAGACTTCCGCGCGCGCGGGCTGATCCGCGCCGCCTACCTGTCCCTGCAAGACACCCGCGCCATCGTTGCCGAAAAGGACCTGCCCGATGCCTGACCCCCAGATCCGCAAGACCGCCCTCCAGCTGGAAACCACCTGGCACGAGGGCGGCCCGGTGGCCGAGGTGCCCCTGAGGAAGGCCGCCGCCATCGCCGTCATCGCCAACCCCTTCGCCGGCCGCTACCATGCCGAGATCGCCGGCTTCATGGAGGACCTCAAGCCGCTTGGCCTGCGCATGGCACAAGAACTGATCGACGCGCTTGGCGGCGATCCGGCGGCCATCCAGGGCTATGGCAAGGGTGCCATCGTCGGCACCGCCGGCGAGCTGGAACACGGCGCGCTCTGGCACGTGCCCGGCGGCTATTCCATGCGTGAACTGATCCCGGCCAGCATGGCCATCGTGCCCTCGACCAAGAAGATCGGCGGGCCGGGCACCCGGCTGGACGTGCCGATCACCCATTCCAACGCCTCTTACGTGCGGTCCCATTTTGACGCCATGGAGGTCGGCCTGGCCGATGCGCCCAAGGCCGACGAACTCGCCCTGATCCTGGTCATGAGCACCGGCGCGCGGGTCCATGCCCGGGTCGGCGGGCTGACCCACGAGGACGCCAGCGGCGCCGACGGGCTGCGCTGATGGGGCCCGAACTGATGGAAACTGCGTTGATGGGACATGTGCCGATGGGACCTGCACTGACGGGACTGCGCTGATGGGAACTCCGCCGACGGGAAATGCACTGACGGGCCCCGCCCAAATCCGCAAACTGGTCACCCTGGCCGAGACCACCCATGCCGAGATGGGCCAGCCCGTCGATCCGCCCGTGCGCAAGGCGGTGGCCGGGGCCGTCATCGCCAACCCCTTTGCCGGGCGCTACGTTCAGGACCTGGCCCTGCTGATCGACATCGGCGCGCAGATGGGCGCGCTGCTGGCCCACGAGGCGATGACCCTGCTGCAGGCCGCGCCTGACCAGATCCAGTCCTATGGCAAGGCCGCCCTGGTCGGCGAAGAGGGCGAGCTGGAACATGCCGCGGCCCTCCTGCACCCCGCGCTCGGCGCGCCGCTGCGGGCGGCCATCGGGGGCGGCGCGGCCCTGGTGCCCTCGTCCAAGGCCATGGGCGGGCCGGGCGATATCGTCGACGTGCCCCTGGGCCACACCAACGCGGCCTATGTGCGCAGTCATTTTGACGGCATCCGCCTGCGCATCGCCGACGCCCCCCGCCCCAAAGAACTGGTCATCGCCGTCGCCCTGGCCACCACCGGCCGCCCCCTCCCCCGCGTCGGAGGCCTCACCCACGCCAACGCAACCGCCACCGACGGCCTGAGATAAACGGGCTGAGATAGACGGGCTGAGATAAACCGGCCCATGCCCGCAATCGCTGGGGACACCCGTGACACCCGCAGGACATCGGTGAGAACGTCCCGCCCCAGCCGGTCTGCCACGGCCAACGCCGGCACCAGGCCCGATCCGGGCCGATCCCGCCCGCCCAGGCCCGCCCGTCCAGACCCGACGACGCCCGATGACGCCCGTACAGGCCAGGGCAAGGCCGACCGTCCCTCCGCCAGGCAAGGGCCAGCCCGCGCAGCCTCTCCCGACAGCCTGCGCCAAACAGCGGCTCCACCGCCCCGCGCCCGGCCCAGACCTCGCCCAGACCTCACCCGATCCCGGGCGGAAAGGTGCGGCGCCCCCCAACCTCCCCAACGGTCTGCGGAAACGGCGGCTCCATCACCCCGACCCCCTCGGCCCACATCCCCACCCGGGACCGGGCAGAGGGGCGCGCGGCCCATCAGCCCCCACCAGATCCCCGCAAAAGCCTGCGCAAAACGGCGGCACCTCCGCCCCCGCGACCGGCCAGACCGGGCCTTTGCCGGGCAATGCCTCCCCAAACCCCGCCAAACCCCGCCCCCGGGTCTTGCCGCCCCCCGGGCCCACGGATTAAGCCAGCAGAACCGCGTGTACAAAACGCACAAATCCGCGCGGGCAGGATGTACAAAACGGACAAAACCGGATGCGGGGGGACAACAGCTTGGGTCAGGATCCGGAACCGAGGATCGTCACCAGCGACGAGCACGGCTACCAGCTGGACGAGCAGGTCGGCTTCCTGCTGCGCAAGGCCTACCAGCGTAACTCGTTGATCTTCGCCGATCTTATCCCCGGAGGCCTCACCACAACCCAGTTCTCGGTCATGTTCCGACTCGGCGAGGACGGGCCCATGTCCCAGAACATGCTCGGCCGCTCCGTCGCCATGGACGGCGCAACAACCAAGGGCGTCGTCGACCGCCTCGCCGCCAGAGGCCTCCTGCGCACCGACAGAGACCTCGAGGACCGCAGACGATACGTCATATCCCTAACACCCAAAGGCATCGACATCCTCAACCACGCCATCGACCGCGCAAAGGAAGTCACAAGAACAACCCTAGCCCCACTCAAACCCGCAGAACGTAAAACTCTCATCAAACTTCTCAAAAAAATCGGGTGAGACATGTCCACGAAGCCCTGGCTGTTCCTGATCGACCTGCAACCGGCCTTTTCCTCGGCCGAGAGCCCCTGGTTCACCCCCGGGACCGACGCGCTATATGCCCGGCTGCGCCCGCTGGTGGCGGCATTCGGTGAGCGGGTACTGTTTTCGCGCTTTGTCCCGCCGGAGGGCCCGCCCGAGGGCAGCTGGGCGCCCTACTACGCCGACTGGCCTTTTGCCCTGAGCGCGCCAGCCGGACTATGGGCGCTGGATGAGGACTGGGCCGGGGGGCGATCGATCGCGGCCCATACTTTCGGCAAGTGGACGCCCGAGGCCAAGGGAATCCTGGGCGCGGCCGAAGAGATCGTGATCGGCGGGGTGGCCACGGAATGCTGCGTGATGAACACGGTGCTGGCCGCGCTGGACGATGCCCGCCAGGTGTGCCTGCTGAGCGATGGCTGCGCCGGCAGCACGGCAGAGGCCCATGACGGCGCCATCGCGCTGATGGGTCTGCGCGCGCCCCAGATCCGCTTTTCGACCATTGACGAGGCGCTGGCGCGCGCCTGACCTTCCCGGCGCGCAGATCCAGGGCAATTTCGTTTGTATGGCAACGGTATTTTGGGTTTGGTGAAGCGAACCCAAAATACCGGACACGACGCCATGACATGCCCTGACATTCCCGCCACGCCCTTTGCCATCATCGGTGGCAGCGCCAATTGGGGCCTGCGCTTTCCCGAGGACATCGACCAGCCCGGGGTCAGCGTGACGGCCTCGGACCTGACCTTCGACACGCCCTTCGGGCCCAGCCGCGACTGGAAGATCATCCGTTTCGACGGTTCGGTCACGGCCGACGGCCACCCGCGCGAGGCGCTTTACGTCTTTTCCCACGGGACCACCTCGGGCGACGAGATCGACCACGAGGGACATCGCAAGGTCTTCTGGGTGCTGCGCGAGGCCGGGGCGAAACGGGTGGTGGCCCTGTCGACCTCGGGGTCACTGAACCGGGCGATCCGGGCCGGCGACCTGGTGATTGCCTCGGACATCCTGGAGCTGACCCAGACGCCCTATTCGCTGCTGCCCGGACGGCTGCGCTATGACGCGTCGGGCAAGCAGCTGATCTGCCCCGAGACCTCGGACCTGGTGGAGCGGATCGCGCAGGATCTGTGGCCCGAGGGCAACCGGGTCTATGGTCGCGATGCCCAGCTGGTCTGCGCCCATGCCTGGGGGCCGCGGCTGACCAGCCCGGCCGAGGTCATGGCCTATCGCTCCATGGGCGCGGATTTCATCAACCATTCCTTCGCGCCCGAGGTCACGCTGGCCCGCGAGATCGGGGCCTGCATCACCAATGTCAGCTTCATCACCGCGCCGTTCAGCGCCTATTTCGCCCCGCCCGAGGTGACGATCCTGGGCGCATCGCCCGCGCAGGCGCTTGGCCCGCTGGCCTCGCAGGTGGCGCTGCGAACGATTGCCGAGCTTCCGGCCGAGCCCGGATGCATCTGCGCCGGGCTGCTGAGCCCGCAGGATCCGGCGCACCGATCCCACCGCTGACCGTCAGAGCAGCGACACCAGCAGCCGCGTGCCGTCCGAGATGCCCTCGAGCGGCACGCTGGTGCCGCTGACCTTGATCGGCGTGCCGTCGACGAAGGCCAGCGCGCCGGCCATGTGATCGGGCAGGATCAGCGTGCCGTCGCCCAGGCCCGGGTGCAGGGTCATGGCCAGCCGGGTCTTCGAGACCGACAGGTCGCTCAGCCGCCCACGGAAACCACGCGTGCCGAAGACCAGCGCCCCGCCACGCGTCAGGGACATCGCCTCGCCTTCGATGGTCAGCATGACCTCACCGGCGGGGGCGCGCACCGGACCCAGCCGCACGTCGTCTTCGACCGCGATCTGCCAGCCGCCCCAGGGCGAGATCTCCATCACCTCGCCAACGCCGATCAGGGGCAGCATCGCGCCCCAGCACAGGAACGGGTCGGTGTCGGGCTGGTCCATGGCCTCGCCGGTATCGGCGTTGTAATTCTCGGCCACGATGCGCCGGTCCTCCCAGTTCTGGCGGAACATGGCCATGCTGCGCGCGGCGAAATCGCGGGCGCGGTCGTCCTGCCCGGCCCGGCGCAGGCCCTGCCAGACAAACCAGTTGACGTTCGGCCAGATCCGCCCGCGCCAGTAGACGTTGTCGCCATAGGCCGGGTCGTTGCGGCTGACATTGGGAATGACGTAGTCGCCGCCGAACATGTCGGGATCGTCCAGGTGCGCCATCAGCCGGTCGACCTGGTCAGCCGAGGCCGCGCCGCAGATCAACGGGTAGAACGACGTCGGCCCGACCGAGCGCACGAACCCGCCGCCCCGCTGCCGGTTGGCAAAGATGCCCCGCGCGTCGTCCCACAGCTCGGCCCGGATCCGGTCGCGCGAGGCGGCGGCCAGACCGGTGAACTCGGCGGCCTGGTCGGCATGGCCCAGCTCGGCCGCGATCAGCGCCAGCATCTCGGCATCCAGGGCCAGGGTGCAATTCAGGCCCACATCCAGCAGCGACAGGGTGCGGGTTTCGGCGGAATAGATCGCCTCGTCATGGGTCGGCGAATTGTCCATGCCGGTCTCGTTGCGGGCCCCGAAATGGGTGCCCTTGTACAGCGCCTCGCCCACGTCCGAGGTGCCGCAGGACACCAGCCCCCGCCCGTCGGGATCGCGATGTGCCCGCCACCAGCGCTGGTTGGCGGCCAGGGCCGGAAAGGCCAGTTCCAGCAGGGACCGGTCGCCGCTGCGCTGGTAGGCCATCCAGGCCATCAGGGCCCCGTTGGGCGCCTGGGTCCGGTCGACCCATTCGTCGTTCGAGGTCAGGATACAGGCGAAATTGCCCTGCGGCGTGGCGCTGGCCATGGCACAGGCCATGTTGTCGCGCGACAGGGCCGGGTCCATCAGCCCGGCCATCAGGGCGTTATAGGTCGTGTCGTTGTACCAGACGGCATAATCGCCCAGGTTCCAGATCCGGCTGACCGGCGAATAGACCCGGTTGTTGGTCCCGTCCCAGACCGTGTTCCAGGCCAGCACGTCGCGGATGGCGTCCAGCGCCCCGGCATTGCGCCCGGTCTGCAGGGCGGGCAGATCGGCCGGAGCGAGGGTCAGCGCGGCGCGGGCCTTGGCCACGGCCAGGTCCTCGCGGTCGGCCACGCCGGCGGCAAAGCGGCAGTCGCGCATCATTTCCAGGTTGAAGCGCAGGGCCAGCACCGGGGCCTCGGTGCNCCGGGTGGCGGTGTTCCAATAGCCGTTGGTCTCGAAATCCCGGGCCAGGTCGGCGATGCTGTCATGGGCCGTGACCTGGGCCGGGGCCTGGTCGGCCACCAGGGCCACGTAGCGNCGNCCCACNCGGATCACTGCAGCCCCACCGGCCCCATCGGCCCCGTCGGNCCANTGCACCGTCTCGCCCCGTTCGCCCGACAGGCACAGCGTCACCCAGTAGCGCAGCCCCCATTCGCCCTGCGTCCCGGCCGACCAGCCGCCCGACACCGTCCAGGGGTCGTGCTTGTCATAGGCCCAGCTCAGCTCGGTGCCGCCATGATCGGTGTCGAACCGCACGTAGCGCCCGTCGGTGGCATGTTCGAGAAACCGGATATCCCGGCCCGCCACGATGTCCGAGGCGCTGCCCGCGGCCGAGGAATACAGCACCGGCGTCAGCCGCACGCCAAGCGGCAGAAAGACCATTTCGGCCGGGCGGGACGACCAGGTGTTCCAGGCGCGATCAAGCGCGATATTGGGGCAGATCAGCACGAAGGGGTCCTTTCGACAAAGAAGGGCGGCGGCCGACGGCCGCCACCCCTAGGGCCATGCCTGTGGCAAGGTTTACTGCGCGTAGGCCGTCTTGACCTCGGCCCAGAGCTGCTGGATCGCCTGGCGTTCCTCGTCCGTCAGCGGCGCCATGAAGTGCAGACGCGAGGTCACCGCCGGGTCGCCCATGACATCGCGGTTGAACGCGCCTTCGGGCAGGGCGTCAAGCGCCTTGGGGTTGGCCGAGGTGGCCGCACCGATCTCGGTGTCCCACTGGACGTAGAATTCCGGCGAGATCATGTAGTCGATGAACTTGGCCGCNGCTTCNGCGTTCTTCGAGCCGGCCGGGANGCCCAGCGTGTCGAACCAGGCGATCGCCCCNTCTTCGGGNATGACGAAATCGACCGGCAGGCCATAGGTCGTCTTGGCCCGCATCGCGCCGCCGGCCCAGATCTCGGCCAGGTCATAGGCGCCGTTGGCCATGCCCTTCATGAACTCGTCTTCCGAGGCCCAGAGCGATTTCACCTGCGGCTTCAGCTCCAGCAGCTTGGCCTTGATGGCCTCCAGGTCCTCGGGGTGGTTCATGTCCTGTCCCAGCACCAGCGCGGCCTGCTTGACCTGCCATTCGGCATCGTCGCGCAGCGACAGGCGGCCTTCGAACGCCGGGTCCCACATCGCTTCGGCCGAGGTGACCGGCGCGTCGACCGCCGAGGNGTTATAGGCCAGCCCGTTGACGCCCCAGACCCAGGGNGCGCCCCAGACCTCNCCCTCGACCGTGACNGANGGGTCTTCCTTGAAGGGCGCGCTGAGGTCATCCCAGTTCGACAGGGCCGCGGTGTCCAGCGGCTGCAGCAGGCCCAGCTCGCGCACCTTGTCGACCATCGCCGCGTTGACCACGACCACGTCATAGGCCCCGGCGCCGGTCTGCAGCTTGGTGATCATCTCTTGTTCCGAGGTGAAATAGTCATGCACCACGGTGATGCCGGTGGCCTCCTTGAAGGCCTCCAGCCCGAATTCCGCATCGGTGCCGTAGCTGTTCCAGTTCAGAACCCGAATCTCTTGCGCGAGGACCGGCAGAGCCGGAGCCAGGGCGGCCACCAACCCCGAAACGACGGCCAGGCGCGTGTGTTTGAAGACGTTCATCTTGCTTCCCTGTCTGAAAAATTCGTTTGCTTGCTGACGGTCCCGGACAGGCGTCCGGACCTTGTGATCCCAGTTGGGAACCGGCCCNGATCAAAAGCAAAGACTTTCTGTCCTTGCCCCTCGCGAATCCGGAAATGCCTAATTTTGTGACACCACAGACATTTGTTCGCCCGGAAAATACGTTCGTATGCAAATGATAGCTGCGGTGACCGAATAGGTATTTACCTGCCATCGCCGGTTCAGCCCCAATAACAAGACACGCAGGCGCCGAAACCTTGGGGCCGCCAACCGAGAAAGTCCTTGTCATGCCCACAGCCTCCCAGCAACGGCGCGCCATATTCTCTCTGACCGGGCCGGCCTACCTGTGGTTGCTGGTCACGATCCTGCTGCCCCTGTCGNCCATGCTGTGCTTCAGTTTTCTGACGGTGTCGCCGTTTTCCGGCCAGCAGCCTGCCTGGACGCTGGAGCAGTACCGCACCTTCTTCACCCAGGACGTCTACATGGTGAATGCCTGGCGCTCGATCGGGCTGGCCACGCGGGTCACCCTTTTGTGCCTGCTCTTCGGCTATCCGGCGGCCTTCATCCTGGCCCGCACGATCAAGGGCCGCTGGCGCGAGGCCATGCTGCTGCTGATCGTGCTGCCCTTCTGGTCGAACGGGCTGGTGCGCACCTTTTCCTGGACCATGGTGCTGACCGATTACGGCATCATCGGCCGGGCCCTGCACGCGGTCTGGCCGGGGGCCCCCTCGATCGAAATCATGAATTCCTATGCCGCCATCCTGATCGGCCTGGTGCATGCCTACCTGCCCTACATGGTGCTGACCTGCTACGTCGCCCTGCAGGGCATCAACATGTCCCTGACCGAGGCCGCCCGGTCGCTGGGTGCCTCGCACCTGCAGGTCTTCCGGCGCATCATCCTGCCGCTCAGCCTTCCCGGTGTCGTCGCCGGCTGCCTGCTGGTCTTCGTGCCGGTGCTGGGATCTTTCATGGAGCCGCGCATCCTGGGCGGCACCCAGGCCATCATGCTGGGCACGCTGATCGAGAACCAGTTCACCGCGTCCTTCAACTGGCCCCTGGGCGCGGCCCTNGGCTTTGTCATGCTGGGCATCGTCTTCGTGATCATGGCCGTGTTCTACCCGCTTGCGCGCAAGCACCTGTCGGTCAGCTGAGGAGAACCCCCATGTCACGGATCATCGGAACCTTCAGCCGCGGCTACCTGCTGGCAATGCTGCTGTTCCTTTATACCCCGATCATCGTCATGATGATCATGTCCTTCAACAAGTCGCCGCTTTACACGCTGCCGTTCAACTTCGACCTGGTCTGGTGGGAGAAACTGATGGCCAACGACCGCCTGCTGCGCGCGACGTGGAATTCGGTCTGGATCGCCGCGCTGAACACGGTCATCGCCACTACGCTGGGCACCATGGCCGCCCTGGCCTTCGCCCGCTACGAATTCCGGGGCAAGAAGTTGCTGCAATCCCTGCTGATGCCCTCGCTGGTCATTCCCTGGCTGATCNCCGGCACGGCCATGCTGATCTTCTTCTTCTGGACGGGCATCGGGCGCGGCCTGCATGCCATCCTGCTGGGCCATGTCGCCCTGTCGCTGCCTTACGTCATCATTGTCATCGGGGCCCGGATGCAAAGTTTCGGGGTCGATCTGGAAGAGGCCGCCACCAGCCTTGGCGCGTCGTCCTGGCAGACCTTCCGCCGGGTGTCGCTGCCACTGATGGCCCCGGGCATCGTGGCCGCCGCGCTCTTTGCCTTTGCCGTGTCCTTCGACCAGTTCGTGATTTCCTATTTCCTCGCACCCGTCGGCACCTCGATCTTGCCGGTCGAGATCTATACCTCCATCCGCCAGGGGTTCACGCCCGAAATCAACGTCATCTCGACCATCGTCATCCTGGTGTCGATGGCCGCGATGATCGGGTTTGCCCGCCTGTCCAACTTCTCGGGAGACCGCTGACCATGGGGTCCGTCGACATCCGCAACGTATCGAAATCCTACGGCCCGGCGCAGGCGCTGGCCGATGTGTCCCTGNCCATTGCCGAGGGCGAGTTCTTTGGCCTGCTGGGCCCGTCCGGCGGGGGCAAGACAACCCTGCTGCGGGCCATCGCGGGGTTCGTGGAACCGGACGCGGGCACCATCACCGTGGACGGCAAGCCGATCCAGAACGTGCCCGTGAACAAGCGCGACATCGGGCTGATGTTCCAGAACTACGCGTTGTTTCCGCACCTGAGCGTGCGCGAGAACCTGGGCTTCGGCCTGTCCGTCCGCCACCGGCCCAAGGCCGAGATCGACGCAAGGGTCGATGAACTGCTGGCNCTCGTCCGGNTGGANNCCTTCGGCGACCGCAAGCCCANGCAATTGTCGGGCGGCCAGCAGCAGCGCGTGGCCCTGGCCCGGGCACTGGCCACCAATCCGCGGGTCCTGCTGCTGGACGAACCGCTGGGCGCGCTTGACAAGAACCTGCGCGAGGACATGCAGATCGAGCTGAAGCAGATCCAGCGCGACATCGGCATCACCACGATTTTCGTCACCCACGACCAGGAAGAGGCCCTGACGCTTTCCGACCGCATCGCCATCATGCGCGACGGCGGGGTCGAGCAGGTGGGCGCCCCGCGCCAGATCTACGAACGCCCCGACACCGCCTTTGCCGCCCGCTTCCTGGGCGCGGCCAACTTCTTTACCGGCACGGTCGAGGGCAACGACGGCCCCCTCACCCGCGTCCGCCTGGGTGACGGCACGATCTTTACCACCACCGATGCCGCCGCGCCGGGCCGGCAGGTCACCCTGGCCGTGCGCCCGGAAAAGATGTTCACCACAGCGCCGGACACCGCGCCCAACCGCATCTCGGGGCGCATCCTGCAAGAGGTCTTCACCGGCACCGCCGTCACCTACCGCCTGGACGCCATGGGCCAAACCGTGTCGGTCTTTGCCCAGAACGGCGGCGGCGCCCTGCCCGCGATGGGCGATATGCTTACCGTCGGGTTCGATCCGGCCAATGCCGTGATCCTGGCCGANANNCCCGCNCCTCAAGCCGCCTGAAAGGTCCTGCCCGATGTCCCGCAAGATGCACCTAGTCGCCTATCTCAAGACCGGCCCCACGGCCAACCANGTCGGCGGCTGGCGCCACCCCGAGGCGACGCTGGACGACATCCTGGAACCCTCGCGCTATGAGCGCATCGCCGGGGTGCTGGAAGATGCCTGCTACGACGCCTGCTTCTTCGCCGACCTGATGGGGCTTTATGACATCCACGGCGGCAATTACGACGTCTACGTGCGCCACGGCGGCCAGATCAGCTTTATCGACCCGCTGATGGTCCTGCCGATCATGGCCCGCGCCACCCGCCACATCGGCCTGGGCGCGACCCTGTCGACGACCTTCTACCACCCCTACCACCTGGCCCGGCAACTGCTGTCGCTGGACCTGATCAGCAAGGGCCGCGTGGCCTGGAACGTGGTCACCTCGGCCACCGCGCTCGAGGCGCAGAACTTCGGGATGGAGAACCTGCCCCCCAAGGACATGCGCTATGACATGGCCGACGAGGTGGTCGAGGCCTGCATGAAGCTGTGGCACAGCTGGGAGCCGGANGCCTTCGTGCTGGACAAGGAGAGCGGCGTNCTGGCCGACCCGTCCAAGGTCCATTACGCCAATTACAAGGGCAAGTACGTGTCCTCGCGCGGGCCGCTGTCGATCCCTTGCAGCCCCCAGGGCCACCCGGTGATCATGCAGGCCGGGGCCTCGCCCCGGGGCCGCGAATTTGCCGCCCGCTGGGCCGAGGTGGTCTTTGCCGCCCCGGGCGAGCGCAAGGCCATGGGNGCCTTCTACGAGGACGTCAAGGCGCGCACCGTGGCGGCCGGGCGGCGGCCCGANGANTGCAAGATCCTGGTCAATGCCACCTGCATCATCGGCGANACCGAAAGCATCGCCCGCGAGCGGGCCGATTTCGTCAATGCCCTGGCCGAGGAAGAACTGGCCGTGGCCTGGCAATCCAATTCGATCGGCGTCGACCTGACCCGCCATGTCGAGGGCGCCTCGATCGCCGAGGCNCAGGGCACCCANGGCATGCAGGGCTCGGTCGACTCGCTGATGCACCAAAGCCAGGCCCGCGGCCTCAGCCTCAGCGAGATCGTCCGCCAGCCCGTGCCCGACCAGATCGTCGGCACGCCGATGCAGGTGGCCGACATCCTCAGCGACATGTTCGAAAGCAACCTGTGCGACGGCTTCGTGCTGGCCCCGGTGACCCATCCGATCAGCCACGAGACCTTTGCCCGCTCGGTCGTGCCCATCCTGCAGCGCCGGGGCCTGTTCCGGACCCGCTACGAGGGCAACACCCTGCGCGAAAACCTGCGCACCCCCTAAGGCCCGGCAAATATCGGGCAAATGCCCCGCCCCTGCCCGTTCCGGCCCGCCCATGCGGCCCGGAGCGGGCCAGGATATGCGGCCCCACTGGTCAAGGCCTGGCTGGGCTGGCACATTGAGCCCATGTCCTGCCCGATCTGCCACTCCGCCCCGTCCCGGAGATACCGCCCCTTCTGCTCTCGCCGCTGCGCCGATGTCGATCTCGGCCGCTGGATGGAGGGCAGCTACAGCGTGCCGCTGGTCGACGTCGAAGAGGACATGGAAGAGCTCATCGAGGCCACATCGGAGCGACGCGAGGTTCACTGAAAAAACCCGCGAAATGCCTCTGGACACCCCCGCCCGTTCCGCCTAGAACACCGCGACCCAGAGGTTGCAACCTCTCCCGATGCCCGGGTAGCTCAGGGGTAGAGCAGTGGATTGAAAATCCTCGTGTCGGTGGTTCGATTCCGCCCCCGGGCACCACTTCCTGCAAGAAGTTTAGTTCATGACGGTTGTGCAAGCGTCCGATGCCACCGGTGTCGGCTGATTGGCAACATGGCGCCCGTGCGGCATTGGGCCCGGTCTTTCTCGGTCCCGCTTCTGCTTCGGGCTGCGGACCTCTCGAAGCTGCGTTCCTTCAGAAAAAGCTTTGCGGATCAATGTCCACGGCAAGGCGCAGGTCGCCTTTCAGGCGCACCGGGGCCAGCCATCGGGCGATGGCGTCCTGCAACATCACGCCCTTGGGCGCCCTCACCAGCAACCGGACCCGGTGGCGCCCGCGGATGCGGGCGATGGGGGCCGGGGCGGGACCGAACAACTGGGCGCCGACCTGGCGCAAAGGGCCGTCGTTGCGGGCCAGGTGGTTTCCCAGGTCGAACACCTGCCCGACGTCGGGGCCCGACAGGATGATCCCCGCCATCCGCCCGAACGGCGGCACGCCCGCGATGCGGCGTTCGTCGGCCTCGGCCTGCCAGAACCCCTCTTCGTCGCCCGCCAGGATCGACCGGATGACCGGGTGGTCGGGCTGGTNGGTCTGCAACAGCGCCAGGCCCGGTTTCTCGGCCCGCCCGGCCCGGCCCGCCACCTGGCGCATCAGCTGAAAGGTGCGCTCGGCCGCCCTGAGGTCAGAGCCCTGCAACCCCAGATCCGCGTCGATCACTCCGACCAGCGTAAGCAGCGGGAAGTTGTGCCCCTTGGCCACCAACTGGGTGCCGATGATGATGTCCGCCCCGCCCTCGGCAATGCGTTCGATCTCGGCCTTCAACGCCCGGGCCGATCCGAACAGATCGGAGCTCAGCACCGCAAGGCGGGCATCGGGGCACAGCGCGGCCGCTTCCTCGGCCAGCCGTTCCACGCCGGGGCCGACCGGGGCCAGGCGATCCTCGGCCCCGCATTCGGGGCAGGTCTGGGGGATCGGCATCGTCTCGCCGCATTGGTGGCACATCAGNCGCTTGAGAAANCGGTGTTCGACCATNCGCGCGTCGCAATGNGGGCAGGCGATCTGCNNNCCGCAGGCCCGGCACAGCGTCACCGGCGCATAGCCCCGCCGGTTCAGGAACAACAGCGCCTGTTCGCCGGCCTCGATCCGCGCCTTGACGGCCGCTGCCAGCGCGGGCGACACCCAGCGCCCCGCCTTCAGCCCCGCCGCGCGCATGTCCAGCGCCCGCATCTCGGGCAGGATCGACGGCCCGAAGCGCGAGGTCAGCTCGATCCGGGTGTACTTGCCGGCCTCGGCATTGGCCCAGCTTTCCAGCGAGGGCGTGGCCGAGGCCAGCACCACCTGTGCATCGCAGATCGAGGCCCGCAGGACGGCCATGTCGCGGGCATTGTACAGAACCCCCTCTTCCTGCTTGTAGGCCGTGTCGTGTTCTTCGTCGACGACCACCAGGCCAAGATCGCGGAAGGGCAGGAACAGGGCCGAGCGCGCGCCGACCACAAGCTGGGCCTCTCCCTGCCCCACCATCCGCCAGATCCGCCGGCGTTCGGTCATGGTCGCGCCCGAATGCCATTCGGCCGGGCGGGCGCCGAAGCGGGCTTCGACCCGGGCCAGGAATTCGGCGGTCAGGGCGATTTCGGGCAGCAGGACAAGCGCCTGGCGGCCGCGGGCCAGGCAGGCGGCCACGGCTTCAAGGTAGACCTCGGTCTTGCCCGACCCGGTGATCCCGCGCAGAAGCGTCGTGCCGTAGCGCCCGCTGTCGGCGCCCTTGCGCAGGATGTCGGCCGCCGCCGCCTGGTCGTCGGTCAGGGCCTTGCCATGGCGGTCGGAATCGAGCCTCGGAAAGGGCAGATCGCGCGGGCTGTCTTCCTCGCGCACCGCGCCGTGCTTGACCAGGCCCTTGACGACAGAGGTGGTGACACCGGCCATCTCGGCCAACTCACCCAGGGTAAAGGCCAGTCCGCCGTGGTCGCGCAGGACCTCCAGCACGCGGGTCCGGGCGTCGGTCATCCGGTTGGGGATGGTATCGCCCAGGCGGTAGATCTTGCGCATGGACGGGGCATTACCCAGGCCCGGCGCCCGGGTGGCCAGGCGCAGCATGGCGGGCATCGGGGTCAGCGTGTAGGCCGCGCATTTTTCCAGGAAGCTGCGCAATTCATCGCGCATGGGCGCCACGTCCAGCACCTGGCTGACGGGGCGCAGTTTCGAGCGGTCGAAATCCCCCTGCCCCGGCCCCCAGACCACGCCCAGCACCCTGCGCGGACCCAGGGGGACCTCGACGAAGGACCCGGTCTGGCAGCCGGTTTCGGGGGCGCTGTAGTCCAGCAGGCGATCGAGCGGTTGCGTGGTCAGGACAGCGACCGGCGTTCCGGGCGGGAATTCCTGGCTCACGTCCATCGGGGCTGCCTTTCGGATGATGTGCTGTGGTGATCCGCGGGCGCATGGGCGGCGCGACGGGGTGGTCTGCCCGGGGTAGCGCAGGGGCGTCCCGGGGGGCAAGAGCGATGGACGGGCGATGCCGTCCCGGCAGGGCTTTCCGGGCGGGTCCGTTTGCGATAACAGAACGGCGAGAGTGAGGATTGCCAATGGCCCGAGGGGGCGGAAGGAGGCAAAGATGAAATTCTTCGTGGATACGGCCGAAATCGACGCGATCGCCGAGCTGAATGACCTGGGCATGGTGGACGGGGTGACGACGAACCCCTCGCTGATCATGAAATCCGGGCGCGACATCCTGGAAGTGACCAAGGAGATCTGCGAGCTGGTCGATGGCCCGGTCAGCGCCGAAGTGGTGGCCATGGACTCGGACGCCATGATTGCCGAAGGCCGCAAGCTGGCCGAAATCGCCGAGAACATCACGGTGAAGGTGCCGCTGACCTGGGACGGGCTGAAAGCCTGCAAGGTGCTGTCGGGCGAAGGCAAGATGGTCAACGTGACGCTGTGCTTCTCGGCCAACCAGGCGCTGCTGGCGGCAAAGGCCGGGGCGACGTTCATTTCGCCGTTCATCGGGCGGCTGGACGACATGGCCCTGGACGGGCTGGAACTGATCGACGACATCCGCACGGTCTACGACAACTACGGGTTCGAAACGGAGATTCTGGCCGCCTCGATCCGCTCGGTGAACCATGTGCTGGAATGCGCCCGGATCGGTGCCGACGTGATGACCGCCCCGCCGAACGTGATCAAGGCCCTGGCCAGCCATCCGCTGACCGACAAGGGCCTGGCGGCGTTCATGGCCGATTGGGAGAAGACCGGTCAGAAGATCCTCTGACCGTTCGTCCCCAGGACAAGGCACTCCCGCGCCCCTCGGTCCCCGGCTGACGCCGGGCCCGTGCGGGCCTTGGGCCCGGCCGCGCAGCCTCTGCGAGGCCGCGCGGCGGTCGCTCCAGGTGGCACCCTATCGACCATGCGCAACCGCCCTGTGCCGGAACGGCACAGGGCCCGGCCCAACGCCCGGGGTGGCGCGGTGCAGCCGCGGTGCCCCGAGGGGGCGGGAGTGCAACGGTCCGACATCCAGTCCGCCGCCCCCCGATTTTTCCGTCGATATATGATACCGGACCGTGTTATAGGGGCCCCGAAACGACCCGAGGCCTTCATGAGCAGCAGCCCGAAACTTGACCAGGTGACCCGCGCCGCCATCATCGCATCGCCCGACGCCATCCTTGACGACAAGGACCTGATGCACGCCCTCATCACCGCCAACGAACGGTCGATGGGCGGCAACATCGTCGACCTTCGCGGCATCGCCATGGAACGGCTCGAAGCCCGGCTGGACCGGTTGGAAGACACCCACCGCTCTGTCATTGCCGCTGCCTATGAAAACCTGGCCGGAACCAACCAGGTTCATCGCGCCATCCTGCGCATGCTCGACCCGACGGAATTCGAAAGCTTCCTGCGCGACCTGGGCGGCGAAGTCGCCGAGATCCTGCGCGTCGATTCCGTCACCCTGATCCTCGAATCCGCCCAGACCGAAGACGACCCCGCCGTCGGCCGCCTGGGCCAGGTCCTGCGCATCGCCGAACCGGGCTTCATCGATGCCTATCTCGGCACCGCACCCGGCGGTGATCCACGCAGCCGCCAGGTCATTCTGCGCCAGCTTCAGGACGGCATGACCACCGTCCACGGATCCGCCGCCGGCTGGATCCGCTCCGAGGCCTGCCTGCGGCTCGATTTCGGCCCCGGCCGACTGCCCGGAATGCTCGCGCTCGGCGCGGAAGACCCGCACCAGTTCTCCCCGCAACAGGGCACCGACCTGCTCAGCTTCTTCGCCGGCGTCTTCGAACGATCCATGCGCCACTGGCTGTCTTGACCGCCCCTGACACCCTGCTGATCGCCCCCGCCTGCCGGGACGCCCTGCAAACCTGGCTTGCCGCCGAACGCGCCCTGAATGGCGCGGCCGAGGCCACCATCCGCGCCTATTCCGCCGATGTCGCAGGGTTTCTTGCCTTTCTCGCCCTCCATCACGGAGGCGCCGGCGGCCTGGCCCCCCTGTCGCGCATCACCGTCTCCGACATGCGCGCCTGGATGGCCTCGGAACGCAGCGATGGCCTCTCGGCCCGTTCGCTGGCCCGCAAGCTGTCGGCCGTGAAAGGGTTCATCGGCTGGCTGTCGGAACGCGACGGCTTCGATGCCACGGCCGTGCTGTCCACCCGTGCCCCGAAATTCCGCAAGAAACTGCCCCGCCCGCTGGCCGAAGACGCCGCCCGCGCCATGATCGACACGGTCGAACTGCAATCACCCCAGAAATGGGTCGCCGCCCGCGATGCCGCCGTGCTGACCCTGCTTTACGGCTGCGGCCTGCGCATATCCGAAGCGCTCGGCCTCACCGCCACCGACGCCCCCCTTCCGGACGTCCTGCGCATCCACGGCAAGGGCGGCAAGGAACGGATCGTCCCCGTCCTGCCCGCCGCCCGAGACGCCGTCGACGCCTACCTCGCGCTCTGCCCGCACCCGATGACGCCCGATGCACCGCTGTTCCGGGGCGTGCGCGGAGGCAAGCTCAACGCCCGAACCATCAGCGGCGTCATGGCCCGCGCCCGCCAGCAGCTTGGCCTGCCCGCCACGGCCACGCCCCACGCCCTGCGCCACAGCTTCGCCACCCACCTTCTGGCCGCCGGAGGCGACCTGCGCGCCATCCAGGACCTGCTCGGTCACGCCTCGCTGTCCACGACCCAGGCCTATACGGCCGTCGACACCGCACGCCTGATGGAGGTCTACGACCAAGCCCATCCCCGCGCACGCGCCGCGAAGTGATCTAGAACACCTCGTCGATCACCATCTCGCGCCCGGCCATCTGAAAGCTGTCCCCGGCCGCCAACCCGGTCATCGCCAGGTAAATCGGGCTTTGCGGTGAAATCCCCATCCAGGTCTCGCCCCCGCATTCGAAACGCGCCGTGGCCACGCTGACCACGAAATGCCGCCCCCCCACGACGACAGCCGCCCCGGGGCGCACCTCGCGTGCGGGCGAAAAATCGATGGACTTGATCGCCGCCACCTTGGCCTGGTGCTCCTCGACCGGATGCTCGAACCCCTGAGCCAGGTTCACCTCGGCCACGCTGTCGGCAATATCGTCATTGTCGTGCTGCTCGCGCCCGTCCAGCCGGGACTCCGCCATATGCGCCTCGTAATGCTCGATCGCCGCCGCCAACTCGGTCTCTTCCAAGGCCTGCATCCGCTCGTGCAATTTCTGCTTCAACGCCACCCGATCCTGGGTCATCCGCTCTCCCTCCTGAATTGACTGCTCTCAAGGATGTGCCCCCCGCGCCCCGATTTCAATCGCAACGATGCGCTCAGATCAGCAATCCCGCCGCGCCCTCGTGCCGCAACAGCGCAACCTTGGTCTCGACCCCGCCCTTGCCGGAATACCCCGTCAGCCCCTTGGCCCCCATCACCCGGTGACAGGGGATGAGGATCGGCAACGGGTTGGACCCGCACAATTGCCCCACGGCCTGGGCCGACAACCCCGTCTCGGCGGCAATCTCGCCATAGGTCCGCGTATAGCCGAACGGGATCGCAGACATCGCCGCACAGACCTTGCGCAAGGCCTCCGATCCGCGCACCTCCATCGGCAGATCAAACGCCTGCAACACCCCCGCGTCGTAATCGCGCAACTGCCCCGCCGCGTTCTCCAGCAGCGCCGTCACCGCGCCCGAGGCCTCGCCGTCCCAGCGCACGCGCACCAAGGCCCCCGCCTCCTCGACAAGGGCAATGTCACCAAACCGGGTCGAAACGACAATCGCAGCCATGTCCCCAGCCTAACCCGCTTCGCCCCATGCGCAAAGGGCGGCCCCGAAAGAACCGCCCCCTCTTCATCTTTGCAAAAATACGCCGGGGGAGCCCTCCAAGGGAGGACGGGGGCAGAGCCCCCACCCGACCTAGCCGTTCAGCGCCGCGTCACACCGCCCGCAGACACCGGCATGGCCATGTTGGCCCACGTCCGGCAGGATCTTCCAGCACCGCTGGCACTTGGCCCCGTCGGCCATCTCGAAGACCACGCCGACCCCCTCGATCTCGGGCAGGCGGAAAGCCTCGGACGGTGCGGGATCCTTCGACACGCTGATGCCCGAGGTGATGCACATGTCGTCCATGTCGATGGTGCCCAGCAGCGCGCGCGTCGCCTCGTCCTCGACATGCACCACCGGAGCGGCCTCCAGGCTCGACCCGATGACCTTCTCCCGCCGCTGGATCTCCAGCGCCGAGGTCACCACGCGCCGCACCCGCCGCACCTTGGCCACGGCCTCTTCGACATTGGCATTGCGCCAGCTCGCCGGGGTCTCGGGGAAATCCTCCAGGTGGACCGAGCTCTTGTCGCCCGGGTAGCGTTCCAGCCAGACCTCTTCCATGGTGAAGACCAGGATCGGCGCCAGCCAGGTCGTCAGCCGGTGGAACAGGTGATCCAGCACCGTCCGCGCCGCCCGCCGCCGCGGCGTGTCGCCGTCGCAATACAGCACGTCCTTGCGGATATCGAAGTAGAACGCCGACAGGTCCACCGTCGCAAAGTTGAATAGCGTCGTCAGCACGCCCTGGAAATCGTACTTGGCGTAGCCCTCGCGCACCACCTCGTCCAGCTCGGCCAGGCGGCTCAGCACCCAGCGTTCCAGGGGCGGCATGTCGGCCGGATCCTCGATCCGGTCGCTGTCCTGCAGATCCGCAAGCGAGCCCAGCATGAACCGCATCGTGTTGCGCAGCCGGCGATAGCTGTCCGCCGTGCCCTTCAGGATCTCGGGCCCGATCCGCTGGTCGGCCGTGTAATCGGTCTGCGAGACCCACAGCCGCAGGATATCGGCCCCGTATTGCTTGATCACCTCGTCCGGCACGATCGTGTTGCCCAGCGACTTGGACATCTTCATGCCCTTCTCGTCCAGGGTGAACCCGTGGGTCAGCACGCCGCGATAGGGCGCCCGGCCCTTGGTGCCGCAAGCCTGCAGCATCGAGGAATGGAACCACCCCCGGTGCTGGTCGGTGCCCTCCAGGTACAGGTCCGCGATGCCGTCCGGCACCCCGTCCTCGCGGTCGCGCAGCACGAAGGCATGGGTCGAGCCGCTGTCGAACCACACGTCGAGGATGTCGAACACCTGCTCCCACTCGTCGGCCACATAGTCATTGCCCAGGAACCGCTCCTTGGCCCCGTCCACGTACCAGGCATCCGCCCCTTCGGTTTCAAAGGCCTCCAGGATCCGCGCATTGACCGCCGGGTCCTTCAGCAGGAATTCGGGATCGGTGGGCAGGGCCCCCTTCTTCACGAAACAGGTCAGCGGCACGCCCCAGGCCCGCTGGCGGCTCAGCACCCAGTCGGGCCGGGCCTCGATCATCGAGTACAGCCGGTTGCGCCCGGTCTTCGGCGTCCAGGTCACCAGCTCGTCGATGGATTTCAGCGCCCGCTCGCGGATGGTCTGGCCCATCTCGTCCTGGCCGTCGCCCACGGGCCGGTCGATCGCCGCGAACCATTGCGGCGTGTTGCGGAAGATCACCGGAGCCTTCGACCGCCAAGAATGCGGATAGGAGTGCTTGATCTTGCCCCGCGCCAGCAGCCCGCCGACCTCGATCAGCTTGTCGATCACCGCCTTGTTGGCATCGCCCTCCTTGCCGTTGGGCTTGAGGATGCGCTTGCCCCCGAAGAACGGCAGATCCGCGCGGAACGACCCATCCTCCATCACGTTGTAGGTGATGACCTGCTCCAGCATGCCCAGGTCGCGGTACAGCTCGAATTCTTCCATCCCGTGGGACGGCGCGCAATGCACGAACCCGGTGCCCTCGGTGTCGGTCACGAAGTCGGCGGACCGGAAATCGCGCGGATCGTCCCATTCACCGTTCGAGCCCTCGGCCCCTGCCAGCGGGTGCTGCAACGACAGCTCGGCCAGCTCCGACTGGCTGACATCGTCGACGCGTTCCCACATCGACGGTTCAAGCCGCGCACGGGCAAAGACATCGGCCGCCCGGTCATCTGCCAGAATGTAACGATCGCCGATCTTCGCCCAGCATTCCTCGGGCCGGCCGGTCACCTTGTACAGCCCGTAGGAAATCGGCTCGCCAAAGACCACGGCCTTGTTCGACGGCATCGTCCAAGGCGTCGTCGTCCAGATCACGACATAAGCGCCCTGCAGCTTGTGCGAGGGGCTGTCCGGTGTGCCCGTGCCCTCGAAGGGCGGGATCACCTTGAACTTCACCCAGACGGTAAAGCTTTCCTTGTCGTGGTATTCGACCTCGGCCTCGGCCAGGGCGGTCTGTTCGACCGGCGACCACATCACCGGCTTCGAGCCCTGGTAGAGCGTGCCGGTCATCAGGAATTTCTGGAATTCCTCGGCGATCACCCGCTCGGCATGGAAATTCATCGTCAGGTAGGGATCGGCCCAGTTGCCGGTCACGCCCAGCCGCTTGAATTCCTCGCGCTGGATGTCGATCCAGCCGGCCGCGAAGTCCCGGCATTCCTTGCGGAATTCCACGACGGGCACCTGGTCCTTGTCGCGCCCCTTGGCCCGGTATTTTTCCTCGATCTTCCATTCGATCGGCAGGCCGTGGCAATCCCAGCCCGGCACGTAGCGCGCGTCGCGGCCCATCATCTGCTGAGACCGCACGATCATGTCCTTCAGGACCTTGTTCAGGGCGTGCCCGATATGCAGGTGGCCGTTCGCGTAAGGAGGCCCGTCATGCAGGATGAACGGGTCGCGGCCCTCCTTCTCGCGCAGGCGGTCATAGATGCCGATCTCTTCCCAGCGGGCCAGCCAGCCCGGCTCGCGCTTGGGCAGGCCCGCGCGCATCGGGAAATCGGTCTTGGGCAGGTTCAGGGTGGACTTGTAGTCCGGCGTCTCGGTGGCAGGCGTGTCGGTCGGGGTGTCGGCGCACATCTCTTGGCGTCCTCGCGGGTCTTGGCGTGTCGATGACAATTGTCAGGAAAATCAGGTCGGCGCGGATCTCTCAGCACCATTTGCCCGGCGCCTCGCGTGATCAGAGGGCCGGGTATGTAATTCGAATGACGATGGCGCTCAAATAGAACATGGCAGGGCTTATAGGCCGCCCGGCGCACGGGGTAAACCCGCCGCTGGTCCCGCCGCGCAAGGGGTGTTTGGCCTTTGATCACGGGTGAAAGAGCGTCCCCACCGCAAAGGCCAGCATCGCCGCCGCGCCGCCGATGACCAGCGTCTCGGCCCCCGAGCGCCACCAGGGGGCCAGGGACCACCGGCTTTTGAACGCGCCTATGGCGAAGAAGACCGCCATGGTCATGAAGGCCGACACGGTGAACGCGCCGGGGACCGAAAACAGGAAGGGCACCAAGGGGATGACGCCTGCGGTCAGGAAGGCCAGGAAGGTCGCGATCGCCGCGCGCATCGGGTGAGCATCGGCGGGGCTCAGCCCGTATTCCCCTTCCAGCATCAGGTCGACCCAGGTGTCGCGCCGGGCGCAGATCGCATCGGTTGCCTCGTCCAGGACCCGGCCGCTCAGCCCCTTGAGGGCGAGGATCTCGCGCACTTCAAGGCGTTCTCCTTCGGGGTAGCGGTCGATGTGGCGTTCCTCGACCCGGCGCAGGCGGGTGATGTTGTCGGTTTCTGCCTTGGTGCCAGAGTAGTTGCCGGCCGCCATCGAAAACCCGTCGGCCAGCACATTGGCCAGGCCAAGGGCTACGATGACAAAGGGCGGCAGCCCGGCCCCGGCCACGCCGGCCACGATGGCAAAGGTCGTGACGGATCCGTCGATGGCACCATAGACCAGGTCGCGCAGGATACCTCGGCCGGGCGGCGCGCTGATCCGGTCATGAATTTCCCGCTGGCTGTGGCCATGTTCCTGCATGACAGGTCCCCTCGCTTGCGTGCGAGAACCTTAGCCGATCCGGTCGCCGTAGCCTTGCGCAAGATCAAGCGCCGCCGTGATGGGGTCCCCTTGGCCTGAGCCGTCACTTGCCGGTGGCCCAAATGACCATCAGCACCTTGGCCCCCTGTTTCAGCGCCGTATTGCAGCCTTTTCGACCTGACTGCTGCCATCTTTTCCTAGGATCACCCCGGGCATCGCGACCACCGCCGCAAGCAACTGTCTGGCGAAAGCGGCACGCCAGCCCCCCCACAGAACCGACACGCCTATTCGGACAGACGCGCCACGATCACCTTCGGTGCGACAAGGCCCGACCGGATATTGGCGAGCAGGTTCTTGACCTTTTCAGAGCCGTCCTGTCCCAGCAGGATATTCACCCCGATCTGGTCCGGCCCATCCGTGCCCTCGGCTTGCCCATCGCTGTTGGCAAGGGCCACTTCGGTCAAGTTCGTCTCTGACACGATCTCGAAGCCGGCGTCTTCCAGGGCGAACCGATACCTGTCAGAGGCGACAACCGCGCTTTGCCGCGGACTTTGGGCCCAGGGCACCGGATAGATCAGGTCGTCTTCGGACAACCGCATGATGTCGTAGATGGCAAAAACCGACCCGGGCTTGAGAACGCGGGCGGCTTCTTCGGCGATTCGATGCTTGTCGGCGATATTCATGCCGACATGCATCATGAAGGCCGCGTCGAAGATATTGTCGGAAAACGGCAGGTCCAGGATCGAGGCGTGCACATGCTTGACCTTGTTCGCCAGCCCGCACAACCGGGTCAATTCCTCTGCGGCGGTGACGAATTCCGCCGTTATATCGACACCCACGACCGCCGCCCCGGTCTTGCCGGCCGCATACCGGGCCGGGCCGCCAAGACCACAGCCCAGATCCAGCGCATATTTTCCCGGCCCAAGCTTAAGTTCCTTGATCAGGGGAACCGTGGCCGCACGCCCGCCGACATGGAACTCATCCAGCGGCGCCAGCCTGTCGGGATCAAGCGATGTCTCTATCCCGGCGTCGTGCAACGCCTTGCGGATACGTGACATAAGGGTACCGCTCGAATAATGGCGCGCAACATCGGTGTCTTCGGTCATAAGGCCCTCGTCCGGTTTCGGCGGACCCTAGCACACAGAACCTGAGCCGGAGGTTAACCCGACCGGCCAATCAGCCCCGCCAAGGCACTTTTGATGATCCCCCGCACGGACGGCCGATGCCGGGGGGAAAAGGGCAACGGGCGGCAGACCTCCATGGCCGCGACCCCGACCCTGGCGCTGAGCGCACCATTCACCAGCCCTTCGCCGAACCGGCGCGACAGTTTCGACAGGACCGATCCGCCCAGAACGGGCTCCAGCAGGTCCTCTCCGGCGGCCACCGCCCCCGTCGCCACCAGGTGCGAAAACACCGCGCGCGTCAGCCGCCATCCGCCGAAAACACCCGACCGGCCGCCGTAGATCTCGGCCACGCGGCGGATCATGCGCAGGCTGGACGCAAAGGCCGCGACCACGTCGGCCAGGGCCAGGGGCACCAGGGCCGTGACCGTGGCGACCTGGCGGGCGGCGGCCTCGACCTCGCGCCGGGCGGCGGCATCGAGCGGCGCCAGCAGGGTGTCCTCGGCCAGGCCGAACAGCGCCTCGGCGTCGAACTGGTCATCCTTCCGTTCCGCCAGCCGATCCCGCCCCCAGCGGGTATCTTCGCGCCCGGCATAAAGCGCTTCCAGCTGCCGGACGACGCCGCGGGCGGCCGCCAGGTCGGCCTCGGCCAGGGCCATGTCGGCCTCGTGCTTGATACTGTCGATGCGCCCCAGCCGCCCGAAGGCCGCCATTTCGCGCAGGGCCACCAGCAGGGCTACCAGCACGAACGCACCCAGAAGCGCGGTCACGATCCAGCCCAGGATCGGCACCGTCGCCACCAGCGAGGCTGCGAACTGCCAGGCCGCGACCGACAGGACGATCGACAGGATCGACGCCGCGAGCCCCCAGAACCACCGGGCCAGGCGCGAGGACGGACGGGCCGCAGCGCGCATGGCGGTTTCCATGGCCGCACCACCGGCCCCGGGCGCGGGTTCGGTCAGATCCGGCACCGGGGGCGCATCGGCCACGTTGGGTGCCGGATCCGGCCCCGGCGCTCCGGGATCGGGTTCAAGATCGAACAGGATGGGACCTTTGGTCATGATGCCTCCGCAGGCCACAGGTATTGGATATCGGGCAGGCCCTCGTCGTTTTCCGTGCCCTCGGTGCGCCGGATCTCGACAAAGCCCTCTCGCAGGTAGAACCGCTGGGCGCCGTCATTTGCCTGGAATGTCCAGAGCCGCAGTTCCGCGGTCTCGTCCATCGCCGCGCGCAGCAGGTGGCGGCCGATGCCCCTGCCCTGCTGTTCGGGCTGGACGTAGAGCGCATGTATGTCGTGACCGTCGCGCGCGAGGAACCCCGCGACAGCCTCCGTCCCCGCCGTCGAGCCCTGTTCGCAGGGCTGCGCGACCGTCACCCAGCCGCGGTCGATCATGACGGCGCAGAAGGCCACGGCTTCGGCCTGGGAATGCTGTTTCGGCATCCAGGGCGTTTCGGTTTCGAACCGGTGCAGGATGGCCCCGACCGCCCCGGCATCCAGGGGCCGGGCCGGGCGCAGGCTCACCGAGAGGCCAGCGGTCACAGTTTGTCTCCGAACAGGAACTGGGCCGCCCGGTCCAGGCGGATATGCGGCGGTCCGTCACCGGATTTCAGCGTCATGGGCGCCGGTGCAAAGGCCATCATCCCGTAATCGGCATCCAGCCAGCGGTCCGCCCCGTCGCGGGCCGGCCCCAGCAGAAGCGAAGGATCCTTGGGCAGCTCTCCGGGATAGAAGGCGGCGGCCCGGCCGGTGTCTTTCAGCTGGCCGCGCACGCAAGGAAGGTCCCGGCCCGCATGGGCGCGCATTTCCTCGGTCGTGGCGCGCAGGGCGGCGATGGCCATGGACTGGGTTTCAGCCCCGGCAAAGCGCGCCCGTTCGCGGGCATCGCGGGTCAGGGCCTCCATGATGGCCGCAAAGGCCGGGTGCTGCAGGTGGTGCAAGTGATCGGCCTTGGTCGCGGCAAACAGGATCTTTTCGACGCGCTTGCCCCTGAGAAGCTGGCTGAGAAACGCATTTCGTCCAGGCCGGAACGCCCCCAGGATATCCGTCATCGCCCGGCGCATGTCCTCGACAGCGCGCGGCCCCTGGTGGATTGCGCCCAGCACGTCAACCAGCACGACCTGGCGGTCGATCCGCGAGAAATGATCCCGGAAGAACGGGCGCACCACGCGCGCCTTGTAGGCCTCGTACCGCCGCTCCATTTCCCGCAGCAGCGCGCGCCGACCGGCACCGGGATCATCGGGCAAGGGCGCGAAGGTCAGGGCCGGAGACCCGGCCAGATCGCCGGGCAGCAGGAACCGCCCGGGCGTGCAATCGTGATAGCCACCCTCGCGCGCGGCGTTCAGGTAATCGGTGAAGGTCTGGGCCAGGCGCTTGGCCACCGGTTCGTCCAGCTTGGCCGTCACATCCGTTTCGCGCACCAGCGACAGGTACGCCGCCCCCTCGGCCCGGCCTTCCAGCCGGTCGAGCGTTTCGCCCGACCATTCGGCAAAGCTCTTGTCCAGCAGACCGAGGTCCAGCAGCCATTCGCCGGGATAGTCGATGATGTCCAGGTGCACCGTCCGCGGCCCCTGCAGGCCGCCCAGCAGGCCCGATGGCCGCACCCGGAGCGACAGGCGCAACTCGCTGACCGACCGGGTGCTGTCGGGCCAGTAGGGATCCGGGCCGGTCAGGGCGTGCAGATGATCTTCGAATTCGAACCGGGGCACGGTGTCGTCCGGCTGCGGTTGCAGGAAACCGGCGGCGATCCGGCCCTCGGCCTCGGCCACGAGACCCGGCATCCGGCCCCGGTCCAGCATGTTGGCCACCAGCGAGGTGATGAAGACCGTCTTGCCGGCCCGCGCCAGCCCGGTCACGCCAAGCCGAATGACCGGCTCGAACAGGGTTTCGCTGATCGTGTCCCCGACCGCCTCGACCCCCCGGTTCAGCGTGTCGGCGAATTGCGTGATGATCAAGGATGCCCCCAGCTGGCCGTGATGGCCCGTTACCGTCCGGTGGGAAAGATAGGGCGCATGTCCCCGGGTTGCCAGAGGCTTGCCCGATCCCCGTGGCCGCTGTAAGCGGCGGACATGCCCCGTTATGCCCTGAAAGTCGAATACCACGGCGCCCCGTTCGCCGGCTGGCAGCGCCAGAAGGACCAGCCCTCGGTCCAGGCCGCGATCGAGACCGCCCTGGCCAGGCTGGAGCCCCGCGATCACACCATCGCCGCGGCCGGGCGGACCGATGCCGGGGTGCACGGGCTGGCCCAGGTCGCCCATTGCGACATGCAGCGCGACTGGGATCCGTTCCGCCTGTCCGAGGCCCTGAACCACCACCTGAAGCCCGCGCCCGTGGCCATTGTCGATTGCGCCCCCGTGGCCGATGACTGGCACGCCCGGTTTTCCGCGATCGAGCGGCGCTACCTGTTCCGCCTGCTGATGCGCCGGGCTCCGGCCACCCATGACGCGGGCCTCGTGTGGCAGGTCAAGCACCCGCTGGACGCCCGGGCCATGCATGCCGCCGCCCAACGCCTGGTCGGCCGGCACGATTTCACCACGTTCCGCTCGTCGATCTGCCAGGCCGACAGCCCGCTCAAGACGCTCGACCGGCTTGATGTCACCCTGACCGACGGGTTTTCCGGGCCAGAGATCCGCTTCGACGTGCGGGCCCGGTCCTTCCTGCACAACCAGGTGCGCAGCTTCGTTGGCACGCTGGAACGGGTCGGCGCCGGCGCCTGGAGCGCCGACGACGTCACCGCCGCCCTGGAGGCCCGCGACCGTGCGGCCTGCGGGCCGGTCTGCCCGCCCCAGGGGCTGTACCTGGCCGGGGTGGGCTATCCCGACGACCCCTTTCCGGGCTAGAGCGTGAAGAGGCCCAGGGCCTCGACCACCTCGCGCCGGGTCGCCTCGGTCACGGCCCGGGCCCGATCGGTGCCCTGGCGGATGATCGACACCACGTGGCCCTCGTCGCGGGCGAATTCCGCGCGGCGGGCCCTGAAGGGGGCGACAAGGTCCTGAAGGATGCCCTCGAGGCGGGCCTTGATGACCCCGTCGCCCAGACCGCCCCGCCGGTAATGGGCCTTCAGGTCTTCCAGGGCGGCCTTGTCCTCGTCGAAGGCGTCGAGATAGGTGAAGACGACGTTACCCTCGACCCGGCCCGGATCTTCGGCCCGCAGGTGGCCCGGATCGGTGAACATCGCCCGAACGGCAGCCCGGATCTGGTCGGGCGAGGCCGACAGGCGGATCGCATTGCCCCCCGATTTCGACATCTTCGCCTTGCCGTCGACCCCCGGCAGGCGTCCGGTTTCGGGGATTACCGCCTGCGCTTCGGGAAGGACAGGGACACCTGCGACAGCGTTGATGCGCCGGACGATTCCGTTGGTCTGCTCGATCAACGGGGCCTGGTCCGCCCCGACGGGCACAACGGTGGCCTTGAAGCCCGTGATATCCGCCGCCTGGGCCGCAGGGTAGCACAGGAACCCCGCGGGAATGTCGCGCCCGAAGCCCCGCGCGCGGATCTCGTCCTTGATCGTCGGGTTGCGCTCCAGCCGGGCCACGGTGACGAAGTTCAGGTAGAGCATCGACAGCTCGGCCAGGGCAGGCAGGTGCGACTGAAGACAGATCGTGGTGCGCCCCGGGTCGATGCCCACGGCCAGGTAATCAAGCGCCACCTCGACCACGTTGCGCCGCACCTTGTCGAGGTCGCTGGCGTTGTCCGTCAGGGCCTGGGTGTCGGCCAGCAACAGGAACTGGTCGTGGCTTTCCTGGAACCGCAACCGGTTCTTCAGGGATCCGGCATAATGGCCGATATGCAAGGGTCCGGTCGTGCGGTCGCCGGTCAGGATCACCGGCCGGGTCGGAACCTCGGCGGCAACGGGACGGTCGGGCGAAAGGCTGAGGGTCGAATTCATCGGAACTTCTCCTGGGAAAGAGAGGCGCCGCACGGGGTGGATCAGCTTGAGATATGAAAAAGGCCGCCCGATGCGGCGGCCTCATGGAACATACGAAACGTCTGGCCGCCCTGTCAGATGGGCTGCCACCAACGGTTGGCAAGGATCGGCACGCGTTTCATGACGACCGGCATAGGCGCCACACCCGCCACCGTCAAGCGCCGGCTGTCACGGGTGTCCCCAACCTCTCCCAACCTCCCGGCCAAACGCCTCATCCGTCCTCCAGCGGCGGCAACTGGCGCAGGTAGAGCACGATCGCGTCCAGGTCCTCGGCGCTCATCTGCGCCAGGTACCCGTAGGGCATCGGCGGAGCCATCGGCGCCCCGTCGGGCCGCGTCCCCTGCACGATCATCGCCTTGATCTCGTCGTCGGTATACTCGGCCAGCCCGTCCGCGCTGGACGTCAGGTTCGATGCGACCGACGTCCCCCAGGGGCCATGAAACTCGAACCCGCCCCGGCCCAGGTCAGTGTCGATCATCGGCCCCTTCGGACCCATGGGCGTGTGGCACTCCATGCAATGTGCCACCGGCCCGGCTAGGTATTCGCCGTAGTCCACCGACACCGCCGGAGCGATCTCGGGTACGCTTTCCACCGGCGGGCCGTAGGCCGGGGGCAGCGGGATGTTGTAGACCGACGGCCCCGCATCATGGTCCACCGCGGGCACCGTGCGCAGGAAGGCCACCACCGCGGCCAGGTCGGTGTCGCTCAACCCCCGGTACATCACGAAGGGCATCGGAGGCCCGATGACCGACCCGTCCGGGCGAATGCCCTCGCGGATCGCCCGGGCCAGCTCGGCACCGCTCCAGTCGGAGATGCGGCTGGCGGGCGTGATGTTGGGAGCAATCGCCGTGAAGGCCGGGTTCTTCTCGACCAGCCGGCCGGCCAGTTCCATGCCCGCGACCGGACCCTCCGGGCCCAATGGCGTATGGCAATTGCCGCAGCCCATGATCCCCCCCACCAGGTATTCCCCCCGGTCAAGCATCGGGTCCGCTCCGGCCGGTATGGCCAGGCCGACCATCATGCCCAAATTCATGAAAATCTTGTGTGCTGGCATCAAGGGTCCTCCCGCTGGCATTCTGTCACCCGGTCACGCTAGCACGCGGGCGACGTTGCGTCAGTCCAGTCAGGGCACCACCCGATCAACCTGTGATTTAAATGCCGGAGCATCCCCCGGATCCGGTCCACCCCCACAGGCCCCTCTGTCCGGGCCTAGCGCGGCGGGTGCAGCACCAGCGTCTGCAGGGCCACGCCCACGGGCCCCTCGGTATCGAACAGCACAGACTGAGACATCCCCACCCCGTTGCCCTGCCAATGAGACACCGATGTCGATGCCATCCAGTCCGACACCGGCTCGCGGTGGATCTGCAGTGTCAGGTCCGTGTTCATGAACCCCAGCACCGACGGCGGCGCATTCCACGAAATGCCGTTGCCGCAATCGGCCAGCGGGCAGATCGACTGGATCGGCGAGGGCTCTTCGCCTTCCAGCACCGGCGGCACCCGCATCCAGACCGTCTTGGGCCCGGGCACCGCATGCGCGCCGTCGTGAAAGGCCATGTCGATGAAATGCCCGAAGGACGGCTTGTCGTGAATGCCCCCCACCAGAACCGAGGGCCGCTCCTCGGCCTCTTCGAACCGGGGCGCCGCGACCTGAGCCGTCGGCACCGCGCCCAGGTCCTTTCGCGCCAGGTGCATGGACGTGCCGGCCACGCAGCGCGTGCCATCCAAATCATGAACCTCGACCCGCGTCGTCGACAGGGTCCGCGTCGCCCGGTCGACCTCGACCGACACCACCAGCCCCGACAAGGGCAAGGGCCGCAGCACGTCGATGGTCAGCCGGGTCAGCACCTTGCCCGGTCCCACCGCCCCTTCGGCCGCCCGCACGACCAGCCCGGTGACAGGGCCCGCATGGCAATGGTCCGGCGACCAGGGACCCCGAGCAGGATCGTTGCCGTGAAACACCCCGCCCTCCTCGCGAAAGAAGGCGGGGCTGTCCTTGCTGGGCACCGGGTCAGACCTTTTCCTGGGTGTATTTCTTCAACTCGGCCCGGGCGATCTGGCGGCGGTGCACGGCGTCCGGCCCGTCGGCAAAGCGCAGGGTGCGCACATGGGTCCAGGCATGGGCCAGAGGCGTTTCCTGGCTGATCCCCGCCCCGCCGTGCATCTGCATCGCCTCGTCGATCACCTTCAAGGCCACCCGGGGCGCGATCACCTTGATCTGCGAAATCCACGGAGCCGCCGCCTTCTTGTCGCCCTGGTCCATGTACCAGGCGGCCTTCAGGCACAGCAGGCGGGCCATCTCGATTTCCATCCGGCATTCGGCGATGATGTCGTAATTCGCGCCTAAGTGAACCAGCTTCTTGCCAAAGGCCTCGCGGTGCAACGCCCGCTGGCACAGCTGCTCCAGGGCCATTTCGGCCTGCCCGATCGCCCGCATGCAATGGTGGATCCGCCCGGGCCCAAGCCGCCCCTGGGCGATCTCGAAACCGCGGCCTTCGCCCAGCAGCAGGTTCCCGGCCGGAACACGGACATCGGTAAAGCGTACATGCATGTGCCCGTGCGGCGCGTCGTCGTGGCCGAAGACCAGCATCGGGCGCAGGATCTCGATCCCGGGCGTGGCCGCCGGCACCACGATCATCGAATGTCGGCTGTGCTTGGGCATGTCGTCATCGCCCGTCTTGACCATCGTGATGTAGACCTTGCAACGCGGATCGCCGGCCCCGGACGACCACCATTTCTCGCCGTTCAGCACGTAATCGTCGCCATCGCGCACGCAGGTCATTTCAATGTTGGTCGCATCCGACGATGCCACATCCGGTTCGGTCATCAGGTAGGCCGATCGGATCTCGCCCTCCAGCAGCGGTTTGAGCCATTCGTCCTTCATGGCCTCGGTGCCGTAGCGCTCGAACACCTCCATGTTGCCGGTATCGGGCGCCGAGCAATTGAAGACCTCGGCCCCCAGCGGCGTCTTGCCCATTTCCTCGGCAAACAGGGCGTATTCCACCGTGCTCAGCCCGAAGCCCCTCTCGCTGTCGGTCAGCCAGAAGTTCCACAACCCCCGTTCCCTGGCCTTGGCCTTCAGACCTTCCAGGATCTCGCTCTGGCGCGCGGTGTAGGCCCAGCGATCCCCGGTCGCCACCTCGACGGCATAGGCCTCCTCAAGGGGCATGACCTCGTCGCGGATCATCTCCTTGACCTTGTCCAGCAACGCGCTGATTTCGGGCCGCATCGTGAAATTCATGTCCATCCGTCTTCCTCCCCAAGACGCGCCCCGCTCCTCCGGGGCCGATGTCAGGATGGAACAAGCCGCGCGACCTTGTCCACCGATTTCGGAACTCTATTTCGCAGATCGGTACAGATCGTTGCGTCGCTTGCCCCTGCACCGCCCCTGCGGCCCGCCCCCGATCCGCCCCAGATCGGCCCCTGCCGGGGTTGCGCCCGCTGCCCCGGCCCGCTACCGACCAGGGCATATCCCCAAAGACCCGCCGGAAGGAATGCGCCATGGCCCTGCTGATCGACATCGGACATGACGGCTGGATGCCCGAGGAAGACGTCCGCGATGCCGTGCGCGCCCACCTGCCCGACGCCGACATCCGCCTGCGCGGCGACCTGGGCCGGGCCTCGGACATCACCATGCTCGCCTGTTCCGAACTGCGCGCCGACCTGCCCGCCAGGCTGCCCAACCTCGCCCTGGTCCAGAAACTGGGCGCCGGGGTGGAAACCATCGTCGACAACCCCGCCTTGCCCCCGCACGCCCGCGTGGCCCGCCTGAAACCAATGGAACCGGCCCGCGAGATCGCCGAATGGGCCCTGTCCTACATGTTGCGCGACCAGCGCCAGCACATCCATTACCAGGCCGCCCAGGCCGCGGCCGACTGGGCCCCGGTCGCCCCGCGCGAAACCCGCAAGACCCGCGCCGCCGTGCTGGGCCTGGGTCACATCGGGGCCACCACGGCCCGGCTGCTGCGCGACGTGGGCTTCATCACCAGCGGCTGGAGCAGCTCTCCCAAGCAGATCGACGGCGTCACCTGCCTGCACGGCCCGGACGCCCTGCCCGACCTGCTGGCCGAGCAGGATTATGTCGTGGCCATCCTGCCCTCGACCGCCGGCACAAGGGACCTGTTCGACGCCGCCATGCTGGCCCGCATGAAACCCGGCGCCTGCCTGCTGAACGCCGGCCGGGGCGACCTGATCGACGAAACCGCCCTCCGGCAAGCCCTGGACGCGGGCACCCCCGGCCATGCCGTGCTGGACGTCACCCGGACCGAGCCGCTGCCCACAGACCATCCACTCTGGGCCCATCCGGGCGTGACCCTCACGCCCCACGTATCGGGCTGGCACCTGGGCGACGCCATCGACGACGTGGCCGAAAACTATCGCCGGCTCATGGCTGGCGAGCCCCTCCTGCACGAGGTCGACCGCAGCAAGGGCTACTGACGCCCCCGGGGACCGGGCGCAACAGGGTCAACCGCCCCAATGTCCGCGTCCCCAGACCCCTTTCAGCTCGCCGTAATCCACCATCACGTGGGCCGCGTAACCGGGCCGGCGCACCAGGCGGTCATAATAGGCCTCTATCCCCGCAGGCGGATCCCGCACGAGATCCAGGGTGAAATAACGGTACAGGGTGTGCCCCACCCATAGATCGGCAAGTCCGGGGCCATCACCCGCTATGTACCCACCCGGCGCAATCCGCCCAGCCGCGATCTGCAACATCGCCTCGAACCGACGCACCGCCGCCCGCACCGCGTCCATGTCCCGCTCCCCCTCGGGCACCCGCCAGAATGCCCAGAACACCGGCTCGTTGAACGCCCGCACCAGGCTATGCTTGGCCCATTCCGCCCAGGCATCCGCCTCGGCCCGAGCCATCGGATCCTCCGCCCGAAACGCGGTCCCGCCATAGCGATCCGCCAGGTACCGCAGGATCGCCGCACTTTCGAACAACGCCGGCCCGTCGCCGTCCTTCAACACCGGCACCAGGCCCATCGGGTTCATCTTGCGAAATTCTGGATCATCCAGACCGCCAAACCGACCGCCCAGATCGATACGCCGCACCTCCAGCCCCATCTCGGCAATCCCCCACATGACCGCCTGCACGTTCGAAGACGTCTCCCGCCCCCACACAGTCAGCATACCCGCTCTCCCCGCCCAAAAACCAACCCGGCACCAACCGCACTACGCCTGCCCAGTCAGCACCATACCTGCAGCTTCTTTCTCTTCAAAAATACCCCGGCCCGCCATCCTCCAGGCAGCCCAATCGCCCCCACTCCGGGCGCTTCACCCCCAAAAGCCCAGAAAAACCGCCAGACAAAAGCCGATACAGGCCCTACCCCGCCTGCCTTGCCCGGCGGCCCAAGTTCCGCCCCCGGATCTCGCGCAACATCTCCTCAGACAGGACAATCGTGCGCTCCAGCGCGGGACTGGTCTCCGGGTTCCGGATCCCCCGCCGGTGGGCCAACTGGTAGAGCGTATGGAACGGGTTGTCGTTGCACTCGACCAGCAGCGGGCCCTCCTCGGTCAGGGCCACGTCCCAGCCGATCACCCCGAAGGCGGGGAACAGGGCATGGGCCTCGGCCGCCATCCGGCAGGCCTCGTCCCAGAACGGCAGCGAGAGACCCCGCAGGACCCGCCCCGTTTCCGGATGGGTCTCGACCTTGCGCGCCTCGAGTCCCCGGCCACGCCAGACCTCGCCAACCACCCCTGTCCCGATATCGACCGGCGCCAGCATGGCGCCATCCTGCCAGGCGTTGTCCGACATCGCCCCGGGCGCCGGGATCTTCCAGACCGCGTAGAACGGGCGGGGCTGCGCGCGGTCACGGATCGTCACCAGGCGCACCGTGCCGGTCACCGGGCCAATGGCGTCGTTCAGGGCCCCGTGTTGGCGCAGCGCGCTTTGCAACAGGTAGCCCCCGCCGGAATCGGCCAGGATCTCGTGGCAGACGGCATCCACCCCAAGCCTGCGGCCATTGCCCAGCACGATCCGGGCGCTCTCCAGCCCCTCGATCAGGACCGACCCGAGGCTGCCCGACGCGGCCAGCGGCTTGCCAAACAGCGGATAGCGCGCCTCGTCCCGCAGGAACCGTTCCAGCGCCTGCGCGCTGGTCAGCGTCACTGTCGCGCCGAACCGGCCCGAGGTCGCCACCACCGCTTGCGTTTCGGTGCCACGGAACCCCAGCTGGCGGATCAGCGCAGAGAACAGGAACTTGTTGCCCACGACCCCGCGCACCGACGGCAAGGCAGGGGGCGTCAGCGCATTGTTCAGCCGATAGCTCCCCTCGCATCCCACGAATTGCTTCTTTTCGGCCATGCTCAGCGTCGGATCGTAGAGGCCGAACTCATAGTAATCCCGCGTCGACAGGCGCGTCTTCGACAGCCACAGCGTGACCATCTCGCGCAGCTGGCGCAGCGGGCTGACCCCGTGCCGGCGCGCGACGGCAACGATCCTCTCGGCACCGGGCGCAGAAGCGATCCCCGGCTGTTTCAGCAGGGCCTTGGGCTGGATATCTGTTGCGGTCATATCGGGGATCCGGCTGCTTTCGGGACCGTCGGTGGGGCTCACGACAAGTCTTGACCGGGAACGAGGCCGGTTTGGGGCCGAATTGAAGCCCGATTGCTGCGACGTCACAGCATTTCAACCGATTGGACCGGTCAGCGCGCCGCGCCGGACCGCGCCGCCCATTGCCGCCAAACGGTCAGCGCACGGGGGCCGATCGCAGGAACAGGTAGAGCGGCAATCCGCAGCTGACCCCGATGCAGAAGGTCGCCGGGATCGCCAGCAAGGCGACCCAGTTGCGCCGGACCGCCACCTCGGCCAGGACGAAGACGGTCAGCGCCACGGCGGAAATCACCAGGTCCCAGGCCAGCGCCGTTGCGGCCGACGTGGCCAGCCATGCGGCGATCAACCCCTGGAGGTCCCAGCCCTCGACCTGGAACCACTGGACGATCCAGTACATCGGATGCACCGCGCCCCAGATCGCAAGGCCAAGGTAGATCAGGCGCAGGGGCGACATCCTAGAACCCGAAGCCCACCGAGACAGGCCCCCGGTTGATGCCCACGCCCACAGAGGTATAGCCCGAGCTGCTGATGCTCACGGCCGCATTCGTCGTGGTCTTGGGCGCGGGCTGATCCGGCCGGGTCGGCTCTCCGTCGGCACCACAGCCTGCCAGGGCGACGGCCAGCACAAGACCGGCCGCGATCGAAGCTGTGGCGTGTCGGGATGTCATCCCAGGGTTTCCTTCCAGCGCAGGACCTGCGCCCGAACCTGCACGGGCGCCGTGCCTCCGTAGGATGTACGCGAATTGACCGAATTGTCCACGCCCAGCACGTCGAAGACGTCCGCCGTGATGCCCTCGTGAACCGATTGCATATCCGCCAGCGTCAGGTCCGGCAGGTCGCAGCCCCGCGCCTCGGCCATGCCCACGAGGCTGCCGGTGACGTGATGGGCATCGCGGAACGGCAGACCCAGAACGCGCACCAGCCAGTCCGCCAGGTCGGTCGCCGTCGAGAACCCCGATCCGGCCGCGGCCGCCAGGCTGTCGCGGTTGGCCGACATGTCCTTGACCATGCCTTCCATCGCCGCCAGGGCCAGCATCCAGTTGTCGGCCGCATCGAAGACCTGCTCCTTGTCTTCCTGCATGTCCTTGGAATAGGCCAGCGGCAGGCCCTTCATCACGGTCATCAGGGCCACGTTCGCCCCGAAGATCCGGCCGATCTTGGCCCGTATCAGCTCGGCCGCGTCGGGGTTCTTCTTCTGCGGCATGATCGACGAGCCGGTCGAAAAGCGGTCCGACAGGGTGACGAAGCGGAACTGGGCCGAGGACCAGATCACCAGNTCNTCGGCNAANCGCGACAGGTGCATGGCNNAGATCGAGGCNACNNNCAGGAANTCCANCGCGAANTCNCGGTCCGACACGGCGTCNAGCGAATTNGCCGCGGGCCGGTCNAAGCCAAGCGCNNCGGCNGTCATGTCGCGGTTGATCGGGAANGAGGTGCCNGCCAGCGCNGCNGCCCCCAGCGGGCTTTCGTTCATCCGNNNGCGNGCNTCNNGNACNCGGCNNAGGTCGCGGCCGAACATNTCGACATAGGCCATCATGTGGTGGCCCCAGGTCACNGGCTGNGCGGTCTGNAGNTGGGTGAACCCGGGCATNACCCANTCNGANCCCNGCNTCGGCCTGCNCCAGCAGCGCGCGNATCAGNGCCGTGANGCCCCTCGNNCGCNGCNTCCANCTGNTCGCGNNNCCACAGCTTGAAATCGGTCGCCACCTGGTCGTTGCGCGACCGGCCCGTGTGCAGACGCCCGGCCGGCTCGCCGATGACTTCTTTCAGCCGGGCCTCGACGTTCATGTGGATGTCTTCAAGCGCGGTGGAAAAGGCAAACTCTCCGGCTTCGATTTCTGACAAGATGGTGAGCAGACCTTCCCGGATCGCCTCGGCGTCTTTATCAGAGAGGATGCCGGTCGCCGCGAGCATCGCCGCATGGGCGCGACTGCCGGCAATGTCCTGTGCCGCAAGACGCTGGTCGAACCCGATCGAGGCATTGATCGCCTCCATGATCGCGTCAGGCCCGGCAGCGAAGCGGCCGCCCCACATCTGGTTCGATTTCGTCTCGGTCATCGCGTTTTCCCTCGGAGGAACCATGAAAAAGGTCTTTGCCGCGCTCGTCTATACCGCCATCGCACTTGGTGCAAATGCCGGTCTTGCCGCCGATGTGTCGGTGCTGGAAAGCCTGCGCGACGGCGATATGAAAAAGCTGAACTTTCATGCCGAACCCAAGCCCGTGGCCACGGCGGCCTTTGCCCTGGAAGACGGCGGCGGCGAGGGCCGCCTGGCGGATTACGAGGGCAAGTACATCCTGCTGAATTTCTGGGCGACCTGGTGCGCGCCCTGCCGCAAGGAAATGCCCCAGCTGTCGGCCTTGCAGGCGGATTTCGGCGGCGAGGCCTTCGAGGTCGTCACCCTCGCCACCGGGCGTAACTCTCCGGCCGGCATCAAGAAGTTCTTTACCGAAGCCGGAGTGGACAACCTGCCCCGACACCAGGACCCGAAACAGGCCCTGGCCCGGGAAATGGCCGTGCTGGGCTTGCCGATCACCGTGCTGATCGACCCCGAGGGACAGGAAATCGCGCGGCTGCGCGGGGATGCCGACTGGAACTCGGACAGCGCCAGGGCGATCGTCGAAGCGCTCGTGGCCCAGCAGACCAACTAGCTGACAGACCTGGCGAAATCGTCGGAACGGCCCGGCCCGTCAGGCGGGCCCCTGGCGGGTGCGGCGTTGTCCCTGTTAACAATTGGCAATGTTAATTAAATTTAATTCATCCGAGATTGACTTTGCGTCACCATTTTTAATTCCTTTTTAATTGAAGACAAAAAATATAGGGTGTGCTACTACCTGAGGTTGTGGCGCGCCTCAGTTCTTTTTCAATGTGACCCAGCGAGGATGCGTAAATGCCTTGCACGTTCGAATTCAATGTAGACCGGTCCCTGATCGAAATCCTCTATCGGGGGCGTGTAACCCCTGACTGTGTCCTCAAGCCCATGGATTCGTTTGACGCGACGCCCCGGCGGATCGCGAAACACAACGAACTTCGGGACCATCGCAATATCACCGACCTGACCATGGACCCCCAGCAACTTGACGATCTGGCCGAATTGACCCGGGGCACCTATTTGCGCGCGGGCGTGCGCAAACGCATCGCCTTTGTCGCGCCGGACGGGCCGGGCCGGGCCTTTGCGTTGGCCCTGAGCGAGGCGCTCGGCACCCTGACACAGTTGCAGGTGGCACTGTTCGACACGCAAGAGACCGCGCTGCAATTCCTGAACGACGGCCATTCCAATGGCGATCCTTCACGTCGGGCCGGTTGATCCCTGCGGTTTGCAGGCCTCGGCCTCCCGCCCCCGGCCGCGACGTCTCGGATCGGCCATGGCCTGGATCTGGGCGTAGCGCGGACAGTCCACGAGGTGGTCGTTGATGAGCCCCGCCGATTGCAGGAAACGGTGAGCGATCAGGGGCGTAACGTCAGTAGCTCCGGCGCGCACAAGCGTCGTGGAGAGGGCCCGGGACATGTCCGACACCGTGCGCCGATCACCCCGGACACGGCTGGTCCCCTGCACCGGGCGGCCCTTGACCAGCCCCCAGGCCTCGGCCGAGAGTCCCCGACCGGACCCAAGTGACAGGCAGGCCCGCGCCGTCAGGACCGCCCCGCGCACCTTGCAGGTCCAGGCCAGCGCGCCGGCCTCGGCCACGGCCCGCGCCACCCGCGCGTCATCCCAAAAGGCCAGGATCCGGGGATCAAACCCCTGGAAGATCGCGTCAATCCGGTCGCCGGCCGCAAGGATCGGCTCGGGGTCGCGCCCGGACATGAAGCTTGCCAGGACCAGGTGCCGGACCAGCGCCCGGTCGTCCCGGCAGGGCACGCCCCACACATGATCATGCCAGGCCGCCAAAGCCGTTCCCGGCCGCGCCCCGATACAGGCGTGGCACGACGCGGCAGGCAGGNGTTCGGCTGTCGATGGGCCCATAGGGACAAACTGACCCAAAATTGTGGTGAAATCCACGTTTAAGCGGGGATTCACGAATACGCCCCATGTTGCTCCGGATCACTGCACGAGCACACCATGCCCCAGAAACGACCCCGCAAATCCGACCTTGCCGATATTCCCGACGGGGCAAGTTCTCCGCTGGATGCGGCCGTGACGTCGCGTGATCGCAAGACGTTGGACATGGTGGCCGATGCGGTGGCGCGCGGCGATACGATGCTGGCCTATCAGCCGGTCCTGGCCCTGCGCCCGCCCCACGGCACGGCCTTCTACGAAGGCCTGATTCGCGTGCTGGACCCGACCGGCCGGGTGATCCCCGCGCGGGACTTCATCGGGGTGGTCGAACCCACGGAACTGGGCCGCGAAATCGACTGCAAAAGCCTGGAAATGGGACTGAAGGCGCTGGCCCAGGTGCCCGACATCCGCCTGTCGGTGAACATGTCCGCAAGGTCCATCGGCTATCGGCGCTGGATGCGCGTGCTGGACCGCGGGCTGAAACGCAATCCCACCGTGGGCGAACGCCTGATCCTGGAAATCACCGAACGCTCGGCCATTGCCATGCCCGAAATCGTGTCGGATTTCATGATGGACCTGCAAATGAAGGGCATCGCCTTCGCCCTGGACGACTTTGGCGCGGGCTATACGGCCTTCCGCTATTNCCGGGATTTCTACTTCGACATGGTCAAGATCGACGGCCAGTTCGTGCAGGGCGTGCACGCCACCCCCGACAACCAGGTGCTGACCGCCGCCCTGGTCGACATTGCCCGGCATTTCGACATGTACACCATTGCCGAACGGGTCGAAGACGAACGCGATGCCGCCTGGCTTGCCGGGATCGGCGTCGATTGTGTCCAGGGGCATCTTTACGGGGCTCCCAGCGTCCGTCCCCCCTGGATTGACACGATCAAGGCCCGCAGCCGCGCCTAATCGCACGGCGTGGGAACAGGCATTGGGCGAGTCGCAAGGACTTCGCGCACGTTAACGCTGACCGTGACACCCTGGCAGTTGCCGTTAGGGCGCATTTTCGGTATTCGGCCTTAGACGGGCGGGGGTTAGACGATAAGGGCGATCTGCCATCGGCCTCCGCCGGCCTGGTAGAGGACGTATCTCATGACCAATGTTGTAATCGCATCCGCTGCGCGCACCGGCGTCGGCAGCTTCCTTGGCACGTTCGCCAACACACCGGCCCATGACCTGGGCGCCGCCGTGATCGAGGCGCTGGTCGAGCGCGCCGGCGTGGCCAAGGAAGAGGTCTCGGAAACCATTCTGGGCCAGGTGCTGACCGCCGCCCAGGGCCAGAACCCGGCCCGCCAGGCTCATATCAACGCGGGCCTGCCCAAGGAAGCGGCCGCCTGGGGCATTAACCAGGTTTGCGGGTCCGGCCTGCGCGCCGTGGCCCTTGGTGCCCAGCACATCCAGCTTGGGGACGCGGGCATCGTGGTCGCCGGCGGCCAGGAAAACATGTCGATGAGCCCCCATGCCGCGGCCCTGCGCCAGGGTCAGAAGATGGGCGACATGAGCTACATCGACACGATGATCAAGGACGGCCTGTGGGACGCCTTCAACGGCTATCACATGGGGCAGACCGCCGAAAACGTGGCCGAGCAATGGCAGATCAGCCGCGACATGCAGGATGAATTCGCCGTCGCCAGCCAGAACAAGGCCGAAGAGGCCCAGAAGGCCGGCAAGTTCGCTGACGAGGTGATCCCCTTCACCATCAAGACCCGCAAGGGCGACATCGTCATGGACAAGGACGAATACATCCGCCACGGCGCGACCATCGACGCCATGGCCAAGCTGCGCCCCGCCTTTGCCAAGGACGGCTCGGTCACCGCGGCCAATGCCAGCGGGATCAACGACGGCGCCGCCGGCGTGCTGCTGATGTCGGCCGAAGATGCCGAAAAGCGCGGGATCGAGCCCCTGGCCCGCATCGCGTCCTACGCCACCGCCGGTCTGGACCCGTCGATCATGGGCGTGGGCCCGATCTATGCCTCGCGCAAGGCGCTGGACAAGGCCGGCTGGTCGGTCAGCGACCTGGACCTGGTCGAAGCCAACGAAGCCTTCGCCGCCCAGGCCTGCGCCGTGAACAAGGACATGGGCTGGGATCCGTCGATCGTGAACGTGAACGGCGGCGCCATCGCCATCGGTCACCCGATCGGTGCCTCGGGCTGCCGGATCCTGAACACCCTGCTGTTCGAGATGAAGCGCCGCGACGCCAAGAAAGGCCTGGCCACGCTGTGCATCGGTGGCGGCATGGGCGTAGCAATGTGCCTCGAACGCCCCTGATCTGCACGTAATCGGGGGTAAAGCCGCGCAACTTTGTTGCGCGGCTTATTTTGCGCATGTAAGAAGATTTCGCGAAGAAAGTGGAGGGAGACCATAAATGTCGCGTACAGCCCTAGTGACCGGTGGATCCAGAGGGATCGGCGCCGCGATTGCCAAAGCGTTGAAGGATGCCGGGTATTCCGTTGCAGCCAGCTACGCCGGCAATGACGAGGCCGCAGCCAAGTTCACCGAAGAAACCGGCATCAAGACCTACAAGTGGAACGTGGCCGATTACGAGGAATCGAAAGCGGGCATCGCCCAAGTCGAAGCCGACCTTGGCCCGGTCGACGTGGTCGTGGCCAATGCGGGCATCACCCGCGACGCGCCGTTCCACAAGATGACGCCCGAGCAATGGCAGCAGGTCATCGACACCAACCTGACCGGCGTGTTCAACACCGTGCACCCGGTGTGGCCGGGCATGCGCGAGCGCGGTTTCGGGCGCATCATCGTGATTTCGTCGATCAACGGTCAGAAAGGCCAGTTCGCCCAGGTGAACTATGCCGCGACCAAGGCCGGTGACCTGGGCATCGTGAAATCCCTGGCCCAGGAAGGCGCGGCCAAGGGCATCACGGCCAACGCGATCTGCCCGGGCTACATCGCCACGGACATGGTCATGGCGGTGCCGGAGAAAGTGCGCAACGCGATCATCGGCCAGATCCCGGCCGGCCGCCTGGGTGAGCCGGAAGAAATCGCGCGCTGCGTGGCCTTCCTGGCCTCGGACGACGCCGGCTTCATCAACGGCTCGACCATATCGGCAAACGGCGGACAGTTCTTCGTCTGAACCGCCCGCCGCCTGAGGGGAGAAAACTGTGCCCGGGGGCCCTTTGGGCCTTCGGGACTTAGCTGGGCCGGTTCGCCAGGACCGGCTCTTTTTGCATCCACGTCAGCGGATTGAGCGCGCGAAACATGTCGCGGAACGTGCCGGTGATCGCGCGGCTGCGTTCTGCATGTGCAGCATCGATGTAGTGGCGGATCTTGGGGTCGGTGGAAAAGTTAAACATTTGAAAGCTCCTGTTCAGATCAGCCTCCCTTGACTGTGTCCAATATGACCGCCACGCTTTCAGCGGACAAACGAGTTGTCCCGTAGCTTCGGACAAGTTCTGCTTAACTGACATGCCTGACCGCCTGCCCCCTTTGACCGCCCTCAGGGCCTTTGACGCCGCAGCGCGGCATATGTCCTTTGCCCGGGCGGCCGATGAAATCGGGGTGACCCCGGCCGCGCTGTCCTTCCAGATCAAGTCGCTCGAAGACCACCTGGGCCAACCCCTGTTTCATCGGCTGAACCGCGCGGTCGAGCTGACAGAGGCAGGCCGGGCCCTGGCGCCCGGCGCGGCCGAAGGCTTCCGGGCCCTGCAAACCGCCTGGCGGGCCGCGCGCCGGGTGAAGAACGACAAGACGCTGACGGTGACCGCCGGCCCGGCCTTTACCGCGCGCTGGATGGCCCCGCGGTTCTACGAATTCGCCCGGGCCCACCCTGAGATCGAGCTGCGCTTTTCCGCCTCGCTGCGGATGATGGATTTCCAGCGCGACGAGATCGACGTGGCGATCCGGTTTGGCCATGGCCCCGACCCCGATCTCTATGCCCTGCCCCTGGCCTTTGAATGGGTCACGCCGGTGATGCTGCCGGAACTGGCCGACCGCTACCCCACCCCGGACAGCCTGCGCGACGCGCCGCTCCTGGTGGACGATTCGCTGGATTTCGTCACGCCGCCCTGCGACTGGGCCGCGTGGTTCCGCGCGGTGGGGCTGGACCACGAACCGGTCGGCGCGCCCCATTTCAGCCAGGCCGACCATGCCGTCGACGCCGCCCTTGCGGGCGCGGGCATCGCCCTGGGCCGGCGCGCGCTGGTCATCAAGGACCTGCACGAAGGCCGCCTGGTCGCCCCCTACGGCATCGCCCTGAAACCCCAGGCCCATTTCCGCTTCCTCTGCCCCAAGGGGGCCGAGGACCGCCCGGCCATCACCGCCTTCCGCGACTGGATGCTGTCCGAGATTGACAAGACCGCCGCCGTGTCTGACACGCTGACCATCATTGCCTGCGAAGAAGTCCCCTCGGATTGATCCGGCCCCAGACCGCGAGACCTTGATGACCGCCATTCTGACCCGCCGCCGGGCCACCCTGATCGGGTTCATTGCCGTTCTGCTCTGGGCGCTGCTGGCCGTGCTGACCGTGGGGTCCGAACCCACCCCGCCGCTGTTGCTGAACGCCATCTGCTTTGCCATCGGCGGTACGCTGGGCCTGGTCTGGACGGCGGCGACAGGGGGGCTGGGCCAGCTTGCCCAGGTGCCCGCCAGGGTCTATGTCTTTGGCACGATAGGGCTTTTCGGATACCACGCCCTGTACTTTTCCGCCCTGCGCCTGGCGCCCGCCGCCGAGGCCGGGCTGATCGCCTACCTGTGGCCCCTGCTGATCATCCTGTTTTCCGGCTTGCTGCCCGGAGAGACCCTGCGGCGCGGTCATGTCCTGGGCGGGCTTGTGGGCTTTGCCGGCGCCGCGCTGCTGATTTCGGGCGGGGCAAAGGGATTCGACCCGGCCCATCTGCCCGGATATGCCCTGGCCCTGCTCTGTGCGCTGACCTGGTCCAGCTACTCGGTGCTGTCGCGGCGGATCGGCAATGCGCCCACGGCCTCGGTCGCGGTGTTCTGCCTGGCCACGGCGGTGCTGTCGGCGGGGCTGCACCTGGCGCTGGAAGACACCGTCTGGCCTGCCACGCCCGGTGCCTGGGCGGCCACCATCGCATTGGGGCTCGGGCCCGTGGGGCTGGCATTTTATGTCTGGGATATCGGGGTGAAGCGGGGGGACATCCAGCTTCTGGGGACCAGTTCCTACGCCGCACCCTTGTTGTCGACCCTGATCCTGGTCGCCACCGGCGTTGCCGACCCGGGCTGGTCCTTGGCCATTGCGACCCTCCTGATCACCGGAGGCGCCTTGACCGCAGCCCGGGCCAGCTTTTCACGTTAACTCGAGAGACGTTTGATCTCTTCCTTCAACTTCAGCTTCTGTTTCTTCAGATAGGCAACTTGAAGTCCGTCCACGCTCGGCGCGCGCTGCGCCTCTTCTACCTTGTCGCTCAAGCTTTGATGCTTGCGCTTCAGTTCAGAAATATGCGTGCTGAGAGTCATCCAGTATCTCCTTTTCTGTCCTGCGCTTGATCATCCGAGCACAATTCGGATCACCTGTCACGCCTCCGGCGCAACAAAATTGTTACAGATACCAGACAAGGCATTTTTCAGCCGGGCCAGGGCAACATCTTGCCTTCACGCAGGACGGCCGTGATCTCGGCGGTGTAGTTTTCGCAGTCTTGCAGATGCGCCGGCCCCTCGTGGAGAATCAGCGGGGCGTGCAGACGGAAGGGTGCGCGGCCGTCCTTGCGGGCGCGGAAGATCACGTGTTCGGGCGCCCGGCCGGTGCGGGCAGCAAGGGGCAGAACCTCGATCGAGCCAAGCCGCCCCGAGGCAGCGGCCAGCAGGTCCGGCAAGCGCACCGCCCGCTGGATCACGTGCAGGTAGCCCCGGGGCCGCAGACGGCGGGCGGCAAGGTCGATCCAGGCCGACAGGGGCACCGCCTCGGCCAGGCCCCGTTCGCGGCCGGCGTCGGCCGCCTGGATCCGCGCGGCCGGGTCGAAATAGGGCGGGTTGGCGAGGATGTGATGAAAGCTCATCTGCCGGATCTCGGGCGGAGGTGCCGCGACATCGCCCGCGATCACCTGCATGTGATGTCCGGCCTCAGCGGCATTGCGCCGCGCCAGGGCGGCATAGGCAGGCTGCAGCTCGAACCCGGTCAGAGCCACGCCCGGCACACGCGCGCCCAGGCACAGCGCCGCGGCCCCGGCACCGCAGCCCATATCCAGCACGCTGTCCCCTGCCCGCGCGGGGACGGACGCGGCCAGAAGCACCGGATCAAGCCCGGAGCGGTAGCCGGAGCGCGGCTGGTAGAGGAAAAACGCCCCAGACAGGAAGGCATCGCGGGTCAGGTCTGCCTCGGCAAAGCCGGGCGCGGCCTGTGGCACCGGCCCCTCTGATGCGGTGGGGCGCGGATCGCTCATTGGCCGGTATCGATCCCGTTGTCGGTGATCACGCGCAGGGCGGCGTCGTATTCGTCCTCGCGCACCATCAGCCGGCGGGGGAACACTCCGATCCCGCCTTCGAGGACGCTCATATTTACGTCCATCTGAAAGCACTCTATATCCTCTCCAGCAAGAAGAGCGGATGCAAAGGCCACGATCGTCGGGTCGGTGGTGCGCAGAAGTTCCTTCATGAAATGGGATGTAAGGGCACGGATCGGCTGTGTCGAGCCGTGCAACAGGGACGTCATGGACCAGGTCACAATTTCGAAACCGCATGATCGTCTGGCAGAGACGTTGCAAGCCGAGATGCGCGCGGTGGACGCGCTGATCCGGGACCGGATGGTGTCGGAGCATGCGCCGCGGATCCCCGAGATCACCGCCCACCTCGTCGAGGCCGGGGGCAAGCGCCTGCGCCCGATGCTGACGCTGGCCGCGGCGGCCATGTGCGGCTACAGCGGCGAGTCTCACGTGAAGCTGGCCGCCACGGTCGAGTTCATCCACACGGCGACGCTGCTGCATGACGACGTGGTCGACGAAAGCGCCCAGCGGCGCGGGCGGCCGACGGCGAACCTGCTGTGGGACAACAAGTCCTCGGTGCTGGTGGGCGATTACCTGCTGGCGCGGTCGTTCCAGCTGATGACCGAGACGGGGTCCATGCGGGTGCTGGAGATCCTGTCGAATGCCTCGGCCACGATTTCCGAGGGCGAGGTGCTGCAGCTGACGGCGGCCCAGGACCTGAAGACGACCGAAGAGATCTATCTGCAGGTGGTGCGGGGCAAGACGGCGGCGCTGTTTGCCGCGGCCTGCGAGGTTGGCGGGGTGATCTCCGGCGCGTCCGAGACGCAGATCGAGGCGCTGCGCACCTACGGGGATGCGCTGGGGATTGCCTTCCAGATCGCCGACGACCTGCTGGATTACCAGGGCGACAGCGCGGCGACGGGCAAGAACGTGGGGGACGATTTCCGCGAGCGCAAGCTGACCCTTCCGGTGATCCGGGCGGTGAGCCATGCCCCCGAGCAGGAACGGGCCTTCTGGGTGCGGTGCATCGAGAAGGGCAAGCAGGAGCCGGGCGACCTGGAAACGGCGCTGGAGCTGATGCGGGTGCACGAGGCGCTGGACAGCACGCGCCTGACCGCCGAAGCCTGGGCCGAGCGGGCGCGTGAGGCGCTGGAAGACCTGCCGGAGCATCCGTTGCGGGGCATGCTGGCGGATCTGGCCGATTACGTGGTGTCCCGGCTGAGCTGACCGCGCGCCGGTTTTGGGGTCCAGGGGTAGAGGGGGCTCTGCCCCCATCGCCTGCGGCGATTCCCCCGGGGTATTTTTGAAGAGAAAGAAGCAGCCGGGGTCAGAGGATGGCAGCCTGCGCGGACCACCAGTGCGGGTGGGTTGACCGGACGTGGTCGAGGGCGGCTGCCCCCTGCCCTGTGGGAAAGAGCGCGTAGCAGGTGGCGCCCGAGCCGGACATGGCGGCATGGACGGGGCCGAGCGGGTTGAGGGTGTCCAGGATATCGGCAATGGCGGGGGCGCAGGCGATGGCCGGTGGGGCCAGGTCGTTGCGCTGTGCGGCGAGCCAGGCCGGAAAGGTGGCGGGATCGCCGGGGGGAGGTGCGGCCATGGCTGCGTTGGCGCGGTTGGCCAGGCCCTTGAAGACGGCGGATGTGGGAACGGCCACGCGCGGGTTGACCAGCAGGATGTCGTAGGCGGGGATTTGCGCGGGCAGTAGCGTATCGCCGATGCCCTGCATGCGGCAGGTCTGGCCTGTCAGGCAGACAGGGACGTCGGCCCCCAGCGCCGCGGTTGATCCGGGTGTCGGCAGGGGCAGGTCCCAGAGCGCGGACAGGGCGCGCAAGGCGGCGGCGGCATCGGCCGATCCTCCGCCTATGCCGGAGGCGACCGGCAGGCGCTTGGTCAGCCGGATCGCGGCCCCCCGGTCGGGGGCCAGGAAGCGGGCGGCGCGCAGGACGAGGTTGTCCTCCCCGGCGGCCAGGCCCGACGCCTCGGGCCCGTCAATCTGCAGGGACAGGTCTGGCGCCGGAGCGACCGTGATCGTGTCGCCCACACCGGCGAAGACCACCAGGCTGTCGAGCAGGTGATAGCCGTCGTCTTGCCGGCCGGTCACATGCAGGGTCAGGTTGATCTTGGCCGGGGCGAAGACCGTCAGTTCGGTTGGCATGCGCCCGGGGTCAGCCCTCGTCGTTGGCGAAGGCGATCGGCGGGGCGCCTTCCTCGGAAAGCACCGCGTCGAGGCCCACTTCGAGCTTGCGGCGGATGCGGTCCGGGTCGGCCTCGCCGTCGGTATCCGCGGGGTCGATGAAGGACAGGGCCCGGCGCCACTGGAATTCGGCCTCGAGCCGGCGGCCCACGGCCCAGTAGACATCGCCGAGGTGGTCGTTGACCACCGCATCGACGGGCATCAGTTCGACCGCGGTTTCCATGTGCCCCACGGCTTCGTCATAGCGCCCGAGGCGGTAAAGCACCCAGCCCAGGCTGTCGACGATGTAGCCGCTGTCAGGACGCGAGGCGACCGCCCGCTTGATCATGTCCAGCGCTTCGTCCAGCTTTTCCTGTTTCTCGACAAGCGAGTAGCCGAGGTAGTTCAGCACCTGCGGCTGTTCGGGGTTGAGCTCCAGCGCGGTGCGGAAATCGGCCTCGGCGTCTTCCCATTCGCCCAGGCGTTCGTGGCAGATGCCCCGGGCATACAGCAGGAACCAGCGGTTGCGCCCGCTTTCCGGGGTCAACTCCAGCGCCCGGTCATAGGCGGCGGCGGCAGAGGTGTAGTCTTCCTGCTGGCGGAACAGCCCGCCCAGGGCAGAATGCACCGGGGCCTGGTCGGGGTAGTCGACGGCCAGCCGTTCCAGAACCTCGATGGCGGCGTCGGGCTTAGCGGCGCGGCGCAGGGCCTCGGCCCGGCCCAGTTCGGCGGCGTGGTAATCTGGGCTGCCCTTGGGCACCTGCTTGTAGGCCTCGACGGCCAGGTCGTACTGGCCGACCTCGTCCAGCAGTTCCGCGCCCAGCAGCAGGGCGTCGATGTGATCGGGGCGCAGGTAGCTGGCCATGCGCGCGTAGATCATCGCGTAATCGGAGGCGGTTTCGCCGTTCAGCACCACGGCGATGGAAAAGAAGATCTCGGCCATGCCATCGCGGGCCGAGCGCACATGGGTGTAGGGCAGCGTCTCGCCGCTGTCGAGCCGGCGGATCAGGTCGGTGACGGCCGGGTCGGCCCCGGGCCCGAAGGCATCGCGCAGCATGTCGGCGGCTTCGCCGTTGCGTTCCAGTTGCGACAGGACCTCGGCATAGGCCAGCGCGCCGCGACGGGACAGGATGGCCGTGCCGTCGGAGGTGTCGGCGAAGATCGCCTCTGCCCCTTCGAAATCGCCGACCGAGGCCAGGGCCAGGGCCTTGTGATACATGGCGAACCCGCGCAGGCCGTTGTCAGCGGCGACCGTATCGAACTGGTCCAGCGCCTTGGCGACCGAGCCGGTGCCCATCTGCGCCCAGCCCAGCATCAGCCCATCGACCAGCGGGCTGACGCCCTCTTCTTCACTGGCCCGGCCCAGCAGGCTTTCGAATTCGCCCTGGCCGATCATGTCGGCGATGATGACCATGTTGGCCATCTGGCTGGCCAGGCCCATGTCTTCCATCCGGCGGGCCACCGGCAGGGCTGCGTCGATCCGGCCAAGCGCAAGCTGGGCGGTCACCACGTGTTCCATCAGGGTGGCATTGCCGGGATCGCGCAACAGGGCCTGGGCGTAGTAGGACGCGGCCTCGTCGAAATCGCTGTTGAAAAGCGCAATGCGCCCGGCGAGGTATGCTCCGGCGGAGGTATCGGCGGGGGCGATCTGGGGCGCCAATGCCCCAAGGAAAAGGCCCGCGATCGCCGCGCGGGACTGGGTCAACACACTCACGATAGACTGCCTCGTTGTTCTGCTGACCCAAAAGCTATGGAAAACAGGCCCCATGCGCAATGGGCGCCGTGGCCGCAGTGCATCACATCCGCGCTTTCTTGCCTTGGTCTGTCATTTCCCGGGCGCGCCAGCCAGCGCGCCGTACAGGGCGGGCTGGGGCGGACCGGGGCCCACCCTGCGTCCCGATCACATGTTGGGGTAATTCGGCCCGTCACCGCCCTGGGGCACCGTCCAGTTGATGTTCTGGCTGGGGTCTTTGATGTCGCAGGTCTTGCAGTGCACGCAGTTCTGGAAGTTGATCACGAAGCGCGGCTCCTTGCCCTCTTCCTCGACCACCTCGTAGACGCCGGCCGGGCAATAGCGCTGCGCCGGCTCGTCGTAGGACCGCAGGTTGACCGCGATCGGCACGTGCTTGTCCTTCAGCTGCAGGTGGCAGGGCTGGCTTTCCTCGTGGTTCGTCATCGCGAAGCTGACGTTGGTCAGCCGGTCAAAGCTGAGCACCCCATCCGGTTTCGGATAGTCGATCGGCTCGAAACCCGACGCCTGGCGCGTGGCCTGGGCGTCGTTTTCGCCATGCTTCAGCGTGCCGAAGATCGAGGCCCCGAACAGCTCGTTCGTCCACATGTCGAAGCCGCCCAGCGACAGCGAGGCCGTCAGCCCGTAGGTCGACCACAGCGGCTTGACGTTGCGCACCTTCTTGAGGTCCTCGCCGATGGCGCCGGTGCGCACCTCGGTTTCGTAATCCGACAGCTCGTCGCCCGACCGGCCGGCCTGCAGCGCGGCATGGGCCGCTTCGGCCGCGGCCTTGCCCGAGAGCATCGCGTTGTGGTTGCCCTTGATGCGCGGCACGTTGACCATGCCGACCGAACAGCCCAGCAGGGCCACGCCGGGCGCAACCATCTTGGGCATCGACTGGTAGCCGCCTTCGGAAATCGCCCGAGCCCCGTAGGCGATGCGCTTGCCGCCCTTCAGCAGCTCGGCCACCATCGGGTGGTGCTTGAAGCGCTGGAATTCCATGTAGGGGTACAGGTAGGGATTCTTGTAGTTCAGGTGAACCACGAAACCCACGTAGACCTGATTGTTTTCAAGGTGATAGATGAAGGACCCGCCCCCTGCGTTCGAGCCCAGGGGCCAGCCCATCGTATGCGTGACGGACCCTTCCTTGTGCTTGGCCGGGTCGATTTCCCAGATCTCTTTCATGCCCAGGCCGAATTTTTGCGGGTCCTTGCCCTCGGACAGGTCGTATTTCTCGATGACTTCCTTGGCCAGCGAGCCACGCACGCCCTCGGACAGGAAGACATACTTGCCGTGCAGCTCCATCCCCGGTTCGTAGGCCGGCCCGGGGGTGCCGTCGGGGTTCTTGCCGAATTCGCCCGCGACCACGCCCTTCACGCCGCCGTTCTCGTCGTAGACCAGCTCGGAACAGGCCATGCCCGGGAAAATCTCGACGCCCAGGGCCTCGGCCTGTTCGGCCATCCAGCGGCAGACATTGCCCATCGACACGATGTAGTTGCCGTGGTTGTTCATCAGCTTCGGCATCGGCCAGTTGGGGATGCGCATCTTGCCCGCCTCGCCCAGCATGTAGAAGTTGTCGTCGGCCACCGGCACGTTCAGCGGCGCGCCCTTTTCCTTCCAGTCCGGGATCAGCGCATCCAGACCGCAGGGATCCAGCACCGCGCCCGACAGGATATGCGCGCCCACTTCCGAGCCCTTTTCCAGCACCACCACGGCCAGGTCTTCGTCCAGCTGTTTCAGCCGGATCGCGGCGGACAGGCCCGCAGGCCCCGCTCCGACGATCACGACATCCACTTCCATCGCTTCGCGTTCAATCTCGGCCATGCTGGCTGGTCTCCCGTGGCTGCTGGGCGGGGCGCATACCCCGCGACATAATATTGCTCGGCACTCGTTCTGGCAGGGCCGATCATCAAAGGCAACATGGCGCGTGGCGTCGAAAGCTGTCGCCGGGGCAAGATCGGGCCTGTTTCCGCCACCATGCGGCGCCGGGCCTTGTCCCACCCCGGGCAACGGCCTATTTCCGCGCCATGGCCAGGCACCGGACAGGCCCTGGCCAGCCCCACACCTGGTCCGCCGGGGTCAGCACAGCGGGACCGGCCGCTCGCGCATTGATCGCCTCTTGCGTTTGGGCTATCCCCTGTGGATGCTAAATCGCATTGGCTCGCAGCGGGTCGAGTCAAAGCCGAACACGACGTTATCCAGGACAAGAGAAAATGGACAAGATCCCGATGACGCCCACGGGCCATGCCGCGCTCGAAGCCGAATTGAAACAGCTGAAATCCGTGGAACGCCCCGCCATCATCGCCGCCATCGCCGAGGCGCGCGAACACGGCGACCTGAGCGAGAACGCCGAGTACCATTCCGCCCGCGAGAAACAGTCCTTCATCGAGGGCCGCATCAAGGAGCTTGAAGGCGTGCTGAGCCTGGCCGAGGTGATCACCCCGTCCAAGCTGTCCGGCGCGATCAAGTTCGGGGCCACCGTGACGCTGGTGGACGAAGACACCGACCAGGAAAAGACCTGGCAGATCGTGGGCGAACACGAGGCCAATATCGAAAAAGGTCTTCTGAACATCAAATCCCCCATTGCGCGGGCCCTGATCGGCAAGGAAGAAGGCGACAGCGTCGAAGTGCGCACGCCGGGCGGCGAAAAGTCCTATGAAGTGGTGACCATCGCCTACGTCTAGGCCGTCCCCGCCGAGACAGACCACAGGGTAATGAGTGACAGAGGGCGTCCATGAGCGGACCGAAGCCACCCGAAACCGAGGCCGCGCGCCCGACCCCGCTGGGTCTGTACGACAAGCCTCGCGCACCGAGCGTGACCGGCATTGAAATCGCGGCCGTTCTGCTCAGCCTGGCCTGGCTGGGCGGGGCAATGCTGTTCTTCATGCTGGTGCCGGGCGATGCGGGGAATTCCGTCGACAGCCTGCGGTTCCTGATGACCATGCTGGCGATCTTCATGCCGGTGGGCATGATCTGGGTCGCGGCAACCGCCGCGCGTGCCAGCCGTGTCATGCGCGAGGAAAGCCACCGCCTGCAGGCGGCCATCGACGCGATCCGCCAGGCCTACCTGTCGCAGAACCAGCGTGGGGCCATGGCCATGGATCCGTCGGTGCAAAAGAAGCTGGACGAGATTGCCGAGGCCACGCGCAAGGCCGAAACCGCCCTGGCGATCTTTTCCAGCGTGCGCGAGCGCGAAGCCGCGGCGGTGCCCCGCACGGCCGTGCCGGCCTCGCCGGTGGTCATGACGGGGGACGATGGCCAGACCTCGCTGGAGCTGGGCACCCCGGCCGAAGCCCTGGTGCCGCCGCCCCCGATGTCGGATTTCATCCGCGCGCTGAACTTCCCCGAAACAGCCGAGGACGAAGAGGGCTTTGCAGCGCTGCGCCGAGCCTTGCGCGACCGCAAGTCGGCCCAGCTGATCCAGGCCAGCCAGGACGTGCTGACCCTTCTCAGCCAGGAGGGGATCTACATGGACGACCTGCGCCCTGACATGGCCCGGCCCGATGTCTGGCGGCAATTCGCCAAGGGCGTGCGTGGGCGGGCCGTGGCGCCACTGGGTGGAGTGCGGGACCGGTCGTCGCTGGCCCTGACCGCGGCCCGGATGAAGCAGGACCCGATCTTCCGCGACGCGGCGCACCATTTCCTGCGCAAGTTCGACCACATGTTCGCGGAATTCGAAGCCGAGGCCACGGATGCCGATATCCAGGGCCTGGGCGACACCCGGACGGCACGGGCCTTCATGTTGCTGGGCCGCGTGGCCGGGACGTTCGACTGACGGCACCGCCGGGACCCGGACTTTTGGAAAAGTCCGGACCGGAAAATTCGAATTTTCCGGGCGCTACAGCCCGAACGCGGAAAACGGCAGGAAGCGGACGGGATCCCCGGGGCGGATGTCGCGGGCACCGTCCTCCAGTTCGACCAGCCCTTCCGCCCAGCTCAGCCCGCTGATCCGGCCCGAGCCTTCCGATTTGAACACCTCGGCTCGCCCGTCCCTGAGCCGCGCACGCAGGTATTCCCGCCGACCCGCCTTCTTGCGCTTCTCGAATGCGGCCGGGACCTCTACCGCCCAGGGCGTTTCCCACCCCCGTCCGGCCAGGGCTCCGAGGGCCGGCCGGGCGAAGATCAGGGTGCAGACCATGGCCGCCACCGGATTTCCCGGCAGGCCGAACACCGGCATCCCCTGCCACAGCCCAAGCGCCAGCGGCCGCCCCGGTTTCAGCGCGATCCGCCAGGTCCGCAAGGCACCGCTTTCGCACAACAGGGCCGAGACATGGTCTTCGTCCCCGGCCGAGGCCCCGCCGCTGGTCAGCACCGCATGCACCTCGCCCGCCGCCGCATCCAGCCGCGCCCTCAGGACGGCGCGGTCATCGGGCACCCGGCCAAGGTCGACTGGCGCGAAGCCGAACCTCTCGAGCATGGCCAGCAGCATCGGTCGGTTGGCGTCAAAGATCTGCCCCGGCCCGGCTGCGCTGCCCGGCTCGACGATCTCGTCTCCGGTGGACAGGACACCCACCTTCAGCGGGGCCCGCACCGCGACCTCGCCGAGACCCACGGCCGAGATCAGCGCCAGATCCGCCGGGGTCACCACCCGGCCGGCGTCCAGGATGACATCACCGGCGTCCACGTCTTCACCGGCCTTGCGCGTGTTGGCCCCGCGTTTCAGGGGTCCGTGAAAGGCCACCTGCCCGCGCCCGACCGCCACGTCTTCGTCCAGCACCACGGTGTCCACGCCGTCGGGCAGCGCTGCGCCGGTCAGCACCCGGATGGCCTGGCCCGCGGGCACAGCGCCGTCAAAAGGCGCCCCCGCCGCCGACCGGCCCTCGACAAGCGGCAAGCGGACCGGCCCGTCCGGAGCCGGCCCGGCAAAGCCATAGCCGTCGACCGCCGTGTTGGACAGCGGCGGGTTGGCGCGCACGGCCCGCACCGGCTCGGCCAGCACCCGGCCCAGGGCCCGGCCCACGGATACCTGCTCCGCCCCGGTCATCGGCGTCAACCGCTCGCGCAGAAGGGTCAGCGCCTCATCGACCGGTGTCCAGTCCACCCCGGCCGGCAAGGCAAAGCAATCGTTGCGCAAGGGCGGAGGGGCCAGCGGATCGGCCGCGGCCATCAGGGCGGACTCATGGCCCAGGCCCAGGATCCATCCTTCCTCTGGCGCCGCGACCTCCAGCATCCGGGCCAGTGCGTCGGACGACAGGCGGGACAATGCCTCGGCGACCACCTGCACCTGTACCGCATCGCGGATATCGCCCGGCCCGGTGCGCGCCTTGACCACCGGGTCCACCAGCGAGGGCCAGATCTCGACGAAGCTGACGGGCCGGTCCAGAGGTTCGAACGGCCAGACCGAGACCTGGCCGGCAAAGCGCCGCCGCAGCCGCTCCAGCACCGGCAGGCCGGTCATCACCTGGCCTCCGACGGCCCCCGCCCCGCCCATCTGCCAACAGGTGAAGGCCCCGCGGGCAAGCTCTTCGGCCCGGCGCCGGTCGGGGAACGGGTTGGCGTAATGCGCCTTGTCCTTCGGCAGGCCGTCGATGTCGCGCGTCAGCCCGTTGAACCAGAACGGCCCGCGCCCATCGCCCACGCGGCGATTGATCTCTCCGGCCAGGTCAAAGCGGATGTTGGCCTTCGGCCCGTCGGTCACCCTGTCCGCGAACCACGCCCAAAGCCCCAGCGGATCATCCGCCCCGGTCAGCGCCCGGGCAAAGCCCGCCGGGTAGCCGAACGGAAAGTCGAACCCCAGGCACAGACGGCGCCCCGCCGCCAGTTCCGCCGCGATCAGGTCGCCCAGCCAGGCCTCGGCCTCGGCCCGGTTGCGCAGGTAATCCGGCCGGTGCGTCTGCCCATTCGCCACCTTGCAGGCCCAGATCGCATCCTTGCGCGGGGTCGGGCCGGTGTCGTTGCCCCCCGACCAGTCGACCATGGCGAAGGTGTCAAAGATCAAAGCCCCACCTCGGACAGGATGAAATCGGCAATGGCCTCGGTGTTGTCCAGGTCGAAGACCGGGCGATCAAGATCCAGGGGCGTGTCGCTGGCCACGGCCCGGATGGTCGGATCGCCGGGCGCGATCAAAGGGTTGCCGGTGACGGACCGGTGCGCCTCGACCTTGGGATGGGTGTCGCGCTTGTAGCCCTCGATCAGGATCAGGTCGACGGGCTTCAGCCGGTCCAGCAGCTCTGACAGGGGCGGTTCCGGCGCGTCGCGCAACTCTTGCATCAGGGCCACCCGGTTGCGCGACGACAGCAGCACCTCGGACGCCCCGGCCGAGCGGTGACGGTGGCTGTCCTTGCCCGGGTGATCGACGTCGAAGGTATGGTGGGCATGCTTGACGGTCGACACCGAAATGCCGCGCCCGGTGATCTCGGTCACCAGCCGTTCCATCAAGCCGGTCTTGCCGGCGTTCTTCCAGCCGACGACCCCGAAAACCCTCATGGCCCAAAAACCCTCATGACATTGCCTCCAGGACGGCCCGGGCCGTGGCCAGGTCCTCGGGCGTATTGACGTTGAAAAAGGGGTCTGGAGGGCCGGCGTCGAACAGCGCCTCGCGCCCGTCATGGGCGTCGGTCCACAGCACCACCTTGCGCAGCCCATCGCCAAGCGCGGCGCGCAGGTCGTCGCGCAGGGCGACCGGCCAAAGCCCGAAGGTCGGGTGCCGGACCCGGCCGCGCCTGTCATCCGGCGTGGCGGCCAGCACCAGCGGATGGGCCTGCCCCGAAGACGCGGCGACAAGCCGGGCGACCAGGTCGCGGGGAAAGAACGGCGTGTCGGCGGCTGCGGTGACGATGCTGTCCGCCCCCTGCCCTGCCGCCCAGTCGAGCCCGGCCAGCACCCCGGCCAGGGGCCCGGCAAAGCCCTCGATACTGTCGGCGACGACCGGCAGGCCATGGCCCGCGAACCGGGCCGGGTCGCCGTTGGCATTGAGCGCCAGCCCGCCCACCTGCGGCGCCAACCTGTCGATGACATGCGCCAGGATCGGCTGGTTGCCCAGATCCAGCAGGCCCTTGTCGCCCCCGCCCATGCGCCGGGCCAGGCCCCCGGCCAGGATCACGCCGAGCGGTCTCATGCCTCGCGCGCCCGTTGACCGGGCCACAGACGCCAGCGCCACAGCAGCGCCACGTGCACCAGCCCCCACAGCAAGAGCCCGGCAAAGAACACGCGGCCCACACCCAGAAGCCCGGGTTCCAACCGGGTGACCAGCACGGTCAGACCGCACAGCAGAACCGTCAGCCCCAGGACCGACCGGCGAAAGCGGCGGGCGTAGCGCAGGGCGTCCTCGGGGCAGGTATCGGGCAGGTCAAAGACGAAGACCCGGGCCTGCAGGGCCATCGACCTGGTGCGCGGGACATCGGCATCCGCGCCCTCGTCGAAGGGAGACAGCACGGGCCAGCCCAGGTCGCGCAGGACCGTCGACGGGCAGCGCGACATGGCATCCATCAGGTATTGCCACGACCGGAACAGCTGCCAGAACAGCGCCAGGGCCGCCGCCCACAGGGCCAGGGCCAGGCCCAGCAGGATGGCCAGGAACATGCCCGTCGTCATGGTTCGGCACTCTTGCGGCGGCTCTTGCGGCTTTCTTCGGGGATGGTCGCGGGATCCACGTCGCGCACCAGCCGGTCGTCGCCCGACAGGCAGACGAACCGGCGCCCGCGCATCCGGCCGATCAGGGTCAGCCCCACGTCACGGGCGATTTCCACCCCCCAGGCCGTAAAGCCCGACCGAGAGGCCAGCACCGGAATGCCCATCATCGCCGTCTTGATCACCATTTCCGAGGTCAGCCGGCCGGTCGTATAGAGGATCTTGTCCTCGGCGCTGACCCCGTGTTTCAGCATCCATCCCGCGATCTTGTCGACCGCGTTGTGGCGGCCCACGTCTTCCATGTAAACCAGCGGCCGGTCCTCGCAGCACAGCACGGTGCCGTGAATCGCCCCGGCCTCCAGGTACAGCGACGGGGTCCGGTTGATGCGCGCGGCCAGGGCGTAAAGCCATGAGGTCCGCACCGGCGTGGCGGGCAGGGTCACGCCCTCCAGCCCCTCCATCATGTCGCCAAAGACCGTGCCCACGGCGCAGCCGCTGGTCCGCGTCTTCTTCTGCAGCTTCTCTTCATAGCCGGTCTGGCGTTCGGTCCGCACCACCACGGTTTCGATTTCCTCGTCGTAGTCGACCCCCGTGATCACATCGTCGGGCCGCAGCATGCCCTGGTTCTTCAGGAAGCCAAGAGCCAGGTAGTCCGGGTAATCGCCGATCGTCATGGCCGTCACGATTTCCTGCCGGTTCAGGTAGATCGTCAGCGGGCGTTCCTCGACCACGGCAATGTCGGCCGGCTGCCCGGCCTGGTCCACGCCCGTCACCGCCCGGGTCAGCCCCGGCGCCGCCGGATCCGGAGCGATCAGAAACTCCGACACATCATCCTGCCTGACCAATTGCGTCCCCCCTCATTCGCGGCTACCCCTGTCCGGGCACAGTCTAGAGTTTCACCATGACATCCTCCACCACCAATCGCGCCCTCTGGCGGGGTGCGCGCGACAGCCTGCCTTTCGTCTTCGTGGCCGGCCCCTTCGGGCTGTTGTTCGGCGTGGTGTCCAGCGATGCCGGGCTGCACGTGACCGAGACGTTCTTCTTTTCGGTCAGCGTCTTCGCCGGAGCCGCCCAGTTCACCGCCCTGCAACTGATGCAGGAACACGCGCCCACGCTGATCGTGCTGATCTCGGCCCTGGCCGTGAACCTGCGCTGCGCGATGTATTCCGCCGCGCTGACCCCGCACCTGGGGGCCGCGCCGATGTGGCAGCGGGCCGTGGGGGCGTTCTTTATCGTCGATCAGTCCTACGCCCTGTCGATCGTGGAATACGAAAACAAGCCCGACATGCCCCTGGCTGAAAAATGGGCGTATTTCACCGGCACCAACGTGGTCATCGCGCCGTTGTGGTGCTGCATGACCCTGCTGGGGTCGCTGGTGGGAGCGGCGATTCCCGAAAGCTGGTCGCTGGATTTCGCCGTGCCGCTGGCCTTCACGGCCATCGTGGCCCCGATGCTGCGCACGCCCGCCCATATCGCGGCGGCCTTCGTGTCGGTGTCGGTCGCGATCCTGGCCGCCGGCGTGCCCCATAACCTTGGCCTGATCCTGGCCGGCCTGGCGGGCATGATCACCGGCGCGGTGGTCGAAACCGAAATCGAACGACGGACGGGACGGCTGATATGACCGGGACCCAGGACATGACGGATACCGTTCTGTGGACAGTGATCATCGGGCTGGCCCTGGGCAGTTTCGCCCTGCGCTTCCTGTTCCTGGGCGTGGTCGGAGACCGCCCCCTGCCCCGCTGGCTGCTGCGTTGCCTGCGCTACACGGCCGTGGCGATCCTGCCCGCGCTGATCACGCCGCTGGTTCTGTGGCCGAAGGCCAACGGCGGCGAAACCGACCCGATGAAGCTGGCCGCAGCCGGGGTGACCTTTGCCGTGGGCTACCTGACGAAGCAGGTTCTGCCGGCCGTGCTGGCCGGCGCCGCCACGTTAATTGTTCCAGCGCTGCTGTTTTAGATCGTCCTGCAGCGTGTCGACCGCCTCGGCCAGCGAGGCATTGTCGCCTTCCGAGTAGATCTCTTCGGTGACGCCGGGGATCCGCGACACCTGGGTCGCCAGCTTGCGCGGGTACCAGGTCGACTGGATGCCGTCGAGGCCGGGAATGGACCGCAGCACGCCCGACGTGGCCGAGGTGCAATGCGCCGCCGGAGACGCGCCCCAGTTCAGCGCGGTCTGGTAGGCCACCGCCGCCTGCTGTTCGGTCAGCGGGATCGTCTGGATCTGGATGTAGCGCTTTTCGCTGGCATGCGAGCTCTTGTAGATCTGCTCGTTGCGCGGCGAGATGCCGAACAGCACGTCGGCCCGTTCCGGGATCAGGTCGTATTCGAAGGACCCGGCCGGATCGAAGATGACCCGCTGCGGCCCGTCGATCAGCAGGGCCGAATGCGCGCCCGAGCCCGAGGACGTGTTGATCACCGTCATGAGCTTGACGGATTTCGAGCCGGTTTCATTGCGGAAGGCCACGGCGGCGATTTCCTCGTCGCTGGCCTTCGGGGCAATGGTCGTACACGCGGAAAGCGCGGCCAACAGCGCCGCGCAACTCAACAGGGTTTTCACGGTGGTGCAGGTCGTCAGATGATGAAGACGGCCATCAGGACCAGCAGGACCAGGATGAACACGACGCTTTTACTGACGAAGTTCACGAACCCGTCAAAGGTCTTTTCCTGGGATTCGATGTTCATGGTTCCAAGCTTGTGTTCGGCCATGCCTGAGCCTCCTCGAAAGTGGTTTGATAAGCGCTTAAAGGATCTTGGCCCGCATGTCACGATGGCAATTCGGCGGCAAATCGGCTCAGGGAGGGCACGCCGCCCCCCTGCCGGCCCGGCCCGAGACCTAATCCGTGACCTGGTAGCGCCAGACGCCTTGGGCGTCCGTCGTCCGGTTGACCTGGCCGTGTTGGTGCAGGTGGCTGACATGGGCCAGGGCCTCGACCAGGGCCAGCCCGTATTCGCCGTCGCCGATGTCGCGCTTGAAGAGCGGCGGAAAGCACTCGGCGGCCGATTTCGGCGTGTCCAGGTGGGCCAGCAGGCGCTTCAGCGCACCGTGGTGGTTGTTGATCAGCTGGCGCATGCGCGTTTCCAGGCCCGAGAACGGCAGCTTGTGCCCGCCCAGCACAAGGTGATCCGGCCTGGCGAGCATCATCAGCCGTTCGCAGGCCTCCAGCCAGTCACCCACCGGGTCGGCCATGGGTTCGGTCACGTAGACCCCGATGTTGGGGCTGATCGAGGGCAGGATCTGGTCTCCGGCCAGGACCAGGTTGTCGTCGCGCGACCAGAAGGTCGCATGTTCCGGGGCATGGCCGTTGCCGATATGCACGTCCCATGTCCGCCCGCCCATCACCAGCGTGTCGCCCTGCCGGATCCGCGTGTAGCCCAGGGGCAGCGGAGCGACGACGTCGGCAAAGTTGAAGGGCCGTTCGCTCTGGCGCTGTTCCAGCAGATCGGCGCGCATCCCCGCGCCCCGGTAGAAGGCCAGCGTTTCGGCAGGCAGCGCGTCCTGCTCGTCAAGGGTCAGCATCCGGCCCATCAGGTAGGCCGTGCGCGTGGTGATGATCTCTGCCCCGTGGTCGGACGCCAGCCAGCCCGCAAGGCCGATGTGGTCGGGATGGTGATGGGTCACCACCACCCGGTGCACCGGGCGTCCGCCCAGGGGGCCGGCCATCAGGTCGGCCCAGATCTCGCGGGACAGCCGTGTGTCAAAGCCCGTGTCGATGATGGTCCAGCCCGCGTCCCCGTCATCCAGCGCATAGACGTTGACGTGATCCAGCCGCATCGGCAGCGGCAGGCGCATCCACAGCACGCCGTCCGCCACCGGGATGGCCTCGCCCCGGGCGGGCGGGTCCGGCCAGGGATAGGACAGCAGGGCGGCTTCGGCGATGCGGTTCATCTTTGGTCTCCGGATCGGGTCAGGCGGCCAGGTCGTCGATGCCAAGCGCGTAGAGCCCGTCGGCCCCGGCCCGCGCATGTGCCAGGTGACCGGCATGATCGGGCAACAGGCGGGTGATGTAGAACCGGGCCAGCGCAGAGCGCGGACTGTCGGGCGCGGCAAGCGCGGCGCTCAGGTGGAAATGGCCGCCCAGCACCCGGGCGAAACCGCGCAGGTAGGGCACCGCCCCGGCGAACCGGTCGGTCAGATCGCGCTGCTCGATCAGCCATTCGGTGGTTTCGCGCAGGGTTTCCGAGGCGTTCCAGACCGGCTCTGCCAGGTCGGGCACGGTGGCCCGGGCGCGCTCGGCCTGGTCCTGGATCTCGTCGATCAGGCGCATCGCGGCCTCGCCGTCATCCATCATCTTGCGCGCGACCAGGTCCATGGCCTGGATGCCGTTGGTGCCTTCGTAGATCGCCGTCACCCGCACGTCGCGGGCATATTGCGCCGCGCCGGTTTCCTCGATCACGCCCATGCCGCCGTGGACCTGAAGGCCCATGTAGCTGACCTCGTTGCCGATATCGGTGCCAAAGGCCTTGGCGATGGGCGTCAGCAGGGCCGCGCGGGCCTTCCATTCGGCATCGCCGGTGGCATGGCCCATGTCGATGGCCACGGCACAGGCCAGGGCGATGGCCCGGGCGGTGAAGATTTCCGCCTTCATGGTCATCAGCATCCGGCGCACGTCGGCATGTTCGATGATCGTGCCGGTCTCGCCCTGGGAGGTCTTGCCCTGCTTGCGCTCCAGCGCGAAGCTCAGGGCGTGCTGATAGGCCCCCTCGGCCGATCCGATGCCCTGGCAGCCGACGCCCAGCCGGGCATTGTTCATCATCGTGAACATCGCGGCCATGCCGCCGTGTTCGGGCCCGACCAGCCAGCCGGTTGCCCCGTCGTATTGCATCACGCAGGTGGGCGAGCCATGCAGGCCCAGCTTGTGTTCCAGGCTGACCACCTTCAGGCTGTTGGCCTTGCCGGGATTGCCCGCGTCGTCGGGCAGGTATTTCGGCACCAGGAACAGCGAAATCCCCTTGGTCCCCGGCACCCCGTCGGGCAGGCGGGCCAGCACCAGGTGGCAGACATTGCCCGTGAAGTCGTTGTCGCCCCAGGAAATGAAGATCTTCTGGCCGGTGATGGCAAAGGTGCCGTCCCCATTCGGTTCGGCCTTCGAGGCCAGCGCCCCCACGTCCGATCCGGCCTGCGGCTCGGTCAGGTTCATCGTGCCCGCCCATTCACCGGAAATCAGCTTGGGCAGGTACAGGACCTTCAGCGCGTCCGAGGCATGGTGTTCCAGCGCCTCGATCTGGCCCTGGCTCATCAGCGGGGCCAGCTGCAGCGACAGGCAAGCCCCCGACATCATGTCGTTGACGGCCGTGGCCAGGGTCAGGGGCAGGCCCATCCCGCCATAGTCCGGCGACGCCGCCATGCCGACCCAGCCGCCCTCGGCGATGGCCGCCCAGCCCTGGTCGAACCCCTTCGAGGTCCGCACGACCCCGTTTTCCAGCCGCGCCGGATCCAGGTCGCCATTGCGTTGCAGCGGGGCCATGACCTCGTCGCACAGCTTGCCGGCCTCGGTCAGGATGGCGGCGGCCACGTCCGCATCCGCCTCGGCGAAACGGTCGGTCGCGGCGACCTGGTCGTAGCCTACGACGTGATCCAGCAGGAACTTTATGTCGGGAACGGGGGCGCGATAGGTCATGGTCTCCTCCGGATGGCTGGCCTTTGTGGCCGGGCTTGGCACCTTGTGTTTCAACAGGTATGGAGCGAAATCCTTTTCAATCCAAGTGGGACCGGTGCAAGAGCCGGGCAAACGCGGCGTCATGGACAGATACGGCGACAGCGGCGTGACGGAACGCCTGGGGGCGGACGAGGCCGGGGTGAGCCGTGCGGCAGAGCTGCTGGCCGCCGGGGCCTGCGTGGCCTTCCCGACCGAAACGGTCTACGGGCTGGGCGCCGATGCGCGGTCGGGTGAGGCCGTGGCCCGGATTTATGCGGCCAAGGGACGGCCCTCGTTCAACCCGCTGATCGTGCATGTCGCAGACACCGCCGCCGCACGCCGGCTGGTAGTCTGGTCGGACCGGGCAGAGCGGCTCGCCCAGGCGTTCTGGCCGGGCCCCCTGACGTTAGTGCTGCCCCTGGCCGAGGGGCACGGGATCGCCTCCCTGGTGACGGCGGGCCTGCCGACGCTGGGCGTGCGCGTGCCCGCGGCCCCAGTTGCGCAACGCCTGTTGCGGGCATTCGGCGGCCCGGTGGCGGCCCCGTCGGCCAACCCCTCGGGCCGGATCAGCCCGACCCGGGCGGCCCATGTGCTGGACGGGCTCGACGGACGGATCGCCGCGGTGCTGGACGGCGGACCCTGTGACGTGGGTGTCGAATCGACGATTGTCGGCGAAGACGCGGGCGGTGCCCCCGTGCTTCTCCGACCCGGAGGGGTGGCCAGCGAGGCCATCGAGGCCTCGCTGGCCACGCCGCTGACGCGGCAGGCGCCCGGGCCGACACCGACGGCACCGGGCCAACTGACATCGCATTACGCGCCCCGGGAGGCCGTGCGCCTGAACGCGACCGAGGCCCGGGGGGATGAGGTGCTACTAGGCTTCGGGCCGGTCGCCGGGGATCTGAGCCTGTCGCCCGCTGGCGACCCGGTCGAGGCGGCGGCACGGCTTTTCGACTGCCTGCACGACCTGGATGCGCGTGGCCGGCCCATCGCCGTGGCCCCCATCCCCGACACCGGGCTTGGCGCCGCGCTCAACGACCGTCTTCGCCGGGCTGCCGCTCCGCGCGAGGGGTGAGCCTGGACCCGTGGCCACATGCGCCCCGGGTGGACAGGCCGCGCGGGCGGGTCGTCCCCACAAGAGGAAACGTTGACGCGCGGCCTAGCCCGGTTCGACCCGCGGACCTGGGCCCGGAGACCTAGGCCCGACCCGCCGCGGCGGACAGGCTGATGGGATCGACACCCAGTTCTTTCAGGCTGGCCGCCCATTTCTCGGATTCGGGCAGGTCGAACACCAGTTCGGGCGATGCATCGCAGGTCAGCCAGCCGTTCATGGCGATCTCGCCTTCCAGCTGCCCCGGCCCCCAGCCCGCATAGCCCAGCATCATCAGCGACCGTTCGGGCCCTTCGCCCCGCGCGATATCCTCTAGCACGTCCAGCGTTGCCGTCATGGCGAACGCGTCCAGCACGTCCATCGTGTACAGCTTCGAGGCATATTCCGGCGTATGCAGCACGAAGCCGCGCGCCCCTTCCACCGGCCCGCCATAGAATACCGGAGCATCCACGTCGGCCGACACCGCGTCGATCTCGAGCTGGCTGAACAGGTCCTTCAGGCGAACGTCCTGTGCGGGCTTGTTGATGATAAGGCCCATCGCCCCGTCATCCCCGTGGCTGCACAGGAACACGACCGAGTGTTCGAACCGCGGATCCCCCATGCCCGGCATGGCGATCAGAAGGGTGCCGGTAAGATCCATGACCTCCTTGCGGCCGTCTTGATCCGGCCGGTGTGGTGTGCCGCGCCGCGACCATCGCCGCGCGCATCCCCAGCATGGCCCCGGGCGCGCGGCGGTGCAACCCTGTCGCGGCGGCTGTGGCGTGACTGCGACATTGACTGCATCGTGACTTGGCATTGGCCGCATGACAGGCCACCTATGACCCATGATTCAGTTCCGCTCTATCGCCCTTGCCCTGGCCGGCTCTGTCACCCTTGCCCTGGCGCTTGGCCCCACCCGCCTGACCGCTGGGGACACCAGTGACATCATCCGGCTAGAGGTCATCGACGGCGGCGCCACCAGTCGGGGCACCCAGCTGGCCGGTCTGCGCCTGACCCTGGCGCCCGGGTGGAAGACCTACTGGCGCAGCCCGGGCGACGCGGGCATCCCCCCGGAATTCGACTGGTCGCGGTCGGACAACCTGGCCGCCGTGGCCATCACCTGGCCCACACCGCATCCCTTTGAACAATCCGGCCTGCGCACCATCGGCTACAAGGACAACGTGGTCCTGCCCGTCGAGCTGACCCCCCGGCAGGACGGCCAGCCGATCCGGCTGTCGGGCAGCATCGACCTGGGCGTGTGCAGCGATGTCTGCATTCCCGAGCGCCTGGATTTCGACGCGCTGCTGTCGCCCGAGGCCCCCCGGAGCGCGGCGATCTCTGCGGCCCTGGCGGCCCGCCCCTATTCAGCGTCCGAGGCAGGCGTCAGCCGGGTGACCTGCGCGCTCAGCCCGTCGGCCGACGGGCTGACGATCCGCGCGCGTATCACCATGCCCTCCGCCGGCGGCACCGAGGTCGCCGTCATCGAATCGGGTCAGCCGCTGATCTGGGCCTCGGAGCCGGTCACCCACCGCGACGGCGGCGTCCTGACCGCCACCAGCGAATTGATGCATGCCGAGGGCGGCGCGATCGCCCTGGACCGGTCGGCCGTGCGCCTGACCATCCTGGGCACCAACCACGCGGTCGACATTCGCGGCTGCGAGGCCGGGTAGCGCGATGACCCGGCGCCCCCTTCTTGGCGCCATTGCCGTGGTGGTGCAGGACGGCCACGTCTTGCTGGCCCGGCGCCGCAAGGAGCCCGATGCCGGGCTGTGGGGCTATCCCGGCGGCCACGTGGAACTAGGCGAAACCGCCCTGGCCGCCGCCGCCCGCGAGTTGCTGGAGGAAACCGGCGTCACCGCCACGCCGGTCGAGTACCTGACCAATATCGACGTGATCCTGCCCGCCACGGATGGCGCGACGGGGGTGCATTTCCTACTGGCCGCCGTGCTCTGCCGCTACGTGTCAGGCACGCCCGCCCCCGCCGATGACGTGTCCGAGGCCGCCTGGGTCCCGGTCGACCAGGTCCTGTCCGGTGTCCTGCCGATGAGCGACAAGGTCGACACCGTCCTGCGCCTGGCCCTGGCCCGCCCCTGAGGACGACACCGAGGGCGGACCTTTCACCCTGCCTTTGCCTGCCGTCCCGCCACGATGGACGCCACGATGTTCACCGTGAAGGTGATCAGCGCCGTGCCCGCCACGAACAGGATCAGCGCCGCTGACAGCGGCCGGGCGTTGGCCAGCCGGGGCATCGCCTCGGCCAGGGCATCGGGCAGACCGCCAGTCAGGGTGGTCACACCGATGGTCACCGCAAGCCAGGCCCCGACGATGGCGCAGGTCACGACCATCGCGCTGGCGATCGGGCGCGGAGCCCTGAAGATCCGGCGCAGCGCCGCGAAAGGCCGGGCCACGTCGCGTTGGATAGCGATCAGGGCCGGCACCACAAGCAGAACCAGCACCATACCGAAGCCCAGGCCGTAGCACAGCGTAATCACCGTGGGCTTGAGGAACTGCGCCTGCACGGATGTCTCGTAAAGCAGCGGGGCCAGGCCCAGCACCGTGGTCAGGGTGGTCAGCAGCACCGGCCGCAACCGGTCGGCCGTGCCGTCGATGATGGACGGCAACAGGCCCCTCTCTTCGGCATATTCGTCGATCGTCGTCACCAGCACGATGGAATCGTTGATGATGATCCCCGTCATGCCCAGCAGGCCCACGACTGTGAACATCGACAGGGGCACCTGCCAGATGTAGTGGCCATAGATCGTCCCCACGAGCCCGAAGGGAATGATCGCCATGACCACGAAGGGCCGCGTCCAGCTGGCAAAGACCCAGGCCAGCGACAGGTAGATCCCGGTCAGCGACAGGATCAGGCCGATCTGCGCGTTCTCCAGGAATTCGCGTTCCTGTTCGCGCAGACCCGAGACCCGCCACTCGACCTGGCGTTCCTCGGAGATGCGGGGCAGGATCTCTTCCTCCAGGGCAGCCGTGATTTCCGCCGCCCGCGCCGGATCGTCCTCGGAAATGTCGCCGGTCACCGAAATCAGCCGAATGCCGTTTTCGCGCCGCACGGTGGAAAACCCGGATTTCGAACGCACGCTGACGATGTCGGCCAGGGGCACGTAATTGCCCGCGGGCGTGCGCATCTGGGTGCGTTCCAGGAAATCTGCCGTCAACTCGCCTTCGGGCAGTTCGATCCGGATCGCGGCCGAGCGCGGCCCGTCAGGATAGGTCGCCGCCTCGATCCCGTTCAGCTTGGCCCGCAGCGCACGGCCCAGCGTGTCGATGGTAAATCCAAGCGCCTCTCCCTGGGCGGTCAGATCCAGGATCAGCTCTTCCTTGTCATAGGCCAGGTTGTCCTGGACGGCCGACACCTCGGGATAGCGCGAGACGGCCGTCTTCAGATCTTCTGCCGCGTCCTTCAGCACCTGCACGTCGGCCCCGAAGAACTGCACATCCAGCGAATCGCCCCCCGGACCCGATCGCCAGCCCCGGAAAGACACCGTTTCGGCCTTGGGATGGTTGACGACCTCGTCCTGCAGGGCGGCCACGAAGGCAAAGCTGGAATAGGGGCGGCTGTCGGGGTCGATCAGCTCGATGGAAATGGAGCCCAGCAAGTCTTCGTCCTTGCTGTCGGCCCCCGCCAGGCCAAAGCCCGCGTTGCCACCGATTTCGGCCATGACATAGTCCAGCGGGTTGGCGCCGTATTCCTCTTCGTAGCGCTTGGCCACGGTATCGGTCGCGCGCTGCAGCTCGCGCATCATTTCGAAGGTTTCTTCGCGGCTGGCCCCTTCGAGCATGGCGAAGTTGCCGGTGATGGACCCCTGTTCGGGCGCATTGAAGAACCGCCACTGGACATCGCCGCTGAAGAACATCGCTGCCTGGCTGGCCAGCAGGGCAATGGTTCCGGCCAGCACCACGTAGCGCCCCCAGATGACCCAGGCCATGACCGGGCGGAACACCGCGTCCCGGGCCCAGGTAAAGCCCTTGTTCACCACCCGGTTCGGCCAGTCGTACCAGTGATCCTTGGCCGTATGCGCCACGGCCTTGGACATGTGGTGCGGCAGGATCAGGAAGCATTCCACCAGCGAGGCCGCCAGCACCACGATCACGGTGAACGGAATGTCCTGGATCAGGTCTCCGAACCGGCCACCGATGGCGGTCAGGCCAAAGAAGGCGATGACCGTGGTCAGGGTGGCGGAAAAGACCGGCATCGACATCTTCTCGGCCGCCCGTTCGGCGGCCACCACCGGGTGTTCGCCCAGTTCGCGGGCGCGGTAATCGGTATGTTCGCCCACCACGATGGCATCATCGACGACGATGCCCAACGTGATGATCAGCCCGAACAACGAGATCATGTTGATGGTGATGCCGAAGGCGAACATCAGCGCGATGGCCGCGAACATGGCCGCCGGGATGCCTGCGGCCACCCAGAAGGCGATCCGCGCGTTCAGGAACAGGAACAGCAGCACGACGACCATGACCAGCCCGACGGTGCCGTTGTCGACCAGGATATCCAGCCGTTCGGAAATCGCCTGGGCCTGTGTGCGGATCAGGTCCAGCGTCACCCCCTGGGGTAGGGACGCCTGCATCTCGGCCACGACATCCTCGACGATGTGCTGAACCTCGATGGCGTCGCCGTTCTGCGCCCGGTCGATGCGGATCGACACCGCCGGGTTGGGCCCGACGAAGTAGGTGCGCGCGCGGTCCGTGCCCTCGACCCGGATGGTGGCCACGTCGCCGATGGTCAGCTTGGAATTGTCGGCATTGGACCGCAGCACAATCGAGGCGATTTCATCGGCCGAGCGCTTTTCGGTGCCGGTGCGCACCCGGGCATTGGCCCCGGTGACATCGCCCGCCGGATCGGCGTTGACCTCGCCAGCCACGGCGGTGGCGATTTCCTCCATCGTGACGTCGTACTGGATCAGGTTTGACGAGGGCACCTCGACGATGGTTTCCGGAGCGGCCACCCCCCGGATCGTCGTCCGCGTCACGCCCACGGCAAACAGGCGGGTGACCAGTTCGTCGGCGAAAAGTCCCAGTTGCCGGGGCTCGACCGGGCCCGTGATCACGACATCGGTCACGCGGTCGCGCCAGGCTCCGCGCCGGACGATCGGGTCGTCGGCCTCTTCGGGCAGGGTCGTCAGGGCCTCGACCGCCGTTTGCACGTCGTCGGCGGCGCGGGCCATGTCCCAGCCCGGTTCAAATTCCAGGATGATGGTCGCGGTGCCCTCTTTCGAGGTCGAGGTCGAGCTTTCGACCCCTTCGACGGCCAGCAGCGACGGTTCCATGACCTGCACGATGCCGCCGTCGACATCCTCGGGTCCGGCGCCTTCCCAGACCACCGTCGTGGTCACCGTGTCGAAGATCACGTCGGGGAAGAACTGCGCTCGCATGTTGGGGATCGCCGCGGTGCCCAGCACCAGCAGGACCATCAGCAGAAGGTTCGCCGCCGTCCGGTGGCGGGTGAAATAGGACAGCAGACCGCCCGCGGCCGGAGGAAGATTGCGGATCACCTATCAGCCTCCGATGCGGGATTCGATGCGCTGGACCACCGGCGCGGGCACCTGGTCCTGGTCCAGGGCGCCCAGGAGACGAGCCTTGACGTCCTCGGGCATGCGCTTGTTTTCGGTGACGAAGGATTTCAGCCGCTCGCGCCGCTCCGGTGTCAGGGTCAGCATCGACGGGTCCGCGACAGCCTGTTCCGCCCTGAGGCCCGTATCTGTGGTATCGGGCGTGTCGGCCGTATCCGCCATGTCCGGGGCACCGGCCGTGTCGGCAGGCGCGGGGTCGGCAGGCGCAGGGTCGGCGGTCTCTGGCGAAAGCGTTGCCGTGTCGTTCGGCACGACGTCGGTATCTGCACCGGTCCCGGCAGCCGTTTCAACCATCGTTTCATCCGTTTGGGCACGCGTCACCTCTTCGGCAACATCGGGCACGTCCGTCAGCTCGGTCACGGCGTCCGGCGTTGGCTCGTCCAAATCCTCGGGTGCGGGATCGGCCTGCCCCGAAACCTCTGGTTCGTCGGCCACCTCGGGGCGGATCGGACGCACGCTGATGCCCGGCCCCAGAAGCGGGGTCCGCCCGATGACGACCTCCTGCCCTTCCAGGTCATCGCCGCGCAGCAGCACCGTATCGCCCTGACGCCGCACCAGCGTCACCGGCAGGGCGCGCAGGCGGTCGTCGTCGCCCAGCACCAGGACGGTCAGGTTGGCATCCATCGTCGAGGCCGGAAGCCGGGCCACGTCGTGCAACTCCGGCTCCTCGACATGGACAGTCACGAAATCGCCGGGCTTGAACCCCGGGGCAGAGTCCAGCCGCGCGAACAGCAGCCGGCCGGACTGGCCGCTGCCCACTGCCGCGCTGTCGCGGCTGACGCGGCCCGCAGCCCTCAGGTCCACCCCGGCGATATCCAGGTTCACCGACACCGGCGCATCCAGCAGCGAGCCATCCTCGGACAACAGGCGCACGTATTGGGCCGTGGAAATGCGGAAGGCGACCTCCAGGACATCGGGATCGACCAGGCTGGCGATCTGTTCGTTCATCTGCACCAGCCGGCCCTCGACCAGCGTCACGTTGCTGAGCGTGCCGTCGAATTCGGCGGTGATGCGGGTGTCTTCCAGGTCACGCTCGGACGTGTGCAAGGCAATCTGCACCCGGTTGAGCGTCGTCTGCGCCTGGTCGACCCGCGCCTCGGCCTGGGCCACCGACATCCGGCTGGCCAGCACCGACTGGCGCGCCTGCGCCGCCGCCAGTTCGGCCGATTCGACGGCGGCCGCGGTACCCACGCCCCGGTCGTTCAGGTTGACCTGGCGCTGATAGGCCTTTTCGCGCAGATCCGCCTGTTCGCGCGCCGCTTTCAATTCGTCCTGCGCCAGCACCAGCCCGCGATCGGCATCGCGCACCTCGGCCTCGGCATCCATCAGGTCGCTGCGCGCCCGGTTCAGCGCCGCCTCGGCATCGGCGGGATCCAGTTCGATCAGCAATTCCCCGGCCGTCACGGTCCCGCCTTCGACGAAATTCTCGGACAGGTAGACAACTCGACCCTGCGAAGAGGCCCGCAATTCCAACGTCCTGCGGCTTTGCACCTCGCCGAAGGCTTCCAGGATCGGGGTGACCGACCCGTATTCAGCCGTGACAACGTTGACCGCGAACACACGTTCGCGCGCCTGGGGCGTGTGCACCTCGGCGTTCATCTTTTCCCGGATCGCGCCAATGATGGTCTGACCCGCGTGGATCAGCAGGGCCAGCGACACCGCGGCGAGAAACACACCGACCAGGCTTTGTCTTAGAAATTTCATTTCAAACTACCTTCGGCACAAGCACCGCCCTTAATTACGGGGACCCGAAATGGGCCTGAGAGATGGAATACATCATCAGTATAACGCGCGCTGAAATCATTTCCGTCGCAGATGCTCATCCAATCTGGGCAGGATTTCGACAAAATTGCACGGCCGGTGACGAAAATCGAGTTGGCGGCCCAAAATTTCATCCCAGGCGTCCTTGCACGCCCCCGGGCTGCCGGGCAGCGCAAACAGGTACGTCCCCCCCGCCACGCCTGCCGTCGCCCGGCTTTGCACCGCGCTTGTGCCGATCTTCTGCATCGACACGATGGTGAACACGGTGCCAAAGGCGTCGATCTCTTTTTCGTAGACGTCGCGGTGGGCCTCGACCGTGACATCGCGGCCGGTCAGGCCCGTCCCCCCGGTCGAGATCACGACGTCGATATCCGGGTCGGCCACCCAGGCGCGCAGCCGGTCGGCGATCCGGTCGCGTTCATCGGGCAGGATGTCGCGGGCGGCGAGGTCATGCCCGGCGGCGGCGATCCGGTCGACCAGTACCTGGCCCGAGCGATCGTCCTCCAACCCGCGGCTGTCCGACACCGTCAGGACGGCGATGCGCACCGGGATGAAATCGAGGCTTTCGTCTATGCGGGACATCGCGGGCTCCGTTTATTGATGTGCGGCCGGGTGCGGATCAGGGGGTCAGGTCGAACACGTGGCCCTTCGGCCCGAGGTTGACGATCTCGGTCGCCCCGATGGTGCCCCGGATCCCCCAACTGTCGTGGATATGGCCGCAGACGGCCAGGCGCGGCTGGATGCGGGCGACGGCATCGCGGATCGCCGTGGACCCGACCGACAGCCCGTTCGAGGTCACGTCGGCGATGCCCTTGGGCGGCGAATGCAGGACCAGGATGTCGGCGGCCTGGCACTTGGCCAGGGCGGCTTCGGCCTGGGCCTCGGTCAGGTCGCAGGACCAGTCTCCGAACGGCGTCGGCGGGATGCCGTAGCCCAGCCCGAAGATCGTCAGCCCGGCGGCCCGGGTTTCCGTCCCGTGCAGGACCGTCGTGGTATCGCCGGCGGCCGCGCCCAGTTCTTCGGCGCTTTCGGCATTGCCGGGCACGGCGATCAGCGGGGCGGCCAGGCCGGACAGAAGCGCCATCGCCTCGGGCAGGCCCTGGCGCATGTTGCAGAAATCCCCGGCGCCGATGGCCAGGTCGGCCCCGGCGCTGGCCTCGACCAGGGCCGCGGCGGCGGAAGGCGATGCATGGAGGTCGGAAAAGGCGAATATCTTCATATGGTCAGGCAGGTCCCAATCGTGCGCGCAGCGCCAGCATGTCGGCCCAGGCCTCGCGCTTGGCCGTGGGCGTGCGGAGCAGGTAGGCGGGGTGAAAGGTCGGCAGGGCCGGTTTGCCAACGGCCTGGTCCCACCGGCCGCGCAGCCGGGTGATGCCCTTCTTGCCCAGCAGCGCCTGGCAGGAAATATTGCCCATGATCACAAGGACTTCGGGCGCGGCCAGCCGGATATGAGCCGCCAGGAACGGCTTCATCATGGCAATTTCGTCGGGCCGTGGGTCGCGGTTCTGCGGCGGCCGCCAGGGCAGGACATTGGCGATATAGACATTCTCTGCGCGGCTCAGCCCGATCGGCGCCAGCATCCTGTCCAGCAACTGGCCCGCCCGGCCGACAAAGGGCCGGCCCTCGCGATCTTCGTCGCGCCCGGGCGCCTCGCCGATCACCATGACCCGCGCGCCCGGCACGCCATCGGAAAACACCGTCGTGCGCGCGCCCTTCTTCAGGTCGCACCATTCGAAGGCCTCCAGGGCCGCGCGCAAGGCCTCCAGGCTGCCCGCAGCCCGCGCGGCCTTTTCTGCCATGTCCACCGGGTCGGGTTCGGCGATGGCCGGAGGCGCGGCAGGTCCGGGGGCAGCCGGCGCGACGGCCGCCTGTCCGCGCGCCGTGGGAACCGTCAAGCCATAGCGGTCGACCGGCGCGTCGCAGATGGCCTCTGTCGCGCCCAGTTCGACCTGCCAGGCCAGCAGCGCCTGAGCGGCGTGGATATCCGGTTCCAAACCCATGCGGCCAAGCTATGCCGCCCCGCAGCAGAGGTAAATGGCCGGCAACGCCCGATCCGACCCGGGACGGACCGACGTGATCGCCCAGGCGGATGCCCGGACAGGCTTGTCGCCCCCCGCGCCCCTTCCTATAACCGCCCCGTAAGCGAGGGCCCCCATGAGTTTCACCGCACGACACCTGCTCGGGATCGAGCCGCTTCGGCCCGAGGCCATCACCGCGATTCTCGACCTGGCCGAGACCTATGTCGATCTCAACCGCAGCGACGCCAAGCATGGCGACGCCCTGGCCGGGCTGACCCAGATCAACATGTTCTTCGAAAACTCCACCCGCACCCAGGCCAGTTTCGAACTGGCCGGCAAGCGGCTTGGGGCGGACGTGATGAACATGGCCATGCAGACCTCTTCGGTGAAGAAGGGCGAGACGCTGATCGACACCGCCCTGACCCTGAACGCCATGCACCCCGACCTGCTGGTCGTGCGCCATCCGCAATCGGGGGCCGTCGACCTGCTGGCCCAGAAGGTTAATTGCGCCGTGCTGAACGCCGGAGACGGGCGCCACGAACATCCCACCCAGGCCCTGCTGGACGCGCTGACGATTCGCCGGGCCAAGGGACGGCTGCATCGGCTGAACGTGGCCATCTGCGGCGACATCGCCCATTCCCGCGTGGCCCGGTCCAACATCCTGCTGCTGGGCAAGATGGAAAACCGCGTCCGCCTGATCGGTCCGCCGACGCTGATGCCCTCGGGCATCGCCGAGTTCGGCGTCGAGGTCTACGAGGACATGGAAGACGGCCTGCGCGATGTCGACGTGGTCATGATGCTGCGCCTGCAGAAGGAACGGATGGACGGCGGCTTCATCCCCTCGGAACGCGAATATTACCACCGCTACGGGCTGGACGCGGCCAAGCTGTCGCTGGCCAAGGACGATGCCATCGTCATGCATCCCGGCCCCATGAACCGGGGCGTCGAGATCGACGGAGAGATCGCCGACGACATCAACCGGTCGGTCATCCAGGACCAGGTCGAAATGGGCGTGGCCGTGCGCATGGCCGCGATGGACCTGCTGGCCCGCAACCTGCGCGCGGAGGCGGCATGAGCGGATACGAGATCGACATTCCCGCCGGCGAACGCGGGCGCATCCGCGTCTTTTCCCTGTCGATGTCCAAGGACGAGGCCGAACATCTTGAACTTGGCCGGGCCCTGGGCAAGTACCCCGACGATCCCTCGCGGGTCGAGGTCTTTCCGGTGTCCAACCTCGACGGGCTTGGCCTGGCCGGCTACCTGTCGGAAGGCTGCGGCGTGCCCAAGGCCCAGGTCAGCCCCGACCGGGCGCGGCTGGACGCGCTGGACGGCCACGTCCTGCTGCTGTTCAGCCGGGCCTATGACGGAGGCGGCGTCACGCTGCATCCCGAACCGGCCCTGACGCTGATCGGCACCTATGACGAAGACCGCCCCAAGACCAGCGCGCCGCCGATCGAGACGGACAGCGCCAAGCCCTTTTCCGGCGTGCCGCGCAAGTCGCCCCGGGAAAACCGGGCAGCCTCGCGCCGGGCGGGGGCGATCTTTTTCGGCCTCGTCATGCTTCTTCTGATCATCGTCGTGATTCTGGTGCTTTGACATGTCGGCCACGCTTTTTACCAACGCCCGCCTGATTGACCCCGAGGCCCTGACCGACGACACCGGCAGCCTGCTGGTCGAAAACGGCCGCATCACCGCCCGTCTTGGCGCCGGCGAAAACGCCTCTGCCGAGCGGGTGATCGACTGCGCCGGGGCCTGCCTAGCCCCGGGCATCGTGGACCTGGGCGTCAAGATCGGCGAGCCTGGAGAACGCCACAAGGAAAGCTTCCGCACCGCGGGGCGCGCGGCGGCCAAGGGCGGCGTGACGACCATGATCACCCGGCCCGACACGCTGCCGGCCATCGACAATCCCGAAACGCTGGAATTCGTCCTGCGCCGCGCCCAGGCCGACACGCCGGTCACCGTCCTGCCCATGGGCACCCTGACCAAGGGGCGCGAGGGGCGCGAGATGACCGAGATCGGCTTTCTCATGGATGCCGGGGCGGTGGCCTTTTCCGATGGCGACCACGTGGTCGAAAACACCAAGGTCCTGTCGCGCGCCCTGACCTATGCCCGCTCGCTGGGCGCCCTGGTGATCGCCCATCCCCAGGAACCGATCCTGTCCCGGGGGGCCTCGGCCACCAGCGGCAAGTTCGCTTCGTTGCGCGGCCTGTCCGGGGTGACACCGATGGCCGAGCGCATGGGCCTGGACCGCGACATCGCCCTGGTCGAGATGACCGGCGCGCGCTACCACGCCGACCAGATCACCACCGCCCGGGCCCTGCCCGCGCTGGAGCGCGCTAAGAACAACGGCTTTGACGTGACGGCCGGGGTCAGCATCCATCACCTGACGCTGAACGAGCTCGACGTGGCCGACTACCGGACCTTCTTCAAGCTCAAGCCCCCGCTCAGGTCCGAAGACGATCGCCAGGCGGTGGTCGAGGCCGTCGGATCAGGGCTGATCGACATCATCTGTTCGATGCACACGCCGCAGGATGCCGAATCGAAACGCCTGCCCTTCGAGGAAGCGGCCAGCGGGGCGATCGGGCTGGAGACCCTGCTGCCGGCGGCGATGCGCCTTTACCATGCCGGTGCGCTTGGCCTGGCCCAGCTGTTCCGGGCGATGTCGTTGAACCCTGCGAAACGGCTGGGGCTGGCCTCGGGGCGGCTGTCGGCGGGGGCTCCGGCGGACCTGGTGCTGTTCGATCCCGACAAGCCCTTCGTGATGGACCGCTGGTCGCTTGAATCCAAATCCAAGAATACGCCCTTCGATCTGCAACGGATGCAGGGCCGCGTCATGGCAACCTGGGTCGCCGGACAAGAAATCTACCGGAGCGCCTGATGCCCGACATTACCACGCCCGACGCCTGGCTGATCCTGTGGATCGCCGTTGGATACCTGTTCGGGGCCATTCCGTTCGGCCTGCTGTCGGCCCGCATCTTCGGGCTGGGCGACGTGCGCAAGATCGGCTCGGGCAATATCGGGGCCACCAACGTGCTGCGCACCGGGCACAAGCCCGCCGCCGCGCTGACCCTGATCCTGGATGCCGGCAAGGGGGCCGCCGCCGTTCTGCTGGCCCGCCACTTTGCCGGGGAGGACGCCGTTCAACTGGCGGCCCTGGCGGCGTTCTTCGGCCATTGCTTCCCGGTCTGGCTGGGGTTCAAGGGCGGCAAGGGTGTGGCGACCTTCCTGGGGCTCTGGCTGGCCCTCGCCCCGCCCGTCGGCATCGCCTGCTGCGCCACCTGGCTGGTGGGTGCCGCCCTGTCGCGGATTTCCTCGGTTGCGGCGCTGGCCGCGGCGGGGATGTCGCCGCTGTGGGCCGCGCTCTTCGGCGCGCAATCGGCGCTGGTGCTGTCGGTGCTGCTGGCCGGCCTGATCCTGTTGCGCCACTGGCAGAACATCCAGCGCCTGCGCAACGGCACCGAGCCCAGGATCGGCGCGCGCCGGAAATAGGCGCGCCGTCCCCAGGTATCCGGGTCTTACGGCAAAAGTCGTTCCACCGCTCGGCCATTGGCCCAGGTGCCGTGCAAGGCCCCGTCGGGCATGCGCACGTAGACAACCGGGTACTGGTCGCCCCAGTCGACCCAGATCACATCCTGATTGCGCGTGCCGGTGCCCTGGTAGGAATGTGACTCAACGCTCCAGGTCATGGCGATGGCCCCGTCATTGTCCGCGATTCGCACCGACCCGTCATAGACCGACCCGTCCGGATTGCGCCCTTCCACCCGGTATTGCCCGGCGATCGACTGGGCCAGGACCGCCCCGGCGCAGACGATGACGACACAGGCCGCGATGGCCATGACGCGGCAGATGGACGAGCCCTGCGCCTCGACGCGGGAAAGAAGGATTTGCATGATAGGGCGACCCCAATGTCAGTCAGGTTCGCCCCCAGCTATCGCATCAATAACTGTAGGCTTCGTAAATACGGCTGAGATCGCCGTTCCAGTCGCCGTTGTAGTGATCCAGCAATTCGTCCGCCGGCGCCTTGCCGGTTTCGATGCTGTCTTCCAGCGCATGCAGGAAATGGCGTTCGTCGGCGACCATGCCGCCCAGCCCGGGCATCGCCCGCGCCTTCAGGCCCGAGCGCGAGATATCCAGCGCCTCGGTCGCTAGCTTCAGCATGTCGATGCCCCCGACCTTGGCCTGCAACCCCTGCTGACCCGCGGCCACGCGCAGGGCCTGGCGGGTCTCGGCGTCCCAGCCCTTGACCAGGTCCCAGGCCGCATCCAGAGCCCCCTGGTCGTACATCAGCCCGACCCAAAAGGCCGGCAGGGCACACAGACGGCGCCACGGGCCGCCATCGGCCCCGCGCATTTCGATGAATTTCTTGATCCGCGCCTCGGGGAAGACTGTCGTCAGGTGATCGGCCCAGTCCGACAGGGTCGGCTTCTCGCCCGGCAAGGCCGGCAGTTCGCCCTTGAGGAAATCGCGGAAGGACATGCCCAGGGCATCGATGTACTGGCCATCGCGGTAGACGAAATACATCGGCACATCGAGCACGTATTCCGTCCAGGCCTCGAACCCGAAACCGTCTTCGAAGACGAAGGGCAGCATGCCCGTGCGCGCATCATCGAGGTTCCGCCAGACCTTGGCCCGCAGGCTTTTGCCGCCGAAGGGCTTGCCCTCGAAGAAGGGCGAATTGCCGAACAGCGCATTGGCCACCGGCTGCAGGGCCAGCGCCACGCGCAGCTTTTGCACCATGTCCGATTCAGACCCGAAATCGAGGTTCACCTGCACCGTGCAGGTCCGGCGCATCATCACGCGGCCCATGGTGCCCACCTTTTCCATGTAGGCGTCCATCAGCTTGTAGCGCCCCTTGGGCATCAGCGGCATCTGTTCGTGGGTCCATTCCGGGGCCGCGCCCAGCCCGATGAAACCGACGCCGACCTTGTCGGCCACGTCCTTGACCTCGCGCAGGTGCTCGTTCACCTCGTCGCAGGTCTCGTGGATCGTCTCCAAGGGTGCGCCCGACAATTCCAGCTGGCCGCCCGGTTCAAGCGAGATATTCGCCCCGCCCTTGACCAGCCCGATCAGGTTGCCGCCCTCTTCCAGGGGGGCCCAGCCGTGCACGTCGCGCAGGCCTTCCAGCACCGCCTTGACCGAGCGTTCGCCGTCGTAGGGGATTGGCAGCAGGGTGTCCTTGCAATAGCCGAACTTCTCGTGCTCGGTGCCGATGCGCCAGTCTTCCTTCGGCTTGCACCCGTCTGCCAAGTAGCCCGCGAGCTGGTCATAACTTTCGATCGGCCCGCCGCCGCTCTGGGGAATGGACATCTGATGCTCTCCGGTCCTTGGGTCTTAACCTGCGCCCCGACCTGCCCGCAAAAGCGGTGGGGTGTCAATGTAGGCGATAGTTGGGGGGCCGTGCGGTGCGCCGTTCCCACACCACCACCGGCATCGGCGCTTTTCGGTCCAGATGCGACAGCAAACGGCGGGTATCCAGGCCAGGTAGCGCGCCGAATGCGTCAAACAGCGCCTCCGAGCCGGCGGCGTTCACGGGAATGTGCAGGGCCGGTGAGCCGGGTTGTTCAAGCACCCAGCATGGCGGCTGGTCGGTGGGATCGAGGATCAGCCGTTCCAGTTCCGACGCGGCCACCGCTCCGCCGTCGAGCGGGCCGAAATAGGCGATCTTGCCTTCATCCACCTGCACCACGCCCGGCCCGTCCGTGCCCTGCCGAAAGCGCATCCGGCGCAAACCGGTCACCGCAAGGGCCGCTCCGGCCAGCGCCAGCGCCCAGCCGATCCAGCCCAAAAGCCCCCCCGGCCCCATGGCCCAGCTGAGCCCGAGCGCGGCCAGCGCCGCGCCGATCAGCACCTCGCGCCAGCGCATCAGAGCGGCCCGGGCCTCGGGGCGGATAAAGCTCATGCGACGGCTCCGGCAGGGGCCGGGCGTTTGAGAATGCTGACACGATAATCGCCGATCCGCTCGAAACCGATGGATTCATAGGCACGGCTGGCCGCGTCGTTGTTGGAAAAGAGGATGGCCACGCGCGCACCGGCATCGCGGGCCTCGGCCAGCCTGGCGGCGGTGACACGCCCCCCCAGCCCCCGGTTGCGTTCTGGCCCGGGGACAAAGACGCCCCCCACCTGCACCATGTCCCCGGCCTGCGCGTTGATCGAGGCCACGGCCACCGGCCGGCCCTCTTCGATCAACAGCCGTTCCGCGCCGCCCCGGCTGGCGGTCAGGGCGCGGGCGGCGGCTTCTTCCCGGGCGCGGTCGCGGTCGTTGGTCAGGCCGGTTTCCATCAGGTAGGTTTCGTACCAGTCGCACAGCATCGGGCGGTCGGCCTGCGACGCCGGGCGCATCTGCGCCGGGCCCAAGGTCGGGGGTGTGTCCAGACGGTCCAGCTCCAGGCGGTACAATGGCTCGGACGCGTTCATCGAGAGGTCACCTGCGCGCAGGCCCAAAGCCGCCAGCGCCCGGCGCACCTGGGCATCGTCCCCGGTGATGCCACGCAGGAAGCGGCCCGACAGCACCGCCGCCCATTCGGCCCAGACCGCGGGCGGCAGATCGGGCGCCTGCACCATCAGGAAGCCGGAATTCGAGGCCCCCAGCACCGCGTCGATCCCCCCTGCCCCGTGATGCAGCCAGAAGACCGAGCCATGGGGATGGACGATCTCTCCGATCCCGTGGGCGTCCAGGTTCGACAGCAGGAACATCGAGGTCTCGGCCCGGGCCCGCAGGAACCGCTGCATCTCGGGCACGTCTTCCAGCAGGGCTTCTCGCAGGGTCATTTCCAGTCTCCAAGCTGCGTCTGCCAGAGGGTCAGCGCGGCCACCGCCGCTGTGTCGGCCCGCAGGATACGCGGCCCCAGGCTGACCCGGTGCGCATACTCGAGCCCCCGCAGCCGGGTGCGCTCGGCCTCGGAAAAGCCGCCCTCGGGCCCGATCAGGATCGCCCAGGGTCCGGCCGGCCCTTCCAATGGCAGGCCCGCGCCCACGGCAGCCTCGTCGCAGAACATCAGCCGCCGGCCGGCGGGCCAGCCGTCCAGCACCCGGTCCAGCCGGGCCAGGTCGGTGACCTCGGGGACATAGGTGCCGCCGCATTGCTCGGCCGCCTCGACGGCATGGGCCTGCAGGCGGTCCTGGCGGACGCGCTCGGAATTGGTGAAATCGGTCTGCACGGGGCAGATGCGGGCGGCCCCCATCTCGGCCGCCTTCTCGACGATGAAATCGGTGCGCGCCTTCTTGATCGGCGCAAAGAGCAGCCAAAGGTCCGGCGGCATCTGCAAGGGCCTGGTCTGGGCCTGCACCGCCAGCACGCCGCCCCGCTTGCCGGCCTCGGCCACATCGGCCGACCATTCCCCGTCGCGCCCGTTGAACAACAGGATGCGATCGCCCGCGCCCAGCCGCATCACCCCGAACAGGTAATGGGCCTGATCGCGGGACAGAGGAACCGTTTGCCCCTCCCCCAGATCCTGATCTACATAAAGTCGCACCGTGCTGCTCATGGAAGGCTACATATGCAAGCTGATGCCCCGACGCCAGAGACACGCGTCGCAGATGCGGTCGACGACAACTGGGTCGACACCAAGGCCCCGGCCTGGTCCCGCCCCTACCTGCGCCTGTCGCGCGCCGACCGGCCGATCGGCACCTGGCTGTTGCTGCTGCCCTGCTGGTGGGGCCTGGTGCTGGCCATGCTGGCCACGCAAGAGGCCCGCTGGGAGGACGCCTGGATCGCCATCGGCTGCGGCCTGGGCGCCTGGCTGATGCGCGGGGCCGGATGCACCTGGAACGACATCACCGACCGCGATTTCGACGGCCGGGTCGAACGCACCAAGTCGCGGCCCATCCCCTCGGGCCAGGTCAGCGTGAAACAGGCCATGGCCTGGGCCGTGATCCAGGCGCTGCTGGCCTTCGCCATCCTGCTGAGCTTCCATCCCATGGCCGTGTCGCTGGGCGTGGCCTCGCTGCTGCTGGTCACCATCTATCCCTTCGCCAAGCGCTTTACCTGGTGGCCCCAGGTCTTCCTGGGCCTGGCTTTCAACTGGGGCGCGATCCTGGCCTGGGCCGCACATACCGGCACGCTGAACTGGCCGCCGGTGATCCTGTATGTCGCGGGCATCGCCTGGACCCTGTTCTACGACACGATCTATGCCCACCAGGATACCGAGGACGACGAGTTGATCGGGGTGAAATCCACCGCCCGGCTGTTCGGCCAGGACACCGCGCGCTACCTCAAGTACTTCCTGGTCGCCTGCGTCGGCCTGATGGGCGTGGCCATCATCGAAGCCCTGAAACCCACCGCCTCGATCCTGGCCCTGGTCATCGCCCTGGCCGGCCCCTGGGCCATGGGCTGGCACATGGCCTGGCAACTGCGCGGCTTCGACACCGAGGACAATGCCAAGTTGCTGCAGCTGTTCCGGGCCAACCGCGACACCGGCCTCATTCCGCTCATCTTCTTCATCGCGGCGCTCTTCGCTTGATTGATCAGTCCCGCCAGTCATCGTAAGAGACCGCAGATGAAAAACGAAGATCACACATGCGCGTATCATCGGGCCTGATTTCCGGCTTGTCGCTGGCCGCCGCGGCCGGGCTGAGCCTCGTGGGGGCAAGCTTTGCCGTCACCGCGATCGAAAACGGCAGCGAGATCGGGATCCGCAGGGCCCTGGACGAGGCTACCTTCGACTGGGCCGAGGTCGAGGCCGACGGGCTGCGGGTCATCCTGTCGGGCACCGCTCCGGACGAGGCCACCCGCTTTGACGCGCTCAGCGCCGCGGGTCGGGTGGTCGATGCCGCCCGGGTCATCGACGACATGTCCGTCACGCCCACTGCCGCCATCGCCCCGCCCCGCTTTTCGGCCGAGATCCTGCGCAGCGAAAGCGGCGTGTCGGTGATCGGCCTGGTGCCCGGGACCACCGACCACGAAAGCCTGTCGACCCGGCTGGGCCAGGTCGCCGGGCCGGATAACGTGGCCGAGTTCCTTGAAACCGCCGATTATCCCGTGCCCGACGGCTGGGCCGAGGCGATGCGCTACGCGGTCGATACCCTGGGCAGCCTGCCCCGGGCCAAGATCTCGGTGTCGGCGGGCAAGGTCCATGTCACGGCCATGACCGCCAGCCCCGACGAACGCTCCCGCCTGGAACGCGAGCTGCGCCGGGCTGCCCCGCGCGGCATCGACGTCGCCCTTGACCTGTCGGCCCCGCGCCCGGTGATCACGCCGTTTTCGCTGCGCTACATCCTGAATGACGAGGGCGGTCACTTCGATGCCTGCTCGGCCCCGGACGAGGACAGCGCGTCAACCATCCTGGAGGCGGCCCGCGCCGCCGGCCTGACCGGGCGCGACAGCTGCACCGTCGGGCTGGGCGTGCCCTCGCCCCGCTGGGACGAGGCCGCCGCGCTCAGCCTTGCCGCCCTGAACCGGCTGGGGGCCGGGTCGCTGACCATGACCGACGCCGACATCGCGCTGGTCGCCACCGAAGGGCTGGACCCGGGGCTGTTCGACCAGATCGTGGGCGAGCTGGAAACCGCCCTGCCGGCCGTCTTTGCCCTGCATGCCGAATTGCCCGTGCCCGAAGACACCGGTCCCGCCGGACCGGCCGAGTTCTTCGCCACGCTCAGCCCCGAAGGGCTTGTGCAGTTGCGCGGCCGGGTGCCCAGCGAGGGCTTCCGGACGCTGGCCGACAGCTTTGCCCGGGCCCGGTTCGGGTCGGACGCGGTCTATACCGCTGCCCGGGTGGTCGAGGACCTGCCGGTGGACTGGTCGGCCCGCGTGCTGGCCGGTCTCGAAGCGCTGGGTTTGCTGGTCAACGGGGTCGTCACGGTCGAGGCCGACACGATCGCGGTGCGGGGCGTCAGCCATGTCGAGGACGCCAGCGCCCAGATGTCGCGCCTGTTCACGTCCAAGCTGGGCGAGCGCGCGGTGTTCGAACTGGATGTCGCCTACCGCGAGCCTCCCCCGCCCGAGAACCAGCCCCTGTCGGCCGAGGAATGCGAAGCGCGCATTGCCGAGATCCTGGCGCAGGGCAAGATCACTTTCGAACCCGGGTCGGCCCGGATCGATGCCACCTCGCTGCAGATCGTCGATGCCATTGCCGACGTGCTGGACAATTGCGATGCGATCCCGCTGGAAATCCAGGGCCACACGGACAGCCAGGGCCGCGAGTCGATGAACCTGGAGCTGAGCCAGGAACGGGCCAACGCGGTGCTTTCCGAACTGTCGGCCCGCCGGGTCCGGACATCGAGCTACCGGGCGATGGGCTATGGCGAGACCCGGCCGATCGCCGACAACGACACCGAAGAGGGCCGCGAGGACAACCGCCGGATCGAATTCCGGCTGGTGCGGACGGATACCTCGCCGGACGACGAAACCACGCTGGACGGGCTGAGCGGCGATAGCGACAGCGAGGCGGGAAGCGGGCCCAGCGGCGAAGACGGGGTCGACGGCGGGACCGAAGACGGATCCGGCGAAGAGGATGCACAGGACGGCGCAGGCGCCTCCGACGACGGGAACACGCCCGAGGAGACCGAATAACCCATGAACAGGACCGAGTTCATCATCGCCACAGCCGTCGTGCTGTTCCTGGCCTTCGTGCTGGGCTGGTTCACCAACTGGCTGGTGCACCGCTTCACCCGCGTCAGCGCCTCGGACATGGGTGAACTGGACCGCATGAGCCAGGAGCTGCACGAGGCCGAGGAAACCCGCGACAAGGCGATCACCTACCTGCAGCAGCGCGAGGCCGAGCTAACCAACCAGCTGACCCAGACCGAGGCCGAGCTGCGCGCGGCGATGGAAGGCCTGCGCGAGGCCCGCCACGAAGCGGAGGAATGGCGCAATCACGTGGAACGGCTGCAAGGTACGGCCTGATCCGTACCGTTTGCGTAGGATGGGTGCGAGCACCCATCTTACGTCCCCGACCTACCAGCGGCTGAGGGCGGTCTCATCCTCGTCCCGGGCCGCCACCCAATCGGCACCGCCCCGGGTCTGTTCCTTCTTCCAGAACGGCGCGCGGGACTTGAGGTAGTCCATCAGGAACTCTGCCGCCTCGAACGCATCCTTGCGATGCGGGGCGGCCGTGGCCACCATCATGATCGGATCGCCCGGCACCAGCCGCCCATAGCGGTGGATGACCAGCACGTCGCCCAGTGACCAGCGCGCCTGCGCCTCCTCGGCGATCTTGCCGATCGCCCGTTCGGTCATGCCCGGATAATGCTCGATCTCCATCGCTTCCAGGTCGCCGGCCTCCGATTGCCGCACGATCCCCGAAAAGCTGACCACCGCGCCCATGCCCGACACGCCGGCCGAAAACCCGTTCAGCTCTGCCCCCGGATCGAAGACCGCCGCATCGACCACGATCCGCATGGCTCAGCCCCCCGTCATCGGCGGGAAGAAGGCCACCTCACGCACCCCGTCCAGGGGCGCATCGAAGTCGGACAGGTCCTGGTCCAGCGCCACGCGCAGGGCCGACAGGTCCGAAAAGGCCAGGGCATAGCGCTCTTCCCGCGCACTCAGCTCGCGCACCAGGTCGGCCACCGTCGCCGCCCCCGTGTCCACCTTTTCCTTTGGCACCCCGATACGTTCGCGCACCCAGGCGAAATAAAGAACGTCCATCACTCCCCCTCCTTCAGATGAGGCACAGCCTTGCGGAAATAATCGACCCCCGTCCACACCGTCAGAAGCGCGGCCAGCCACAACAGCGCCAGCCCGCTCCAGCCCAGCCCCCAGGCCAGGTCGGCCCACCAGCGCAGGCTGTCCACGTCGGCCGTCGAACGATCAAGGATCGCCCGCACCTTCGCTGGATCCATCGTCGCCGCCTTCATGCCGGCATGGTTGCGCGCAATGCCCTCGGCCAGCAGGACGGCAATGGCCACCATCTGCACCGTCGTCTTCCACTTGGCCATCTTGGTGACCGCCAGGGTCCCGGCCACGTCGCCCAGGTATTCCCGCAAGCCCGACACGAAGACCTCGCGGAACAGGATCACCACGCCCGGCAGCATCAGCCACCAGCCCAGCGACGAGGTCACGCACATGACCAGCAAGGCCGCGGCGACCATGGCCTTGTCGGCGATCGGGTCCAGCATGGTGCCCAGTTTCGACACCATCCCCCAGCCCCGGGCAATATACCCGTCGATCCAGTCGGTGACAGAGGCCGCGATGAACAGCGCAAAGGCCACCCAGTCGGCCAGCGGGCGGGCAAAGATCAGAAAGACCAGGGCCATTGCCGGCGCCGCGACAAGCCGCAGCAGGGTCAGTATCGTGGGGATCGTGACTTTCATCCCGCCTTCCTAGCCCAAGTGCGCGGCGGCGGAAACCGTCCCGACACCGCCGCGCGCCGATGTGACATTGCGCAGCGCCCTGATCGGGTCAGCACGCGCCTCTCAGCTTGTCGACCAGGGCCATCCGGCCGGGGAAATAGGCCGATGTCGCCGCATCCCCTTCCGAGGCAAACCAGGCCACGGCCAGGTCCCGGGCCGGATCGGCAAAGAGGTACTGTCCATGAATGCCCACCCCCCGCAGCAGCGGCGTGTCGCCCCGGTGCACGTAGCATTTCGCCCGGTAGTGGATGTCCAGCCCGGGGTAATAATCGGCAAAGTCGCCCGTGGCCCAGGCCTTGGGGTCGCCGTTCTCGAATATGTCGGCCACCCAGGCCCCGGGCACCACCTGGCGCCCGTCCGCGCGCTGCCCGCCCGCGGCCAGCAGGGCCCCGATGCGGGCCAGGTCCCGGGCCGTCAGGCAGACCCCGCCCGCAGCCCGCGCGCCCCCGATCCGGTCGACGGTGATATAGCCCGGCCGCTCCGCGCCCATCGGGCGCAGCAGGAAATCCGACAGCAGGTCGGCATAACGCTGCCCCGTCGCCCGTTCCATCACCCAGGCCATCAGGTCGGTGACCGGCGAGACATAGTGAAACCGCCCGCCATGCGGCCCGTCGGTGTCGGACAGGGTCAACTGGAAACTGCGCAGGTCCAGCGGGTTCTCGCCGGGCTCCAGCGGATTCCAGTTCGCCGCCTTGCGGTAGGCGATGATCGGGCCACCGGTGGCCGTGTAGTCCTCGGAAAAGGCCAACCCCACGCGCATGTCCAGGGCCTGGCGCACCGTCGCGCCCTCGTAGGCCGTGCCGGCAAGCTCGGGGATGTAGTCGCTGAGCGGTGCGCCGATCTCCAGAAGGCCCCGGGATTCAAGGATACCGGCCAGCAGCCCCAGCACCGACTTGGACACCGACATCAGGATATGCGGATCCTCGGGGCCCATCCCGTTCCGATAAAGCTCATGCACCACCCGGCCCTTGTGCAGGACGACCAGCGCATCAGTCTGCGTGCCCTCGACCGCCGCCTCGACCTCGGCCGGGTCGATCAGCGGTTCCCCCTGGTCCAGCGTCCAGACATCGCCCGGCGCATTGCGGATCTCGGCCGAAGGCACGAGTTCGCGCACATGATGAAAGGCCCAGGAGGCATAGGGCGCAGTGCGCCAGTTGGCCAGCGTTGCACGATCGTCGGGGGCCGGGGGAAAGCCTTGCATCAGCGCCATGAGGGTACTCCGTTTTGGAGCACCGAACCCGGTTCGGCGCGAAGATACAAGGGGTTGGAGGCGTGTCGCCCCGGACAGGCCTGCCGCGCGTCTGCCAAAAGGGCATCCCGCGACAGCGGGGGCGTCCTTGATGCGTCCTTGGTCCGGGCGCCACCGACAACAGGCGGACGCCCTTCGAGGCCACCCCACCCCTACCGGTCCTGGAAAAAGTCGTAGATCTTCTCGGCCAGCGCATCGGAAATCCCGTCGACCGCCTTCAGGTCCACCAGGTTCGCCCGGCTGACGGCCTTGGCCGAGCCGAAATGCTTCAACAGGGCCCGCTTGCGCGTGGCCCCCACGCCCGCGATATCGTCAAGCGGATTGGCCGCCACCGACTTGGCCCGCTTCGCCCGGTGGGTCCCGATGGCAAACCGGTGCGCCTCGTCGCGCAGGCGCTGGATGAAATACAGCACCGGGTCGTTGTGGCGCAGCGCCATCGGCATCTTGCCCGTCCGGTGGAATTCCTCCTTGCCGTGATCGCGGTCGACCCCCTTGGCCACACCGACCATCGGGATGTCCTCGACCCCGTATTGCGCCATGATCTCGGCCACGGCGCTGACCTGCCCCGCCCCCCCGTCGATCAGCAGCAGATCCGGCCATTGCCCCTGCGTCCGATCGGGATCGTCCTTCTGCAACCGGGCGAACCGGCGGGACAGGACCTCTTTCATCATCCCGAAGTCATCGCCCGGGGTCAGGTCGTCACCCTTGATGTTGAACTTGCGGTAATGGTTCTTCATGAACCCGTCCGGCCCGGCCACGATCATGCCGCCCACCGCATGGGCGCCCTGGATATGCGAGTTGTCGTAGACCTCGATCCGCTTCGGCGGGCCGTCCAGTCCGAACGCCTCGCCCAGCCCGGCCAGCAGCTTGGCCTGGGTCGCGCTTTCCGACATCTTGCGGGCCAGGCTTTCGCGGGCATTGCGGGCCGCGCCCTCGACCAGCTC
>PAQV01000011.1 GCA_002709405.1 Paracoccaceae bacterium
TTGGAGTGCGCCCCTCGGGCTGGACAGCTTGAGCTGAAGATTTTGACCGGGTCGTGGTTCTGATAAGGAGAACCGCATGACCAAGAAGCACCGTCGTCACAGCACGTCCAAGAAACGCGAAGTCGTCGAAGCCTATTTCAACGGCGAGTCGATGCGCGCGCTCAGCCAGAGGCACGATATTTGCCGCACGCTGATCCCGATCTGGATCGACAAGTATGAGCGCGGCGAATTTGACGATGACGCCATCGAAGAGGAACTGCTCCCCGAATACGAAACGCGGATCGCGGCGCTCGAACGGCTTGTCGGCCGTCAGGCGCTCGAGATCGAGTTTTTAAAAACGGCGCGGGCGTACACACGGTCGCAGAGAAACGGATCTACATCCGTGATCACCGGCCCGCCGGCCTCTCGGTCAGACGGGGGTGCGAGTTGATGGATCTTCCCGGTTCCAGTTTTTACGACGCTTCCGACCCGACCGCAGAAGATCCGGCCGTCAGCGAGATCCTGTTGATCACGGAGACCTGTCGCAACTATGGGTATCGCCGTGTCACTGCTGAATTACGCCACCGTGGTCTTGTCGTGAACTCGAAGAAAGTGCGGCGGATCATGCGTGAGAATGATCTGAATCCAAAGCGGAAACGCCGCTATGTCGCAACCACCGACAGCAGCCACGATAGCCCGATCTATCCGAATGTTGCCAAAGGGTTTGAAGTCCATGGACCGGATCAGCTCTGGGTCGGGGACATCACCTATGTCGCCATCGGGACCGGCTTCGTATATCTGGCCGTCATTCTGGACGCCTGGTCGCGCAAGGTCGTGGGCTACGGGCTGGGCCGCAACATCGACGTGCGCCTCACAGCGGCTGCGCTGAAGGCTGCAACCGCATCCCGACGCCCGCTGCCGGGATGTGTTTTTCATACCGACAGGGGAGCGCAATATGCCGCATCCCGGCATCGCCGCATCCTCGAGCGCCACGGCTTCTTCGGGTCCATGAGCCGTCGAGGGAATCCCTACGATAACGCGCAAGCCGAAAGCTTCATGAAGACGCTGAAGGTCGAGGCGGTCTATGTGACCGAATACGAGACCTTTGAAGACGTCGCAGCGGATTTGCCAAACTTCATCGACAACGTCTACAACTCCACCAGGCTGCATTCTGCGCTCGGCTACTTAAGCCCCAACCAGTTCGAAGAAAGAAACGCCGCGCCCCGGTCAAAGCGAGCCGCCTGACTCGTCCAGCCCGAGGGGCGCACTCCAGATGGGCAAGGCCGGCCCCCCAAGCTGCATCGGCAAGATGCCGATACACGCAGCATGACCATGACCACGACCGCAATAGTCGGCAGGCCAACTGACATGTTCGGGGGACTCGCTTGCGGAGGAGGGGCTTGAACCCGCGACACGCGGATTATGATTACCCCTTGAAGTCAGCATGTTAGTAACGCCGCGAGCAGATCCTTTTCCATCTCTGAGAAGAGTTCGACATCGTCTTCTGGGCTCTCGAAAGGTGGCCGTTGACATCCATCGTCATGCTGATCGACGAATGCCCGAGCAGCGCCTGGATCTTCTTCGGCGGCCCGTTCTGCTCGATGAACAGCGACGCCGCCGCGTGACGCTGGACGTGGAAGCTGAACTTGTACGCCCCGTGCTCGTCGACGATCCCGTTCTCGACAGCGGCGGCACGAAGATGCGGTTCTGGATGTCCGAGTGGTTCTCGATGTTGCCCTCCCCTTCGGGAAGACGAGAGTGAGATCTCCGGCCGGACAGTCGGGCTTCCACGCTTTCAACGTCTCGATCACGATCGGGGCCATGGGGATGCTCCGGCGGCTCGTGCGGCTCTTGGTCTTGCCCAAGTCGTTGAACCGGTCCGCCCGCTCGCAGACGACGATCAGCTTCATGTCGAGGTCGACATAGTCCCAGGTCAGGCCGCGAAGCTCGCTGATCCGCATCCCCGTGAACATCGCCGTCACCATGAGCGGCCGGTACTTCTCAGGGCACTTGACCCAAGACGAGTAAGCCCACCGGGACGCCTTCTTCCCGATCGGGCCAGTGGCGGACGAGGCTCGGAACAGGAGAGGAAGCAAACTCCATCGGACGCCGTGACAGACACCGAGCGGGCTGAGCATGAGACGACCGGCCGTCTACAAGAGTTGGGTCGTCCAGAACCAGTGCCTGCATCTTCAACGCGCCCCCCTTGAGGAGACCTTACAGGGTGGGACGGTCGTCCTGTCCTTGGAAGGCGCCGCGATCCTGTCCTCGGAAATGTGCCATGTGCGAGCGGCTGAAGGTGATCGGGGCGGAGAAGTTGGTAGGGACCGTCCTCATGCGGCAGGAGAAAGGCACAATCGCGCGTCAGGTCAAGCCCTTGCTTCAATTGAGGTTTGCGCGAATTACCCCGTGCTGACCCCATAAAAAACCCCGTGCGGAATTGGCGTTTTCCTAAGGGGAAAAGCAGATGCGGGACGTCCTAGGTGGCGGCGGCGGACATATGGAGGCACTGCCTGCATCCTGGCCCGGTCCCGGCACGGATCCTCGGATAGCCGAGCGCGCACCCTGAGACCGCCGGAGGGGCTCCATGACGCGTGCCTCTCCCGGTCGCACCCTTGTGTTTCCGGCCAAAACGCAGCTGCCGCACTCAGCGACTCCCGCAGAGCCCATGTGGGGCCACCATGGGTGCGGAGCTCTTCCAAGGTGTTCGCCTCCCAATCCGGCCGAGGGCGTTCACCCCATGACGGTCACTGAGCCTCAGCAACATCAGTCACGGAGACAATCATGACCACCACCAGCCCCACCGCCCAGATGCTTTCCGCCGCCCTCGATGCCTCGGACCTGCCCCAGAAGGTCGTCGCCGCCCGTGCAGGCTTCAGGAACGCGACCGTCCTTTCGATGATGAAGATCGGCGAGACCAACGTCCCGCTCGCGCGCATCCCCGCACTGGCCAGCGTACTCGGACTCGACGCGCAAGCGTTCCTGATGACGGCGATCACGTACGACCCGCCTGTTCACGCCGTGCTCTTTGATATCCTCGGGCTGCCTCTGACGGCCGAGGAGATGGACGCCGCGGCCAGGCTCCGGATGAAGAAGTTGAAACGCGAAGCATTGGAAACGGCGGCCGAGACGCGGACGGTGGAAGGCAAATTTCTCTTCACATCAGACGGAACAGCTGACGTTCCGAATGAGCCCAAAGGCCGCGACCGGACTGTTTCAGGATCCACCCCGACAGATCGCCAGCGCACCCATGTGCAGGCGAGAGGACCTGCATTGCCCAGGTAGACCAAAGGGCCCCCGGCCGCTATCGTCTGAAAGGCTCTGTCTGCGAGCGGTAGCCGGCAAACCCGAGGGATTTGGCCGGCCCCATCGATCAAGATGCGGCCGGTGCAACTGAGGAGGTCATGACGTTGAACGCCAATCCGTCCGGGCGCCGGAAGGCCCTTTTGCTGGCTGCCACCCTGACCGTGACCGGACTGATCACGATGTCGCATCCTGCCGCATCGTCCGAGAGCCGCGTCCTTGCCTGGGAAAACCTCGTGCCTGCCGCACCCGAAATCGACAATCCCTTCGATCGCCTGAGCCGGGATCAGCTGGACCATCTCGGCATCGTTGCCCGAACCCGCGACGTGACCGCCATGGGCAAGTCGTCGGCCGAACTCCAGGACCGCGCAGACGAGGCAAAACGGGTGCTTGAAGCGCAAGGGCTGGATATCGACGCCCTGCTGACACAGCGCGAAGAGATCATCGCAAGCCGTATGGCTGCCGCAGAGGCCGTCAACGAAACCCTGGACGGAGCCTCGATCCGGATGCCGGGCTACGTGCTTCCCCTGTCCTTCGACGGAGAGAAGGCGACCGAATTCCTGCTGGTTCCCTATGTGGGCGCCTGCATCCACGTCCCGCCGCCGCCGGCCAACCAGATCGTGCATGTGACCTTCGACAAGGGGTTCGAGGTGCAGGGCCTTTACACCCCGGTCTGGGTCGAGGGCGCGATGAGCGTAGGACTGGGAGAGCATGCGCTGTCGCTGGTGGACGGCACCGGCGACATTCCCGTCGGCTACAATCTGGAAGCGGTCATCGTGGAGCCGTACAAGGAATAGGTGGATCCTCCGGGGTCACTCCGGACCGTCCTTGTGGCCATCCTTGCCAATGCCGATCAGCGCCCGGGCGAATTGCGCGAAAAGCGCCACGAAGATGCCGACGCCCACGAAGATGTAGACCACGGTGAAGACCTTGCCGATGTCGGTCTGCGGCGCCAGGTCGCCCAGCCCGACCGTCGAGATCGTAGTGGCGCAGAAATAGAGCGCGTCGATCCAGCTCCAGCCTTCGACCCCGCGATAGAACAGCGTGCCCGAGAGCAGGATGATGATGGCCAGGAAAAGGGCGGCGCGGAATTCGGGGATGCTCCAGGACCGGACGATGGCTTTCAGAAGCCGCAGGACGGCCAGGGAGAGGCTGAACATGGGCTGTCCCCTTTCATGCAGGATGTTGGCCGCGCCCATCGGGCGCGGATCCGGTTACTCGATCTCGTTCTTGTAGACGTGCCCGGCCTTCACGATCAGGTCCAGCCGCGCGTCGAAATCCCGCAGGATCGAGATGTCGTCGAGCGGATTGCCGTCGATCAGCAGCAGGTCGGCAAGGGCGCCTTCCTCGATCACGCCCACCACGCCCGGATAAGGGCTGCGGTCGCCCGACATCTGCAGCAACTCGCCTGACAGCGATGTCGCCTGGGCCAGGATCTCGGCCGGGGTGAACCAGCGGGTGCGCTCGACGAATTCGCGGTTCTGATCGGCGCAGGCCTCGGGGTTCACCACCACATCCGTGCCGAAGGCGATCTTGACCCCGTATTGCTTGGCCAGCCGGAACATCTGGTCGAGCCCTTCCTCGACCATCTTGCCCTTGGCCAGCCGCACGGGCCCCAGGTCCGGCGAGAACGTCAGGTAAACCACGACCTGCGGGCTCAGCCACACGCCGTTGTCGGCCATCATCTGCGCGATCTCCTCGTCGATGAGATTGCCGTGCTCGATGGACTTCACCCCGTTCTCGATTGCCTGCCGGATCCCGTCGACGGTGTAGACATGCGCGGTGACATAGGTGCCGAACCCCTCGGCCACCTCGACCGCGGCGCGGATCTCGTCGGCGGTGAACTGGCGGCCGTCGATCGGGTCGAACTCGGTCCCCACACCGCCGGCAAGGTGCATCTTGATCTGGCTCGCCCCGCGCTTGAGCTGTTCGCGGACCGCCGTCAGAACCTCTGCCCGGCCGTTGACGATGCGGCTGTAGCCCAGCCGTTCGAGGTTGTTTTCGGGCCCTCCGAATTCGCGCGGGTTCATGAACCGGGGATTGGCATCGCCATGTCCGCCGAATTGCGAAATTGCCCGGAGCGAGGGCCAGACCCGCGGCCCGGCGATCTCTCCGCGGTCGGCGGCGAGCTTGGCGCCCCAGGAGGCGCCGCCGACATCGCGCAGGCTGGTGAAGCCGCGCATCAGGGCCTCTTCGGCGGCGATCCCGGCCTTGATCCCGATGTAATCGAGATCCGGCGCGTTGGACCCGGCCATGTCCATGACCGGCACGTTGCAGAGGCTCAGGTGGTAATGCACGTCGATGAAGCCGGGCGTCATCACCCGGCCGCCCGCGTCGATGATCACCGTGCCGTCAGGGGCGGACAGCTCCGCGCCCATGGCCGCGATCAGGCCATCCTGCACCAGCACATCCTGCCCCTCGATCAGATCGGGGCCGACCCCGTCGAAGATCCGCGCGCCGGTGATGAGCAGGGGCGGCTCGGCATCAACCTGGGCAAGGCCGGGACCCGCGACGGCGAGCAGGGCAAGGCCCGCCACGAACCGGAAACGTTTAAGCATGACAGTACCTCACTGCGTTGATCGAAGTGGCCGCTCCCGGCGCATCACTTCTTCACCTTCGACTGGATGCCCACCTTGAGCCCCGGGCGCAAAAGCAGGTCCGGGTTGGGAAATTCCACCCAGACGGTGATCTTTTGGCTGTCTTCCTCGAACTTGTAACCGCCCGAGACGGCCTTGCCCTCGTAGGGATAGACCTCTCCGTTGGGCAGGATGATCGACAGCGCCAGCCCCTCGATCAGGTCTTCGTCGGTCGGGAACATCTTCTGCCGGGCGGCATAGATGTCATAGGGCACCTCGCCCACGACCTGGATCGGGTCCAGCTGGGTGATGATGGCCATGGTGATGTCACCGTCGCCCACGTCCTGCCAGCCGTTTTCACGGACCATCGGCGCGCTCATCATGCCGGCAAAGGGCGCCTTCTGGGTCATCTGCATGACCCCGAGCCCGGCCAGCCCGACATTGGCCTCGGCCGCGGCAAGATTGGCGGAGGCGATGTCGCGCAGCGCGATGTTCTTCTCCAGCTCCACCTCCGAGACGACATCCCGGTCCTTGAGGATCTCGGCCCGCTTCACGTCCGCGATAGCCTCCTGCAATTGCGCCTGCGCGGCATCGCGCTGCGCCTCGGCCAGGTCCAGGCGGTACTGGGCGGGGGGCAGGGCGAACTGGAAGAGAACGTCGCCTTCCTCCACGATCTGACCCGGCGCGAAGGCGATGTGCCGCAGCCAGCCGCTGACGATCGGCGTGATCTCGGCCTCGCGTGCCGGAACGACGGTACCTTCGAATTCGACCACGTCATAGGCGCCGTCCTGAGCCGTGGCCGATGTTCCGGACAGGCCCATCAGCAGGCCGACAAGCGCCGCCGCGCAGACGGAGCCAAAGTGCTTCGGTCCCCGTGGAGGCCAAAGCTTTTCTCTTTCGAAGGTCATGACATGTTTCTCCATTCTCATGGTCCCCGCCGTCCCGGCCCCGCTCAGGTCCAGATGTCCGACGCGACGCGGTAGAGGTTTCCGCCCAGGAACTTGCCGCAATCCGCGTCGGACCAGCCGTTCTCCAGCAGCGTGTCCACCAGCGCCGAGACGATCTGGTAGGGCGCCGGTGTCGGCACGCCCTTGGCCGACATCGCCCGCAGCACGCCGCCATCGGGAAACAGCAGATCCCCCAGCGGGCTCATCCCGGAAATCGCCGTCTGGGTGATGTCGGGGATCCAGTCGGACCCGAAACCGACGTGGTCGATGCCCACCAGGTTCACCATGTGGTCGATATGGCGATAGAGGATCTCGGTCGTCACGATATCCGGGTTCGTGGGATCGACGAAGCCACCCACCATGTTGATCGAACAGACCCCGCCGCTTTCGCCGATGGCCTTCAGAAGACCGTCGGAATGGCTGCGCTGGTAGTCGCTGACCGCCTTGGCGACCGAATGCGACGAGATCACCGGCTGCTGGCTGCGCTCGATGGCGTCGAAGGCCGTGCGCTCGCCGGTATGGCTGACGTCGACGATCATGCCGTAGCGGTTGTAGGCGTCGATCAGAAGCTTGCCGATGCCCGTCAGCCGGCCGTTGTCTTCCTCGAAACAGCCGTCGCCCATGGTGTTGCGACCGTTGTAGGCCAGCAGGCAATAGCCATAGCCAAGCTGGCGCCAAAGCCCCACCATATCCGGGTTCCCGGCGAAGAGCGCAGTGCCCTGGTGGGTGAAGAAGATGCCCAGCTTGCCCTCGGCCACCGCCGTGTCGATATCGGCGGTGGTGCGCACCACCTTGTAGCTCTCGGGGCGCTCGTTGATCTTCTTGAGGTAGAAGTTCAGGGAATTGGCGATCCCGCCAAGGCTGGTATCCAGCGCGTCGGCAGATGGGCAGGCGGCGATCGCCTTGAACCCGGCGGCCTTCAGCTTGTCCATCTCGTCGTGGAATTCGGGCGCTTCGGGAGTTGACCACTGGGTGGGCCAGATGCCCGAGAAGAGCGAGTCCATGGTCATGGAGTCCTGCACGACCTGCCGCGCATGGTCGGAGGCGGGGTATTCGTGCAGCCGCTGGGGGATCTGCGAAAAGTCCGGGCCAGTGGCGCAGATCGCTTCGGGGTCGGCCACATTGGCCAGCATGTCGCCAGCATGAGCCTCCCGCGCGCCCATGGCCAGGGTGGCCGCGGCCCCCGCAGCGGAGCCGGCGGCCGTGGCGAAGAATGTCCGGCGATCCATACCGGCCGGCGCGTTCTCGTCACGATCCACGGAGGGTGCTGCGTCGGTCCCTGTGGCGGTCATCTCTTCCACGAGTTTCTCGAAATCGTCGGGCTTCATCTGGGTCTCTCCCTTTGAACTGGGCTTGCGTCTGGTTAGGCCTCTTGCCGAAGTGTCTCGGCGCATCACCGGCCATGGGTGTCGTGATCGGGTGACGCGGAGGTCACCCGCATTGCGTCGGGGTTACTCTCCGTTCAGGTACTTCGCGGCCTGCCGCAGGAAGCCCTGGGCGCGGTCTTCGCCGTAGGGCGGGATGTAGCCGTTGGTCGAGAAGTAGACGCCCACGAAGTCCCGGGCCGGATCGACGTAGAGCCCCTGTCCGACATTGCCGTGCTTGTAGAGCGCGCCGTCCTCAAAGACCGCGTCCCATTGCAGCGAATTCGCCTTGGGCTCTTCGCCGAATTCATCCGTCAGCCCGGCGAATTTCGACCCGCGCCGGAAGGCCTCCGGATTGCCCGCGTTCTGCATCCGCTCAAGCACCGCGTCCGAGACGATGTCCTCATGTGCGGTGGCGGCCCAGCTGGGGGTGAAGATCAGGCCGAAGCGGCCGAAATCCTCGAGCGTGGTCGAGATCAGCCCGTGGGTCACCGCAGTCCCGTCCGGCATCAGGTGGAACATGATGTCCTCGCGCGCCGACCTTGCCCCAGACCCGCTCCTGGAACAGGTCCGCCCAGGTCATGTCGTCGATATTCTCGGCCAGCAGCACGCTGACCTGCGTCACCGCCGAGGAATAGCGAAAGACCTCCCCGGGCGCTTCGCCGTCGATCTTCTCGGCGGTCTTCAGGATGTCGAGCCAGTTCTCGTTCTCCCCGGTCAGCGGGTTGGGCGAGCCGAACTCGGCCGAGAAGAAGCGAACGATGATCGAGGACGGGTCGATGATGGCATCCAGCGTTTCCTCCAGCGCCAGCCCCGTCTCCATGTTGGCAGCATCGAGGACCGAGATGCCGTCCCAGTTCGTGCCCTTCAGCTCGGGCACGTAGTCGACCACGTCCTTCGACATGTCGAGTTTGCCGTCCTCTTCCAGCAGGGCAAGGATCAGCCCGACGGTCGCCTTGCCCGGCGACATCCAGGCGTGGCGGTCCATCTGGCCCATCCCCGGGTATTGTTCATAGACGACCTTGCCCTTGTAGATCATCATCATGCCCTGCACCCGGTGGTTGGGATGCACGATGTACTCAGACAGCGGCATCTCGTCCTCGGAGGTCGACCAGACCACCTCCGTGCCGATGCTGTCGTCGATGGCGCGGTCCAGCGGGATGTACTCGGGATGCGGCGCGGCATAGGCCGTGGGCAGCATCTCGCTGAGGTTCTGGTTGTAATAAAGCGCGTGGTCCCCGCCCATCTGGTAGTGGAAGTTCTCGAAGGCGGCCCGTGCGTCCCGCGTGAACTGGAGCGACCAAGGCTCCTTGACGGCCTCGACCGGCAGCGTCGTCATGGCGCCGGGGACCGAGAGCTATTTCTCCAGCGGGTTGTCCTGCGCGAGGGCCGGCAGAGTCAGCGTTCCGAGGACCAGCGCGGAGGCGACAGGCAGCTTGATCATGGGCATCGTCGGTTTCCTTCGGTGGTGCATCCTGGGGATGCGTCTGCGAGGCTGGCCTGACCGGGGCACCGTTTGATAAAGCCCGGAGACACTTTTGTGCGATCGCCGTATCGAGTCGCACACCCTCATTCCGATACGTGAGGCGGGCCCGGTCAACCGGAACCGCCCGTTTCAGGACGCGTTCTCAGTCGCAGCACCGGATGATGCGCTTGTCGTACTGCGGCTGCGTGCCGGGAACGCCACCGCCGAAATCCTGTGGCACGTTGTAGAATTTCTGCGTCCAGGCGCTGATCTCCAGCGGCTCCAGAAGGCTGTCCTGCGGGTCGAACCGGATCGGCTGACCCGGGTTGACGTCCTTTAGCACCTCGGACTCGTCCACGACCACCGTGCCGTTCACGATGACGAAGGGGATGCCGGTCGAGGGCAGCGTGCCCTGCGCATAGGTTGCGTTGTCGGTGACCGTCTCGGGGTTGAAGATCGTGATGTCGGCCACCATGCCTTCCTGCATCCGGCCGCGTTCCTGCATCGCCTTCAGCCCCATCTCGCTGAACGGACGGGCCGAATTCTAGCTGCTCTGGGCCACCGTCTGCATCAGTGGAATGCCGTTCTCGCGGCCCATCCGCAGGGCCTTCGCGAAGCTGCCGGCGCCGCGCGGGTGGCTGTTGGGCAGATCCTCGTAGGGCGTGTCCCAGGGAATATCCCCGAGAACCGGCACGGTATCCGACGCGATCGCCACATCCGGAAGTTTCAGCCAGTCGACGATGGCCTCGGGGGGCATCTTGTAGACGAGGACGAGGCGGGCGGGTTCCTTCGCAACCATCTCGGCCCGGCTTTCGGCGGTGTACCACTCCCCAGTCAGCACGTCCTGGATCGTGTCCTCGTAGCGATAGCCAAGCTGGTCGACCCAGACCTCCGGTTCCAGGAAGACGGCGTTCAGCGCGGTCGAGCCTGCGGCATAGGGATAAAGCTCGCCCCAGACGTTCATCCCGCGCCCGCGCATCCGGGTGAGAAGCTCATGCACGAGGTTGTAGCCGGGGTTGTTGAAGTGGCAGGCGATGGCGGGCGCGCCGAGGGCTGCGGCGTTGGCCAGCATCTCCTGGATGCCGTTCGACTCCGTCGTGTCGGTGCCCGGCGAGTAGCGGAAATGGAAGGCCGAGGAGCGGCCATAGTTTCCGGCCGTCTTCTGAAGCTCGAACACCTCGCGGGCGCTTGCCCCGTCACGCATGTAGCCCAGGGTCGAGCCCATTCCGACCGCGCCGGCGGCAAGCCCCTCGTCGACGACCCGCAGGATGTCATTGCCCTGCGCGAGGTCCGGTCGGGTCAGGGCCCAGCCGGTCTTCTCCGAGCCGCGGTGGTTCAGCGCCTCGGGCGCGTCCGGGGTGGTAATCCCGTCAAGGACAAGGGCCCGCGCGAATTCATGCGAGGAGGAGCAGCCGAAATTGATCTGGGTGGTCCCCTCGCGTTCAGCATACCATTCGGCCACCTTGGTGCCGAGCGTGCCCATCTCCAGATCCATCACCGTCGTCCGGCCGTCCCGCAGTGCCAGCTTGTGGCCCATGGGACGGACCCAGTGGAAATGGGTGTCGATGAAGCCCGGGGCGACCACGTGATCCGTGGCGTCGATCTGGCGGGTGCCTTCCAGCGCGTCGGCGCTAATGGCGGTGATCCGGCCATCCTTCACGCCTACGTTCGCGACCTGGTCGAAGCCGGTTTCGGGGTCCATCACCCGGCCATTCAGGATCACCAGGTCGAAGGGGGCCGAGGCTTGTGCCATGGCGCGTCCGGCCAGGCTTGCCGCGGCGACGGTGGCGGTTGCACCGACGTTGAACTCGCGGCGGGAAATCGGGGTGTCAGTCATTGGCTTGGTCTCCGGATGTCAGATGATACCCCGGTGCGATGGCACCGGGCGCGCGACGGAATGTTCGACGGGACGTTCGACGAGGCATGCGACGCATCGCTCAGCCCTGCAGCGTGTTCTTGTAGGTCACGCCCCCCTTCATGATCATCGCGAAGTTCGCGTCCGAATCCGCGACGAGGTTGATGGCTTCCAGCGGGTTGCCATTCACCAGCAGCAGGTCGGCATGGCCGCCCTCGGCCACCACGCTGATGGTGGCCTTGGCATAGGGGTCGAGCGGCCCGCAGGCCTGGCACAGCTCGCCCGCCAGCGAGGTGGCCTGCGCCAGCGCCTCGTGGTTGGGGAACCAGCGTCCGAGCTTGGCCAGCTGCTTGCCCTGTTTCTTAGCCAGCTCGGGGTCGAACAGGGTATCTGTCCCCCAGACCATCTTCACGCCGAGCTCGCGCGCCGTCGTGTAGACGCTTTCCGTGCCCTCGGTCACCTGAAGGAACTTGCGCTGGTTCTCGGACCCCTCGGGGAAGGGAATGGCATCCTCGTCGTTGAGGATCGCCTGCATCGACAGCCAGGCCCCCTTGTCCTTCACCATCTGCAACCCGTCGCCGCTCAGCAAATGGCCATGCTCGACGCAGAGCACACCGGCCTCGACCGCCTGCAGGGCCGCCGCCTCGCCGATGGCATGGACCGTCACGTAGGTGTTTCAGTTCGCGGCGACATCGACGATCGCCTTCATTTCCTCGAAGGTGAACTGCACGACGTCGAGCGGATCGTTGTTCGAGCTGACGCCACCGCCCGCCATGGCCTTGATCTGCGTCGACCCCATGCGAAGGATTTCCCGCGACCGCTGCATCACCTCGGGCACGCCGTCGGCCAGCAGGGACATCCCGATGCGCGCGAAAAAGTCGAACTTCTCGCCGGGCCCCGCCGGGACCGCGACAGGCGGGCGGAAGTCTCCGTGGCCGCCGGTCTGACCGACATAGGGGCCGCTGGGATAGATGCGCGGCCCGATGATGCGCCCCTCCCGCGTGGCGCGAACCAGCGGGAAGACATTGCCGCCGACATCGCGCACGGTGGTGAAGCCACGCATGAGCGCATCGCGATTGGTCTCGGCAGCCACCAGCGTGATGTAGGACGGATCGGAATTCAGGACGGTTTCGATCGTGCTCGTCGCCATCAGGGCATGCCAGTGCATGTCGATCAGGCCCGGCATCAGCGTGCGCCCGTCCGCATCAATCACCTGCGCCCCGTCGGTGGACAGGTTTGCGCCGATGCGGGTGACAAGGCCATCCTCGATCAGCACGTCCATCCCGGCCATCAGCTCGGCCGAGGATCCGTCGAAGATGTTGCTGCCCCGGATCAGGATGGGCGTGGCCCCCTGCGCATAGGCGCCTGCGGGCAGCAGAAGCGACGAAAGGGCGCCGGCCGCCGTTCCCGCCAGGAAGCTGCGTCGGTTGATGTAGGCCATGGGCCAAGTCTACTCGTTAACTGACGTAGGTCTGTCCCGCGAAGCCCCATTGCAGTCCGAGCAAACACGGGAGTGAGGGATTGCGGGACCTATCGCCCGCACTCAGTCGAGCGTGTTCTTGTAGATTTTGCCGTCCTTCATGATCAGGTCGAAGTTCGCCTCCGGGTCGGCCACGATGTCGATGTCCTCCAGCGGATTGCCATCGACCAGGATCAGATCGGCATAGGCGCCCGGCGCGATCACACCCAGGGGGCCTTGCTGGTAGGGGTGGCGCGGGCCGGCGAGGTCGAGGAGCTTCGCGTTGTTCGATGTCACCAGAACCATGATCTCGGCCGGGGTGAACCACATCTTCATCTTGGCGACAAAGGCGGCCTGCTGGCGCGACAGGACCGGGTCGAAAAGCATGTCCGTCCCGAAGGCAAGGTTCACGCCCATGTCCTTGGCCATCCGGATCGTGCGGACCGTGCCGTCGGTGACCTGCAGGAATTTGGCGGTGCTGACCGGGTCCGAGAACTGGATCGCGTCCTCGTCATTGAGGATCGGCTGCACCGAGAGCCAGGCGTCCTTCTCCTTGATCATGCGAAGGGTCTCTTCGCTCAGGAGGTTGCCATGCTCGATCGACTTCACCCCGGCCTCAAGCGCGATCTGCGCCGCCGCATCGGTGAAGATATGCGCCAGGACATAGGTGTTGTAGGTGTCCGCCACCTCGACGAAGGCTTCCAGTTCGGCCCTCGTGTACTGACGCACGTCCAGCGGATCATAAAGCGACGAGACGCCGCCGCCGGCCGAGATCTTGATCTGGCTGGCCCCCATGCGCATTACCTCGCGGGTGCGCAGGATGACCTCGGGCACGCCATCGGCCTGCAGCATGACGGCGTTGGCGTACCAGTACCACAGCGAGTCTCCCGGGTTCGACGGCACCGCCTGGTAGGGGCGATAATCGGTGTGGCCCCCGGCCTGCGTGATCGGCGGCCCGGAGGGCAGGATGCGCGGGCCCACCAGGTCGCCCTTGTCGATCATCTTCTTGATCGAGAAGGTGTTGCCCCCGGCATCGCGTATGGTCGTGAAGCCGCGCAAAAGCGTTTCCTCGGCCCCGAGCGCGCCGCGGATCGCAAGTTCAGAGATATCACCCGTGATCACCGTGGTCTGCGCGGCGCAGCAATAGGTGGTGTGCCAGTGCACGTCGATCATGCCGGGGATCAGCGTCCGCCCGCCGCCGTCGATCACGGTTGCGCCCTCTGACTCGATCGGATCGGTCGAGACGGCCGAGATCAGGTTGTCCTCGATCAGGACATTGGCATTCTCGATCCGGGTTTCGTTCACCCCGTCGAAGACATGCACGTTGGTGATCAGGGTCTGCGCCGACGCGCCGCCGCAGGCAAAAGCCACGGAAAGCGCCGTGGCGACTATGCGTTTCTTGATTGTGTCCATGGGTCTGGTCTCCGGTTTACTCATCATGGTTTGGCTCACTCGAAATGCAGCGCGATCGCGCGGGCCATCGCCTCGTTCCATTCGCTGCCGTCGCCGTTGGTGAACCACACGGCCACCAGATCGCGCGAGGGCGAGATGTAAAGCCCCTGCCCCCCGACACCGCCTTTGAACAGGTCGCCATCCGGCAGGATCGCGTCCCACATGTAGGCGTTCGACAGCTGCCCCTCGGCATCCGCGAATTTGGGCGACATCACCTGGCCCACGTAGCCATCCGGGTAGGCCGCCGGATTGCCGGCGGTCTGGATCCGCTCAAGGACCTCGTCGCTGATCACGTCCGCCCCGGTGACCGTCCCAGCACTTGGCGTGAACATCGCGCCGAAGCGGGCGAAGTCTCGCAGGGTGACGCTGGTCATGCCGAAAGCCAGCGCGTAGCCGTTCGGGGACATGATGAAAGTGCCGTCGCGATCGGCGCCGATGCGGCTCCAGATCCGGTCAGTGAAGATCTCGGCAAAGGGGCGATCCTCGATGGCCTCCGCAACGCGGGCCAGGAGCCAGGTGTTGATCGAATTGTATTCGAAGACCTCCCCACCCGGCTTGTTGCGCTCCATCGCGCGCAGCACGGCAAAGGTGTCGTCCTCGCCCTGGTTGGGGAAGATGCCCAGCGTCGCGGCCCAGCGATACCAGATCTGCTGGGGGTTGGTGCGGCTGTCGGGGTTCGGCTCGTCATGCTCGGTGCCGTTGAGGCCGGTCTGCATGTCGGCGACCTGGCGGACGGTGACACTATCCCAGACCGAACCTTTAAGCTCCTCGACATAGTCCGTGACCGGCTTCGACAGGTCGACCTTGCCCTCCTCCTCGAGCAGGGCGAGGATCGTCGAGCTGGACACCTTGCTGGCCGAGAAGGTGATGTGGGTGGTGTCCGGCGTCATGGTCTTGTAGCGCTCGTAGACGATCTTGCTGTCCTTCATGACCAGCATCGCATCCAGCGGCAGCGCCTCGAAATGCTCGGCCACGGTGCGGACGACGCCGTCCTTGCCGGTGAATTCGATCTCGCCGATCGTCTCGTCGATCCCGGTCTCCAGCACCGTCGGCATTCCCGACCGGACAAAGCGCGCGGTCGGGAAGATCTGCGAGACATGCTGCCAGATGTAATGGGTCTCGGGGCTGGCGAACTGGAACTTCACCGCGTTGGCCGGATCGCCGAAGAATTCCTGGATCTCCTTCACCCGCGCGAGCGGCGTCTCCGAGGTTGGCGTCTGTTCCTGCGCCAGGCCCCCCTGTGGCAGGGCCATAGCAGTGGCGATTGCAACTTTCAGTGTCGTGTAACGCATGGGCTTCCCTCCCGGTTCGGCTGCTTTCGGAGCGCCTGCACAAGATGCCGCGCGCTGCCGAATGCCCCCTCCTGAGTCGAGCGTAGCCCGGAAGGGGTGCCAAGTCTCACTCGTCGAACAGCCCTGACGTCGCGATCTTGCGGGCAAAGCGGTGGCCCGAATGATCGTCGTTGTTCACGTTGAAATAGACGATGACGAGATCCCGGGAGGGCGAAACATAGAGGCCCTGCGTCATCAGCCCGCCCTTCCACATGTCGCCGTCCGGCCATACGACGTCCCACTGACGGCTGTTGGCGATGAAGTCGTCCGAACCAAGGAAATCGACGAAAACGGCGCCGTCAAAGCCGGCCATGACAAACTCGTGTGACCGCACCTCGCTGCGAATGCGCGCGAGGATCTCGTCCGAGACGACCTGTTCGGTCGCGATCTTGTCCCAGCTGGGCGTGTAGAGCATGCCGAAGCGGGCGAAATCGCGCAGGTTGCTCGACACCAGCCCGTGTGCCGCCACGATGCCATCGGGCGTCAGGTGCAGTTGCAGCGCGCCCTCGGCGCCGACCTTGGACCAGACGCGGCGATCGAAGATCTGGTGCCAGCGATCTCCCTCCACGTCTTCGGCCAGGAACACCAGCATCTGCGTCAGGCCGGAGGCATAATGGAACGCCTGGCCGGGCTCTTCGCGCTTGGGCGTGCTTCTGAGCACCTCGCGGAGTGTCTCGACACCCCGTGTCTCGTTCGGAAATCCGAACTCGGATTCATAGACCCGCCGCGCGATGTTGTCCGGGTCGAACCGGGACTCTTTGGTGTCTTCGAGGTCCATGCCGGTGGCCATGTCCATCACGTCCTTCACCGTTACACCGTCCCAGGGGGTGCCCTGGAAATCGGTCATGTAGGTGGTGATCGGCGCATTCTCGTCGATCTTGCCCTCGCTGATCAGCTGGTCGATCACAAGGCTGGCCGTGGGCTTTGCGGCGGACATCCACAGGTGGGAATCCTCGGGCCGCAGCCTCGGGTATTTCTCGTAGACGATCTCGCCCTTGTGGACGACCATGTAGGCCTGCGCGAAATCGGATTGTTCAAGGAACGCGTCCAGGCTGAGCAGCCCTTCGAGACTGCTTTCGGATGTCAGCTCGACCTCGATCTGGCCTATCTCGGGCATGGGGTTGCTGGCCAGCGGCATCACGCCCGGGCGCGAGGGCAGGATCGCCGTCGGCAGGAACTCGGACGCACGCACGTTAAAATAGGCGGACGGGTCGCCGCCGCGGAACAGCTCGTTGTAATCCGCGTTCCGCGTCTCGATTTCCAGCTCCATCGGGAAGCCGTCGACGAAGGCGTCCAGTGGCGTGCGGTCCTGCGCGCCGGCCATTGAAGCCGCCAGAAGCGCCAGGGAGGTCGTCAATATCATGCGTCGCATGGGTCTGGTTTCCTGAGTTATCCTATGTGGACTTGCAGTTGGCGCCGGCCGCCATGATCGGAGCGAGCGCCGGGGAGTATGAACGTGCGGACCGGGCCCGCGATTACCGGGCTTTCCAGTTCGGAGCCCGCTTTTCGGCAAACGCCAGGGCGCCTTCCTTGGAATCCTCGGTCCGCATCAGGAACTCGAAGCTTTCCTTTTCCAGCCGGACCGCCTGTTCCAGCGGCATGCCGAGGCCCTGCATGACCGTGGTCTTCATCTTCTGGACAGCCAGCGGGGCGCTTTTCACGATTTCGCCGGCGATCTGGCGGGCCTTGTCCAGCAGGTCCTCCTGCGACACCACGTGATTGACGAGGCCCAGCCGATAGGCATCCTCAGCGCCGATCCGGCCGCCGGTATAGAGCAGCTCGAGCGCCGCCCCCAACGGGATCACGCGGGGCAATCGCTGGGTCCCATGGCCACCGGGGATCCAGCCCAGCCGGATTTCCCCCGATCCGAACTTGGCATCTTCCGTGCAGATCCGGATATCGGCACCAAGCGCCTGCTCCAGCCCGCCGCCGTTGCAATGGCCCTGGATTGCCGCGATCACCGGCTTGGTCAGGGACAGCAGCCGCGGATAGAGGCGATCGACGAACCCTTCCGCGTCAGGCGTCTTGACCCAACCGATATCGGTGCCCGTGCAAAACGCCTTCCCTTCGCCGCTCAGGATGCCCACCCGCAGCTCGGGATCGTTTTCCAGCGCGTCCCAGGCATCCGCGATGGCGTTGTAGGTCTCACCATCACAGGCATTGTAGACCTCGGGGCGGTTGATCCGCACGTGCAGGATGCCCCCCGATTTCTCGACGATCACCTTGTCCATGTCTCTTCCCTTCGCACTCGTTGTCGTGAGAGAGGACGCCGGTTCAACAGGCTGTCCGCGTCCCCCATCGCGGTCTTAGTATTTTGTGTAGTTCGGCTTCCGCTTCTCGGCGAAAGCCGCCATGCCTTCCCTCTGGTCGGCCGTGCCGAACAGGCCGTGGAACAGCCGCCGCTCCAGCTTCAGCCCCGGCGCCAGGAGCGTTTCCGCCTGCTGGTTGACCGATTCCTTGCCCGCCAGAACGGCCAGGCGGGGATTGCCCGCGATGACCGATCCGATCCGCAGCGCCTCCTCCAGATGCATGCCATCGGGGACGACCCTGGTGATGATCCCCATGCGTTCGGCCTCTTCGGCGCTGATCGTGTCGCCGGTGAGGATAAAGTACATCGCCTTCGCCTTGCCGATTGCGCGGGTCAGGCGCGCCGGGCCGCCAGCGCCGGGGATCACGCCCAGCGTGACCTCGGGCAGGCCGAAGCGGGCCGTCGTGTCGGCCACGATCATGTCGCACATCAGGGAAATCTCGGTGCCGCCGCCGAAGGCGAAGCCGCGCACCGCGGCGATGACGGGTTTGCGCAGCTCGGCGACCTTGTCCATGTAGGCCCCCAGGTCGGTGCGATAGGCGCTCTCGAAATCCTGGCTCGCGATCCATTTCAGGTCGGCACCGGCACAGAACGCCTTGTCTCCACCGGCAAGGATCATGCATCCGATGCTGTCGTCCGCGTCGAAGGCAGCCAGCGCATCGGTGACCTCCATCGCCACCTGTTCGTTCAGCGCATTCAGCGCCTCGGGTCGGTCGAACGTCACGATGCCGAGGTTGCCCCGGCGCTCGGTCTTCATGAATTCGTAATCGGCCATTTCAGTATTTCCCTTTCCGCCGGTGTCGCCAGCCCAACAGACCGCCCACCAGGCAGCCCAGAACGAAGGCCCCGGGCATTTTCAGCCAGATGGCGCCGACCAGGATCTTCCCACCCGGATTGAAGAGCGCGAACACGGCCGCCAGCGCCGCCGCGTAAAGAAGAAGGAACATGCTCGCCCCGGCGTCGCGATTGGACTTGGGGTTCACCAGCAGGAAGGCCCCCGCGCCTGCCGGCAATCCGACCAGGACCGAAGCAAAGGTCATGTTCAGCACGGCATCTCTCCCCCGGGTCTGTCGGTCGCAAGCTGGCCGTTTCGGCAGAGCGCTGTTCCGGAGCCGGACATTCAATCGGCCTCGATCTTCGGCAAGCGGTCGCGCAGCTTGGCCTTGGCGACCCGGTCGAGGGTCGAACGGGGCAGGTCCTCTTCGATGAAGACCGCGCGGGGCACCTTGAAATCGGCCAGTTTCGCGCGGCAATGGGCGAGGACCTGTTCGGTCAGTTCCTCTGCCGTCAGGGCCCGCCCGGCATCGGTTCTCGTGACGAAGGCAACGGGGACATCGCCCAGCATGTCATGCTTCTGCGCGACCACGGCGCATTCCAGGATCAGTCCGGTGTCAAGGATCGCCGTCTCGATTTCCAGCGCGGCCACGTTCTCTCCGCCCACGCGCAGCATGTCCTTGTCGCGGTTGACGAAGAACAGCCAGCCGTCCTTGTCGATGCGGACGATATCCCCGGTGTCCAGCGCGCCGCTTGCGTCGAAGGCGTCCTCGGTCTTCTCGGGTTGCTGATAGTATTCCTTGAACAGCGACACGCCGCGTTCGCCCCGGATATAGAGCAGCCCTTCCTCTCCCGGTCCCGCCTGGCTTCCGTCGGGCTTGCGCACTTCGACATCGTAATGCGGCAGCGGCCGTCCCATCGTGCCCGCAGGTCCCGGGTGGTCTGCATCGGTCATGATGGCGGCGGTGCCGGTTTCGGTCATCCCCCAAAGCGCCATGGTCCGGGTGCGGAACTCGGCTTCGGCCTCGGGCAGACGGGCGAGCCCGATCAGGGTATGCACCTTGTGCTCGGGCACGGGCCGGCCGCTCAGCGCCTTGAAGGCGAAGGGGATCATCGACACCCATGTCACGCCATGGGCGGCGCAGGTGTCCCAGAACCGCGAGGCCGAGAAGCTGGGATGAACCACGACCGTGTTGCCGGCCCAGAGCGCGGAAAAGAACGTCACCTGCGCATTGGCATGAAACAGCGGCAGATACAGCAGCGTGACGTCCTCGCGCCGCAGCCGCACGTTCATGGCAATCGTCTTGCCGCCCCAGAGCGCGTTCGCATTGGTCCAGACGGTGGGCTTGGGCCGCGAGGTCGTGCCGGAGGTGAACTGGACGGCGAAGTTCCGCATATGGTCAGGGGCCAGATCCGGCAGAGGCCTCTCCGAGGCGACCTCGGCAATCGGTATCGCGCCAAGCGCGTCCGCGTCGTAGTCGGTGGCGGGATCGCCGGTGACGATCATCGGCGTGTCGGAGCCGCAAGCCTCGCGCACCAGCGGCGCAAGCGAGGGCTGGGTGATCGCGACGGCGGGCTGCATCAGCTCGGCGAAATAGGCCACGTTCTCGGCCACGGACCGGGTATTGGTCGTCACGGGCACCGCGCCAAGGTAGGCGCAACCGAACCACGCGCCCAGGAATTCGGGTGCGTTGTCGTGGTGCATCAGGACGAAATCGCCTTCCTTCACGCCCCGTTCATGCAGGTCCGCAGCAAAGCGTTTCGCCTCGCGCGCCATCTCGGCATAGGTCCAGTGCCGCGCGGGCTGATCGAAGGGTGCCCAGGTCACGAAGGTCTTGTCCGGCTGGCGCGCGACCCATTGGTCAAGCAGCCAGGTCACGCTCATGCCCCGGAAGGCATCGCCCTTCGAAGGCGTCGTATGGGGAATTGATACGGTCAATTCATCGTCCTCGGCGTCCTTCTCCGCTCAGGCGGTCTTCTTCCTGACGTAAAGAAGGTGCTCGACGAAACAGACCGTCTCGCCACGCTGGTTGGTCGTCGTCTCGGTCTGGGTCAGCACACCATGGGTCGGCTGCTTGGCATCCGTCTTGGCGGCAACCTTGACCTCGGTCTTGATCGTGTCGCCGATGTAGACCAGCCCGGGGTAGCGGATCTTGCCATAGCCATAGTTCATCACGTTGGCGTTATGCCCTGCGACTGGAAGATCAGCCCGGTGCTGATGACGAAGGTCAGGTTGCCATGGGCAATCCGTTCCTTGATCGGCTGCGATGCGGCGAATTCCGCGTCCGTGTGGTGGGGCATGAAATCGCCGGAATGCATGGCATGCATCACGATGTCGGTCTCGGTGATGGTGCGGCCGGCGGTCACGTAGGTGTCGCCGATCTCGAAATCCTCGAAGAAATTGCTCTCGTCAGCCATTGTCGGTCCTCGGTTTGTCTGGGGGAAAAGCGGTGATCGGATGGCCTATCTCGGCAGGCCGACCGCCTTTGCCTCTGCCATCGCCTTGATGTCGTCCTCGCTGAAGCCCACGCCGGTCAGCGCGGCAACGGTATGCTCGCCGACCGCGGGCGGGGTCTGCGTCTTCACCTTCTCGTAGCCCTCGGCGTGGATCTGCATCGGGCTGTCCACGGTGCGGATGCCCTCCGCGCCCTCGACCTCGGGGAAGCAACCGTTGGCGATCATGTGCGGGTCGCGGGTGTTTTCCTCGGTCGTTTGCGCGACGCTGAAGTTCACGCCGAATGCCTGCAGCCGTTCCTTCACCACGTCGGGGTCATGCGTCCCGACGATGCCCTGCATCTCGTCGAACAGCGCCTTGGCGTTCTGCAGCCGGGATTGCGGCGTCGCGAACCGCTCGTCCCCCTTCAGGTGGTCCGCGCCAAAGGCGTCGCGGAGATTGCCGATGTTGTTCGGATTGATCTCCATGATGATGACGTAACGGCCATCCTTGGTCCTGAAACGCCCGCCCGAGACCGGGTTCGGCCATTCATCCAGCGCGTATTTCGGCATCGGCGGCGTGCCCACCAGGGCCGCCTGTGTCATGCAGGAATTCGCCCACAAGCCATTGTGCATCAGCGAGGTAAACACCTCGGAGCCCTGGCCGGTCCGTTCGCGGTGGAACAGCCCCGCCAGAACCGCGCCCGCCAGGGTCGAGGCGGTCCCCAGGTCGCCCAACCCCACGGGCAGGGCCACCGGGCCGCCGTCCTTGGGCCGAAGCTCCTCCATGATCCCGGTCCGGGCGTACCACGCGGTCGCATCGAACCCCGGCGCGTCCTTGTCCGGGCCGGCCTGGCCGAACCCGTTGATCGAGGCGTAGACGATCTTGGAGTTGACCGCCTTGATGTCTTCGTAGGTGTGTCTCAGGGCCTTCTGCACCGGCAGGGGCGAATTGGTCAGGAAGACATCGGCCGTCGCTGCCAGCTTCAGCAGCGCCTCCTGCGCCTCGGGCGCCTTGAGGTTCAGCGCAACCGACTTCTTCGTGCGGTTCTGGATGTAGGTCGTCCACGCCACCTTGCTGGGCGGCAGACCCGGGGTCATGTGCCCATAGCGCCAGGGATCGCCGCTCAGCGGCTCGACCTTGATCACCTCGGCCCCCAGGTCGGCCAGGATCACCGTTGCATTGGGCGCTGCGGCCATCGAGGCGACCTCGATCACCTTGATCCCATCAAGAATTCCCACCATCGTCGCCTATCCTTTGTCTGACCGATTGCACAAACGCCATGCGCGTCTTCCGCGAGAGGTGGTCGAGGAATTCATCCTGAAGTCGGTCGAAGATCTTCTGATATTCGTCGGCCCGTTCCGGCATGTCTCTCCACCGGGCCCGCGCGACATCGGCCATTTCCATCTCTTCGCAGATGGACCGGAAATCGGGATCGTCGCGATGCAGCCTCGTGATGCTCAACTCGAGGCCGGGAAATCGCGCAATCAATGTATGAAGATACGTGCCCGCCATGTGCCCCCTCTCGGCGATCAAGGCATGGCAGACCGCGTCACCGCAGGGCACGTTGGAACATGTTTCAACGTAGAGTCAGCGGCTGTTTCCAAAGTGTTAATGGCCGGAAATTTCGTGCTATGGTCGTAATAACCTTTTGATCGTCGCCGCGGTTCCAATGTTGAAGCCAGAAGTCACGGCTGATCCGCCGTTCTCCGAGGCGGACGTTCGCCGGCAGCTCGAGCGTATCCTGGTCTTCCCGGAATTGCAGGCCAGCGACCGCCGCCGCGAGATGCTGCGCTACGTGGTCGAAGAGGCGCTCGCCGGGCTGTCCGCGCAGATCAAGGCCACGACCATCGCCATGGCAGTCTTTGACCGGGGCGCCGACTTCGATCAGCAATCCGACCCGGTGGTCCGTCTCGAAGCCCGCAAGCTTCGGCGGGATCTTGACAATTACTACGCGGACGCAGGTCGGGATGATCCGATAAGGATCGACATTCCCAAGGGCAGATACGTCCCGAAGTTCTCTGCGCTGCAGGCCCACGATCGCGCCGCGACACCTGGCATGCCTATGGATCCGCCCGAAGACGCGCGTGCCCCCACAGACGGGCGCGACATGTCCGTTCGCGCGCCCAGGCGCGCTCCGCTCCGGCTTGCGCTGGCCGGAGCGGTCCTGCTGGGCCTTCTGGGCCTGGGTCTGATCTGGTACATGACATCCGGCAGGCACGACTATTCCCACGTCGAAATACCGTTCAAGGGACCCAGCATCCTGGTCGAGTCGTTCGATGCAAACGAGTCCGACAGCGTCACGACACTGGTCGCCGAGCTCTTGGCCCAGGACATTACCTCAGCTCTTCTGAAGTTTCCCGACTTGCGCGCACACACGGCCTTTGCGGAGTCCGAAACCGAGACGGCGAAGTCAATTGCTCGCTCTCTCGCAGGGCAGGCTCTTTACACGGTGCACGGCAATGTGTGGCGGGAAGAGGGCCAGGTCTTCGTCCGGGCCGCCCTCTCGCGATACGCGGACGAAGAGCTGCTCTGGTCCGAAAGGTTCGCCGAAAGCGAGCGCGAGCGCGGCATCTCCGCGATCAGTGACGAGATTTCGTCCAGGATCGCATCCGTGATCGGCCAGCCGTACGGGATCGCAAGGAGTGAAACCCGGGACAGGCTTCTCGTCGAGACATCGAACCCAAGCCTCAGAAGTTATGCTTGCATTGCCCGCGCAACGGAATACCGGCGTATCCAGAGCAAGGATCTCTACGCGGACACGCGGGCCTGCCTCGAGGAGACGGTTCAAAGACAACCCGAATTGTCGCGCGGCTGGGCCATGCTTGCCTACCTTCGCTTTGATGCAACCCGTTTCGGCTACCAGCAGGACCTGACAATCGAAGAAGGGTACGCGCAGGCGCGTGAGGCCGCGGCTCACGCCCTGACCCTGAATCCCAGGGATACGGATGCGTTGAAGGCAATGTCGCATATCCTCCACTTCGAAGGATATCCGGAAGAGTCGATCGACTATGCGCGGCGCGCCGTCGAAACGAACCCGAATGATCCCGAAACCGTCGGCAATCTCGGTGTCATGCTCGGCTATCAAGGCCGGTTTTCGGAAGCCGAGCCATTGCTGGAATTCACGGTCGAACGCTCGATCTCACCGGCCCCGAGGTACTACATGTTCCTGGCGATGGCTCACCTGATGCGCGAGGACTGGGACGACATGCTGTCGGACGCGACCTTTTCCGCCGCAGATGGCGGCAGCATCAGCTACATGCTGTTGGCGATCGCCAACGCCAATCTGGGCAACGTGGCGGCCGCCAGAACGGATTACCTGAGACTCGAGGAGCGCTGGCCTCTGCTGGCCGAGGACCCCAAAACCGCCTTGAAGATCTACAACGTTGACCCGACCCTCCTCGACGCGTTTGCCGCCGGGCTTGACCGGGTGCGCGTCGTGATATCGGACTGAATAGCCGATCAGGCGTTGGTGGCCATTGTCTCGGACAAGTTCGGGCATGCGGCGCTCGTCAGTGGCACATCACTGAATCTCCCGCTCACGACCTTTCGTGTCCATGTCAGAACTCCTGCCTGCATCGACCCGGCCCTGGCTAGGAACAATCCCAAGGCGCACCTCGGATATATGTAAAGCTGGACCCACAGCCCACCGCCCCCGCGTCGCGAACAAGGACCTCCAGGGGTCCATAGATCGAAACCGTAGGGCCGCCAGCCAAGCTGGTCATGACGCCAAAAGGAAGGGGACTTGGTAGCGGAGGAGGGACTTGAACCCCCGACACGCGGATTATGATTCCGCTGCTCTAACCAACTGAGCTACTCCGCCAGAAGTGAGCGTGGAGGTAAGGAATGCACCGGGTGGCGTCAAGTGGGAAAAATCGCCCTCGTGGCAATTCCTCCCCCAGACCGCGACCGACCTCGCGGCAACCGGCAAGCCATACCGATTGCTGCTTCTTTCTCTTCGAAAATACCCGGCCGGACGCCCCCAACAAGCGCCCCGCCCCGCTCAGGAGCGCCCGGATCGCACCGTCTCGATCATCAGCGCCACGTTGTCGGGATCCGCGTCCGGCGTGATCCCGTGGCCGAGATTGAAGATGTGCGGCCCGCTGGAAAACGCCTCGACGATCCGCCGCGTCTCGTCGACCAGGGCCTGCCCCCCTGTCACCATGTGCGACGAGGCCAGGTTGCCCTGTACGCACCCGTCGACCTGCACGTGACCGGCCGCCCAGACCGCATCCACCGAATTGTCCAGCGCAACACAATCCACGCCCGTCGCCGCGGCAAACCCCACGTAGGCCGTGCCGGCCTCGCGCGGGAAACCGATCACCGGAATGCCCGGGTGGCGCTCTTTCAGGGCGGCGGTGATCTGCCGGCAGGGCTCGACACAGAAGTCCTGGAAATCGGCCCCCTTCAGGGACCCCGCCCAGCTGTCGAAGATCTTGACCACCTCCGCCCCGGCCTCGATCTGGGCCGAGAGATATTCGATCGTCGCCGCCGTCACCCGCTCGATCAGGGCCGCGAACAACTCGCGGTTGCCGTCCTTCAGCGCATGGGCCGGCGCCTGGTCCGGCGTGCCTCGCCCGGCGATCATGTAGGTCGCCACCGTCCAGGGCGCACCGGCAAAACCGATCAGCGTCGTCTCGGCCGGCAATTCGCGGGTCAGGATCTTCACCGTCTCATAGACCGGGCCCAGCCGGTCGTGGATGGCATCCACCGGCTTCAGCGCATCGAAATCGGCCTGCCCGGTGATCGTCGACAGCCGCGGGCCCTCGCCGGTCACGAACCACAGGTCCATGCCCAGGGCCTGCGGAATCAGCAGGATGTCGGCGAACAGGATCGCCGCGTCGAACCCGTAGCGCCGGATCGGCTGCAGGGTCACCTCGGCCGCCAGATCTGGCGTATAGCACAGCGACAGGAAGTCGCCCGCCTTGGCTCGCGTGGCCCGGTATTCCGGCAGGTAACGCCCTGCCTGGCGCATCATCCAGATCGGCGGCACCGGCAGCGTTTCTCCTGCAAGCGCGCGCAAGATCGTCTTTTGTGTCGTCATGGGACCCCTCCTGAACGCCCCTGCGTCTCGCCTGAGCGCACCGATGTCAACCCGCCACGGCCCAGCCCCGTTGTCACTGCCCCGGGCCGGGCATAGACAGGACCCATGACGCATCCCCTTCCCTCCCCCGCCGCGCCGCTTGGCATCGGCACCCGCGGATCGCCGCTGGCGCTGGCCCAGGCCTTCGAGACCCGTGACAGGCTGGCCGCCGCCTTCGACCTGCCGGACGAGGCCTTCCAGATCATCGTCATCAAGACCACCGGCGACGACCGGGCCATGATCGAGGCCGACCGCCCCCTGAAGGAAATCGGCAACAAGGGGCTGTTCACCCGCGAGATCGAGGCCGACCTGCTGTCTGGCAAGATCGACATCGCCGTGCACTCGATGAAGGACATGCCCGTCGAACAGCCGCCGGGCCTGGTGCTGGACACCTACCTGCCGCGCGAGGACCCACGCGATGCCTTCGTGTCGCCCGAGGTCTCGGGGCTGGCGGGGCTGGCCGCGGGGGCGGTCGTGGGCACATCCAGCTTGCGGCGCAAGGCCCAGCTGCTGAACCGCCGGCCCGATCTTCAGGTGGTCGAATTCCGGGGCAACGTGCAGACCCGCCTGCGCAAGCTGGCCGATGGCGTGGCCGATTGCACCTTTCTCGCCATGGCCGGGCTGAACCGCCTGGCCGCCGAGGACGTCCCCGCCACGCCCATCGCCATTGAAGACATGCTGCCCGCCGTGGCCCAGGGGGCCATCGGGATCGAAAGACGGTCCGACGACAGCCGCGTTGCCGCCATGCTGGAGGCCATCCATGACACGCCCACCGGCCAGCGGCTGGCGGCCGAGCGGGCCTTCCTGGCGACCCTCGATGGGTCCTGCGAAACGCCCATCGCCGGGCTGGCAGAGCTCGACGGCGGCATGTTGCGCCTGCGCGGAGAAGTCCTGCGCCCGGACGGATCGGAATCGGTGTCGGATGACGTGACATGTGCCATCCCGGACGGGCCGGAAGCCGGCCGCCAGATGGCGCTCAGGCTGCTGGAACGTGCCGGCCCCGGCTTTTTCGACTGGCGGGCCTGATCAGGGCCTGACCCAATCGCACCCGGCCGCAAGGCCGGGCGCTTGTGGGCGGCCTTATTCGGCCGCTTCGATCTTGTCCTGGGTCCGGGTGTCGAAATCCGACGCATCGTGGCGTTCGCGCAGCTGGGTTTCCGGCGCGCCCGTGGCCCGGTTGACCATGCGCCCACGCTGGACGGCGGGGCGGGCGTCGATCTTTTCGGCCCAGGCCAGCACGTTGGTGTAGCTTTTGACGTCGAGGAACTCGGCCGAGTCATACTGCCGGCCCAGCACCAACTGCCCGTACCACGACCAGATGGCCATGTCGGCGATGGTATAATCCTCGCCCACGATGAAGGGCTTGTCGGCCAGCTCGCGGTCCAGCACATCCAGCTGGCGCTTGGTTTCCATGGCGAAACGGTTGATCGGGTATTCCCATTTCTCGGGCGCATAGGCGTAGAAATGGCCGAACCCGCCGCCCAGGTAAGGGGCCGAGCCCATCTGCCAGAACAGCCAGGACAGCATCTCGGGGCGGTCTTCGGGCTTGCCCAGGAACATGCCGAACTTCTCGGCCAGGTGCAGCAGGATCGATCCGCTTTCGAACACCCGGACCGGCGTGTCGCCCGAGCGGTCCATCAGCGCCGGGATCTTGGAATTCGGGTTGATGTCGACAAAGCCCGAACCGAACTGGTCGCCGTCGCCGATGTTGATCAGCCAGGCATCGTATTCGGCCTCGGTCACGCCGGCGGCCAGCAGTTCCTCGAGCAGGACGGTGACCTTGACGCCGTTGGGCGTGCCCAGCGAGTAAAGCTGGAAGGGATGCTTGCCGACGGGCAGCTCCTTGTCGTGGGTCGGCCCCGCGATGGGCCGGTTGGTCGAGGCGAAACGGCCTCCGCTTTCCTTGTCCCAGGTCCAGACGGCGGGCGGCGTGTAGGTGTCGGTCATGCGAGGCTTCCCTTTTGTCGATCGCCCCCTAGCTAACGGCCCGCCCGGGGCGGGTCATCCGCAATCACGGTCTTGTGTGGGCGATTAAACCCATTTCGCCAGGGGCGGCAGGCTCATGAGCACGGCATTGGCGTCGTGCCCGGTTTCCAGCCCGAATTTCGTGCCACGGTCGTAGACGAGGTTGTATTCCGCATAAAGACCGCGATGGACCAGCTGGGCGTCCTTGTCGGCCTCGGACCAGTCCTGCACCCGGCGCTTTTCGACCAGGGGCACGAAGGCCGGCAGGAAGGCCCGGCCGATATCCTGGATCAGGGCAAAGTCGGCATCCCAGTCGCCGGTGTTGTGGTCGTCAAGGAAGATGCCCCCGACACCCCGCGCGCGCTTGCGGTGGGGAATGTAGAAATACTCGTCCGCCCAGGCTTTCAGGCGAGGGTAATGGTCGGTCCCGTGCGGGTCCAGATGGGCCTTCTGGGTGTCATGGAAATGGGCCGTGTCGGCGTCATATTCCAGGCAGGGGTTCAGGTCGGACCCGCCGCCGAACCACCAGGCATGGGGCGTCCAGAACATGCGCGTGTTCATGTGGACGGCCGGAACGTGCGGGTTCTGCATGTGGGCGACCAGCGAAATGCCCGACGCCCAGAAGCGCGGATCGTCTGCCATGCCCGGAATGCCCTTGCGCGCGGCCATGGCCGCCTGGGCCCGTTCGCCAAGGGTGCCGTAAACGGTCGAGACATTGACGCCGACCTTTTCGAAGACCCGGCCGCCGCGCATGACAGACATCAGGCCGCCGCCCGCATCACCGCCATCGGGCGCGGCGCGCCTGGTCTGCGTCACCTCGAACCGGCCGGGATCCGCATCGGCCAGCGGGCCCTCGACATGGCTGGTCTCCAGCGCCTCAAATGCGTTGACAATCTGGTCGCGCAAGTCCCGGAACCAATCCGCGGCCCGAGATTTTTCGTCCGAAAAATCTTCCCAAGTGTCGGAAGTCATGTCTGGATATCCCTATCGTATCACACCGTGGCCCAAGATTTTTCGGACGAAAAATCTCGTCCCGCTCAATGGGCCGGAGCGGCCACCGGATCCAGCAACGTGCGCCCGCCATCCAGCGTCAGGATCTGCCCGGTCATGAACCCTGCCGCATCGGATGCCAGGAACTGGACGGCCTCGGCCAGCTCCGTTGGCGCGGCAATCCGCGACAGGGGGGTATGATCCTCGATGTCGCGCCGGTATTCCCGGTTGTCCTTCAGCGTCGACATCAGCGATGCGCTCATCACCGACCCGAAGGCCACGGCATTGACCCGGATCCGGCTGGGTGCCAGGGCCACGGCCAGGGATCGGGTCATCTGGTCAAGCGCCGCCGAGGCCACCGAATAGGCCATCAGGTCGGGATGCGTCCGCCGCGCCGCGATCGAGGACAGGTTGATGATCGACCCCGCCGCCCCCTCGCTCTCGGGATCCTTCTGCTTGATCATCCGCTTGGCCACCAGCTGCGACAACCGCAGGGACGGCATCAGGTTCTGGTTCAACAGGGCAATCACGCTGTCATCATCGGGATCCAGCGGGTCCGACGGCACCACCTGCCGGGCGCCATTCACCAGAATATCGACATCGTCGAAGGCATCGATCGTGGCCGACAGCAGGTTGGCAATGGTCAGCTTTTCGCGCAGGTCGCCGGCAAAGTAGCGCACGTTCTCGGCGTCTTCGGCCTTGCCCAGCTCTTCTTTAAGGCGCTTTTCATCCATGTCGGCGAACATCACATTCGCCCCTTTCTCGACAAACAGCCGCCCGATGGCGAGCCCGATGCCATTGGCGGCGCCGGTCACGATCGCGGTCTTGCCGCTGATGGCGAAGGACATGAGGCTCTCTCCCCTTTCAGGTCCGGTTCATAGTAACGAGGTTCATCGGCCGCGGCGAGAGGGCCGCTCGGCCCGCAGGATCTTGAACCGCCCATCGCCACCGATTTCCTCGGTGTGGGCGAAGGCCTGGGCCAAGGTCGCCTCGTAGGGCAACTGCCGGTTGGCCACGACATAAAGCTTGCCCGACCCGCTCAGCATCCTGGCCGCCGCCTGCACAAAGGCCTGCCCCAACGCCGGATCCGCCGCCCGGCCGGTGTGGAACGGCGGGTTCATCACCACCGCATCGGCCGCCGTGTCGGGCCGCCAGGTCCGGGCATCGGCCCAGTGAAACGCCGCGCGCGGGTCGGCAATGACGGCCCGGGCACAATCGAGGGCCCGCGCATCGGCTTCGACAAGGTCCAGGCGCCGCAGCCCGTCATCTTCCAGCAACCGGGCCGACAGATACCCCCAGCCCGCGCCCAGATCGACCACGTGCCGGCCCAGAGACCCGGGCAGATGTCCCGCCAGCAGGGCCGAGGCCGGATCCACCCCGTCGGCAGAGAACACGCCCGGCCGGGTGCGGAACCCGTCAAGCTCACGCCAGCTGTCCTGCCAGTCGGACCAATCGTCCCCAGCCGACCGGAACCAGGCGATCTTGCCATGGGCCTTCGACAGCGACCCCGCCAGCTCGACCCGCTTGCGCAGGGCCTTCAGGATGGACTCGATGCCGTCGGTCTTGGCCCCGTCGACGATGACCGGCCCGTCCGACATGGCTGCCGCCCGCGCCAGAAGCGCATGGGCAAGGTCCTTGGCCCTGGGCAGGTAGACAATGGTCGCCGCGACCCGCAGATCCTCGGGCGGCTCGGGCACCACCTCGATCCCGCGCCGCTCCAACGCCTCGAAATCCGGGCGGAACGGCTGCACCGCCAGCACGCGGCCGGGCTCCAAAGCCGACAGGTCTGCATCACCCGGCGGGTGCAACAGCAGGATGCGGCCCACATCGGGCAGCTCCAGCCCTGCATCAAGGGCCAGGGTCAGGCGCGCGGACATGTCAGGCCGCGCTTGTCGGGGCAAAGGGGAAACGCATCAGACAGGCGGGACCGCTCAGTCTTCCTTTTCCATCGTGCATTGCAGGGGATGCTGATGGCGGCGGGCGAAATCCATGACCTGGCCCACCTTGGTTTCGGCAATCTCGTGGCTGAACACGCCGACCACGGCCACGCCCTTCTTGTGCACGGTCAGCATGACCTCGAACGCCTGGGCGTGATTCATGCCAAAGAACCGCTCCAGCACGTGCACGACGAATTCCATCGGCGTGTAATCGTCGTTCAACAGCAATACCTTGTACAGCGGCGGGCGCTTGGTCTTGGGGCGCGTTTCGACAAGGATCGAGGCATCGGACCCGTCATCTTTCTTGTCCGACATCATCAATGGGGAAGTAAGCATGGGCAATTTACCCGGATCCGGTTTCGCAGGGCTGATGGACGTTATATAACCGATACGCCCGAATGGAAAACAGAAAGCTAATGGATGGGTAACAACGTCACCACCATCGGTTTCGATGCCGACGACACGTTGTGGCACAACGAACGGTTCTTCCGCCTGACCCAGGAGAGGTTCACCGACCTGCTGGGCGATCACGCCGAACCCGACCACCTGGCCGAACGGCTGCTGGACGCGGAACGGCGCAACATCGGGCATTATGGCTATGGTATCAAGGGCTTCACCCTGTCGATGATCGAAACCGCCATCGAGATCACCGACCAGCGCGTGCCCGCATCCGTCATCGCGGAAATCATGGATGCCGGGCGCGAGATGCTGGCCCATCCGATCGAACTGCTGCCTCATGCCCGCGCCGCCGTCGAATCCGCCGCCGAAACCCATCGCGTTGTGTTGATCACCAAGGGCGACCTGCTGGACCAGGAACGCAAGCTGGCCCAGTCGGGCCTGGGCGACCTGTTCGACGCGGTCGAGATCGTTTCGGAAAAGACGCCCGACATCTACCGCCGCATCTTCGACCGCCACGGAGAAGGGCCCGACCGCGCCATGATGATCGGCAATTCCATGCGCTCGGACGTGGTGCCCAGCATCGAGGCCGGCGGCTGGGGCGTCTACGTGCCTCATGGCCTGGTCTGGGAAATCGAACGGGCCGAACCGCCCGTCCATTCCCCCCGCTTCCGCGAAATCGACGACCTGGCCGGGCTGCCCCGGATCATCTCTGAAATCGGCTGACCCACTCCTCCGCGCGTCTTGCCCGGTAACGTCCCTGCGGTTAGCGTTGCATCACGCACCTGTGACCGGATCCGCCGATGACCCTTCCGACACGCCTGTTATGGAGCCTGCTCTGCGCGGCCCTGGTCATCGGAGGCGTCACCTGGGCCATCCTGCAATTGCGCCCGCCGATGGAAATCGTGCTGGCCGCGGGGCCCGAGGACGGGGCCTATCACCGGATGGCTGTCAGGTACCGCGCCATCCTCGCCCGCGACGGCATCGCCGTGCGCATCCTCGACACCGCCGGATCGGGTGAAAATGCCCAGCTGCTGGCCGACGGCACCGCCGATGTCGCCCTGTTGCAAGGCGGCATCGAGGTCCCCAGCGACGCGGTCGAGGCCGTGGGCACGATCTTTTACGAACCGCTCATCCTGCTTTACGAAACCAACACGCCGGTCAGTCCGAACCCCACCACCTGGTCGGGCCTGACGATCAACTCGGGCGCCGAAGGCTCGGGCACGCGCGCGGCCTTCAGCGAATTCGAACGCTCCGTAGGCCTGTCCTTTGACGACAACACCCATACCGGCCTGGGATACGGCGACGCGGTCGAGGCCCTGCTGGCCAACGACATCGACCTGGCCGTCTTTGTCGCCCCCATCGACGCCCCCTACCTGCGCGACGCCTATGAAAACGGCAATATCGGCGTCCTGCAGCTGGACTTCATCGAGGCGATCTCGCGCCGGATGGACAGCGCCACCCTGGTCCAGGTCCCCGCGGGCACCGTCAGCCTGGACCCGCCAATCCCCCCGGGCCCGCGTCAGCTGCTCGCGCTCGAAGCGCGGCTGGCCATCCGCAGCCACCTGCACCCCGCCCTGGTCAACCGGCTGGCCATGGCCGCCCTGGAAATCCACTCGGGCCGCAACCCCCTGCATGACGAGGGCGATTTCCCGTCGGTCAACATCACCGACATGCCCCTGAACAATGCCGCCCGCCAGCTGATCATGAACGGCCCCACCGCCTGGCATGACTGGCTGCCCTACTGGATGGCCGCCCAGCTGAACCGGGTGCTGATCCTGCTGCTGCCCCTGTTCTTCGTGGTGCTGCCCATGCTGCGCGCCCTGCCCGGCCTTTACGCCTATGCCCAGAACTACCGGGTGTGGCAGCACTACCCGCTGATGCGCGATATCGAGGACGAGCTCGAATCAGGCAGCTCGCCCGAGGCGCTGGACCACATGCAATCGCGCCTGCACGCTCTGGATGAACACCTGGCCCATCTGAAACTGCCCGCCGCTTACAGGCAGACCGCGTTTCAGGCCCGTGTTCACGTGGACCTGCTGCAAAGACGCATCATATCGGAACGGGAACACATGGGCGCCACTATGCCGCAAGAGGAAGTCTAGCGGACGAAGGCCAGCCTGCCCCAACATGTTGATCTGGCCTGTCAAGGGCGTGATCGAATGGGCAACGTCCATGGTTTATTTCGCATTTACCCTGTGTTACGGTTTTTCCAATAAACCAACAGGCGCAAAAAAATTGCGCCACGAGGCAGACAGAGGCAAAAATCGTGCAGGTTCGGCTATATTCGCCGGCCCGTCTGGGGTTCATGCTATTGATCGCGGTGACGTTGCTCGCCGCGCTTCCCGCACTCGCAGCTCCTTACGCGGCCATGGTTATCGACGCACGCACCGGAAAGGTGCTGCATTCCCGCAACGCGGACGCCCGGCTTCACCCGGCATCCCTAACCAAGATGATGACGCTGTATATCGCCTTCCAGGCGGTTGAAAACGGCGAGATCAGCCTGGATGACAAGGTCCGCATTTCCTCCAACGCAGCGGCGGAGCCGCCCTCGAAGCTGGGGCTTCGGACCGGTCAGACCATCGCCTTCCGCTACCTGATCCGCGCAGCGGCGGTAAAATCCGCCAACGACGCGGCCACCGCCATCGGCGAGGCCATTTCCGGCAACGAGGCCGCCTTCGCCCGGCGCATGACCGCCACGGCCAAGCAGCTGGGCATGACCCGGACCACCTTCAAGAACGCCCACGGCCTGACGACCGACGGCCACCTGTCGACCGCCCGAGACATGACCACGCTGGGCCGGCACCTGCTGTACGATTACCCCGAGTACTACAACCTGTTCTCGCGCCGCTCGACAAATGCCGGGATCAAGGAAGTGCCCAACACCAACCGGCGCCTGCTGGATGCCTACAAGGGCGCCGACGGCATCAAGACGGGCTACACCCGCGCTGCCGGTTTCAACCTGGTGGCGTCCGCGGAACGCGGGCAAGAGCGCATCATCGCCACCGTCTTCGGCGGCACCTCGACGGCGGCGCGCAATGCCAAGGTGGCAGAGCTGCTGGACATGGGCTTCAGCCGGGCACCCTCGCGGGCCAAGATCGCCCGCACCACGAAACCCGCCTACGGGGGCAATGCCATCGCCGGGGCCGGCACCGTGCGCGTGTCCGGCGTGGTCGCGCGCAGCCTGCGCCCGACGGCCCGCCCGCTGCCCGCGGTTGTCGCCGTGGCCGATGCGTCTCTGCAGGACCAGATCGATTCGCTGGTCGCCGAAACCGCCACCACGGCGGCCAAGACCCCGATCGCCCGCCCGCCCGAGCCGACCGCAGATCAAGAGGTCGTCACCCGGCTCTCCACCAAGGGCGATGCCCATTGGGGCATCAACGTTGGCCGCTACACCAGCCGCTACCAGGCCGAAAAGGTGCTGCTGACAACGGCCCTGTCGGAAATGGCCACGCTGGACGGGGTGGAACGGCAGGGGCAGAAAACCTCGCGCGGCTATGACGCGACCTTCCAGGGCATGACCCGCGACATGGCCGACTTGGCCTGCCGCCGCCTGCAGGCCCGCAACGTCACGTGCTTCATGATGGGTCCTTCCTAAGGACCCATCCTACGCCCTCGGGCGGGCGTCATGCCTACTCGGTCCGGGCCGCCTCTGCCCGGATCCAGCGCACGAAGGCCCTGAGCGGCGGGCGCATCAGGCCAGGACGGGTCACCAGGTAATAGCCCTTGTGCTCGTCCTCCTCGAACAACAGCCGCAACCGCCCCGCCTGCACATCCTCTGCCACGGCGATGGCCGCCGCGATGGCCACCCCCTGCCCCTGCCGGGCCGCCTCCAGCAACATGGTCCCCGGCAGCGAGGTCACCCCCCGCGCAAACAGCCCGTCTCCACCGACCTGTTTCATCCAGGCCGATGCCTCGTTGGTGCCCAGTTCCTGCAGCCAGGGAAAGGCGCTCAGCTCCGACGGCTCGGCGATCTCCGCCTCCCCCACCAGCTCCGGAGACGCCACGATCGCCACCGGAGACGCCACCAACAGCTCGGCCTCCACCCCCGGCCAGCGCCCGTCCCCATGGCGCAAGGCCGCGTCGATCCCCCCCGGCTCCAGCGGCATCAGAGCCGCAGAGGGGTCGATCATCATGTGAATGTCGGGATGCGCCTGGCGGAACCGGGGCAGCCGGGGCAGCAGCCAGACGGCGGCAAAGCTCGGCGTCGCCGTCACCTGCAACGGCCGGTCGTCCTCGCGCCCGGTCACCGCCGCCACCCCCCGCCCGATCGCCTCGAACCCCTCGCCTAAGGCAAGCGCCAGCTCTGCCCCATCAGGCGTCAGGGCCATCTGTCGCCCCGACCGGTCCAGCAAGGCCACCCCCAAATGCTCCTCAAGCCGCCGCAATTGCTGGGAAATCGCCGCGTGGCTGACGTTCAACAAGGCCCCGGCCTCCTCGACCGACCGGGTCTCGGCATAGGCCGCAAAGGCGCGCAACGCCGAGAACGGGGGAAGATCGCGCCAGTTCACGTGTAACCTCGGCTTAACTATCCAGAAATTTCCTGAGTCGCAGAATGTCCCCGGACGCCTTAATTCACAAGCTATCAGACACAGGAAAGGACAGACCCATGTTCAACGTACTTGCACGAAGCTTCCACACGGCCACCCGCCTCGACCCGCCACGCCTGAACGAACGGCCGCCGCAGGAACCGAAACGCTGGAACGCCCCGCGCCACTGGCTGAAACCGGCCGCGACCACAAAGACCCCGCCCCGCGCGTGACCCGCGCCCGAAACGTTTCCCCGAACCAACCGGCCGGGGCGCGCACCCGCCGCGCCCCGCCCACGCCCGGGACAGTACACCGTCCCCTGACTTCATCTTTGCAAAAATACGCCCGCCGGAGGCTCCCGCAGCCGGCCACGGGCACCACCGTCCGCCGGGCTCAGACCGCCGCCGCCAGAAGCTCTTGCGTGTAGGGATGGCTCGGCCGCTCGAACAACGCCTCTGCCGCACCGCTTTCCACGATGTCCCCCTGCTTCATCACCAGGATCCGGTGACTCATCGCCCGCACCACCTTCAGGTCATGCGAAATGAACAGGTAGGCCAGCCCGTATTTCCGCTGCAGATCCCGCAGCAAGTCGACGATCTGCACCTGCACCGTCATGTCCAGCGCCGAGGTCGGCTCGTCCAGCACCAGCAGTTTCGGCCGCAGCACCATCGCCCGCGCAATCGCGATCCGCTGGCGTTGACCGCCGGAAAACTCGTGCGGATAGCGGTCCATCGCCGCCGGATCCAGGCCCGTTTCCACCATCGCCTCGGCCACCAGCTCGCGCCGTGACCGGTGGGCATCGACCTTGTGGATGGTCAACCCCTCCGAGATGATCTCGGCGCAGGTCATCCGCGGGCTGAGCGAGCCGAACGGGTCCTGGAACACGATCTGCATGTCCTTGCGCAGCCGCCGCATGTCCCGCCCCGAGGCCGACCGCAGATCGCGTCCCATGAAGACCACCGGCCCCTCGGACGCAATCAGCCGCATGATGGCCAGGGCCAGCGTGGTCTTGCCGGACCCGCTTTCGCCCACGATGCCCAGCGTCTCGCCCGCGCGCACGTCGACCGAGGCATCGTTGACCGCCTTCACATGCCCCACCGTCTTGCGCAGGAAGCCGCGCTGGATGGGAAACCAGACCTTCAGGTGTTCGGTCCGGACGATCTCGGGCGCATCGGCCGCCACCGGGTCCGGGGCACCGGTGGGTTCGGCACCCAGCAGTTTCCGCGTGTAGGGATGCTGGGGGTTGGCAAAGATCTCGGCCGCGGGGCCGGTCTCGACGATCTCGCCGCCCTTCATCACGCAGACCGTGTCGGCAAACCGCCGCACGATGCCGAGGTCATGGGTGATGAACAGCAGCCCCATGCCCTCGCTTTCCTTCAGCGCCGCCAGCAGTTCCAGGATCTGCGCCTGGATCGTCACGTCCAGCGCCGTTGTCGGTTCGTCCGCGATCAGGATGTCGGGCTTGTTGGCCAGTGCCATGGCAATCATCACCCGCTGCCGCTGTCCGCCTGACAACTGGTGCGGGTAGGCGTCCAGCCGGGTTTCAGGATCGCGGATGCCCACCTTGGTCATCAGGTCGATGATCCGCGCGTCCGCCGCCTTGCCGGTGATCCCCTGGTGCAGCGACAGGATCTCGCCCAGCTGCTTGCGCAGGGTGTGCAACGGGTTGAGCGAGGTCATCGGCTCCTGGAAGATAAAGCTGATCCGGTTGCCGCGCACCTTGGCCAGCGTGTCGAACCCCGCCCCGATCATCTCGGTCCCGTCGTACCTGGCCGACCCGGCGACCACCGCGTTGTCGCCCAGCAGCGACACCGTCGACAGGGCCGACACCGACTTGCCCGACCCGCTTTCCCCGACCAGGGCCACCGTTTCGCCGCGCGACACGGAAAACGACACGCCCTTGACCGCCGGCACCTCGCGCCCGTCCTGGCGGAACGCCACGGTGAGGTCTTTCACCTCGAGCAATGCAGTCATGAGAAGGTCTTTCGCGGGTCGAAGGCATCACGCACGCCCTCGAAGATGAAGACAAGCAGCGACAGCATGATGGCAAAGGTGAAGAAGGCGGTGAAGGCCAGCCAGGGGGCCTGCAGGTTGTTCTTGGCCTGCAATGTCAGCTCGCCCAGCGACGGGGCCGAGGACGGCAGGCCGAACCCCAGGAAATCCAGCGAGGCCAGCGACCCGATGGTGCCCGTGATGATGAAGGGCAGCATGGTCACGGTGGCCACCATGGCGTTGGGCAGCATGTGGCGGAACATGATCGTCCGGTTGCTGACCCCCAGGGCCCGCGCCGCCCGGACATATTCGAAGTTCCGCGCGCGCAGGAATTCCGCCCGCACGACGCCCACCAGAGAGGTCCAGGAAAACGCCACCAGCAGGAAGACCAGCAGCCAGAAACTTCGGCCCAGGATCGCGAACATGATGATGATGATGTAAAGCGACGGCGTCGCCGACCAGATCTCGATCACGCGCTGAAAGATCAGGTCCAGCCAGCCCCCGAAAAAGCCCTGCACCGCCCCCGCCGCGACCCCGATGATGGACGCAAGGCCGGTCACGATGATGGTGAACAGGATCGACAGCCTGAAGCCATAGATCACCCGGGCCAGCACGTCGCGCTTGGTGTCGTCGGTGCCCAGCAGGTTGTTGCCCCCCGGCGGCAGCGGCGCCGCCCCGGGCCGTTCGACCGATGTGTCGTAGGAATAGGGAATGATCGGCCAGAGCGTCCAGCCCTTCACGATCTCTTCGCCGTCCACCACGCCGGTCTTTGCCTGTTCCATGATGCCCTCGGGGTCGTCGAAACAGCTGTCCAGCCCGCCCGACACGATCAGGCATTCGACCTCGGGGTCGCGGTAGATGGCCTCTGTCTGGAAGTCTCCGCCAAAGGCCGTTTCGGGATAGAAGTTGAAGATCGGCGTGTAGAAATCGCCCCGGTAGTTCACCAGGATCGGCCGGTCATTGGCGATGAACTCGGCGAACAGCGACAGGCCGAACAGGACCGAAAAGACGATCAGCGACAGGTAGGCCCGCCGGTTGCGCTTGAAGTTGCGCCAGCGGCGCTGGTTCAGCGGCGACAGGAACGGCCGGCGCTTGGGTTTCACATCGTCCATGGCCCCTACCCCTGCCGGCTTTCAAAGTCGATCCGCGGGTCGACCAGCACATACATCAGGTCGGAAATGATCCCCACCACAAGGCCCATCAGGCCGAAGATGAAAAGCGTGCCGAAGATCACCGGGTAATCGCGGGCCACCGCGGCCTCGAACCCCAGCCGGCCCAGACCGTCCAGCGAAAAGATCGTCTCGATGATGACCGAGGACCCGAAGAAGATGCCGATGAAGGCCGCCGGGAACCCGGCGATCACGATCAGCATGGCATTGCGGAAGACATGACCATAAAGCACCTGCCGCTCCGACAGGCCCTTGGCCCGGGCGGTGATGACGTATTGCTTCTTGATCTCGTCCAGGAAGCTGTTCTTGGTCAGCAGGGTCAGCGTGGCAAAGGCCGAAATGGTCGAGGCGATGACCGGCAGCGTGATGTGCCAGAAGTAATCGCCGATCTTGCCCAGCAGGCTGAGGCTTTCCCAATTGTCCGACGTCAGGCCGCGCAGCGGGAAGATCTGCCAATAGGACCCGCCCGCGAACAGCACCAGCAGCAGCACGGCGAACAGGAAGCCCGGGATCGCGTAGGCCACGATGATGATGCCACTGGTCCAGGTGTCGAACTTCGACCCGTCCTTCACCGCCTTGCCGATGCCCAGCGGGATCGACACCAGATAGGCGATCAGGGTCGACCACAGGCCCAGCGAGATCGACACCGGCAGCTTTTCGACCACCAGCTCCGTCACCCCGATCGAGCGGAAATAGCTCTCTCCGAAATCGAAGCGCATGTAATTGCCCAGCATGATCAGGAACCGCTGAACCGGCGGCTTGTCGAAACCGTATTCCTTTTCCAGCTCGGCGATGAATTCCTCGGGCAGGCCCCGGGCCCCGACGTACCGGTCCTCAAAGGCGTTTTCGCCGGCCATCTCGGTATCGCCCTGACCGCCGGCAAAGCTGCCAAAGACATCCCCCTGCCCCTGCGCGCGGGCGATGGCCTGTTCGACCGGCCCGCCGGGCACGAATTGCACCAGCGTGAAGTTGATGATCATGATGCCGAGCAAGGTCGGGATGATCAGCAACAGCCGCCGTAGTATATAGGCTCCCATGGTCGCGGTTTACCTCAGCGCGCCTTCGGCTTTCAGGGTCTCGGCCTTTTCGGCGTTGAACCACCAGAAATCCAGGTAACCCAGGTCCAGCGGCGGCAGCGGATCGGGGTATTCGTATTCATCGTAATAGGCCACCCAGTAGCTGGGGTTGTACCACAGCGGCACCATGAAGAACTCGTGGCGCAGCGCCCGGTCAAGCGCCCGCAGGGCGGTGTCCTCGTCGGTTTTGTTGTCGGCGAAAAGGGCCGCGTCGATGATCGCGTCGATCATCGGGCTGGCCAGACCGGCGGGATTGAAGGTGGAAAACGCGGCCTCGCTGGACCCGAAGCGCTGCATCAGCCCGGTGCCGGCACCCAGGAAGGACGAGTAGCTGTCGTAGATCATGTCATAGTCGAACTCGCGCTCGCGCAGGGTGTATTGCGAGGGGTCGACCTTTTCCAGCTGGGCATCCACGCCCATGGCCACCAGGTTCTTGACGTAGCTTTCGATCACCGAGCCCAGCGTGCCCTCGGCCGCGGTGTTGAAGAGGAAGATGATGGTCAGCGGCTCGCCATCGGCATTGTAGCGCTTGCCGTCATCGCCCACGGGCCAGCCCGCCTCGTCCAGCAGTTTCATCGCCTGGCGCAGGTTGCGCCGGTCGTTCAGCCGGTCGGGCGAAGAGCTGTGCGGCATCCGGGCCTCGGCGGTCAGCATCTCGGCCGGGACCACGTCGCCCAGGCTTTCCAGCAGGGCCAGCTCGTCGCCCTCGGGCACGCCGGTGGCCATCAGGGGCGTATCCTGGGTGAAGGACGCCCGTTGGCGAAACAGCCCGTATTGCAGGGATTCGTTCGTCCATTCAAAGTTGTAGCCCAGAGCCAAAGCCTCGCGGACGCGCTTGTCCTGCATGATCTCTCGGCGCAGGTTGAACACGAAGCCAGAGGGCGTCGGCGGCGTGCCGTCCGGCAGGTCGGCCTTGATCACCTGGCCCTTTTCGACCTTGGGGAAATCGTAGTTGCTGGCCCATTTCTTGGAATCGCCTTCGGTGCGGAAGGTCACCTCGCCGGCCTTGAAGGCCTCGAAGGCGGGGGCATCATCGGCAAAGTATTCGATCCGGATGGTATCGAAATTGTGCCGGCCCTGGTTCACCGGCAGGTCCCAGCCCCAGTAATCGGGGTTGCGTTTGTAGGTGATGCGGTTGTTCACGTCGACGGTGTCGACCATGTAGGGCCCGGACCCGGGCGAGGTTTCCAGCCGGCTTTCGTCCAGCCGCGCGCCGCTTTCCTCGTACCACTTCTGAGACCACACCGGCACACCCCCCACCTGGTCGATCAGCGACCGGCGCGAGATGCCCTCGGTGAAGTAGAACTTGACCGTGTGGTCGTCGATGACCTCGGCCTCGGGGATGCGTTTCTTGACCGCCGCGGCATAGGACGGCAGGCCCTGTTCCAGTAGCAGGTTGTGCGAGAACACCACGTCATGGGCGGTCACCGGCGAACCGTCAGAGAACCTGGCCTCGGGGCGCATGTGGAAGATGACCCAGGACTTGTCGGCGGGGTATTCGACGCTTTCGGCCAGCAGACCGTAGGCCTCGCCATAGGCATCGGCCGGCCCGTCGGCCAGCAGGCTTTCGTAGGGGATCCAGCTGAGCGTGCCCGCCCGGCCCTTGATCGTGTAGGGGTTCATGGAATCGAAGGTGCCCAGCCGCGCGAACGAGATCTCGCCCCCCTTGGGCGCATCGGGGTTCACATAGTCGTAATGGGCGAAATCGGCGGGGTATTTCAGGTCTCCGTAGAAGGAATAGCCGTGGCTGACGATCATCTCGCCGTCGTCCTGCGCCCGGGCGGCCCAGGCGGCGCCGCAGATCAGCAGGCCGCTCAGCAGGGTCAGGCGCAGAGACTTGGGAAGGTCGAATGCGCGGGCGGTAACGCCGGCGGAACGTCGTGACATGATGCTCTTCCTCTGTCGGGTCGGAACCGGAACTATTGTCGATTTGACAATAGGCTAAAAGGTCCGCGTGCCAACATTCAAGTGAGTTTCCGTGAACGCGCGGCACCACCATAGGTTGTTTCGCGCGCGAAACGCAATCCTGATGGTCATGGCCCGGGGCAGGCGCACAGGAAAAAGGCCGCAAGACAGGCCCGGAACCTGGCCGCACGATAAAGGCCGCAAGAAAAAGGCCACCGTGCGCCCCGCACGATGGCCTTCAGAAATAACGTTGCCGAAAGGGCCGATCAGCCGCCGATGGTCTGCAGGTAGGCCACCAGGTTGGCCCGGTCGGTGATCTTGTTCAGACCGTTGAAGCTCATGGCCGTGCCGGGCACGTAGTCGCGCGGCTTTTCGAGGAATTCGTTCAGCGCGTCCGGGGTCCAGTCGCCGCCGTGGCTGGCCATGGCATCCGAATAGCCGAAGCCGTCCGCGGCGCCGATCGGGCGGCCGACGATGCCGGCCAGCGACGGGCCGGTGGCGTTCACGCCCGGTTCCAGCTTGTGGCAGGCCTGGCACTTCTTGAACACGTTGGCGCCCTTGCCGGCATCGGCGGTGGCCAGGACCTCTTCGAAGGCGGGGCCTTCTTCGACCGGTTCGTCGCCGCCCTCGGCGCTGGCCGTTTCGATCACGTAGGATGCTTCACCGTGGCCGCCGACGTGGTAGATCCCCTCTGCGGCCCATCCGGCCAGCATGAAGACCAGCAATGCGCCGCACAGCGAGGCTGCAACCTTGGTGGAAGTCATCGTGTCCATGGATCGCCTGTCCTTATTGATAGGTGTCGGAGGGATGTCTAAGGCTTCCCCCTTCCTCGCGCAAGGTATAGACACCGCGACCAATCGACCAAAATGCCAGATCGGACACATCTCATGACCCGTCGCATCGCCTTCCAGGGAGAACCCGGCGCCTACAGCCACGCCGCCTGCCGCGAAGCCCGCCCCGGTTTCGAAGCCCTTCCCTGCCGCAGCTTTGACGACGTGATCGCCGCTGTCCGCTCGGGCGAGGCCGACCAGGCCATGCTGCCGGTGGAAAACACGACCTATGGCCGGGTGGCCGACATTCACCGGATGTTGCCCGAATCCGGGCTGCACATCGTCGACGAGGCCTTCGTGCGGGTTCACATCTCGTTGATGGCCCTGCCCGGCGTGCGGATCGAGGACATCGAGACCGTGCGCGCCCATCTGGTGCTGATTCCGCAATGCGCGTCCTTCCTGTCCCGCTACGGGATCAAGGGCGAACCGGCGGCCGACAGTGCCGGGGCCGCTGCCGACCTGGCGAAGAACGGGCCGCGCAACGAAGGCGCGCTGGCCTCGGACCTGGCCGCCGAGATCTACGGGCTGGATATTCTGGCCCGCCACATCGAGGACCACGCCCACAACACCACGCGTTTCCTGATCATGTCGCGCGAGGCCGACAAGACGCGGCGGTCGGAAAAGATGATCACCACCTTCGTCTTCCGCGTCCGCAACATCCCGGCTGCGCTTTACAAGGCCATGGGCGGGTTCGCGACGAACGGGGTCAACATGACCAAGCTGGAAAGCTACATGGTCGGCGGGTCCTTCACCGCCACCCAGTTCTATGCCGACATCGAGGGCCACCCCGACGATCCCAACGTCGCCCTGGCCCTGGACGAGCTGGGCTATTTCACCACCGACCTCAGCATCCTGGGCGTCTATCCCGCCGATCCCCGGCGCCAGTAGCCGCCCTTCGTGCCCCTGCCCCAACCGCCCGCGGGGGAACAGCGGCGCCGCAACAGGCGTTGTCCTATCATCAGCCCCGGCCGCACTGGCCGGGTGTCTGGCGACCAAGGACCCTATTTCATGAGTGACAGTTTCCCTCCCGAGGCGATCACCGACGTGATCGAAGAGATCCACGAGGCGGTCGACGACGGCGAAGAAACCCATGTCGGCGACCTGCTGGAGTCGATGGGCCGCAGTTCCTTCGTGCCGGTGATGATGGTGCCGGCCCTGGCCGTGGTGTCTCCGCTGTCGGGCGTGCCCGGGTTTTCCAGCGTCTGCGGGATCATCATCGCCCTCGTCAGTTTCCAACTGCTGATCGGCCGCCAGGAACTGTGGCTGCCCGACATCATCAAGCGCCGCCGGATCCCCTCGCGCTGGCTGGAACGGGCGACGCGCAGCCTGTGGCGCCCGGCCCGCTGGTTCGACCGTCACACCAGGCCCCGGCTCAGCTTCCTGGCCGTCGCACCCTTCGACAGGCTGATCTACCTGGCCTGCACGTTTTGCGGCGTCACCATGCCCTTCATGGAGCTGCTGCCCTTCACCTCGTCGCTGATGGGTATGGCCGTGGTGCTGATGTCGCTGACCCTGCTGGTGCGCGACGGGCTGTTCGCCCTGGCGGGCTACAGCATGATCGGCCTGCTGGTCACCTCGGGCGCCATGCTGGTCATGTGATCAGGGCCGATCGAATCCCGGTCAGGCCTGCAGGCTTTGGTACCGGGTTTCCATCGTCTTGGCGTAATCCGCCACCTTCAGCTTGAAGCGCTTGGTCAGGTTGGACTTGGCCAGCTTCAGCGATTGCACCAGAAGCCGGGCCGACAGGGTCTTCGGCTTCAGGTCGACTTCGACCCCCAGCCGGGTCCGCTTGGGCGACAGGGGGGTCAGCTGCATCGTGACCAGCCCGTGCAGCCCCTGCGTGTCGGACGTGAAATGGATGGCATCGGGCCGGTCATAGGCCGACACCACGATGTCGATGTCCCGCCGCTTGCCGCGCAGGTCGAACAGCGCATGCCAGGACACGCCCACGCCGGGCGCGGTGCGCGTATCGGTGCGCTGCACCTCGATGCCCCGGCGCATGGCCTGGCGTTCATAGGCGTCGAAATCCGACAGCATCTCGAACACCTGCTCGATCGGCGCTTCGATATCTTCCTTGGCAGAGAATTTCATGGCGGCTGCTCGATTATTATCTTTCGGATTCTAGGGATTATTCCAGCGTATCTGCAAGCCAGTTCTGCAACAGAAAATGCGCAATTGCGCCTTTGCGCGCCGGCTTGATCACCGGATGGGTGCCCGCGAAGGCATCCATCATCTCGGAGCGGGGCACCCAGATGGCGTCCTCGATCTCGACCGGGTCGATGGTGATGTCGCGCGTTTCGGCCCGGCCCCAGCAGCCGAACATCAGCGAGGCCGGGAACGGCCAGGGCTGGCTGGCCAGGTAGCCCACCTCGCCCACCTTCACGCCGGCCTCTTCCCAGACCTCGCGGCGCACGGCCGCCTCCAGGGTCTCGCCCGGCTCGATGAAGCCCGCCAGCAGCGAATACATGCCCTCGGGCCAGCCCGGAGACCGGCCCATCAGCACCGAGCTGCCATGGGTGATCAGCATGATGACCACCGGGTCGGTGCGCGGGAAATGATGTGCCCCGCAGGTCGGGCAGGTGCGCTGCCAGCCAGCCTGGGTGATGTCGGACGGAGCACCGCAGCGGGCGCAGAAGGGGTGGATTTCATGCCAGCTGATCAGGGCCTTGGCCGTGGCCGCCAGTTCCGCATGGCGCGGGTTCAGCCGGGTCATGACCTGGCGCAGCTCGGCGAAGACATGGTCGTCGGGAAAGCCCGGGTAACATTGCAGAGAGGTGTCCAGAAAACGGTCAAGTTCGGCCTCGTCCAGCCCCTCGGGCAGCCAGCCCGACAGGTCGGTGGCGAATAGGGGGCCGGTGTCGTCCTGGCCCAGCAGCACCGGTTCCGTCACCGCCCGGCCGTGGCCTGCCGCCAGCGCGGGATGCTGCATCGTCACGAAGGCCAGCCGGTCGCCGTCGGACCCGCAGACCATCGGCTTGCCCCGCCACATCAGGATCGACGCCGCATCGGGATGGGTCCGCGCCTCGGCCAGGGCCTGCGGGTTGCCGCGCAGATGCGCCACCCGATCCAGCCCCGATCCGCCAAATGTCACTTGTTCCGCGTGTTTCATCGTCACCCTGCCCCGGTCGGTCTTTTGCCCTGCCCCGGGCGTCGATGGCACTTCTGGCCGCGCAATTCAATCACTGCCTTTCGGGGGTTCGGGGCGGCGTGGCCCCCGGTTCCCGCCATCTGCCTGCGCCAAACCGCCTCGCCATGACGGGCGACGGCTTGCTTGACAGGCCGCGTCCCGAAGGCTGTAGACTGACGCTCACGCCGGGCCCCGGCCCGCGCCGGACGACCTCGACTGCCCCCTGCCAGAAAGGCATGCCATGCCCCCGCCGGAGCCCCAGGATGACCGCCCGACCGGCCATGGCGCGCAAGGGATCGGGCTGCGGATCCTGGCGACGACCGATCTGCACATGCACCTGTGCGCCCACGATTATTATTCCGACAAGCCGCTGGGCCCGACCGGCCTGACCTACACCGCCAGCCTGATCCGCGCCGCCCGGGCCGAGGCCGAGGCCCGGGGCGATGTCGTGCTGCTGGTCGACAACGGAGACGTCCTGCAGGGCACGCCCATGGGCGACGTGGTGATGGCCGACCACGCCCAGGACACGCATCCGGCGATGCAGGCCTTTGCCAGCCTGGGTTACGACGCCATCGGCCTGGGTAACCACGATTTCGATTTCGGGGTCGATGCCCTGATGCGCGTCGCGGCCCAGGCCCCCTGCCCGGTGATCTCGACCAACCTGGCCGGCAAGACCGGCCCGATCCGGTCCGAGGTGCAGCTGACCCTGACCGCTCCGGGCGGCGGGTCGGTCCGGCTGGGGCTGCTCAGCGTTTTGCCGCCGCAGACGGCGCTGTGGAATGCGCACCACCTGGCCGGCCGGATCGAGATCGACGACATGGTCGAGGTCGCCCGCCGCGCCAGCGCCCGGCTGAAGGCCGACGGCTGCGACCTGGTGGTCGTGCTGGCCCATACCGGGCTGGGCAGCGCCACCGAAACCGCCATGGCCGAGCAGGCCGCCATCCCGATCGCGGGGCTCGGATCAATCGATGCGGTGATCGCGGGCCATTCCCACCAGCTTCTGCCCGGGCCGGTCCATGCCGGGATGGATAGTGTCGATGCCGAGGCCGGCCGGATCCATGACACGCCGGTGGTGCTGCCGGGTTGGGGCGGGTCTCACCTGGGGCAGATCGACCTGCGCCTGTCGGGCGGAAGCGCGGGGTGGGAGATCTCGGGCGCCGAGGCCCGGCTGATCTCGGTCGCCCCCGACACCCCCGCCGACCCCGAGCTGGCCCGCATCCTGGCCCCGGCCCACGCGGCGACGCGCGCGGCCCTGGACCGGCCCGTCGGGCGGGCAGAGCGGCGGCTGCACAGTTATTTCTGCCTCTTCGGCCCCGATCATGCCCTGGCCGTGACCGCCGATGCCCAGGCCGATGCCGTGCGCCCCGCCCTGCAGGCGGCGGGGCTGGACGGGCTGCCCCTTCTGTCCTCGGTCGCGCCCAGCAAGTTCGGGGCGCGGGCCGGGCCGGATGCCTACACGGACGTGGCCGAGGGAGAGGTCACCCTGCGCTCGGTCGCCGATCTGCATGTCTACCGCAACGAATTGCGCGTGCTGCGGCTGAGCGGGGCGGTGCTGGCTGACTGGCTGGAAATGGCGGCGAGCCTGTTCTGCGAGGTGCCCGAGGGCAGCGCGGATGTGGCGCTGTTTCCCGACGATGTGGCGGGCTACAATTTCGACGTGATCCACGGGCTGAGCTACGAGATCGACCCGACCCGGCCCGCGCGGTTCACGGCCGAGGGCCGGCTGACAAGCGCCGGGGCCCGGCGGGTGGGCCGGATCTGCCTGGGCGGGTCGGCGCTGGATCCTGGGCAAGAGGTGCTGGTGGTGACCAACAGCTACCGGGCCGGGGGCGGCGGGAATTTCCTGGGGCTGCGCGGGGCCGGCCAGGTGGCCCTGCCGCCGATCGAATTGCAGGAAGCCCTGGCGTCGTATTTCCGGGCGGGCCCGGCTGGTCCCGGATACGCCCCGCCCTGGCGGCTGGCGGCGCGGCCGGGCACCTCGGTGCAGGTGCGGACCGGGCCCGGGGCGGCGGACCTGCTGGGTGAACTGCCGGGGCCCAGGGAGGACCTCGGGATCGGGGCGGATGGGTTCCTGCACCTGCGGCTGGGCCTGTAAAAGGACGATGCGACAGGATGACGGACGGGTGGTTGCAATCGGCGGCGGATCTGCCTAAGTAGCCCGTCGAGAGGTTGGCGCGGGCGAGCGCCTCGCCAACCCGGTCAGGTCCGGAAGGAAGCAGCCGTAACGAGCCCCGCTTGGGTCGTTGTCCAGCCTCTCACCTTTCCCCCCAGATTTGTCGGATCGGGTGCCCCTCATGGTGGGCCGCGTACCTGTGGTGCGGGCGGGATCTGGGTATTTTCGAAGAGAAAGAAGCAGCAGGCGGTGTGATGTCCCACGCGTGGGACAGGGGGCCGGGTGTTTGGTTTCAAGGGGTTACAGGGGCGGTTTTACCCCTCGTTAACCTTTGGGGTTTGGCGGTGGGACCGCGTCACGGGCGGGGGCGGTTGGAGTTTTGCGCCGCGTCCAGCGTGCGTCCCGCGGGGTGGGTGGGTGGGAGCGGGACGCGCGCTGGACGCGCCCTGCCACCTTTGTGTCGGCCGGATCAGCCAGCTGGCCTGTCCACCACCTGGCCGGGGTGCCGCTCGGCCCAATCGGCCAGGAAGGCTGCCATGGCGGCCCCGGCCTCGGCCTTGAGCATTCCCCTGGGCAGGGCGACGCCCTGGTGCAGGGCCTGTTCCATGCAGCCCAAGTGATCGCGGTCCGCCCGGTGCGGGCAGTTGAGCGAGCCGTGCAGGATGGTGTCCAGCAGCCCGCCGCCGAAGCGGTTCACGTGGCCCAGGTCCGGGCGCTGGCCGAGGAAGAAGGCGAAGACATCCGCCTGGCCCTCCCACCCAGCCAGCATCAGGGGGGTCAGCCCCATTTCATCCGTCCCGTTGCTATCGAACCCCATCTCTACCAGCCGTTGCATGTGCCCCAGCGCGCCTGGACGGCCGGACATGCGGCAGAGCAGCCGGCGGCTTTCGTCGGACAAAACCGCCATATCGATCCAGTCGCGCGGGCCGGCGGTGCCGTCGGCGGCCCGGGCCAGCTGGGCTTCGGGCCCCGAAAGGGTGGTATCCCCGCCCGCCTGTGCGATGACCTGGGCCACCGCCGCATTGCCGTGCATCCGGGCCAGGGCATAGGCCGTGTGGCCGAAGGCCCGGGCCGACGGGTCCGCCCCATGATCCACCAGCATGCGGGCCGTTTTGGCCGAACACATCCGCCGGGCGGCATGGTGCAGGGCGCCGGTCACAAGCTGCGGTTCTTCCGAGGGCTGTCCGGCGGCAAGCTCGGCCGGGCCGGACCCGGCGGCGAGCAGCAGCGAGACCGCCTCGGCATCGTCGAAATCGAGCGCGCGCAGCAGGGCGTTGGTCCCTTCGGGCCTGGCTCCGTGCGCGAGCAGAAGGCGGATTCCGCCCCGGTGACCCAGCTCCGTCGCGTGGTAGAGCGATTCGTTGTCGTTGGGGTCGGCCCCGTGATCCAGCAGCCATTCGGCCAGGGCCATGTTGTTGCCGTGCCCGATCGCCCCGTAAAGCACCGAGAGCCGCTGGTCTGAACCCTGTTCGTCGGCGATCGTGTCGTTCACATCGGCCCCGGCGGCAAGCAGGGCCTGGGCAACGGCCAGCATGTCGGCTTCGGCCCCGCCGCATTGGTGAAACCGGGAAAAGGCCAGGTGGGCGATGGGCCTGCGATCGCCGTCGGGGCGGGTGGCGGCGGCGGGGTCTTTGGCCAGCCGGCGGGAGACCTCGGCCACGTCATAGGTGGCGCAGGCCAGGCCCAGGCTGTCTCGGCCCAGGTCGGGGGTTTCGGCCAGCAGGGCGTCGATCACCCAGGAATGCCCCTGGGTCAGCGCGCGGCCCAGCCGGTCAGCCCGGGCGGCGCGGTCGAGGGCACGGGCGTCCTCTGCGAAGACCAGTTTGGGCCAGCTGTCGTGCCCGGCCTCTCGGGCCAGCACGTGCAGGGCGTCGGCATGGCGCAGGGTCTGCGCCCCGGGCAGCACGGCATGGACCCGGGACACGGCCTGCGGGTCGCTGTCGGCAAAGGCCTTGCGCAGGGACTTGGCGGCGCGTCTCAGGAATTCCGGGCGCGCCTGGTCCGGGCGCAATTGGGTCGGGGTGTTTGTCATCGGTGTCCCTCACGATATGCCCGATGGTCCGCTCTCCGGGCTGGAGTTCAACCGAAATGGTCTGCGTCGTCGTCAGGGGGGTGCCGATACGGCTGTCCGCGGACCCGGTTGCCGCCCCCGCGCGGCTGGGCATGGATAGCCCGGTCGGGTCGTCGAGACAAGACCCGACCTCCTGTGCCCCTCCCCGGCCCCCGACCCCATCCAGGCGCGAAGTTCGATCGGGGCGCTTGCGGTTCCCCCGGCTGACCCGGTAGCCTGCGCGCGACCCTGCGAAAGATACCTCATGACCGACCAGCCCGCCTACCAGGTGCTCGCCCGCAAGTACCGCCCCGAGACCTTTGCCGACCTGGTCGGCCAGCAGGCCATGGTGCGGACGTTGAAGAACGCCTTCGAGGCCGACCGCATTGCCCAGGCCTTCATCATGACGGGGATCCGGGGGACCGGGAAGACGACGACCGCGCGGATCATTGCCAAGGGGATGAACTGCATCGGGGTGGACGGGACCGGCGGGCCGACGACCGAGCCTTGCGGGCAGTGCGAGCATTGCCGGGCGATCATGGAAGGCCGCCACGTGGACGTGCTGGAGATGGACGCGGCGAGCCGGACCGGGGTGAACGACATCCGCGAGATCATCGATTCGGTGCGGTACCGGGCGGCCTCGGCGCGGTACAAGATCTACATCATCGACGAGGTGCACATGCTGTCGACCAGCGCGTTCAACGCGCTGCTGAAGACGTTGGAAGAACCGCCCGAGCACGTGAAGTTCATCTTTGCGACGACCGAGATCCGCAAGGTGCCGGTGACGGTGCTGTCGCGGTGCCAGCGGTTCGACCTGCGGCGGATTGAACCCGAGGACATGGGCGGGTTGTTGAAGAAGATCGCGGCGGCCGAAGGGGCGGAGATTGCCGAGGATGCGCTGGGGCTGATCATCCGGGCGGCCGAGGGGTCGGCGCGGGATGCGACGTCGTTGCTGGACCAGGCGATTTCGCACGGGGCGGGCGAGACGACGGCCGAGCAGGTGCGGGCGATGCTGGGGCTGGCGGACCGGGGCCGGGTGCTGGACCTGATGGACATGATCCTGCGGGGCGATGCGGCCGGCGCCCTGACCGAGCTGGGGTCCCAGTACGCCGACGGGGCGGATCCATTGGCGGTGCTGCGGGACCTGGCCGAGATCACCCACTGGGTGTCGGTGGTGAAGATCACGCCGGATGCGGCCGAGGATCCGACGGTATCCCCGGATGAACGGTCTCGGGGCGTGGCGATGGCCGAAGCCCTGCCGATGCGGGTGCTGTCGCGGATGTGGCAGATGTTGCTGAAGGCGCTGGAGGAGGTCTCGGCCGCGCCGAACGCGATGATGGCGGCGGAAATGGCGGTGATCCGGTTGACGCATGTGGCGGATCTGCCGTCTCCGGAAGAACTGGTGCGGAAGATCCAGGAGGCGGGTGGTCCCGTGGGCGGATCTGTTGGGCCTAATGGCGGGGGGTCTGGCGGGGCTGCCCCATCCGGCCCGGCAGGCCGGGCCGAGATGCGCCCGCCCGCCGTGCCCTATGGCGGTGGCGCGGGTGGCCAACGAGGAGGGCAACGGGGGGGCGGGCCGGCAACGGCGCGGGCCCATGACACCGAAACGGCCCTGGCCCATTACGCGACCTTCCAGCGGGTGGTGGAGCTGATCCGGTCGAACCGGGACGTGAAGCTGCTGGTCGAGGTCGAAAGCGGCGTGCGGCTGGTGTCCTATGCGCCGGGGCGGATCGAGTTCTGCCCGGCTCCCGGCGCGCCGGGGGACCTGGCCCAGCGGCTGGGGGGCAAGCTGCAGACCTGGACGGGGCACCGCTGGGCGGTGATCGTCAGCAACGAGGGCGGCGCGCCGAGCATTGCCGAGGTGCGGGATGCGGAACGGCTGGCGATGGAGGCCGAGGCCGAGGAGACCGAGATGATCCGGGCCGTGCGGGCGCATTTCCCGCGGGCCAAGATCACCGAGATCCGGACCCATGCACAGCTGACGGCCGTGGCCGAGACCGAGGCCCTGCCCGAGGTCAGCGAAGAATGGGACCCGTTCGACGAGGATTGAATGGGGGCTGAATGGGCCTGCACCAAGGCCCCTATAATTGAACTTAGCGGCACAATGGGTAACGTCGCCACGATCCCGCGTTGCAAAGGTCTGCCGCCATCGCCCGTTCTGCCGACCCTGATCCCATATTCCCGCCGGGCTGTGGCCTTTCGGGCCCAGACCGGCCCGCCCCTTGGGGCCACGGCCTGATGCGAAAGCCTGGCCAGCTATGCGCACGAATTGGACTCGGCCCTGCTGTCGGCGATGATTTCGCCCGGGGTGACGGCGCTCGACCGGCTATACACCTTCGAGGACCTCGCATTTGACGGGGAGTTCTTATATGAGTACGGCAACACGTTGACCGGCGAGATCCGCAAGGCTGGGCTTCGCATTCCGGCAACGACAACACTCTTCTGAAGGACGATACGATGCTGAAAGGACTTGGCGGGCTTGGCGACATGGCCAAGATGATGAAGGCCGCGCAGGACATGCAGACCAAGATGGGCGAACTGCAGGAGCAGATGGCCGAAATGACCGTCGACGGGGAATCCGGAGCCGGGCTGGTCAAGGTCACGGCCTCGCTGAAGGGCGAGCTGAAGGCGCTGGACATCGACCCGTCGATCCTGGGCGGCGACGACAAGGAAGTCGTCGAGGACCTGATCCTGGCCGCCGTGAAGGATGCCCAGTCCAAGGCCGCCGAGGCGCAGCAGGCCGAGATGGCCAAGCTGACCGAAAGCCTGGGCATTCCCAAGGACATGAAGCTGCCGTTCTGAACGGCGGGCTGAGCGGACGCGATGTCGTCGACCCGCGACATAGACGCGCTGATCGAGATGATGGCCAAGCTGCCCGGGCTTGGCCCGCGCTCGGCCCGGCGCGCGGTGCTGCACCTGATCCGCAAGCGGGCGTTGTTGCTGACCCCGCTGGCGGACCTGATGCAGACGGTGGCCGTGACGGCGCGTGAATGTCGGCGCTGCGGCAACGTGGGCACGGCGGACATCTGCGACTTCTGCACCAGTGAAAAGCGGGCCACGGGGGAAATCTGCGTGGTCGAGGACGTGGCCGATCTGTGGGCGATGGAACGCGCGGGGGCCTTCAAGGGGCGCTACCACGTGCTGGGGGGCACCCTGTCGGCGCTGGACGCCGTGGGCCCCGAGGACCTGCGCATTCCGCAATTGCTGGACCGGGTCATGGATGAAAACGTCTCCGAGGTCATCCTGGCCCTGAACGCCACGGTCGATGGCCAGACGACGGCGCATTACATCGCCGACCAGCTGGAAGGCCGGGTGCGGCTGACTTCGCTGGCGCAGGGTGTGCCGATCGGTGGAGAGCTGGATTACCTGGACGACGGGACGATCTCTGCGGCGCTGCGCGCGCGCAAGGACGTCTAAGGCCTGTCCCATTTTTGGGTGATTGTCCCGGATTGAAGCGGGTGCGTGTGTCCCTGATATGGGTCGTTGTCCCATTTTGGATGTGCGGCGGCCTGCGGGATGAATTGGATAGACAGACCGCCGCACGCCCTGCCGCGTGGGACGCGCGACAGGGCCCCGGGGCGCGCCACGCCCCCGGAATTCAAAGGCTTACTGGGGCTTATTGGGCGGTGATGACGGTCATAACCAGGTTGCCGTCGATCTTGATCGGGCCGTCTTCCTTGGCGCCCAGCGTGTATTCGAACCTGCCGGTTTTCATGCCGCCAGTTTCGCCGTGCACCATCAGCATCAGCATGTCTCCGGGAGCGACCGCTTCGGTCAGGATCGCGGCGACATCGACGTTTTCACCCTTGCGCAGGGGGGCGTAGCCGACGACGGGGCCGGGCTTCATCTCGGCATCGGTGCGGTGCACGACCATCCAGCCGTTTTCGCCGGCGGTGATCATGTCGGCGCTGACGACGCCATTGGCGACCGACTGGTCCGAGGCCTCGACCGCGGGGGCCATGGCATGCGACGCGGCAAAGGCCGAGCCGGCGGCGAGGATCAAGGCGGAGGCGATAAGTTGGGTCTTCATGATGTGTCTCCCGTGTTTTGCGCGGGCCGTTTGCGGCGGCGCTATGTGTTCAGGCACGGGGCGGGCCGGCCGGAAGTTTCGCCAAATCTGCGGGGCCCGCGCACATTTTCGGTAAGTCCCTGAATTAAAGTCACAATTAATTTCATCGCCTCGCGTCCCCGGTCTGGTATGCAGGGTCTGGTAAGCAGGGGCCGGGCGCGCGGGGCGCGGACCGTTCCCCCGAGGGAGGCCATGACGGACGACAGGCAAGAGCTTGAGCGGATGCTCGGACGCATCGCCCTTGGCGACCGCCAGGCGTTTTCCGAGCTGTTCGACCACGCGGGTCCGAAACTTTTCGGGCTCTGCCTGCGTGTACTCAAGGACCGGGCCGAGGCGCAGGACGCGCTTCAGGACAGCTTCGTGAAGGTCTGGCGCCATGCCGACCGGTTCGAGGTCTCGGACCATCACCCGATGAGCTGGCTCATCACCATTGCCCGCAACACGGCCATCGACCGGCTGCGGGCGCTCAAAGCGCACGAGGATATCGACGACCACACGCACCACCTGACCGGCCGCGGGGCCGGGCCCGAAGCCGCCGCCATCGCAAGGTCCGAGGCGGCGCGGATCAGGGCCTGCCTGGCAGAGCTGCCCGAGGACCGGCGCAACGCCGTGCAGAGGGCTTACCTGGAGGGCGACAGCTATGCCGACCTGGCCGACCGTTACGGCATTCCGCTGAACACGGTGCGAACCTGGCTGCGGCGCGGGCTGATGGCCTTGAGGGAGTGCATGTCCCGATGAGTGAAGAGATGCCATTCGACGACGACGATCAGATGCTGGCGGCCGAATATGTCCTTGGCCTGCTGTCCGGAGAGGACCTGGCCGAGGCGCGGCGGCGCCTGGCCGGGGACCCGGCCTTTGCCCTGAGTGTCACCCAATGGGAGATCGAGCTGAGCGAGCTGGCCGTCGATGTCGCCCCGCAACCGGTGCCCGCCGCAGCCTGGCGCGGCCTGGAGACCCGGGTGTTCGGCGCCCCCGACATGGGCGTCCCGGCCCGGCTGCAGGCGGCGCTGGCCTTCTGGCGCGGGCTGAGCGTGGTGGCCGTGCTGCTGGTGGCGATCTTGGGCTACCTGGTGGTCAGCGGGCCGGATGTCGCGCCGGGCTTCGGGCCGTCGGACGGGTTGATGGCGGCTGAAATCACCTCGGACGACGGCAGTTTCCGCTACCTCGCGGTGCTGGACGAGGATGAAGGCGTGTTGCAAGTCACCCGGATTTCGGGCACCGCTCCGGCGGGGCGGGTGCTGCAGGTCTGGGCTCATGGCGACGACCAGCCGGCGATTTCTGTGGGTCTGTTCGGGGACGGAGACACCGCCCGCCTGCCCCTGCCCCCCGAATTGCGCCGGGTGACGGGCAATTTCACCATGGGCATGTCCGAGGAACCCCCCGGCGGGTCCCAGCAGGACGGGCCGTCGGGCCAGGTCATGGGCCGGGGCGTGATCGCGGGGCTTTAGGGGCTGTAAGGCCGGGCTTTATTCCGCAGCCGCGCAGGCGGTGGTTCCCTGACCGGCCTCTGGAGTGGACCCGTGCACGGCGTCGATCTCGTCGGCGACCAGTTTCTGCAGTTTCCACATGTAGCTGTCGTGGATGCCAAGCTGTTCCAGGTGCGTGACCGTGTTGAACAAGTATTCGGCGCAACTGCCGGCATGGCCCACGGCCCGGGCCAGGCGATGGACCTGGTCCTCGATCGGCAGGCGGATCAGGCGGGCCTCGCCCTTGTGGCGGCGCGAGGTCGGCGGGGTGCAGTAGAACGCCAGCCCCCGGAAGCTTTCGCCGTTGGCCCGCAGGGTGACCCAGCGGATCCAGGGGATCATTTCCAGGAAGGCCCCTTCGCGTTCGATCAGGCGGATCATGCGGCCCATCTGGTCGTCCTCGGGCATCTTGAAGCCCACGCCATTGCAGGCCCCGCCATTGTCGAGGGCCAGCATCAGGCCCGGCTGTTCGGGCGTCGCGCGCCAGCCGTTCATGTCGAGACAGAAGGACCGGTGCCAGCCATGCAGCAGGCAGGGGCGGCGTTCGTCATATTCGAAGGCCGGTTTCCAGATCAGCGACCCATAGGCAAAGACCCAGAACGGCCGGCCGGCGTTTTCATCCAGCAGGCGGCGGGCGAGGTCTTCCTTGTCCTGGTCCGTCATCGGCGTGTGGGTGGACGAGGGCCCGGGATCGGGAACCTCGCGATAGACCCGGTCGACGTGGTCGGCGGTCAGGGCAATGGGGCGGCGGGAGGTGCGGGAGGGCATGGGCGCTCCGGTTTGTCGTGGCTGGCCATAAGGTCGGGTCGCGGCGACCGAAGGTCAACCCATGCGCCTGCATGGCCGGCGCCCCGGGGCCGGGGTGCTCAGGTTCTGGGCGCGGGACGGGGGGCGCTGCCCCCCTGCGGGCGGCCGAGGCGGCCGGTCAGGCGCAGCCCGTCGCGGAAGCTGAGGCCGAGGAGGGCGATGTTGACGGCGCCGAAGACAAGCTCGATCCCCTGGACGGCGTAGAAGGCGCTGTCGAGCCGGCCCTGGCCTGCGCGGCTGGTCAGGACCAGGGCCGAGGGCACGAGGATCATCAAGCCGTTGGCGGCGATCCAGGGCATGCGGGCGCGTTTGGCGGTGATGTGCGGGGTGTGGCGGGCTTTGGCCCGGGCGGTGCCGGTGGCGGCGGTCAGGATCAGGGCGGGGATCAGCAGCAGCAGGGCCCAGGGCAGATGCGTCTTGAGCCAGAGGACGGCCTCGCGGCTGCCCATGGTTTCGGTCAGCAGGGTCGAGAGCCAGAAGGCGATGATGGTCAGAAGCGCCGTGGTGGCGGCAATGGGGTGCAGGATGCGGGGCATGGGATCCTCCGGGGATTTACATAGCAGGCTATTGATCCGGGCGCAGCGGGGTGTGGCGCGACTCGGGGCGTGCTAGTTACATAGCATGCTATGGGATTATTGCATAGCCAGCTATGTTTCCTTATGCCAAGGCGCATGAGCTTTGCCCGCAAGACCTCGGCCGGTTACCTGGTCAACCACCTGGCCCGGCTGTTCGCGGCCGGGCTGCAGGCGCGGATCAAGCCGCTGGGCCTGTCGACGGGGACCTTCCCGATCATGTTGCAACTGTGGGAACAGGACGGGCGCAGCCAGCGCGAACTGGTGCAGGCGCTGGGGATCGAGCAGGCCACGGTGGCCAATTCGCTGAACCGGATGGAGCGGGACGGGCTGATCCTGCGGCGGCCCGACGATCACGACGGGCGGATCAAGCGGACCTGGCTGACTGCCCATGGCCGGTCCCTGCACGGCCCGGCGGTACAGGCGGCCGGGGCCGTGAACGACGACGCGCTCGCCGGGTTGTCCCCTGACGAGCGCGTGGTGTTGATCGGTCTGATGTCCAAGGCCATTGCCACGTTCGGGAAGGACAAGGACGGGCAGGACAAGGACGAGGGGGACGGCTAGGCGCCTGCCCCTTAGCGCGGCTGTTCGTCGTCGTCGCCCGACGGCAGGTTGAAGAACGAATCCGCGTCGACGATGGGATCGTTGTCCTCTTCGTCGTCGTCATCGGACAGCGAGAACGTCTCCAGGCCCTCGATGGCGGTGGGGATGCGCGGCTCGGAATCCATTTCCAGCGATTGTTCGGTGCTGACCAGCTTGCGGCGGGCATCGTCGTCCATGACCTCGCCCTCGGCGGCCTTCTTGGCGGCGGCCTTCTGGACGGCGGCGTCCAGTTCCGACTGCTTGCACAGGCCCAGGGCGACCGGGTCGATCGGCTGGATGTTGGCGATGTTCCAGTGGGTCCGCTCGCGAATCGCCTGGATCGTCGGCTTGGTGGTGCCCACCAGTTTCGAGATCTGGGCGTCGGCCAGTTCCGGGTGGAACTTGACCAGCCACAGGATCGAGGCCGGGCGGTCCTGGCGCTTGGACAGGGGCGTGTAGCGCGGGCCACGGCGCTTTTCCTCGCCTTCGGCGGCGGGGTTCGGCTTGGTCTTCAGCCTGTAAAGCGGGTTGCCCTCGGCCTTGTCGATTTCGGCCTGGGTCAGCTGGTTGTTGGCGATCGGGTCGAAGCCGCGCACACCTGCGGCGACGTCGCCATCGGCGATGCCCTGGATCTCAAGCTCGTGCATGCCGACGAAATCCGCGATCTGCTTGAAGGTCATGGTGGTGTTGTCCACCAGCCAGACCGCCGTGGCGCGCGCGTTGATCAGTCGTGCCATGTTTCATGCTCCTTACACACGTACATCTTCCCCGGCGCCTGGAGGGCCAGGCTGCCCGGGTTTTCACCTCGGGCGGGTTTCCGTTGTCGGGGAACTTCGCGGCTGTATAGTCGGCAGCAGGCGAAAAGGGAAGAGGCGAATGCTTAAAGGGCTTCACGCATGGATCCGCGGCGGTGTCCTGTCCCTTGGGCTGATGGCGGGTGCGGGCCTGGGCGCAGGCTGGGCCGTGGGCCCGGCATGGGCCGACGAACCCGGGGTCTTCGACTATTACGTCATGGCGCTGAGCTGGTCTCCGAACTGGTGCGCGCTGGAGGGCGACCGCCGCCAGTCGCCGCAATGCGACGAGGATCACGGCTGGATCCTGCACGGGCTGTGGCCGCAATACGAAAGCGGCTGGCCGGATTATTGCGATACCGCCGAACGGGCGCCTTCGCGGCGGATGACCGGAGAGATGGCGGACATCATGGGCACCTCGGGGCTGGCCTGGCACCAGTGGAAGAAGCACGGGACCTGTTCGGGCCTGGCGGCGGACGATTACTTTGCCCTGTCGCGGGTGGCCTATGACCGCATCACCCGGCCGCAGGTGTTCCGCAAGCTGGACGATGCCGTGCGGCTGCCGGCCTCGGTGGTGGAAGAGGCTTTCCTGAAGGACAATCCCGGGCTGGACCCGGACATGCTGACGGTGACCTGCCGCGACGGCTACGTCCAGGAGGTGCGCGTCTGCCTGACCCGGGGCCTGGAGCCCCGGACCTGCGGGGCGGACACGCGCACCGATTGCACCCTGGACGACGCCCTGTTCACGCCGATCCGCTAGGTGGGGGCTATTTTAGGTGGGGTCTATTCGCCCTGGGTCTTGCGCGGCCCTTCGGTGGCCTGCTTGCGCCGCTCGTTGCGCTTCAGGGCCAGTTCCGGCGTGCGCTGAGAGATCGGGATCGACAGGGCGCGGGCCAGCAGGTCAAGCTGGGCGCTGGAAAAGGCAAAGGTGCCTTCGGCCGCGGGATCGGGAAAGCGGTCGGCCACGGCATCGAGGGTCGGCAGTTGATAGCCCTCGCCCTCGGGGATCAGCGCCTCCAGGCGCGGGTCGGCCAGGGAGGTGGTCATGCGATCGAGGAAAGCGGCCAGGTCGGCGCGGGCCAGGGCGGGCTGTTCGGGCTGGATATCGGGCAGGTATTCGCACAGAGGGTCCGAGATCACCTGGCTGGACAGGATGCCCAGGTGGGCGTTGAACGCGCGCTGCAATTCCAGCTCTCCGCGGGTCAGGGACCGGTTGACGACGGGCATGTCGGGTTCGGCGATGGCCCCCGGGTCCAGGCCCAGCCAGGTTTCGAACGTGGCCTTCAGGTCGTCGCGGTGGCGGGAATAGTTGAGGATCGTCAGCTCGCCCTCCAACCCGCGCACCACCTCGTCCAGCATCAGCAGCCGTTCGGGCCCGTCGTAGCGGCGCAGGAAGGCGGCCAGGTCATCGGTGAACCCGTTGCGCTTGACCACCTGGACATAGGACGACACCGCGTGATCCAGCGGGTCTCGGATGTAGTACAGCACCTTCAGGCGGGCATCGGGGAAGGCCTCGCGGATGGACGCGGCGATGGGCCGGTCGGGCTGGGTCAGGGTCAGGTGCAGGGTCTCGTTCGACCACAGCAGGGTCTGGCTGTCGCGGGCGCCCGGGTAGCGGTCGAGCGTTTCCGACAGCCGGTCGGTCGGGCGCAGGTTGCCCGACGTCACGCGCCCCAGCCGGGCCCGGGTTTCGGCCCGGGGTTCCAGCGGGTAGTCGATGCCCAGCGCGGCCAGGGACCGGCGGGCATTGGCCAGGGCGGATTGCAGGTAGGTGCTGCCGGTCTTGCCTGCGCCGACATGCATGTAGATGGTCTGTTCGGTCATTGCGCTCGCGGACCCCTCGGGCCTTCTTGCCTTAAGCTCAAGATACGAAGTCTCCCAGCACGGCGTCCAGTTCCCCGGTCTCGCGCAGATGCTGGGCTATGCCGTGCTTGTCGAAATCGTGGCCGTGCAGATGGACCTGCGGATAGCCTTCGATGGCCCGGGCCTGGCGCACGTCGGGCAGGGCCTTGGCTCCGAAATGGATATCGATCCGGCCGGCGAAATCCGGGTTCATGGCAAAGCTGTTGCGCACGTCGATGTCGGGGCTGCTGAAGTCGATGTCGTGCCGGCGGCTGTCGAAGCTGGCATAGCGGTCGAAGACACCGGGCAGGACGCGGGTCTGGGGGGCAAAGGCCAGCACCCGGTCGGCGTTCATGCGGATGCCCAGATGCAGCGCGGCGAAGGCCCCAGCGCTGGTGCCGATGGTCCGCACCGACCGTGTGCCCTTGGGCAGCAGGCCCTGCACCACCTCGACCGTTTCGGACAGGTTGGTGCTGAGCGACAGAAGCCCGCGCTGATACCAGCACTGGCGGAAGTCCTTGAGGAAGACCACGTTGCAGCCCCGGTCGACGAAGGAGCGGAAGAACTCCTTGTTGGGCATGCCGAAATGGGTCAGCAGCCCGGCGCAGGCAACGACGGTGATGTCGGCCCCGGGGGTGCGCAGGATCTCGACCGGAGAAAGCTCGGCCATGGGATCGCCGGTGTCGACGTTGCCGGTATCGGAAAAGCGCAGGAACATGGTCTGGACCGACAGAAGCCGTTCCTGCAACTGGCGGATGGCGGCAGCCTGCTTGCGCAGGACGGTGTCGACATCGACGTCCTTCTGGGCGGCCTTGCGGGCCGGCGTGCCGGGGGTATCCGTGGAGGAGGTGGTGTCCTTGGGCGGGTCCTGGGTCGTCATCTGTGTCCTTGGGCCTTATTGGTCGTAGTCGCCGGTCTGGCATTTGCGGGCCGCGGCGATGGCGTCGGCCGTGCCGGTAAGGTCCAGCTGGTAGACCGCCGCGCCCGAGGCGTCGAACACGGTCAGGGTCCGGGCCTTGGCGATCTCGTCATAGACCTTGCGGTCGGTGAACACGACCCCTGCCCCGTGCACGGTGCCCATCTGGATCCCCGTAGCCACGACCGGCTGGCGCTGGTCGTCCAGGGCGACGACCAGGTCATAGCTTTGGCCCTTGCGCAGGCGTTTCCAGTCGGGATTGAAGATGGCGATATAGCCCTCGGCCTTGGCCGGATCATAGCCGATGCGGGTCAGGGCCTTGCCGTCGCGGGCCGACTGGATCAGGCAGCCGTTGTTCAGCTCCGGATCCACCATGACGTTCCAGCCGTTATAGGCCCCGAGGTCGATCAGCTCGGCCCGGGCAAGGCCGGGCAGGGTCGCGGCGCAGGCCAGGACGGCCGCCGTCACCAGGTGTTTCATCACGTCGTCCTTCACAATTCGAGGATGGTCGAGCCGGTGGTCTTGCGCGCCTCGAGCGTATCATGGGCCAGGGCGACATCGCGCAGCGGGAAGCGCTGGTCGATGCGGATCTTCACTGCGCCCGAGGTGACCTTGTCAAAGAGGTGGGCGGCCATTTCCTGGCAGGCCACCGGGTCGGCGATATGGGCAAAAAGCGTGGGCCGCGTGACCTTGAGCGAGCCCTTCTGGGCCAGCAGCCCGAGGTTGAACGCCTCGACCGCGCCCGAGGCATTGCCGAAGGAAATCATCATGCCCAGCGGCTTGAGGCTGTCGAGAGAGCCGATGAAGGTGCTTTGGCCGACCGAATCCATGACCACGTCGACACCCTTGCCGTCCGTCAGCTCGCGCACCTTTTCGGTGAAGTTTTCGGTGTTGTAGTTGATGCAATGCTCGGCCCCGTGCTCCAGGGCCAGGGCGCATTTGGCGTCGGTGCCGGCGGTGCCGATCAGGTGGATGCCCTCGGATTTCGCCCATTGGCAGGCGATCAGCCCGACGCCCCCGGCGGCGGCGTGGAACAGCACCGTGTCGCCGGCCTTCAGGGGCGTGGTGCGGTGAAAGAGGTATTCGACCGTCAGGCCCTTGAGCATCATCGCCGCGGCCTCGTCGAAGGAAATGGCGTCGGGCAGCGGGCAGACCTGGGCGGCGGGCATCACCCGGGCCTCGCAATAGGCGCCCGGAGGGGCGGCGGCATAGGCGGCCCGGTCACCGGGTTTCAGGTGGGTGACCCCCTCGCCCACGGCCTCGACGATGCCGGCGGCCTCCATGCCCAGGGCCTGGGGCAGTTGCAGCGGATACAGCCCGTCGCGCTGGTAGACGTCGATGAAGTTCAGACCGCAGGCCTTGTGAACGATGCGGATCTCGCCCGGGCCCGGGTCGCCGACCTCGCGGTCCACCAGCTTCAGCTTGTCCGAGCCGCCATGCTCTTCGATGATCGCGGTGAGGGCCATGGGCCACCTCCATTGTTCCGTGCGGGGGGTGTCCCCCGGGTCCGTCCTCGTCGGGGGCGATCATGTTCATAATCGGACGGGTTTACCAAGACCCCATCTAAATCGGTCAAATTTGATCGTTTGGCCAAAAACCGTGCTACGCTTCCTGCATGCGTCGCCGGGCAGATCGGCCAAAGCGACCGATCTCCGCCCGGGGCACCAACCCAATCCAACGGGAAAGGAGACGACATGACCCAGACTATCGGAAATCCGCTGAGCTGGACGGCGCAGGCGGTCGGCGCCACGGGGTCTCACCTTGCCGAAACCGCGTCCGAGATCGGCAGCGGGGTGGATGCTCACCCACCCCGGATCCAGGTTCTGACCCGAGACGACATTGTCCATGCGTTGCGGGCCGGATGGGACGACATGCAGGCCCTGCGCGCGGATGCGCTGTGCCTGGTGGCCATCTACCCGCTGATCGGGCTGACCCTGATCACCATGAGCTTCCACGCCGGGCTGATCCCCATGATCGTGCCTCTGGTCGCGGGGTTTGCCCTGGTCGGGCCGGTGGCCTCGATCGGGTTCTACGAGATGAGCCTGCGGCGGGAAACCGGGCAACAGGTCCACTGGCGCGACGCGTTTTCAGTGCTGAAAACGCCTTCGTTCGGATCCATTGCGGCGCTGGCGGTCTACCTGCTGGCGATGATGATGGTCTGGATGATGCTGGCCGGCTGGATCTACAACGTGACCCTGGGGCCCGAACCTCCGGCCTCGCTGAGCGCCTTCGCGCGCGACATCTTCACCACCTTCCGGGGTTGGGAGATGATCGCCATGGGCGCGGTGATCGGCGGCGTGATGGGGGCGGCGGTGCTGGCCGTGTCCGTGGTGTCGGTGCCGCTGCTGGTGGACCGCAAGGTCGGGCTGCCGGTGGCCGTGGTGACATCGGTCCGGGTGGCGCTGAAGAACCCGGGCGTCATCCTGGCCTGGGGCGGGATCGTGCTGGGCGCGCTGGTGCTGGGGGCCCTGCCCTTCATGCTGGGCCTGGTGATCGTGCTGCCCGTGCTGGGCCATGCCACCTGGCACCTGTATCGCCGGGCCGTGCCGTAGAACGGCCACCGGCACCGGCAACGACAAGACCGGCAACGACAAGGGTGAAGGTCGCGGGGGTTACTCCGCGACCTTCAGGACGATCTTGCCGATATGGCCCGAGCCTTCCATGCGCACATGGGCGGCCGCGGCCTCGGACAGGGGGAATTCGCTGTCCATGACCGGGGCGACACGCCCGGCATCCAGCAGGGGCCAGACATGGGCGCGCAGATCGTCGGCGATGCGCGCCTTGGCCAGGTCGCTTTGCGGGCGCAGGGTCGAGCCGGTGATCGTCAGCCGGCGCATCATGACCTGGGCAAAGTTCAACGCGACCTTGGGGCCCTGCAGGAAGGCGATCTGGACCAGCCGGCCTTCCTCGGCCAGGGCCTTGACGTTGCGGGGCAGGTAATCGCCGCCGACCATGTCGAGGATCAGGTTCGCCCCGCCCTCGCCGCGCAGCACGTCCACGAAATCCTCGTCGCGGTAGTTGATCGCCCGTTCAGCCCCGAGCGCCAGGCACGCCTTGCACTTCTCGGCCGATCCGGCGGTGGCAAAGACCCGCGCGCCGAACAGCTTGGCCAGCTGGATCGCCGTCGTGCCGATGCCCGAGGACCCGCCGTGCACGAGGAACCGCTCGCCGGCCTTCAGGCCGCCCCGGTCGAAGACATTGGTCCAGACGGTGAAATAGGTCTCGGGCAGGCAGGCCGCCTCTTTCAGGCCCAGCCCGTCGGGCACCGGCAGGCAATGGGCCGCGGGCGTGGCCACGTATTCGGCATAGCCCCCGCCGGGCAGCAGGGCGCAGACCTGGTCGCCCAGGCCCACGTTGGTCACCCCATCGCCCAGGGCCACCACCTCGCCCGAGGCTTCAAGGCCGGGCAGATCGCTGGCCTCGGGGGGCGGCGCGTAAGAGCCCGCGCGTTGCAGGGCGTCGGGCCGGTTCACCCCGGCATAGGCCACCTTGAGGATGACCTGGCCGTGGCGGGGCTTGGGAATGGGGCGGGTGGTCAGTTTCAGCACCTCGGGGCCACCGGGGGCGGTGATCTCGACGGCGCGCATGGTGTCGGTCATGGTCAGTGATCCTTCTGGCTGGCACTGGCCTACCACCCCTAAGGGAAAGCGGAAAGTGCCACCTTTTCGGGGTGTCATGCGTGGGTGTCGCGGGGTGGGGTGCAGCGCGGCCCGGTCAGGAGTGGCAGGTCAGGATTGGCCTGATCAGGACTGGCCTGATCAGGACTGGCGGGTCACTGGCCGGAAAAGGGCATGTCCACGTGGCGCGGCTTGCGCATGGGTGCGCGGATCTTCTGGCCCAGCCAGTTGGGCCCGGCCATGAAGGGTTTCAGCAGCGGGTTCTCGTTCACCTGGGCCTTCAGCTTTTCGACCTGCATGACATTGTCGACCCGGCGGTCGAGAAAGTCCCACGTGGCCTCGGACCCGTCGCTGTCGTCACCCAGCCAGTAGAGCACCGTGGCCGAGATCACGGCCGTCAGCGAAGCCCGCTTGGTGTACCAGTTGACGTCGTCGGACCTGTCGCCCAGGGCGTCCCAGATCATGTCCGCCGTGGTCCAGAGCGCCTTGGCCCCGTCGCCGGCATATTGCGGCAGGGCAAAGAGCGTCATGCCCCGGCGCACGGCCTCCTTGTCGCCGACCTCGATCCGGGCGCGCACGGCGGCAATGACCTTGTCGCGGAACCTCAGGTCGGACATGTCCATCGACCGGATCCTGTCCAGCATCTGGCTGTCGCCCCGGGCGTGGTAGGCCAGGGCCAGGTCGACAGGCCCCCGGGGCAGCACGGCCCGGGCCAGCGCGGGATCGACCCCGGCATCGGCCACCGCGGCCTTGAGCGTTGCGTCCGACCAGCCGTCGAAGGCCACATGCATCATCGCCGCGTCGAGGATGGCCGACTTTATGTCTTCGTAGGGCGTCGTCATGGGATGTCTCCGGTCTTGCATGTCGAATTGGGGCGGCTTGGGCCTAGATATAGAGGATCGCGCGCGGATTTCCCGTGGTTTCGGCCGGTTTGGCACCCTGTAGATCCTTGTCCGGGCCCTGTTTGGTGCGGGGGTGGACAAGTCGGGCGGTCCTTTGCTATAGGGCAGCCTCCTGCAATTCTTCCTTGCAACTCTTACACAGAAAGGTGGTGACAACCACATGCAGGTCAGTGTTCGCGACAACAATGTCGACCAGGCGCTCCGTGCTCTGAAGAAGAAACTTCAGCGCGAAGGTGTGTTCCGCGAAATGAAGCTCAAGCAGCATTTCGAGAAACCCTCCGAGAAGAAAGCGCGCGAGAAGGCCGAAGCGATCCGCCGCGCCCGCAAGCTGGCGCGCAAGAAGGCGCAACGCGAAGGTCTGCTCTGAGGGCACGCTCCTTCAGTCAGAACGGAAGTTCAGACGACCCCCGTGGCACTTGCCCGGGGGTTTGTCGTTTCAGGGCCGCGTCCTGCGGCGGAAACCGGCTCAACCTGCCGGCGAAAGTCCGCCGGCGCCCGCGCTTTCCGCTACGGCACTGTCTCAAGCCACTTTAAAGTTTTTGTGACAACGCTAATTAGGGTA
>PAQV01000012.1 GCA_002709405.1 Paracoccaceae bacterium
GGGCGTCGAGAACCTGATCGCCGTGGCCATGCCCGACGCGGTCCTGGTGGCCGATGCCAGCCGGGCGCAGGACGTCAAGACGGCGGTCAATGCGCTCAAGGCCAAGGGCGCGTCCCAGGCCACCTCGCTGCCGATCGACTACCGGCCCTGGGGCCATTTCGAGACGCTGATCCTGCGCGAGCGGTTTCAGGTCAAGCGCATCCACGTCAAGCCGGGCGCCTCGCTGTCGCTGCAGAGCCACCACCACCGGGCCGAGCACTGGATCGTGGTCGAGGGCACGGCCAAGGTGACGATCGACGACGAGGTCAAGCTGGTGACGGAAAACCAGTCGGTCTACATCCCGCTGGGCGCGGTGCACCGGATGGAGAACCCCGGCAAGATCGACATGGTGCTGATCGAGGTNCAGACCGGNTCCTACCTGGGCGAGGACGACATCATCCGCTACGAGGACAAATACGCCCGCGGCCAGGGAGCCAAGGGGTGAGCGGGCTCCCCGGAAAAGGTCCAGTGGACCTTTTCGCCCGCGAACGGGCGGAGCCCCGGCAAGGCGGGCTCCCCGGAAAAGGTCCAGTGGACCTTTTCGCCCGCGAACGGGCGGAGCCCAGGCAAGGCGGGCTCCCCGGAAAAGGTCCGGCGGGCCTTTTCGCCCGTGGCGCGGCCGCGCCACGGCAGGGGGGACGGCCGCGACGGGAGCCCGTGGCATGACGATCCCGGACTGGCCCGTCCATCGCATCACCGGGCGGAACAAGCAGAACCTCTCGGCGCCGAGCGCCCTGCGCAACTTCACCTTCGATCCCGAGCCGCTGGCGCCGGGCGCCGGGGAAGGGCTGGTCTTTACGCCCTATGCGCTCGATCCCGAGCTGCGCGCGGTGGTCGAGGTCGGCATGCCCCGCGTGCCCCCGGCCCGGCCCCGGGCCTTCTTCTACATGGACCAGTTCCACGACGCCGAGCTGCTGCGCCTGGCGCCGGTCGACGACTATGCCGCCGGGATCGCCCCGGCGCTGGCCGCGCCGCAGGAGACGCCCGAAGAGGGGGCGGATGAGGGGCCCGAGCGGATCTTCGTCTTCAGCATCGGCCGGGCCGGATCGACCCTGGTCTCGCAGATCCTGGGCGCCGCGGGCATTGCCTCGCTGTCGGAACCCGACGTGCTGCTCGACCTGGGCCAGCGCAAGCGCCTGGCCGCCTTCGACCCCGCGCCCGCGGATTGGGACGCCCTCTACCGGGCCNGCCTGGACGCGCTGGAAGCGGCCTTTGGCCGGCCCGCGCAGCTGGCCGTGAAGTTCCGGGCCCAGAGTTCGAACCTGTTCCACGTGCGGGCCATGCTGCGGCTCTATCCCCGGGCGCGTTATGTCTTCCTGTTCCGCGAGGCCGAGCCCTGGTCGCTGTCCTTCACCCGCAAGTTCGGCTTCCAGGCCGAGACGCTGAAATGGCTGATGACCGAGAACCTCAAGGCCGCGACCCATGCCCGGAAGGCCGGGGCCGACGTGCGGATCGTCGATTATGCCGACATCGTCCGCGCGCCCGACCGCCTGCTGGCCGGGCTGGTCCGCCCCGAGGCCATCGCCGCCGCGGCCCCCGTCCTGCAGGAGGTCATGCAGCGCGATTCCCAGCACGGGCTGTTCGACCGCCCGAAACAGGATGCGGTGCCCCCCGAACATGCCCGGTTCATGGACTGGTGGCAGAACGACCGCCCGCGGGCGATGCTCGAACAGCTGGGGCTGAAGCTCTAGCAAGGCAACGGAACGGCAGATGATCTTCTACAATATCCAGCATTTCGGCGACGGAACCTGGCTGCCCTGGCTCCTGCGGACATTGTCCGGCCCGGACAACCAGGTACTGATCACCTATGACGGCAGCGCCGAGGCCATGGCCGGGATCGCCGCGGATGTCACCCGCGACGCCCCGGCGCTGAAACGGCTGGAGGTCGAACGCTCGCTGCCGATCCGCTGGTGCGGCCCGTCACAGGCGCAGATGCAGATCGAGGCGCTGCGCCGGGCCCTGAAACGCGACGGCTGGGAATTCTTCGTCAATCTCAGCGGCACCTGCGCCCCGCTGCGGCCACAGGCCGAGATCCGCGACCGGCTGGCCCGGGCACGCGACGACGGGACCCTGGCCCATGTCAGCGCCTTCCGCGTGCGCAAGCCGGTGATCCTGCCCCGGGCGCGCGACGGCGCCCCGATCGAGACCCGCCGGCGCAAGCGGCTGGTGCTGCGGGGCAATGCCGGGCTGCTGGACCAGTTCGACGACCCGGCCTTCTTTCCGGTCTCGAACCCGGTCAACCGGCTGTTCACCCTGTGCCACGAGCCCGAGGACGATCCCCGGGTGCTGGCCGTGTCGGCGCCGGACGACGAGGACATCGCCTTTCGCCGGGCCTTCTTCGCCGAACAGCCGCATTATTGCGGCCGGGCCTGGTACATCCTGCACCGCTCGGTCTGCGAGGCGCTGGTGGCCCATTTCGACAGCCCGGCCTTCGAGGATGACGCGCGGNNCTTCCTGGGCGCCTTCGAGCCGGACGAGAGCTTTCTGCCGNCCCTGCTGATGAGCGGCCGCCACGTGCCGGTCGACCGGGTCTCGATCGGGAATTTCCGTACCTATGGCGGCGGGCCGCGGCTGCTGACCGATGCGTCCTACCGCGGGCACCTGGCCGATACGCCGGCCTTCTTCACCCGCAAGGTGCTGCACGAGGATGCCGCCGAGCTGCGGGCCTTTGTCGAGGCCCGCATCGCCGGATGAGCCGGCCGGCCCCGCGGGTGATGCGGGGCGCGCGAGGCCGGACTGCCGGGAGGGCAGGAGAGGGGCAGGCTACGGGGGTCGGGCAGGGGGGTGGCCCCGGCCGGATCAGGGGGCGGATCAGCCGATGGCGACCCAGGCGGCGGCGCCGCGCATCTCGGCGGCCAGGGCCGGACGGTCGGCCGCGGCCACCCCGATCAGCTCGAGGTCGTCGTCGATCCGGTCGACATCGGGCAGGGCCGGGGAATCGGCCCAGGATTTCATGCGGATCTCGCCCAGAAGCCCGGTCAGCCGGGCATTGTAGGCGCTCCTGGCGCGCAGGGCCTCGGCCGCGGCATCGGGAATCCGAAAGGCCGAACGGAAGGCCGCGTGATCGCTGGCCAGCCCGCGCNGCGCATCATAGCCCGCGGTTTCCAGGCCCAGCTTGTTGGCCGCCATCTTGTAGGCCAGCAGGTTGCCGCCGATCGAGGGGTTGCGGTCGCCATCGGGGATCTCGCCCGGTTCGAACCCGACGAGCGCGCAGAAATCGGCGATGACATCGCCGTTGAGCAGCTTCTCGCGGTCGTACCACTTGAGCGTCAGCTCGCCGAGAGCCTGCCAGCGGGCAATGAAGATCTCGGGATCCCGGAACCGCTTGGCATAGGTTTCGAAGGTCATGAACCCGGGCTGGTTCTGGACCATCTGGCGGAAGCCCGAAATGGCGTAATCGAGATGTTCGCGCACGTAGCAGACGATGCGGATCCGCTCGATCCCCAGCCCTTCGACCAGGGCGGCGAGCCGCGCGAGGTCGTCGAGGTTCTGGAAGGCCTCGCTGGACAGCAGGACCATGTGGTGCTGCGGGCCCATCTCGGCGCGGATGCCCTCGATGATCGGGGCCAGCGCCTCGGGCCCGGTCTTGCGGGCGTTGCAGGCATCGGCAATGGCGTGATGGGCGATGCGGTTGGCACTGCCGGTGCGGGGATAGAGAACGCCCAGCCGGTCGAGGTAATCGCGGCGGGATCCCAGGAAGTGCTGCAGGGAAGATGTGCCGGACTTGTGCCGGCCGATATGCAGGACGATCTCTCGGGACATCGCTGTCAGCCTTCTCCGGCCATTTCCGTGACGGTGCGCAGCACGTCGAAATCATCGCGGTTGTGCCCGACCAGCAGGGCGTCGACGACCCGGTCCTGATCGGTTTCGGGCTGCTTGTCCCGGGTGGTGGTATTGGCCCGCACGCTTTCCCAGGTGAACTCGGGGAAATCGGGGCGGATGGCATCGGCCAGCCGGGNCACGGCGGCGNCGAAATCATCGACCAGGCCGACGACGGACAGCCGTTTCAGACCTTCCAGGGCGCGCTGGCGCTCGGGCTGGTCGCCGGGCACCAGCGTGGCCAGGCGATGGGTCTGGAAATTGCGGCACTGGCGGTCGTCGGGCCGGCCCAGCCGGGCCCGGATATAGCCTTCCAGGTCGTGTGTCTTGGCCAGTTCGGCGCCCCAGGTATCGGCATCCTGCTTGCGCTCGAAGCGATAGGCCGAGCGGATCCGCGCGATCGGGTCGCGCAGCAGCATGACGCTGATGACCTTGACGCCCTCGATCTCGGGGATCGGGCCAAGCGCGGTATGTGTCGAGAAGGCAACAGCCTGGGGTTCCGAGCGGATCCACTCGGCCACCTGGGCGGTGTTGTCATCGGTTTTCATCGAGAATTCCCGCGTCACCCACCGATCACCGAAGTTGCGCTTCAGGATCTGGTCCAGGGACGTGCCGGCGTTCTTGAAAAGGTGGTAATGCAGTATGACAGTCCGACTCATAGCCTGCTTCTGCCTGTTAAGGTTTATTCTGTCCAGTCCGAAACCCGCCCGCCCTACCGGGTGCGCTCCGGGCCGTGGCCCAGTGTTGTCTGTCATCCGGACGGGGGCCCTGCCGGTTCCCGCCCACCCCATGCCCGGTCCCGGTCTGCGCCGGAAACGAGCCGTCTTTTTCTAGTCTGTTTCAAGGCCCTTCACAAGGGAGGCCCGCGATACATGTCGCCGGGCCGGTGGCGGGAGTCGTGCCTGACGGAGGTCTTTCGGGGGTCCTTCGGCGGTCTGACGGGGGCTGACGGGGGCCGGCCCGGGCGGGCCGGACAGGAGCCGGATGGGCCCGGGATAGGGGGCCGTACGCAGTGTTAACCATGAAATAGCTTTCTGCAGCGAGGGTTTCGCGGTCCGGCCGATTGCCCGCCGGTCACTGCCCTTGCTTGGAAAACAGGATCCGCCCGATGGTTTCAATGCCGTTCTCCCTGACCGCCGCCTGGACCGAAGAGAACCGTTATGCAGCGGCGGAAGCCTGCGAAATGCTGCTCAGCAATACCTCGGCAAGCGACATCCGCTGGGCCCTGGCCCAGGGCGGGCTGGCCCCGGCCATCGCCCCGGCGCAGGCGCATCTGCTGCGCCCGGGCAACAGCCTGGCCGTGCCCCTGGCCCAGGACCAGGCCCTGTGGATCGCCGGCGATCCGATGGCCCGGGCGGTCATCGACATCTTCGACAATGCCGGCGACAGGGACCGGGCGCTGGCCAGCCGGGCGGCGCTGGTCTCGCTGGCCGCGGCCAGCCAGCGGCCCGACGGCGAGGAGATCCGGGCCGACGGGCTGAGCTATGTCTGGTCGGCCGGGGCCGGGCTGATCCCCGACCTGCCGGGCCTGCGGCCGGGCAACACCGTGGCGCTGGAACATTTCGGCGCGGTGGGCGACGGGCTGACCGACGATACCCCGGCCTGGAACGCGGCCAACGATTACCTCGAAAGCCTCGGCGGCGGGGTCATCCAGGGCGGGCTGCAGAAGACCTACGGGCTGACCAACACGACGATCGCCAGCCAGGTGACCTTTCGCGGTCATGGCCAGGGGCGGGGCGGGCTGAAGGCGCTGGCCAGCTCGGATGGCACCACCGGCTGGCTGACCAACCGCGACGTCGGGGCGAACGGCAGCCGGACCTGCCTGCGGCCGCAGATCCTGGATTGCGATCTCGATGGCACCGACCTGCCCTTCGCGCGCTGGCTGAGCCGGGCCGACGGCACCCCCGTCACCGATCCGGCGGCCGATTACGTCATGGGCTCGGGGGCGCTGGCCGCGGGGATCTCGGGGGTGGCGCTGAGCGCCGTGGTGTCGGGCGGCGAGGTGACCGGGGTCACGATCGACGCTGGCGGCACCGGCTGGAACGGCCACCCGACCCATCCCTACCAGCCCTCGACGGTGATGCTGCGCTTCGACGGCGGCGGCGGCACCGGGGCCAAGGGCCATGCCACGATCTCGGGCGGGACGCTGAGCGCGGTCACCCTGTCGCGCGGCGGGTCGGGCTATGTTTCGGCACCGACAGTCACGACGATGGGCGGCTTTGCCGACATCGCCCTGCTGACCGATCCGGCCGTCGACCGGCGCAACCCCGATTATGCCGAGGCCGGGGCGGGGGTGTTCCTGAAACAGACCATCGGCGCGCGGATCGAGAACGTGCGCTTCATCGGCTTCCGCCGCATGACCCTGGGCGAGGGCGGCGGGCTGAACACGGTCTTCCGCAACCTGGAATTCATCGATTGCGGCAAGGACGACGATGCGATGCATTGCATCTGGACCCAGTCGGTCGGCAATCCCAAGGCCCCGACCGCCACGTTCTGCGACACCCAGAACATCCTGATCGAGGATGTCCATATCGACGGGGCCGAACGCTCGGCCGTGGCCTTCATGCCGACCCGGGGCGGCACGATCCGGCGGTTGCAGGCCAAGGGCTGCGGCGAGGCGACGATCTTCATCAACGCCAAGGCCAATTACAACGGTGGCAAGATCCTGATCGAGGATTGCGACCTGCTGGACGGCTACATGACCGACCTGGTCAGCCACATGATCGAGATCAACGGCGCGCGCGACATCACCATTCGGGGCAACCGCATCCGCGGCGGGGTCGAGACGGCGATCAACTGCCCGGGCTGCCGCAACCTGCGGATCATCGACAACACCTTCATCGACAACATCACCAACGCCACCAAGACCGGCGACGGGCGCAAGCCCTTCGGCCCCTTCACCGAACGGTTCGGGTTCAATGTCGGCGAGCGCCCGGAATGCGCCGAAGAGCTCAGCATCAGCGAGGGGTCGCTGTTCTGGGTCGGCACCCTGGGCGGCTCGGGCTGCGACAACGTGATCTTCCGGGGCAACCGATTCGAGGACAGCCGGGCCGTGCATCCCGGCCATGTCTTTGCCCAGGTCAAGAGCGGCGGCGACAACCTGGCCGGCGACCTGACCGTGATCGACAACGATTTCTCGGCCCTGCCCGCGGGCATGGCCCTGTGGAAGACCGCCAATGACAATGTCTTCCAGCCGGCCATGCCCCTGCGGATCGCGGGCAACCGGGGCCATGTCTCGGATGCGCCGGTGATCGAGACGGTCAGCCTGACCGGCACCGGGGTGTTCGCGGTCACGCCCGGCTTCCGGCCCAGCCACGTGCGGGTCTATGCCCATACCTCGGACGTCAACGACCTGCGCGCGGCGATCGGCGAATTCACCTGGACGCGGGACGGCAGCCGCAACGATTTCTCCTGGTCCCTCGCCGCCGATGCCAGCGGCAATTTCGAGACCCGGTTCTTCTCGAGCGACGTGGTGCGCATCACCGACCAGTTCGCCAACCAGGTCTGCCGGGTCGAGTTCAGCAACTGGAAGGAAGACGGCTTTGCCCTGAACACCGTCCTGCTGACCGAGAACTGCACGCTGAAGCTGGTCTGCTGCCCCTAGTCTGCGCGTGATCCCAGCCGGGTCTCCGGGCCCCGTCCGGGCCGCGGGGCCGGGCCGGGTCAGCGCGGATCGACAAGGATGGCCCGCACCGAGGGCGCCGGCAGGTCGAGCGTCAGCCGGTGGCCATCGCCGCCCGGCGTGATCGCCGGGGTGACCGGCCGGGCGGTCAGCGTGTCGACGATCGCGGCACGGTAGGCGGGCCAGTGTTGCGCCACGTAGCGCCGGCCGGCGCCGTCGGTCATCGTGCGCATCCCCGAGACCGGCTGGCCCGGCAGGGCCGCGAACTCGGCCTTCAGCAGCCCCTCGCGGGCCAGGTCGGCGCGGATCAGGTCGAAGACCGCGGTCTCCTGCGACAGCGACACCTCGGCAAAGCGCCGGTTGCCCGGATCGGGGATCAGCCCGGCGGGCAGTTCGACCGTGACGCGCAGCGGATCGGCCGAATCCCGGGCCTGGTCGGGATTGAACGCGCTGACCAGGATCAGGCCCCGGGCGTCGTCGTCCCCGCCGGTCTCGATGTAATGGGCCGTGAACCGCGTGTCCGGCGCATCGGCGGCGGTGACCGCCAGCGGATAGATCTGCCCGCCGGCAAACCGTTCGAGCACGAGATAGAGCCAGCCCCGCCCGGTCAGCACCTGGGTGTCGACGCCCGCGCCCTGCAACCGCAGCCGCTCGAAGGGCTGCCAGTGCCACAGCCCGTCGACCCCGGCCGCCAGCAGGCCGAAGATGTCGGCCACGTGCAGCGCCGCGCCGCGCGCGCCGGGCTCTCCGGTGGCCAGCCCGGCCTGGTTGCGCAGCACGCCGAATTCCTGGAACTCGACCGTCGTGCCCGGGGCCATGGGCAGCTGGCGCCAGAGCGCCTCGTAATCGGGCAGGCGCTGCGCGGTATGGACATTGGCCAGGATGTTCCCGCGCGGCTTGGGAATGTAATAGAGCGAATGGGCGACGAAATCGATGTCGCCCGGATCGGCGATGTTGGCATAGAGGAAGGCATGGGTCAGGCCCGTGGCATCGGCCTCGGCCCCGGCCTGGTTGAACGGGCCGATCCGGGCGTCGGGCAGGCGGGCACGGATCGCCGCGACCGTGGCCTCGTAAAGCGCCAGGTATTGCCCGGGAGTGCCCGAGAACCGCCGCGGGGATTGCTGTTCGGTGCCCAGGCGGAACCGGAAACCGGACACCGTGTCGACCCCGTAGAAGGCGATCAGCGCATCGACCAGCCGGCCGGTGAACGCCGACCATTCGGCCAGGCTCGACGGCGGGGCGGTCTGGCCGTAGGTGCCGGTGGTCGGGGCGGCGGGCAGGGCCCAGGGGATATTGTCGAGCACCAGCGTCAGGTCGGTGTAGCCCTGGGCCAGGTAGGGATCGAGCCGCCGGCGGAGCAGGTCGAAATGATAGTCGAGCTGCGAGGGCTCGACGACCAGGGTGCCATCGCCGTCCGGGCGGAACCCGCCGGCCTCGGCCGTCTCGCGGGGGGGCGTCCCGGCGGGCCCGTCGCCGGCGGGGCAGCCGGCGACCCGGCGCAGGGTGAAGGTGTAGCGCGTGCCGATCTCGAACCAGTCGATCCGCTGCTGCCCCGGCGCATCGGTGCACAGCTGCAACCGGCCCGGCACGGTGATCAGCAGATGCGTGCCCCCGGGATCGTCTCCGGGGGCGTCTCCGGGGGCGTCGCCGGGATCGCCCCCTGCCGGATCCCGCCATTCCAGCACGCCGCTGCACCGCCCGGCCTGGCGGTCGCAGGTCAGCGGGCCGAGATCGGCCAGCCCGGTGCTGCGCCGGGTCGGCGCGCCGAAGCGCCGGGTGACCAGGTCGCCCTGGGCGATGTCGTCATAGGTCCGGCTTTCGCCCTTGCCCAGGTCACGGGGGTCCCAGCCGCCCAGCAGGCGCACGACGGTCAGCCCGTCGGCAAAGGGCACTTCGCGCGGGTAGGGCCGGCGGGCATAGGGGAAATCGGTCCCGTCCAGGTAATCCGGCACATCGATCAGCCCCTGGCCTCCGCTCAGCCAGATGCCGATGACCGGCTGGTGGCGCCAGATCGGCACCAGCCGCCCGGCCGTGTTGGCCCCGTTGCCCCCCGCCACGCCCATGACCGTTTCCCGGCCCGGTTCCGGGCCTGCCTCCTGGGCCCGCAGCCCGGCCACGGGCAGGCAGAGACCGGCCAGCAGGGCCATGATGCCCAGGCGCGCCAGCGGGGCCGCGACACCCAGGCGCGCCAGGAGGGGCGCGACACCCAAGCGCGCCAGCAGGGGCGCGACACCCAGGCGCGCCAGCAGGGGCGCGACACCGGAACAGGCCAGGCCGCCCGGGATTTGGATCGGCACTTGGCCCGGGAAACGGATCGGGGACCGGAAAAGGGAGCGGATCGGACGGGCCCGGCGGTCGGGGGGGGCGGGTCTGTCTGTCATGGTCCGGCTGCCGGCTCCGTCTTGTCCTGTCCCGGCCATCCCGGTCCTGTCCCTGCGCCGGGCCGGTCCCGCCGGTGCGGGCCTGGCCAGGTGTTCTGCCCCCGGGCGCGGGGCCGATCTTGCCCCGCGCTCCGCGGGGCTGCAATGGCGCGTCCCGGGGCGCGGGCGGCCGCTCGGCAATCCCTTGCCTTCGGCCCCATCCGAACCCGCCTAAACCCGCCCGAACCCGCCTAAACCCGGCGCTGTCCCCGCCCGCGCCGGCCTGGCGCATGTTTCGGGTAATCCATCTTATGTTGCATTTACCCCGTGCCGGCCCGCATCCGGCGCCCCGGTGCCGCATTCTTCACCGGCGGAAAGAGGCCGGCCCCCCGCCCGGGGCACAACCCGGTTGGCGCGCCCCCCACGACGGGCTAAGACAAGGTGCGTTTTACATATTTCTCAGGGAGCGGGCTCCGTGGCCGTCGATTTCATCTTCCTCCTGTCGCCGAACAATTCCGGCACCACGATCATCGGTCAGTATCTTCAGGGCCAGACCGGTGGCTACCTGCCGCCCTTCGGAAACCACGAAGGCCAGATGGCCCCCGCCGTGCGCGGCGCCATGCGCAGCAAGCCCTGGGATCCCGACCACAAGCTCGACTGGGCCTGGATCCGGGACGAATGGACCAAGCTGGCCGAAGAGGCCGGCCAGTCGCTGTTCATCGAATGCTCGCCGCCCAACCTGCTGCATGTCGATGCCATCCGCGAGGCCTTCGGCGACCGGGCCCGCTGCCTGTTCTCGATCACCAGCCCCTATGCCTATATCTCGTCCTGCCTCTACAATTATTCCTTCCCGCCGATGGCCGCCCACAAGATGGGCAAGCTCGCGCGGGAATGGGTGTTCAAGGCCGAGACCCAGCGCCGGTTCATCGAGCAATTCCCCGACATCCCGCGCATCCGCTACGAGGATTTCTGCGCCGATCCCACCATCGTCAACCAGGCGCTGGACCTGGACACCGTCACGGCCACCGACCTGCGGGGCAAGGCCAACGAGGCGATCACCGAGATCGTCGAGCTGTCGGCCCGGCAATTCGCCTTCCTGACCTTCGCGGAATGGGACCGGGTCAACGGCGTGCTGGCCCAGCATGAAGACCTGCTGGATTTCTTCGGCTACACGCTGCGCCCGGGCCGCGAGTTGCTGACCCAGGCTGCCGGCGATCCGGCGTTGATGCATGCCGGCATCCTGCGCCGGACCCGCTGGGACATGCGCAAGTCGCAGAAGAAGGCCGCCGCGGGCTGATCACCGGCGGCGCGGTGCGGGCCATCCCGGCCCCGCGCCGCCCAGACCCGGCCCTCTCCCGCGATCCGGCCCGCCGGCATCCGACCCGCCGGCATCCGACCCCCGCTCCTGATCCCTGACAGGCCCGTCTCGCCAATTCGTCGCAAAACCGACCGAAGCGCCGCGGCGCTGCCACATTGGTGCGCCGGTTTTCTCCGCTCCCCTGCCCGATCTTCTGCGCACCGGCCCGGTGGGGGCCGCCCGCAGACCGATACAGAGGGTGAGTGGCATGGCCGAGATGCGCTATGTGGCGACGCTGGGGACCGACCTGGCGGCGACCGGAGCCGTCAGTGATCTTGATATCCTGTGGACCGAGGCCGGTCCGGTGCTCTACGCGACCTGCGAGGTCACCGGCACGATCACGGCCTATGACCTGTCGGGCGGGGATGCCCCGGCGGCGATGGACAGCCAGGCCCTGCCCGGCCAGATCGACGACCTCGGCACGCTGGAGGTCGAGCTGATCCAGTTCGGCGACACGACCCAGGCGGTTGTCCTGTCGGGCGGCCCGGCCGGCCTGCCGGCCTATGCCCTGACCGACAGCGGCAGCATCGGCGGGCGCAGCGATCTCGAGGCCAGCGGGCTGGGCGGCCCGATCCATGCCAGCGCGACCCTGACCCTGGGCGACACGGCCTATCTCTTTGCGGCGACCGAAACGCCGGGCCAGCTGGGCACCTATCGCATCGAACCCGACGGCAGCCTGGCTCTGGTGCGCGGGCCGAGCGCCCCGACGGGCAAGCCCGGGGACATCGCGGCCATGGTTGCCGTGACCGACGGCGGCAAGGGCTGGCTGGTGCTGGCCTCGGCCCTCGACGACACGTTGCAATGCTACCGGGTGAACGGCGACGGCAGCCTGAAACAGGTCGACAGCCTCGGCGCGGCCGACGGGCTGGGCGTCAACCTGCCCTCGGTGCTGGCCAGCGTCACCCTGGACGGCCGGGCCTTTGTCCTGGCCGGGGCGGCCGGCTCGTCCTCGCTCAGCGTCATCGCCCTGGACGACGGGGTGATGACGGCCACGGACCACCTGGTCGACAGCCTGGACACGCGGTTCCAGGGCCTGGGCAGCCTGGCCACGGCCATGGCCGGCGACCGGGCCTATGTGCTGGCCGCGGGCGGCGATGACGGGGTGACGCTGATGACCCTGCTGCCCACCGGCCGGCTGGTCGTGCTGGACACGATCGCCGACAGCCTGGAGATGGGGCTCGACAATGTCGAAAGCCTGGCCATGACGGCCAATGGCGGGGTGCTCGACATCTTCGTGGGCTCGGCCAGCGAAGGCGGGGTGACCCGGCTGGCCTGGGACCTGGGCCCGGCCGGCGAGACCCTGCAGGCCGGGGCGTCGGGGGGCACGCTGAGCGGCGGGACGGGGGCCGACATGCTGGTCGGGGGCCGGGGCGACGACACCCTGCAGGGCGGCGATGGCGATGACATCCTGGCCGGGGGCGCCGGGGCCGACCAGTTCCGCGGCGGCGCGGGGGCGGATCTCTTCGTGCTCGATGCCGGCGACGGCGTGCTGGACAAGATCCTGGATTTCGAGGCCGGGACCGACCGGCTGGACCTGTCGGGCTGGGCCATGCTGCGGGGGCCGGACCAGGTCAGCTTTACCCAGCTGTCCAACGGCATCCAGCTGGGCTTTGCCGAGGAGACGCTGAAGATCCTGTCGGCCAATGGCAAGGCCCTGTCCGAGGACGACATCCGCGCGGCGATGGTTGCCGGCAGCCTGACCCATGCCCCGGTGGGCAATGTCGTCGAGGGCAAGACCCTGGTGGGCACCGACGGGGCCGACGTGCTGCAGGGCGGCAAGGGTGACGACATCCTGCAGGGGCTGGACGGGGGCGACACGCTGATCGGCGGGGCGGGGATCGACACGGCGGTCTATTCCGAGAGCACCGGCCAGCTGGTCGTCGACATGAAGGACCCCTCGCAGAACAAGGGCGTGGCCGCGGGCGATACCTATGACGGGATCGAGAACCTAGTGGGCAGCGACGGGCGCGACATCTTCAAGGGCACCACCGAGGACAATTTCATCTCGGGGGGCAACAACAAGGATTCACTGGTCGGGCGCAAGGGCGACGACCGGCTGGACGGCGGGGCCGACAACGACCTGCTGGAAGGCGGGCCGGGGGCCGACACGCTGATCGGGGGCACCGGGTCGGACCGGGCGATGTACAAGCGAGCGACCGACCCGCTGACCATCGACCTGGCCAATGCCGGGCGCAACACCGGCGAGGCGGCGGGCGACAGCTATGTCGACATCGAGGAAATGGTCGGCGGCCGGGCGGATGATTTCGTCTGGGGCGACGGTGCGGCCAACCGGCTCTGGGGCCGCGAGGGCAATGACGAGATCCACGGCCGGGCCGGCGATGACGAGATCTACGGCGGCCATGGCGACGACGTGCTGCACGGCGGGGCGGGCAACGACATCCTGACCGGCGGGGGCAACCACGACAGTTTCGTCTTCGACGGCGGCCATGACGTGATCACCGACTTCCGCCCGGGCATCGAGGAAATCCACCTGGATGCGGCGGCGCTCTGGTCGGGCACGCTGAGCACGGCCAAAATCGTCAGCCGCTTTGCCGAGGTCACCGACACCGGCGTGCGGCTCGATTTCGACACCGGCGCCTCGCTGCTGATCGAAGGGCTGACGACAACCAGCGGGTTGTCCGGGGATCTCTTTCTTCTGTGAGATCCGCGCCCCCGGGCCGGTGGTCGGCCGGATATTTATGAAGAGAAAGAAGCAGAAGGCCGGTGACAGGCCCCGCCCGCGCCGCCGGGGCCCGACGTGCTGCTTCTTTCTCTTTCCAAGTATCCGGCCCTGTCCCCGCCACGGGCCGTGGTCCCGGGGATCAGGCGATCACATCGCCACGCCCAGCCGGTTCATCAGCTCCAGGTCGGCCTCGGCAAAGGCTTCCAGCGCCGCGCGGCCCTTGTCGGTGGCCATGCGGTTCAGCAGCTTGGGCCAGCGGCTCTGCTCGCGGGCCATGGGCCCGGCATTGGCATAGGTCCCGGCGACCGAGATCTTGGCCCCGAAGCGCTCGGCGATGTCGCGCTCGAGCCCGGCCAGGTCCGAGATCGGGTAGATCCGGTCGATCTGGCCGGCATTGGCCAGCGCCCGGTCGAGCCGGGCCTGGCGGTCCAGGGTCTTCAGCTCGGGCCGGCCGCGCATCTTCCGCGTGGCCAGGTAGGACGTGTAGAAATTGTCGTAATGGTCGAGGATGAAGATGTTGAAATTCTCCGGCCCGCCAAAGAAGTAATCCTCGGCCGAGCGCTGCAGGATCAGCTTCTTGCCATAGTTCTGGGGCAGGTTCAGCGCCGCCGCATCCAGGGCCTCGGCTTCCTTGAGCAGGAAGAAATAGAACGACGCGATCCTGTCGCGCGGGTCGCGCAGCACGGTGAAGGTGAACCGGTCCCCGGGCAGGGCGCCGATCTCGGTCCAGTCG
>PAQV01000013.1 GCA_002709405.1 Paracoccaceae bacterium
CTCCGCCGCCCGCTATGACACCATGGCCTACCGCCGCTGCGGGCGGTCGGGGCTGAAACTGCCCGCGATCTCGTTGGGGCTCTGGCACAATTTCGGCGACGACACCGCGCACCAGACCAAGCAGGCCATCGCGCGGCGGGCCTTTGACCTTGGCATCACCCATTTCGACCTGGCCAACAATTACGGCCCCATCCCCGGCGCCGCCGAAGCCGCCTTCGGCCGGATCCTGGCCGAGGATTTCAAACCCTACCGGGACGAACTGATCATCTCGTCCAAGGCGGGATACGGCATGTGGCCCGGTCCCTACGGCGAATGGGGATCGCGCAAGTACCTGATCGCGTCCTGCGACCAGTCGCTGAAACGGCTGGGGGTGGATTACGTCGACATCTTCTATTCCCACCGTTTCGACCCCGACACGCCGCTGGAAGAGACGATGATGGCGCTCGACCAGATCGTCCGGTCGGGCCGGGCGCTTTACGCGGGGATCTCGTCCTACAACGCCCAGCGCACCCGCGAGGCGGCGGCGATCCTGGCGGATCTGGGAACCCCCTGCCTGATCCACCAGCCCAGCTATTCGATGATCAACCGCTGGGTCGAAGACGACGGCCTGCTGGATGCGCTGGACGATCTTGGCATCGGTTCCATCGCCTTCACGCCCCTGGCCCAGGGCATGCTGACCGACAAGTACCTGACCGGCATCCCCGAGGGCAGCCGGGCGACCCAGGCCAAATCCCTGCCCACGGGCTTCCTGACCGAGGCCAACATCGCGTCCATCGCCGCCCTGAACGACATCGCGCGGGGCAGGGGCCAGACGCTGGCCCAGATGGCCCTGGCCTGGGTGCTGCGCGGGGGCCGCGTGACCTCGGCCCTGATCGGGGCGTCGCGGCCCGAACAGGTGAGCGATTGCGTCGGCGCCCTGGCCCGGCTGGACTTCACCGATGACGAGCTGGCCATGATCGACCGCCACGCCCGCGATGCCGACATCAACCTCTGGGCCGCCTCGGCCGAGCGCAAGGGACCGGCCCGCTCATGATCCGCAACCCGATCCTGCCCGGCTTCAACCCCGATCCCTCGATCTGCCGCAAGGGCGCGACCTACTACATCGCCACCTCGACCTTTGAATGGTTCCCCGGCGTGCAGATCCACCGCTCGGAGGACCTGGTCAACTGGGACCTCGCCTGCCGCCCCCTGGACCGGGCCAGCCAGCTGGACATGCGGGGCAATCCCGACAGCTGCGGGGTCTGGGCCCCGTGCCTGTCCCATGCCGACGACCGCTTCTGGCTGGTCTACACGGACGTCAAACGCTACGACGGCAACTTCAAGGACGCCCACAATTACATCGTCACTGCGCCCGATATCGACGGCCCGTGGAGCGACCCGGTCTACGTCAATTCCCATGGGTTCGACCCCTCGCTGTTTCACGACGACGACGGGCGCAAGTGGTTTCTGGTCCTGCAATGGAACCATGTTTCGGCCTCGGTCGGAGGCAAGCCGAAGACATCGGCCTTCGACGGGATCCTGCTGCAGGAATGGTCGGAGACCGACGGGCTGATCGGGACACCCCGGGTGATCTTCACCGGCAGCCACCTGGGCCTGACCGAGGGCCCGCACCTGCACAAGCGCGACGGCTGGTATTACCTGACCGTGGCCGAGGGCGGCACGGGCTATGACCATGCCGTCACCATGGCCCGGTCGCGCGATATCGGTGGACCCTACGAAACGCACCCCGAAACGCATCTGATCACGGCGCGGTTCAATCCCGATCACCCTCTGCAACGCGCGGGCCACGGGCAGATCGTCGACACACCTGACGGCGAAACCTACCACACCCACCTGTGCTCACGGCCCCTCCCGGGCCGCTGTTCGCCCCTCGGCCGGGAAACCGCGATCCAGAAATGCGACTGGCACGAGGACGGCTGGCTGTACCTCGTTGACGGAGGCACCCTGCCGCAGTCACAGGTGTCCCCCCCGCAGGGCGTCACCGCCAGCCCGCGCGCGGCCGCCCGCATCGACCGATCGTTCACCGGGCACAACCTGCCGGCCGAATTCCAGTGGCTGCGCACGCCCGAGCCGGACCGTATCTTCACCCTGACCGGAAAAGCCTTGCGCCTGACGGGGCGCGAAAGCATCGGGTCGTGGTTTGAACAGGCCCTAGTCGCCCGCCGCCAGGAGCACCTGGGTTACCGCGCCGCAACTGAACTGACCGGCTACGCCCCCACGACCTACCAGCAGGCCGCCGGCCTCACGACCTATTACAACCGCCACAAGTTCCATTTCCTCGCCGTCACTCACACCGCCGGGCTGGGCCGCTGCCTGATGATCCTGTCCTGCCCGGGCGACTGGCCCGACGGGCGGCTGCAGTTCCCGGCCGAGCCGGTGGCCCTGGACCCGGGCCCGGTGGAACTGGCCGTCACCGTCGACCGCGCCAGCCAGCAGTTTCACTATCGACAGGGCGGGCCATGGCGCGCCTTCGGGCCGCCGCTTGATGCCGCGGTGATCTCGGATGAAGGGGGGCGGGGCGAACACGGGTCCTTCACCGGGGCCTTCGTCGGCATGATGGCCTTCGACATCACCGGCCACGGCCTGACCGCCGACTTCCCCCGCTTTTCCTACGCGCCAGAGGGCACCTGATGCGCGCCTCGCTGGAAATTTTCGACCTTGATAGCGGCACCACACAGGTGCTGCTGGACACCGACCGCCATGTCGAGGCCCCCAACTGGTCGCCCGACGGGTCCTACCTGCTGGTCAATGCCGATGGCGGGCTGTTCCGCGTCAGCCTGGCCAGGCCCGCGCTGGTTCCCGTCGACACCGGCCGGCATCTGCGGCTGAACAACGATCACGGGATTTCTCCGACCGGCTGGGCCATTGCGCTCAGCGACAAGACGGACACCGGGGACAAGTCCTGCATCTACCTGATGGACACCGACGGCGGCGCGCCGGTGCGGGTGACCGACAAGGTGCCCTCGTGGTATCACGGCTGGTCGCCCGATGGCGCGACGATCACCTATACCTGCGTGCGCGACGGGGCCTTCGGCATCGCCACCCTGCGCCTGGAGGATCGGCGCGAAACGCTCGTGGTCGGGGGCGGGGGCCATTACGACGGGCCCGATTTCACGCCTGACGGCCGGTGGATCTGGTTCAACTCGGACCGTGGCGGGTCGATGGACCTGTGGCGCATCCGCCCCGACGGGCGCGGCGCCCAGCAGATGACCGAGGGCGACCGGATCGAATGGTTCCCCCATCCGTCGCCGGACGGGGCCCATGTGCTGTACCTGTCCTACCCGCCGGGCACCGAAAACCACCCCTTCGGCCGCCAGGTCGAGCTGCGCCTGATGCCCGCCGGCGGCGGCGCCCCCCGCATCCTTCTGGCGCTTTACGGCGGCCAGGGCACCCTGAACGTGCCCTGCTGGTCGCCCGACAGCCGCCGCTTCGCCTTTGTCCGCTATTTCGAGAACGATTAACCACAGGAGACGCCCATGCCCGGACTAATCAAGGGTCCCGCGCTGTTCCTCGCCCAGTTCGCGGGGGATGATGCCCCGTTCAACTCGCTGGAAAACATAACGAAATGGGCCGCCGGCCTTGGCTACAAGGGGGTCCAGATCCCGACCTTCGATGACCGGCTGTTCGACCTGGACAAAGCCGCCGAAAGCGACGCCTATTGCGACGAGGTGAAGGGGATCTGCGCCGACGCCGGGGTCGAGATCACCGAATTGTCGACCCACCTGCAAGGCCAGCTGGTCGCGGTGAACCCGGTCTATGACAAGGCCTTCGACGGTTTTGCCCCGGCCTCTGTCCATGGCAACCCGGCCGCCCGCCAGGCCTGGGCCGTCGACCAGATGATGAAGGCCGCCGTGGCCTCGCGCCGCTTCGGCCTTTCGGCCTCGGTCAGCTTTACCGGCTCACTGGCCTTCCCGTTTCTCTATCCCTGGCCGCAACGCCCCGCAGGCCTGGTCGAGGAAGCCTTCGCCGAACTCGCCCGCCGCTGGAAGCCGATCCTGGATGTCTACGACGACAACGGGGTCGACGTGGGCTATGAAATCCACCCCGGAGAGGATGTCTTCGACGGGGCGACCTTCGAGATGTTCGTCGACGCGCTGGATGGCCATTCCCGCGCCCAGATCAACTATGATCCCAGCCATTTCCTGTTGCAGCAGATGGATTACCTGGCCTTCATCGACCTCTACCACGACCGGATCTGCGCCTATCACGTGAAGGATGCCGAGTTTAACCCCGATGGCCGGCAGGGCGTCTATTCGGGCTACCAGCCCTGGATCAAGAGGGCTGGGCGGTTCCGCAGCCTCGGTGACGGGCAGGTGGATTTCGGGGCGATCTTTTCGAAGCTTGCGGCCTATGATTACGACAGCTGGGCGGTGCTGGAATGGGAATGCTGCATCAAGTCGCCCGAACAGGGCGCGGCCGAAGGTGCGCCCTTCATCGCTAGCCACATCATCGAGGTCACCGACAAGGCCTTCGACGATTTCGCCGGGGGCGACACCGACCTTGGCGCCATCCGGTCCATGCTGGGGATCACGTCATGAGCCGTCTGAAACTGGGTATGGTCGGAGGCGGGCAGGGCGCCTTCATCGGGGGCGTTCACCGGATCGCCGCGCGCATCGACGACCGGTGGGAGCTGGTCGCCGGGGCCTTCAGTTCCGACCCCGACCGGTCGCGCGCCTCCGCGGCCGAGATGAACGTGGCCCCCGACCGGGCCTACGGATCCTTTGCCGAGATGGCCGAGGCCGAAGCCGCCCGCCCCGATGGTATCGACGCGGTGGCCATCGTGACGCCCAACCACATGCACGGGCCGCCCGCCGTGGCCTTCCTGAAGGCCGGCATCCACGTGATCTGCGACAAGCCCCTGGCCGCCACCCTGGACCAGGCGCAAGAGATCGCCGAGGCCGTCGCGGCCTCGGGCCGGCAGTTCATCTTGACCCACAATTACACCGGCTACCCACTGATCCGGCAGGCCCGCCAGATGGTGGCCGCTGGCGAGCTGGGCGAGCTGCGCGTGGTGCAGGTCGAATACCCTCAGGACTGGCTGGCCGAGGAGACCTCGAACAAGCAGGCCGACTGGCGCACCGACCCGGCCCGGTCAGGCGCGGGGGGCTGTGTGGGCGATATCGGCACCCATGCCTATAACCTGGCCAGCTTCGTGACCGGGTTGCGCGCGGACCGGCTGGCCGCCGACCTGGATGCCTTCGTGCCGGGCCGGCCCGTCGATGACAACGTCCACGTCATGCTGCGCTTTGCCGGTGGGGTGAAGGGCATGCTCTGGGCCAGCCAGGTGGCCGTCGGCAATGAAAACGCCCTGCGCCTGCGGGTCTACGGCACGAAGGGGGGGCTGGAATGGGCCCAGGAAAACCCCAATGTCCTGCGCTTCACCCGTTTTGGCGAGCCCAGCCAGATCCTGACCCGGGGCGGGGCAGGCAGCACGCCCGCCGGTGCCCGTGTCACCCGCATTCCCCCGGGCCATCCCGAAGGCTACCTGGAAGGCTTTGCCACCATCTACGCCGAGGCCGCCGCCCTCGTGGCCCACGCCAGGGACGGCACGCCCTTGCCCGAGGGCCTGCATGCCCCCGGTATCGAAGACGGCCTGGACGGCATGCGCTTCATCGCGGCCTGCATCGCCTCCAGCCAGGCCGACGGGGCCTGGACGCCGCTGAACTGACACCTCGATACGCAAAAGGCCGGGCTGCCCCCCGGGTGGCCCGGCCCTTCGATGCCCGAAAAAGCGCCTCCGATTTGACACCGCGCAACCGCCTTTCGGCGGTCTGACGTGAGGGCCACAGTTGCAAAGCTCTGGTTTCATGGGCAGTCTTGATCCCGGACCATAGGGGAATGGACCGGCGGCGCATCCGACACACGGACGAGGCCGGACAATACGGGAGGATACACCATGCTTGGGCAGATGATGACCCAGCCGTTGCTGATTTCGTCGCTGATCAGCCACGCGGAACGCTACCACAACGACACCGAAATCGTGTCCGTCAACGCCATGGACGGCACCGAGGTCACCACCTGGGGCCAGGTCGCCCGCAACGCCCGCAAGCTGGGCTCGGCCCTGGGCAAGCTGGGGCTTGAACCGCAGGCCCGCTGCGCGACCATCGCCTGGAACAACCGTCGGCACCTGGAGATCTACTACGGCACCTCCGGATCCGACCTTGTCTGCCACACGGTCAACCCGCGCCTGTTCCCCGAGCAGCTTGTCTATATCTTCAACCACGCCGAGGACCGCGTTCTTTTCATCGACCGCACCTTCCTGCCGCTTGTGGCCAAGCTGCGCGACCAGCTGCCCGAGCTGCAGCACGTCATCCTGATGGGCCCCCGCGACGACGAGGCCGCCGCCCAGGTCGAGGGCCTGCTGTTCTACGACGAATTCATCGAAACCGGAGACGCCGATTTCGCCTGGCCCGAGCTGGACGAGAACACCGCCTCCAGCCTGTGTTACACCTCGGGCACCACCGGCCATCCCAAGGGCGTGCTGTATTCTCACCGCTCGACGGTGCTGCATGCCTTTGCCTCGAACACGCCCGATTGCATCGGCTATTCGGCCAAGGACATCGTCCTGCCTGTCGTGCCTATGTTCCACGTCAACGCCTGGGGCGCGGTTTATGCCTGTGCGATGTCCGGCGCGCGCATGGTCCTGCCCGGCCAGGACCTGCATGGCGAGGCCCTGGTCAAGTTGATCGACACCTGGAAGGTCACCCTGGCCATGGGCGTGCCGACGATCTGGCTGGGCCTTCTGGGCTATGCCGAGCAGGCGGGCTCGCAGCTGACCAGCCTGAAGCGCACCGTGGTCGGCGGCTCGGCCTGTCCGCCCTCGATGATCACCGAGTTCCGCGAGACCTACGGGGTCGACACGATCCACGCCTGGGGCATGTCGGAAATGAGCCCGCTCGGATCAGTCAACCAGCCGCTGGCCAAGCACCTGGACCTGCCACTGGAAGAGCAATACCGCCTGCGGGAAAACCAGGGGCGGCCGCCCTTTGGGGTCGACCTGAAGGTCGTCGATGACGCGGGCAACGAGCTGCCCCGCGACGGCCAGGCCACCGGAGAGCTGCATGTCAGCGGCCACTGGGTCCTGGACAGCTATTTCCGCAAGACGCGCGAAGAGACCCTGACAAACGGCTGGTTCGACACCGGGGACGTGGCCTCGCTGGATCCGGACGGCTACCTGACGATCCGCGACCGGTCGAAGGACATCATCAAGTCGGGCGGCGAATGGATCAGCTCGGTCGAGCTGGAGAATATCGCCATCGGCCATCCCAAGCTGGCCGATGCGGCGGTCGTCGGCGTGCATCACGACAAGTGGGACGAACGCCCGATCCTGGTGGCCGTGAAAGCCCAGGGCGAGAGCCCCGGCGAGGATGAATTGCGCAGCTACTACGAGGACAAGATCGCCCATTGGCAGATCCCCGACCGGGTGGTCTTTGTCGACGCCCTGCCGCGCAACGCGACCGGCAAGGTGCTGAAGCGGGACCTGCGGGCGCAGTTCAACGACATCCTCAGCGAAACGGTCTGATAGCGGGTCAGCCCGGCCTCGTCAGGGTGCGGGCTGATCCTTGCCGGGGGGACACCTGCGACGCGGGCGGGCAAACGGGTTGTGTGCCGCGCTGGACGTGCGGGGCGGCGGGCCGGGGCGCGCCGACCCTTGGTTTCGTGGCGGAGCGGGGCGGTTTTTGCCCGTGGTTGGGTCGGGGGCCGGACGTTGAAAGGGGCCGCGCGTGGCTGACCGTTATTTCAGGCGCACTTTCTTGACCGTCATGCCCTCTGACGTCAGCACATAGGGAAACATGCGCTGCGAATAGACGCCGTGCTTGAAGTAGAAGAACTTTGACTGGAAGTACTGCGCGCCCGTGGGCGGCATGTACGAGCCGGACACCTGCAGCGTGCCGTCGACCCGCACGAAGGCATCGAACCCGCCGAGCCCGTTGAAGTCTATGATGACCTCCAGCAGCTGAGGGGTGCCGTCGCGACGGATGACACCTTGGCGGGCACTTCGGCCCAGCGCGCCGCGCTCGCAGCTTTCGCCCGGGCCTGTCTTGAGGTCGCTGGTCAGCTCGATCTGGCCGGAGGGCAGCACATCCACCTTGAGAGGCGGGGCACATCCGTGCCGTCCGTCGTGGATCTGGAAAATGTCGAACTTCTCATTGGTGCCCGCGGTCATCGAGACCGTCGAGCGGAAGAGATAGGTCCCCTTGTGGGTGGGGTTCACCCGGTCCGAGTAGATCTCGGCCCGCTGTTTCCAGACGCCGCCGGGACAATGGTTGGTGCTGGTCTTGAACGTCCAGGTCTTTCCCTTACGCGTGATGGATCCGGGATCGGCGGCGCAGGAGACCTGCCATGTGTTCAGGGGATTGGCTGATGCGGGCAGGCTTTGGGAGAGGAGAAGGGCCGCACCGGCCAGAAGGGATAACAGGGGACGTTTCATGCGAGCTCCTCTGGGTCTGCCCGGAGGATCGGGCGGGGATCGTGACCAAACGGGTCGATCTTGAGCAGGTCCGGCCTGTCCGATCAAGGAGGTCCGGTGGGATCCGGGGTGGGTTCGCCGAGGGCTGCCGGTTTGATCAGCACAATCGGATGGCCTTGGGGTTGCTTGGTGTTAGGGGTGATCCGGATCGGGCGGGGCCGGTGGGTATTGAGGTGTCCCACGCGTGGGACATTAGGTCGGGTGTGAAAAATCAATGGGTTACAGAGGCGAATTAACACAATCTTAGGAAAGGCACCTCCGCGTCTTTCCAGTTGCGCAAGACCCTCGCCCAAGCTACATACAGCGGCGCGGCGGGTATGATGTAATGGTAGCCTGTCAGCTTCCCAAGCTGAACGCGCGGGTTCGATTCCCGCTACCCGCTCCAATTTTCCCTTGATTTGATCTGCCCATTGGTCCGATGGCCTCGCAGCCCCGGTACGTGGTTCTGACCCGGCCGGCAAAAGCCCGGTGGCGCGGCGTCGCGCAAACGGAGCCGCTCGGGGACAATCCGGGTGCTGATGCGACGTCTTGAGGTGAGCCCTCTGATTTCCCGAGGTCCACGGATAGCGGATCGCGCAGGAAAAAGCCCGGCGACGCGGGATGGCGGTCGCCGGGCGAGGTGCGGCGCGCGAGGCGCCGCTCCGGGAAAAGCGGGGGGGGGGTCAGGCCACGTTCTGGGCCGCGCCCTGGGAGGACGCCGTGCAGGCCAGGGATTTCGGGTAGCGCACGAAAAGGATGGCCGGGCTGGGCAGGCCCGTGTCGCGCAGGGTCTCGGCCAAGGCGCCCAGGGTGGTGCTGGCATGGCGCTCGTGGCCGGTGCTGACCGAGGACACGATATCGACCGGGCACCCCGCCGGCGCGCCCGATCCCAGCAGATCGGCCTGCACCTCGGCCGCCTTTTCGACGGCCATGTAGAAGGCGATCGAGGTGCCCGGCCGGGCCAGCCAGCCATGGGCCGGGGCGGCGTCTCCGGGTCGGCAGGTGCCGGTGGTCAGCACCAGGCTGTCGGTTTCGCCCCGCTCTGTCAGGGGCGTGTGCAGGCTGGCGGCCGCGGCGGCGGCGGCGGTTATGCCGGGCACGATTTCAACCTCGATGCCGGCATCGCGGGCGGCGGAAAGTTCTTCAGCCGCGCGGCCGAATATGGTGGGATCGCCGGATTTCAGGCGCACGACGCGCAGGCCCTTGGAGGCCTCGGCCACGATCAGCCGGTCGATCTTGTCCTGCGGCCAGGCGCAGGCACCGACCTCTTTGCCGACATAGACCCGGTCGGCGTCGCGCCGGGCCAGTTCCAGGATCTCGGGGTCGACCAGCCGGTCGTAGAAGATCACGTCGGCCTGCTGCAGGCGTGCGACGGCGCGCAAGGTGAGCAGGTCGCGCGCGCCGGGGCCCGCGCCCACCAGCGCAATGTGGCCGGCGGCCTTCGGGGCCTTGCCCTGGGCGATGGCCTCTTTCAGCAGGGTGGCGGCCGCCCGTTCGCGGCCCGCGTCGTGGGCGCGCCAGGCCTCGCCCGTGAAGGCCCATTCCCAGAAGCCGCGCCGGGCCTCGGGCGGGAAGCTGTCGGCCACGGCCCCGCGCAGGCGGCCCGCCAGGGCGACGAAGGCACCAAGACGGGGCGACAGCATGGTTTCGACCCGGGTCTTGACCGCGCGGCCCAGGACCGGCGCGGCCCCTTCGGTGCCGATGGCCACGACCAGCGGGTCGCGGTCCACGATCGAGGGGGTGAAGGCGTCGCACATGTCCGGCCGGTCGACCACGTTGACCACCGCGCCCGCGGCCCGGGCCATGTCGGCGATGGCCACGTCGGTGTCGAGGCAGCCGGTGGCCACGAAGACCAGGGCGGCATTGTCAAAACAGCTGGCGTCGGGGTGCGCCCGGTGCAGGGCGCGGCCAGAGGCGACAAGGTCCTGGAGTTCCGGGTCCAGCGTTTCGGCGACGACCAGGATCTCGGCCTCGGTCTTCAGGACCAGGCGGGCCTTGCGGGCGGCCTCTTCGCTGCCGCCGCAGATCACGACACGGCGGCCGGCCATCTTCAGGAACATCGGGAAGTTCTTCATGGTCATGTCCTTGCAAAACGAAAAAAGCCGCCGACCGGGCGCGGAAATCGCACCTCGTCGAGCAGCTTTGCCCAGATTTCATATTCGGAAGAACACGACGCCGTTGCCGTGCACCCTTATCGATTACGAAGAGCAGGCGCGAAAATCAAGGATCAATGCGCATGCGGGGCGGGCCGGGGTGCGGGCGTGCTGAAAGCTTGGGCAGGCGCGCGCGGTCAGCCCCGGCGGCGGCGCCTGCGGCCTTCGCGGTCCGATCCGGCGTTGAAGCCGACCTGCGGAAGGGTCACGTGTTTTGACAGTTCCGGAAAGCTGGCCGTGGCATGGGGAATGGCGTTGGCGGCGACGAAATGCTCCTGGAAGCGGGGCTCGATGGCGGTTTCGACCTTGGTGATGTGGCGCACGACCTGTTCGATTTCGGCCCGCGCGGCCCGGTTGCACAGGGCGATGCGCGCGCCGGTGCCGGCGGCGTTGCCGGCCGAGACCACCTTGTCGAGCGGCGCGTCGGGGATCATGCCCAGCACCATGGCGTGTTTCGGCGAGATATGCGCGCCGAAGGCCCCGGCCAGCACCACGCGGTCGACGGTGTCGACGCCCATTTCGTCCATGAGCAGGCGGGCCCCGGCATAAAGGGCGGACTTGGCCAGCTGGATCGCGCGGATGTCGCTTTGCGTGACGGTGATGCGCGGGCCGTTGTCGGCGGACCCGTCGTGGATCAGGTAGGCGTGGGTGCGCCCGTCGGGTTCGCAGCGGTCGGTGCCGGTCTGGGCGGCCGAGCCGATCAGCCCGCTGGGATCCAGCAGGCCGGCCATGCGCATCTCGGCCACGGCCTCGATGATGCCCGAGCCGCAGATGCCGGTGACGCCGGTGGTGGCGGTGGCCTCGGCAAAGCCCGGGTCGTCGGACCAGAGGTCGCAGCCGATGACGCGGAAGCGGGGGGTCTTGGTGGCGGGGGCGATTTCGATGCGTTCGATGGCGCCGGGGGCGGCGCGCTGGCCCGAGGAGATCTGGGCGCCTTCGAAGGCGGGGCCGGTGGGCGAGGAGCAGGCCAGGACCCGGGTGGTATTGCCGAGCAGGATTTCGGCATTGGTGCCGACGTCGACGACCAGGACCAGGTCGGGGGATTTATGGGGCTCTTCGGAGAGGGCGACGGCGGCGGCATCGGCGCCCACGTGGCCGGCGATGCAGGGCAGGATATAGGTGCGGGCGCAAGGGTTTATGGCCGAAAGTTCAAGGTCGCGGGCGGGCAGGGACAGGGCGTCCGAGGTGACCAGGGCGAAGGGGGCCTGGCCCAGTTCGACCGGGTCGAAGCCCAGCAGGAGGTGGTGCATGACCGGGTTGCAGACGAAGACCGTTTCCATGATGAGGCGCGGGTCGATGTGGGCCTCGGCGGCGATGGTGCGGGCAAGGTCATTCAGGGCGTCGCGCACGGCGCGGGTCATCTCGGTCTCGCCGCCGGGGTTCATCATGGCGTAGGACACCCGGCTCATGAGGTCTTCGCCAAAGCGGATCTGGGGGTTCATCAGGCCCGACGAGGCGACGACGGCCCCGGTGGCCAGGTCGGTCAGGTGGGCGGCGATGGTGGTGGAGCCGAGGTCGATGGCCAGGCCATAAAGGCCGCCCTCGTGCAGGCCGGGCCAGATGTCGAGGATGCGGGGCGGGGCGCCGGTGTGGTCGTCGAAGACGGCGACGGTGACCTGCCAGGCGCCCTTGCGCAGCACGCCCTGCAGGCGGGCCAGAAGGGCGGTGTCGGCGGTGGCGCCGGTGACCTGCCATTGCCGGTCGAGGGCAGAGCGGAGGCGTTCGACATCGCCCTCGGGGGCGTGCATGTCGGGTTCGTCGACGGTCACGAAGTAGAGCCGGGTGGCGGGGTCCATGGCGATGGTGCGGTCGGTGGCGGCCTTGCGCACGACCTGGCGGTGGACCTGGCTTTCGGGGGGCACGTCGATGACCACGTCGCCCTGGATCAAAGCCTGGCATCCGAGCCGGCGGCCCGATTTCAGGCCGCGCTTTTCGTCGTAGCGGGCCTCGACCGCATTCCAGGGGGACAGGGCGGTGTCGTGGACCGTGACCCCGTGCTTGGGGAAGTCGCCGTAGGCCGGGCTGACCTGGCACTTGGAGCAGATGCCGCGCCCGCCGCAGACCGAATCGAGATCCACGCCCAGCTGGCGGGCGGCGGTGAGCACCGGCGTGCCGGGGGCAAAGCGGCCGCGTTTGCCCGAGGGGGTGAAGACGACGAGGGGGTGCTGATCCATGGGGGCCCTGTTACCGGTCGCGGGGTATTGCGGAACGATCTTAGAGGATGGGGGCGCGGTGAAAAGCGCGCTCTGCGCCGGATCGTGGGTCGTTCGCGGCAAAGTGGCGCGGAGTGACGCGGTTGGGAGGCGGTTGTGCGACTGCCTAATGGCGGGTCGGTTGCGGGGGCGGGNTTTGGGTATTTTTGAAGAGAAAGAAGCAGAAGGGGGTGCGGTTGGGGGGTGTTTNGCGGGGGTCCGTGGTGGGGGCGGTTTTTGCATGGCCGGTCTGTGTTGGCGGGTGGGCACGTCAATATGATGCGCGGGCTCTTTTCCCTGCGCCCTAATCGTGCCATAGGGTCGCCGCCAAACGAGCTATTGCATGGGACGACAAGATGCAGATTCGCGAGGCCCTTACCTTTGATGACGTGCTTTTGGTTCCTGCGGCCTCCTCCGTGCTGCCGGCAGATGCCGATACCACCACGCGGGTGACCCGGGATATCCGGATGAACATACCCCTGCTGTCGAGCGCCATGGACACGGTGACCGAAAGCCGGATGGCGATCTGCATGGCCCAGGCCGGCGGGATCGGGGTGGTGCACCGGAACCTGGATATCGAGACCCAGTCCGACGAGGTCCGGCGGGTGAAGCGGTTTGAAAGCGGCATCGTCTACAACCCGATCACGCTGACGGCCGACCAGACCCTGGCCGATGCCCAGGCGCTGCGGGAACGCTATAACGTGAGCGGCTTTCCGGTGGTGGACGAAAAGGGCCGGGTGGTCGGCATCGTGACCAACCGGGACATGCGCTTTGCGTCCGACGAGCGGACGCCGGTGAGCGTGATGATGAGCTCGAAGGATCTGGCGATCCTGCAGGAGCCGGCCGACCGGGACGAGGCGATCAGCCTGATGAAGGCGCGGCGGATCGAGAAGCTGTTGGTCACAGATGGGTCGGGCAAGCTGACCGGGCTGCTGACGCTGAAGGACACCGAGCAATCGGTGCTGAACCCCACCGCCTGCAAGGACCGGCTGGGCCGGCTGCGGGTGGCGGCGGCCTCGACCGTGGGCGATGCCGGGTTTGCCCGGTCCGAGGCGCTGGTCGATGCGGGCGTGGACATGATCGTCATCGACACGGCCCATGGTCATTCGGCCGGGGTGGCCGAGGCGGTGCGGCGGGCCAAGATGCTGTCGAACGAGGTCCAGGTGGTGGCGGGCAACGTGGCCACGGCCGAGGGCACGCGAGCACTGATCGATGCCGGGGCGGATGCGATCAAGGTGGGGATCGGGCCGGGCTCGATCTGTACAACGCGGATGGTTGCGGGGGTCGGCGTGCCTCAGCTGACGGCGGTGATGGATTGTGCCGCGGCGGCCGGCGACGTGCCTGTGATTGCCGACGGGGGGATCAAGTTCTCGGGCGATTTCGCCAAGGCGATCGCGGCGGGGGCGTCCTGCGCGATGGTCGGGTCGATGATCGCGGGCACCGATGAAAGCCCGGGCGAGGTGATCCTGTACCAGGGCCGGTCGTTCAAGTCCTACCGGGGCATGGGCAGCCTGGGCGCGATGGCGCGGGGCTCGGCCGACCGGTATTTCCAGAAGGACGCGGCCAGCGACAAGCTGGTGCCCGAAGGGATCGAGGGCCAGGTGCCGTACAAGGGCTCGGCCGGGGCGGTGATTCACCAGCTGGTGGGCGGGTTGCGGGCGGCCATGGGCTATACCGGCAACGGCACCATCGAGGCGATGCGCAGCAATTGCCAGTTCGTGAAGATCACCGGGGCCGGGCTGAAGGAAAGCCACGTGCACGACGTGCAGATCACCCGCGAAGCCCCCAACTACCGCGCGATGTGAGGCGCGGGTGACACCGGCCGCGCGGGTTCAGGCCGCGATCGAGGTGCTTGACCGGATCCGGGCGGGTGCGGCGACCGAGCAGGCGTTGACGGGCTGGGCCCGGGGCGCGCGCTATGCCGGGTCCAAGGACCGGGCGGCGGTGCGCGACCATGTCTTCGGGGCGATCCGCTGCCGGCGCAGCTATGCGGCCCTGGGCGGCGGAGAGACCGGCCGGTCGATGATGATCGGGGCGGTGCGGGCGGTCGGGGATCCGGTCGATGCGCTGTTTACCGGCCAGCCCCATGCGCCGGAGCCGCTGAGCGATGCGGAACGGGCGGCCGGGTCCGCGCCCGAAGGGGCGGCGCGGCTGGATCTGCCCGATTGGCTGGTGCCTGTGTTCCACGACAGTCTTGGATCTGCGGCCGAGCCCACGGCGCTGGCCTTGCGGGACCGGGCCGGGGTGCATCTGCGGGTCAACACGGCGCGGATCAGCCGGGCGGATGTGGTGGAGGTTCTGGCCGGCGACGGGGTCGAGGTGTGTCCGCATCCGGCCGCTGAGACGGCATTGACCGTGCTGGAGGGCGCGCGCCGTGTTCGCCAGGGGCGGGCCTTTGCCGATGGGCTGGTCGAGTTGCAGGATGCCGCCAGCCAGGCCCTGGCGCTGGAGGTTCCGGCGGTCGGGGCCCGGCGGATCCTGGATTATTGCGCGGGCGGCGGGGGCAAGGCCCTGGCCCTGGCGGCCCGGGGGTTTGACGTGACCGCGCATGATGCTGCGCCCGAGCGGATGCGCGACCTGCCGGCGCGGGCCGATCGGGCGGGGGCCCGGGTCCGGATCGTGCAGGGGGACCGGCTGAGCGGGCTGGATCCGTTCGACGTTGTGGTGTGTGACGTGCCCTGTTCGGGCAGCGGGTCGTGGCGCCGGGCGCCCGACGGTAAATGGGCGTTGACGCCCGGGCGGCTGGACGAATTGTGCCGCATCCAGGCGCAGATCCTCGACCAGGTGGTGCCCTTCGTGGCCGCTGGCGGAGCGCTGGTTTATGCCACCTGTTCCGTGCTGACTGCCGAGAATGGCGCGCAGGTGGATGCCTTTCTGGGCCGCAACGCGGGCTGGCGGGTGCAATCGCAGCGCGCGTGGCCGGTGACTGGCGGCGAGGCGGGGACCGACGGGTTCTTTGCGTCCGTATTGACGCGAGATACGTAAACAAAATACACTCATAGGTGGAGTGAGCGCGACTGACCTAAGGTTAGCGGTCTGCGACGGCCGTTAGGGGGCCGTTAGGGCGCAGTTAAGGCTTGGTATTCCAAAAAGGTCTGGACGCGATTCCCAGGGCAGGAGGTAGCTGCGTGTTCAGTCGCGATACGGCGACACAGTCAACTTTGCGCGCACAAGCGCCGGATCGCGGTCGATTGGTGATCCTCTTTGTGCTTGCCCTGGCCTTCGTGGGCTATGGGGCTATGGTCGCGCCGTCGGTCCTGTTGGCCCGGGCGGCCCTGGCGGCCGGTGTGACCCTGATCCTGACGGCTTGCGCGATGGCGGGTGTGCGGCTGTTTCGCATGCGCGCCCGGTCCCGGGCCATCGACATGCTTGACGGGTTCATGGCGCGCGATGCCACCCCCAGCTTCCTCGTGACCGAAGAGGGTGTCATCAGGTCCAGGAATGGTGCGGCGCGCAAACGGTTTTCCGATCTGAACGCCGATACCTTCGCCGCCGCCCTGCGGGTGACCATGGCCAATCCGACCGCGGTGCTGTTCCGCCTGCAAAGCCGGGCCAAGGAAACCGGCAATGCTCAAGAGGACCTGGCGACGCGCAACGGGGTGCTGCGGCTCGGCGTGCACCAGCTGGAAGAGGATTGTTTTCTCTGGCGGATCGAGGATTTGCCGGACCGCCCGGCCTCGGGGCGCAGTGCCGATGCCTTGCCCGTGCCGGTGCTGACGGTCGGGCGCAACAACACGATCTTGTACATGAACGAGGCCGCGCGCGCGCTGATTGGTGAGCGGGCGAAATCGCTGGATCGGCTGTTCGACCAACTGCCGCTGCGCAATGGCGAAGTGCATGGGATCTCGACCAAAACCGGGATGGCTCAGGTGGTCGTGTCGGAGTTCGAGGCCTCGGCCGGGCGGCGGGAAATCTTCCTGTCCTGCCTGAAGGACCTGGCCGACAGTGCCCAGGAAGCGGCCTTTGAAACCATGCCCGTGGCGCTGATGAAACTGGCCAGGGACGGGCGTATCCTGGCCTGCAACCGGGGCGCGATGCGGCTTCTGGGCGCGCAGGCCGCGGATGCGGAATGGCTTGGCGATGTCATGCAGGGGCTGGGCCGGCCGATAAAGGAATGGCTGCGGGAAACGCTCAACAGCGGGGTCAGCGGGTCGTCGGAATTCCTGCGCCTGTCCCGGGCCGATCGAGAGGTCTTTGTCCAGGTCACGCTGAACCCGGTGCGCGAGGGCGGCGAGGCCGCGCTGATGGCGGTGCTGAACGACGCGACAGAGCTGAAGACGCTGGAAGCCCAATTCGTGCAAAGCCAGAAGATGCAGGCCATCGGCCAGCTGGCGGGCGGTGTCGCGCATGACTTCAACAACCTTTTGACTGCAATTTCAGGGCATTGCGACCTGTTGCTGCTGCGTCATGACCAGGGGGACCAGGATTACGGGGACCTGGTGCAGATCCACCAGAACGCCAATCGCGCGGCCTCTCTTGTCAGCCAGCTGCTGGCCTTTTCGCGCAAGCAGACCCTGCGGCCCGAAGTGCTGGACCTGCGCGACACGCTGTCCGACCTGACCCATCTGCTGAACCGGCTGGTGGGCGAAAAGGTGACGCTGACGCTCAGCCACGATCCGGTTCTTTGTTCCATTCGAGCCGACAAAAGGCAGTTGGAACAAGTGCTTATGAACCTGGTCGTCAATGCGCGCGATGCCATGCCCGATGGCGGCGAGATCCGGATCGAAACCGAGGGCGTCAGCCTGGCCGAACCGCTGGAGCGGGACCGGGCGACGGTGCCGCCGGGCGATTACGTGACCGTCAAGGTCAGCGATGCCGGCGTGGGGATCCCGCCCGACAAGCTGCAAAAGATCTTCGAGCCGTTCTACACCACAAAGCGCACGGGCGAAGGCACGGGGCTGGGGCTGTCGACGGTCTATGGCATCATCAAGCAGACGGGCGGCTACATCTTTGTCGACAGCGTGCTGGGCGGCGGGTCTGTCTTCACGATCTACCTGCCGGTCCACGAGGAAACCGCCGCCGAGCCGGTCAAGCGCGCCCCCGAACCGGTCGCCGCAGCGCCCAAGCACGGAGAGGGTGTCGTCTTGCTGGTGGAGGACGAGGCGCCGGTCCGGGCCTTTGCCTCGCGCGCGCTGCGCCTGCGCGGATACACCGTGCTGGAGGCCGCGTCGGCCGAGGATGCCCTGAAAACCCTGGATGATCCGGATGTTACCGTCGATCTCTTCGTGACCGACGTGGTCATGCCCGGCATGGACGGGCCCAGCTGGGTCAAGAAGGCGCTGCAGGAACGACCGGGCGTGCGTGTCGTCTTCGTGTCGGGCTATGCCGAAGGTGCGCTTGGCGAGGCGGACACCGCGATCCCGAACTCGGTCTTCCTGCCAAAACCCTTTTCTCTCAGCGAGTTGGCCGAGACCGTGCACCGTCAGCTGCACTAGTCAGGGGATGCTGTCGTAAAGGTCGAACTCTTCGTGGAACTTCTGCCGCAGGCGCCGTTCGACCCCGGGCGACAGCGTCAGATCCATGCTGGGCGACACGTTTTCACGCCCTGTTTCGACCGTCTGCCCCAGCCGGTCGCGCAAGAACCCGACGAGTCGGTCGGGCTCTTCGTAGCGAAACAGGTGCGTGACAGAAACCCCGTTGGGCCGCGGCTCCAGGAACTTGCTTTGCCGCCCGACATTGGCAAAGCCCGGAGGATCGCCCTTCAGGTAGCCCTTTACGAAATCGTCGAAATCCACGTCATGGGTGGCGTTCGGCTTGCCGCACATGAAGTCGCGCCGGCGGTAGCGATACCAGCTGCCCAGCCATGAAATCGGCTCGCGCATGACGGCCATGGTTTCCATCTCGGCCCCGCAGACCTTCTGGAACATCGGGTGAAAGAACCGGTTGTAGCGATAAACCGGCGCATGTTTCAGCTCGGGCGGGTCGGACACCACGATATCCGCCCGGTCGCGCAGCGCCGTTTCATAGGCCGTCGTGCCGGTCTTGGGGACGGACAGAAAAACCAGCCTCTCCTTAAAGAAAACAAGCACTTGGCGCCTCCGATTGCCCCGATCATCTTGACCGGGTTCGCGTAAACTACTCTTTAACAGGTTTGCGAAAAAGTGGGGGCGCGGAAAATTCTATTGAAATGTTCCCCTTTTGGACCCATAAAGAACAAGAGGCGAACAAAGCAGCGATTGCCGCACGCGAGCGCGTGTGACAAGAAAGGCAAGGAATAGCGAAAAATGGCGGACCTTCTCACAATGAGCGGCAAGAAAAGCGCGGACAAGCAAAAGGCGCTGGACAGCGCATTGGCCCAGATTGAACGGCAGTTCGGCAAGGGCTCGATCATGAAGCTTGGCGACGAAGGTGCCGTGCAAGAGATCGCGGCCAGTTCCACCGGATCGCTGGGGCTGGACATCGCGCTGGGAATCGGCGGCCTGCCCATGGGGCGGATCGTCGAGATCTATGGCCCTGAATCTTCGGGGAAAACCACGCTGACCCTGCATTGCGTGGCCGAACAGCAAAAGCGCGGGGGCGTCTGTGCCTTCGTCGACGCGGAACACGCGCTGGATCCGCAATATGCCCGCAAGCTGGGGGTCGACCTGGACGAGCTGCTGATTTCGCAGCCCGACACCGGCGAACAGGCGCTGGAGATCACCGACACCCTGGTGCGGTCAGGGGCGGTGAACATGGTCGTGGTCGACTCGGTCGCCGCGCTGACGCCGAAATCGGAACTTGAAGGCGACATGGGCGACAGCAGCGTCGGCGTGCAGGCCCGCCTGATGAGCCAGGCCATGCGCAAACTGACCGGGTCGATCAGCCGGTCGAACTGCATGGTCATCTTCATCAACCAGATTCGCATGAAGATCGGGGTCATGTTCGGATCTCCGGAAACCACGACGGGGGGCAACGCGCTGAAGTTCTATTCGTCGGTGCGCCTGGACATCCGCCGCATCGGGTCGATCAAGGACCGCGACGAGGTGGTCGGCAACGCCACCCGGGTGAAGGTCGTCAAGAACAAGGTCGCGCCGCCGTTCCGCGAGGTCGAATTCGACATCATGTATGGCGAAGGGATTTCCAAGATGGGCGAGCTGCTGGACCTGGGCGTGAAGGCCGGCGTGGTGAACAAGTCCGGCTCGTGGTTCAGCTATGGCGACGAGCGCATCGGCCAGGGCCGGGAGAACGCCAAGCAGTTCCTGCGCGACAACTCGGCGATGGCCCTTGAGATCGAGGACAAGATCCGTGCCTCGCACGGGCTGGATTTCGATGCCCCCGGCGGCAAGGATGACGAGGACATCCTGGAGGCCTGAGGCCCAAGCGCCATGGACTTGGGAAGGCGGGGCAGATAAACCGTCGCGAAACGTAACATCTGCCCCAGCGAACCAGAGACATGGCCACACTCAACGATATCCGGTCCACCTTNCTGAATTTNTTCGAACGCAACGGGCATGAGATCGTCGCGAGCAGCCCGCTCGTGCCGCGCAANGACCCGACGCTGATGTTCGTCAATTCCGGGATGGTGCAGTTCAAGAACCTCTTCACGGGGGTCGAAACGCGCGATTACAACCGCGCCACNACNGCCCAGAAATGCGTGCGNGCCGGCGGCAAGCACAANGANCTGGACAACGTGGGNTATACCGCNCGTCACCATACCTTCTTTGAAATGCTGGGGAATTTNTCNTTNGGCAATTANTTCAAGGAAGANGCGATCCCCTTTGCCTGGGAGCTGGTGACCAAGGANTTCGGCATCGACGCCAAGCGGCTNTANACNACCGTTTACCATACCGATGACGAGGCCTTCGAGATCTGGAAGAAGGTCGGCGTGCCCGAGGACCGCATCATCCGGATCGCGACCTCGGACAATTTCTGGCAGATGGGCCCGACCGGCCCCTGTGGCCCCTGCACCGAGATCTTCTATGATCACGGCGATCACATCTGGGGCGGGCCTCCGGGCAGCCCCGAAGAGGACGGCGACCGGTTCATCGAGATCTGGAACGTCGTTTTCATGCAGAACGAGCAGTACGAGGACGGCACGATGCGGCCGCTCGACATGCAGTCGATTGACACCGGCATGGGGCTGGAACGGATCGGCGCGCTGCTGCAGGGCAAGCACGACAATTACGACACCGACCTGATGCGCGCCCTGATCGAGGCCAGCGCCGATGCCACCAGTGCCGATCCGGACGGGCCCGGCAAGATGCATCACCGGGTGATCGCCGATCACCTGCGGTCGACCTCGTTCCTGATCGCGGACGGGGTGATGCCCTCGAACGACGGGCGGGGCTACGTGCTGCGGCGGATCATGCGGCGGGCCATGCGCCATGCGCATCTGCTGGGCGCGAAGGATCCGCTGATGCACCGGCTGGTGCCGGCCCTGGTGCACCAGATGGGCGCGGCCTACCCGGAACTGGGCCGGGCGCAGCCGCTGATCGAGGAAACGCTGAAGCTGGAGGAAACCCGGTTCAAGCAGACGTTGGATCGCGGTCTGAAACTGCTGGACGACGAGCTTGGGGGCCTGCCCGAGGGCGCCGCGCTGCCCGGCGAGGCTGCGTTCAAACTGTATGATACCTATGGCTTCCCGCTGGACCTGACCCAGGATGCCCTGCGTGAAAAGGGCCGCGAGGTCGACGTGCCGGGCTTTGACGCGGCCATGGAAGAACAGAAGGCCAAGGCCCGGGCGGCCTGGTCGGGGTCGGGCGAGGCGGCGGACAACGCGGTCTGGTTCGACATTCTCGACAGCCACGGGGCCACGGATTTCCTGGGCTACGACACCGAGGCCGCCGAAGGCCAGGTGCTGGCCCTGGTGTCCGACGGGGCGTTGGTCGACAGCCTGGGCCAGGGGGCAGAGGGCTGGGTGATCACCAACCAAACCCCGTTTTACGGTGAATCGGGCGGGCAGGTGGGCGACACCGGCCTGATCCGGCGGCTGGACGATCGCGATGACGTTGTCGCTGTCGAGGACACGCGCAAGTTCGCGGATGGCAAGATCTTTGCCCACAAGGTGGCCGTCGAGCGCGGCACGCTGACGACCGGTGACGCCGTGGCGCTGGAGGTCGATCATCATCGGCGCAGCGCCATTCGGGCCAACCACTCGGCCACGCACCTGCTGCACGAGGCCCTGCGCCGGGCGCTTGGCGATCACGTCGCTCAGCGCGGGTCGCTGAATGCGCCGGACCGGCTGCGCTTTGACTTCAGCCATGCCAAGGCGCTGAGCATGGACGAGATTGCCCAGGTCCAGGAAGAGGTGAACGCCTTTATCCGGCAGAATTCCTCGGTCGAGACCCGGATCATGACCCCGGACGATGCCCGGGGCATCGGGGCGCAGGCCTTGTTCGGCGAGAAATACGGCGACGAGGTCCGCGTGGTGTCGATGGGGATCGACCCCGACAGCGGAAAGGGCGGGCAGGGCACGACCTACTCGATCGAACTGTGCGGCGGCACCCATGTGCGCCAGACCGGCGACATCGGTCTGTTCGTGACTCTGGGCGACAGTGCATCCAGCGCCGGGGTGCGCCGGATCGAGGCCCTGACGGGCCAGGCGGCGCTGCAATACCTGGAAGGCCAGGACAGCCGGCTGTCGGAAACGGCGGCCGTGCTCAAGACCAACGCGGCCGAGGTGCCGGCCCGGGTTCAGGCCCTGCTGGACGAGCGCAAGGCGCTGGCCAACGAGGTCGCCCAGCTGCGCCGCGAACTGGCCATGTCGGGCGGCGGGGCGGAGGCGCCCCAGGCCAAGGAAATCAACGGCATCCAGCTGGTGGCCCAGGTTCTGAGCGGTGTGACGGGCAAGGACCTGCCCGCGCTGATCGACGAACACAAGGCCCGGCTTGGCGAGAAGGCGGCGGTGCTGCTGATCGCGGATACCGGGGGCAAGGCCGCCGTTGCCGCGGGGCTGACCAAGGATATCTCGGACCGGATCTCGGCCGTGGACCTGGTGCGTGCGGCCGTGGCGGAACTGGGCGGCAAGGGCGGCGGTGGCCGCCCGGACATGGCCCAGGGGGGCGGACCCAGCGCCGACAATGCCCAGGCAGCCATCGCGGCGGCCGAAACTCTTATCGAACAACAGGACTAGACCCACATGCCTGCACTTTGGATCGCCCACGTCACGGTCACCGACCCCGAGGCTTACGCCAAATATGCCGAGCTCGCCGGGCCGGCGATCGCCAAGCACGGAGGCACCTTCATCGCCCGGGGCGGCAAGTTCGTTCAGCTGGAGGGCACTGAACGGCCGCGCAACGTTGTGACCCGCTTCGACAGCGTCGAGGCGGCGGTGGCCTGCTACAACTCTCCCGAGTACCAGGCGGCGCTGGACCATGCGCGCGGCGCGTCGGAACGCGAGTTGGTGATCGTCGAGGTCAACGAGTAAACCAACCGCCTGTCGAAAACGAAAACAGGGGCCCGCGAGCCCCTGTTTTTTTATGTCCAATTGTATGGGGGGCCGAGGCCCCCTCTGGTCAGCTGGCCGCCCGGGCCGCCCGCTTGCGTTCATGCGGGTCCAGGTAGCGCTTGCGCAGGCGCACCGCGTTCGGCGTGACCTCGACCAGTTCGTCGTCGTCGATATAGGCGATGGCCTCTTCCAGCGACATGGTGACGGGCGTGGTCAGGCGCACGGCGTCATCGGTGCCCGAGGCGCGCACGTTGGTCAGCTTCTTGCCCTTCAGCGGGTTCACTTCCAGGTCGTTGTCGCGCGAATGCTCGCCGATGATCATGCCGGTGTAGACGTCGGCCTGGGCGCCGATGAACATCTTGCCGCGCTCTTCCAGGTTCCACAGGGCATAGGCCACGGACTGGCCGTTTTCCATCGAGATCAGGACGCCCGCGCGGCGGCCCGGAATGGCCCCCTTGTGCGGTGCCCAGTCGTGGAACACGCGGTTCAGAACCCCGGTGCCGCGCGTGTCGGTCAGGAATTCGCCGTGATAGCCGATCAGCCCGCGCGAGGGCACATGCGCGATGATTCGCGTCTTGCCGGCGCCGGCGGGGCGCATTTCGACCAGCTCGCCCTTGCGGGTGCCGGTCAGCTTTTCGATGACCGAGCCGGAATATTCGTCATCCACGTCGATGGTGACTTCCTCGACCGGTTCAAGACGCTGGCCGCCTTCTTCGCGCAGCAGCACCTGCGGGCGCGAGATCGACAGTTCAAAGCCTTCACGGCGCATGTTCTCGATCAGGACGCCCATCTGCAGTTCGCCCCGGCCGGCGACCTCGAAGGCCTCGCCACCGGGGGTGTCGGTGACGCGGATGGCGACGTTGGTTTCGGCTTCCTTCATCAGTCGGTCACGGATGACCCGGCTTTGCACCTTCTTGCCGTCGCGGCCCGCCAGCGGGCTGTCGTTGATGCCGAAAGTCACGGTGATGGTCGGCGGGTCGATCGGCTGGGCGGGCAGGGCCTCGGTCACTTCGGGGGACACGATGCTGTCGGCCACGGTCGCCTTGGACATGCCGGCGAGCGAGACGATGTCCCCGGCCTCGGCCACGTCGATGGGCTGTTGCGACAGGCCGCGGAAGGCCAGGATCTTGGAGGCGCGGAAGCTTTCGATCTGGCTGCCGTCGCGGGCCAGGGCCTTGACCGTGTCGCCGGTCTTGAGCGTGCCGCTTTCGACGCGGCCGGTCAGGATGCGGCCCAGGAAGGGGTCGGCGCCGAGGGTGGTCGCCAGCATGCGGAAGGGGTCCGACTTGTGCTCGGCCTGTTTCGGGGAGGGCACATGTTCGACCACCAGGTCGAACAGCGGGTTCAGGTTTTCGCGCGGGTCGTCCAGATCCTTGGCCGCCCAGCCGCTGCGGCCCGAGGCGTAGAGCACCGGGAAATCCAGCTGGTCGTCATCGGCCCCGAGGTTGGCAAAGAGGTCAAAGACCTCGTCCAGCGCCCGGTCGGGTTCCGCGTCGGGCTTGTCGACCTTGTTGACCACGACGATGGGGCGCAGGCCCAGGGCCAGCGCCTTCGAGGTGACGAACTTGGTCTGGGGCATCGGGCCTTCGGCCGCGTCCACCAGCAGGACAACGCCATCGACCATCGACAGGATACGCTCGACCTCGCCGCCGAAATCGGCGTGGCCGGGGGTGTCGACGATGTTGATGCGGATGTCGCCCCATTCAACCGACGTCGCCTTGGCCAGGATGGTGATACCCCGTTCCCGCTCAAGGTCGTTGCTGTCCATGGCCCGTTCGGCCACGGCCTGGTTTTCCCGGAAAGCGCCCGATTGCTTGAGAAGCTCGTCCACCAGCGTGGTCTTGCCGTGGTCAACGTGGGCGATGATGGCGATGTTGCGGAGGTCCATGAAAACAGCCTTATAAAGGATTGCCCGGCGGATACCTCGCAGTTGCAGAAAAGGCCAGCGGAAAGTCCTGCTGGCCCGGAAAGGTCGTAAAGGCAGTTAAGGCCGGGCGGGCGGCGCCGGGTGCGAGGGCACCCGTGCCTGTCCGCGATCGTCACCTGCGCGGCCCCGTGTAAGGGCCGGTCTTAGGCCAGTCCGACGAAGGACAGGATGGCAAGAACGATGACAACAAGGCCGACGATGTAAACGATGGAACGCATGGGTACACTCTCTTTGCTTCTTGTAGGATCGGCAGGCCGCCGACGTTGACCCAAGAACGTGCCAAAGCTGGATAATGTTCCGACATTTCCCCGAAAGATGCGGACCCCTCGATGCAGGTCGGTTCGAATTCTGTTTTCCGCTCAGTGTGTTGAGGCCTGCGAGAAGAGGTGGATCACCAGGATGCCGGATATGATCAAACCCAGTCCCAGCAAAGCCGGCAGGTCCAGTTTCTGGCCAAAGACCACCAGCCCGATCAGGGCGATCAGCACGATCCCCAGCCCCGACCATATGGCATAGACGATACCGACCGGCATGACCCGCAGCGTCAGGGCCATGAAATAGAACGCCGCCCCATATCCCAGAACCACCAGGATCGAGGGCCCAAGCCGGGTGAATTGCTGGCTGGCCTGAAGCGCCGTGGTGCCGATGGTTTCGCACAGAATGGCGATGAAAAGGTGAAGATAGTGCATGAAAGCCAGCCCGACTGAAGACGTTGCCCCGCCGTCATGCCCCGCCATGGCCTTGGAAAGCAAGAAACTGTCCGTTTGGCGAAAGACCGAACTGGGCGTTCCATGACAAATGATCCAATGACGAGGCATGGCGCGTCCGCGGCACTCGTGGCTCTGCAACGCCAGGGTCCAAGGGGCAACAAGAGCTCACTGCCTTTTGCCAGTCCCCAGTTGGACGGGGATCGCGGCCACCATGTCTCGTCACCTGACCCGATACCTGCACTCGCGGGACTGGGGCGCGCATTGGCCAGCCTGTCGGCCACGCGCCCCTCTTTTTTCAGGTGGCGATATAGCGGTCGCGGCGGTGGTTGAACGTGATCACAAGGTTCAGGACGATGGCGCCCAGAAGCGACCAGGCGACGGTGGTCAGGGGAAACAGCAGGGCGGCGATGGCAAAGATCACCGCATCGACGATCAGCTGCACGTAGCCGGCCTTGAACCCGGTGCTGTCCTGGACATAAAGCGCGACCACCCCCAGCCCGCCCAACGAGCCGTTGTGGCGGAACATGGCCAGCAGACCGATGCCCACGGTGGTCCCGAAGGCCAGGGCGGCCAGGAAGGGATTGAGCGTGTCAAAGTGCATGCCCAGGGGGATCAGGTCGGTCAGAATTGACAAAAGCGTCACTGATATCAGGGACTTGACGGTGAATTCGGTGCCCAGACGTTTCCAGGCGAAGAAGTAGAAGGGCAGGTTGATGACAAAGAACACCGTGCCGAAGGAATAGCCGGTCACGTAGGACAGGATGACGGCGACCCCGGCCGTCTGACCGGTGATCAGCCCGGCACTGGTCAGGAACTGCATGCCCAGAGAACACAGCATCAGGCCGATACCCAAGCCCTGGACATCGTCCAGGACGGAATGGTCGACGGTGGCGGGGCGATCATTGTGCATGCGCAGAAGATTGGACAGGATTGCTGACCTGTCAAGCCCCCGGGACCTTGACCGACGCACCGTCCGCCGGCCGAGGACCGACCGGCGGGCTGTCTTGCAGGCTGACCTAGCCCGCCAGGGCCTTGTTGAGGTTCTCGTCGACCTTTTCCAGGAACCCCATGGTGGTCAGCCAGCCCTGGTCGGGCCCGACCAGCAGCGCGAGATCCTTGGTCATGAACCCCGATTCGACCGTGTTCACGACCGTGCTTTCCAGGGTGGTCGCGAAGGACATCAGGGCGATGTTCTCGTCCAGCTTGGCCCGGTGCTTGAGGGCCCCGGTCCAGGCAAAGATCGAGGCGATCGAATTGGTCGAGGTCGACTTGCCCTCCTGGTGCTGGCGGTAATGGCGGGTCACGGTGCCATGGGCGGCCTCGGCCTCGACGATCTTGCCATCCGGGGTCATCAGTTGCGAGGTCATCAGCCCCAGGGAGCCGAACCCCTGGGCGACGGTGTCGGATTGGACGTCGCCGTCGTAATTCTTGCACGCCCAGACGAATTTTCCGTTCCACTTCATGGCACAAGCGACCATGTCATCGATAAGGCGGTGCTCGTACCAGATCTTCTTGGCCTTGAACCGCTCTTCGAACTCTTCCTCGTAGACCTTCTGGAACAGGTCCTTGAACCGGCCGTCATAGGCCTTGAGGATGGTGTTCTTGGTCGACAGGTACACCGGCCACCCCAGGCTCAGCCCATAGTTCAACGAGGCCCGGGCGAAATCGATGATCGAGTCGTCCAGGTTGTACATCGCCTGGTAGACGCCGGCCGAGGGCGCGTCGTAGACGATCTTCTCGATGATCGTGCCGTCGTCCCCTTCGTATTTCATCGTCAGCTTGCCCTTGCCGGGAAAGTGGAAATCGGTGGCCTTGTACTGATCGCCAAAGGCATGACGGCCGACGACGATGGGCGAGGTCCACCCGGGCACCAGGCGGGGCACGTTCTTGCAGATGATCGGCTGGCGAAAGACCACGCCGCCCAGGATGTTGCGGATGGTGCCGTTGGGGCTGCGCCACATCTGCTTGAGGCCAAATTCCTCGACCCGAGCCTCGTCCGGCGTGATCGTGGCGCATTTCACGCCGACCCCGACCTCCTTGATCTTCTCGGCCGCATCGATGGTGATCTGGTCTTCGGTCCGGTCCCGTTCCTCGATGCCCAGGTCGTAGTACAGAAGATCGACATCGAGATACGGCAGGACCAGCTTGTCCTTGATGAACTGCCAGATGATCCTGGTCATCTCGTCGCCGTCCATTTCGACGACGGGGTTGTCTACCTTGATCTTGGTCATGCATCCGGTCCCTTCGGGTTGGAAGAATCGATTCTTACCCGCGGTGTACAGTAAAACCTGTGACCGCGCGGTTATGTATACCTTTGCATACAAATTTGTCGCGGGTAACCCCGACCCTGTGCCGGAGGATTGGACAAGTGGGTGGCAATGGAATGATTTTGCCCGCATTGGACCCGACACAACCCCGTGCCGACCCGGCCCGCGGGTGGACATGTGGATTTTGGGTATTTGGAAAGAGAAAGAAGCAGAAGAGCGCTCTCCTGCTTCTTTCTCTTCTTAAATACCCATTCGGAACGGGGCAGTTGGTGCTGCGCTGGAAACGTCAGCGCTCCATCGTCGCAGGCTGTGATGCGCGGAATTCGGCAAGCCGGCGGTCGAGGAAATTACGGGCCTGCTTTTCCGTCATGCGGATGCGGACTTCGGTCAGGAAGGCTTCTTCCAGCGATTGCGACGAGGCCGAGATCACCTGGGCGACTTCGGTAAAGAATCGTTCGTCGTCCATCTCTTTCATGGCGGCGACCACGTCTTCGGCCAGTTGTGAGGCCAGCCGGATCAGGGTGTCTGACATCAGCGGGAGGTCTCTGTCAGGCGCCGTTTCACATAGTCGGTGACGTTGGTCATCAACGTATCCATGTGCGGTTCCTTGAAGAAGTGGTCCGCACCTTCGACTTCCGTATGTGTGATCGTGATGCCTTTCTGCTCGTGCAGCTTGCCCACAAGCGAGGTCGTGTCGGCGGGCGGGGCCACGCGGTCGGCGGTGCCGTTGATGATCAGGCCCGAGGACGGGCAGGGCGCCAGGAAGGAGAAGTCGTACATGTTCGCCGGGGGCGACACGCTGATGAAACCGGTGATCTCGGGCCGGCGCATCAGAAGCTGCATGCCGATCCAGGCGCCGAAGGAAAAGCCCGCGACCCAGCAATGCTTGGAGTTGTTGTTCATCGACTGGAGGTAATCCAGCGCCGATGCGGCGTCGGAGAGCTCTCCGATGCCCTGGTCGTATTCGCCCTGGCTGCGTCCCACGCCGCGGAAGTTGAAGCGCAACACGGTGAACCCCATGTTGTAGAACGCGTAATGCAGGTTGTAGACGACCTTGTTGTTCATCGTTCCACCGAACTGCGGATGCGGGTGCAGCACGATCGCGATGGGGGCGTCTTTTTCTTTCTGGGGATGGTAGCGGCCTTCAAGGCGGCCTTCGGGTCCGGGAAATATGACCTCGGGCATGGAGGACGGAGGCTCCTGACTTATGTTTTTCTTTGGCCAGCGAATTCTTGACGGGATCGTTCCGCCCACTTAGTGCAATGCGGACTGGACGATTGTCGCGGCTCGGACTTCTCGTGCACTTATGCAATCGGGCGCCGCGCGTCAATGATTGCTGTGGCTTGTGACCTTGCAGGAGGAGAGAACGAGGTGAAGCTGTCGACAAAAGGGCGCTACGCGATGGTGGCGCTGGCTGATATTGCCCTGCAACCCGCAGAGGACCTGGTGACGTTGAGCGCGATCGCGCAGCGCCAGAAGATCTCGCTGCCGTACCTGGAACAGCTGTTCGTCAAGTTGCGGCGGGCGGACCTGGTCGAATCCGTCCGGGGGCCGGGCGGCGGGTACCGCCTGGCGCGCTCGGCGTCCGACATTCGGGTGGTCGACGTGCTGAGCGCCGTCGACGAGACGGTGGACGCGATGCACAAGGGGGCCGGGGCCTCGGGCGGGTCATCGGGCAGCCGGGCGCAGTCGCTCACCAACCGCCTGTGGGAAGGGCTGTCGGCCCATGTCTATGTCTTCCTGCACCAGACGCGCCTGTCGGACGTGATCGCGAACGACCTGGCGCCCTGTCCGGCGGTGCCGAACCTCTTTGACGTGGTCGACGCGGACTAGTCGCCGGGCTTTCCGACAGACGGGATACACTGAAGAAAAGGAGCGGGCCGGGGTGAAGAACCGGGTCTACCTGGACTGGAACGCGACCGCTCCGCTGCGGGTCGAGGCGCGGGAGGCGATGATCGCCGCGATGGATCTTGTGGGCAACCCGTCCTCGGTCCATGCCGAGGGACGTGCGGCGAAGGGTTTGGTCGAGCGCGCGCGTGCACAGGTGGCCGCGGCCTTCGGGGCCGAGGGGGCGGATATCGTCTTTACCTCGGGCGCGACCGAGGCGGCGGCCCTGGCCTGCGCCGGGCGGGGGCTGAAGGGCGCGCCGGTCGAACACGATGCGGTGCGGGCCTGGGTCTCGGAGGACCTAGCGGTTTCACCCGACGGGTCGGTGGCGGTTGAGGATCCGGCCATGTCCGCCCTGCAACTGGCCAATTCCGAAACGGGGATCGTGCAGGACCTGCCGCGAGGCCTGGCCGTGGTCGATGCCACCCAGGGATTCGGCAAGTTGCCGGTGGCCTTCAACTGGATGGGCGCGGGCATGGCCCTGGTTTCCGCCCACAAGCTGGGCGGACCCAAGGGGGTCGGGGCCCTTGTCATGCCCCGTGGGACCGATCTGAAGGCGCGCATCCTGGGGGGCGGGCAAGAGATGGGCCGCCGGTCGGGGACCGAAAATGTCATTGGAATCGCGGGCTTCGGGGCCGCCGCTGAAGCGGCGGCACGGGATCTGGCCGAGGGGGGCTGGGACCGTGTTTCTGGAATTAGAAATATTCTAGAAAAGACTATTGAGGCCCGCGCGAAATCAACTATTTTTGTCGGGAAAGATGTCGACCGTCTGGCCAACACCTCTTGCCTGATCGCACCGGGCTGGAAGGGCGAAACCCAGGTCATGGCGATGGACCTGGCAGGGTTTGCCATTTCGGCCGGGTCGGCCTGTTCCAGTGGCAAGGTCCGGGCCAGCCAGGTGCTGACGGCCATGGGCTTTGACGCGGCATTGGCCGGGTCCGCGGTGCGCATCAGCATCGGGCCGGACACGACGGAAGACGAGGTGCTGCGCTTTGCCGAAGCGTGGTGCCGGGGATATGAACGGCACCTTTCACGGGGTGCATGACGCATGAACAGCGCCGGCAGGGCGCGAGATCGGAGGGTCGTATGGCCGCATTGGACCAAAAGGCGCTGGACGCCAAGGACGGGACCGACAAGGTCAAGGACGGCGTCGACCAGGACACCGTGGATGCCGTCCGCGAAGTCGGCACCTACAAGTACGGCTGGAACACCGACATCGAGATGGAATACGCGCCGAAGGGGCTGACCCCGGACATTGTGCGCCTGATCTCGGAAAAGAACAACGAACCCGAGTGGATGACCGACTGGCGGCTGGCGGCCTACGAGCGCTGGCTGCAGAAGGAAGAGCCCGACTGGGCGATGGTCGACTACCCGGAGATCGACTTCCAGGACCAGTATTACTATGCCCGCCCCAAGAGCATGGAAACCAAGCCCAAATCGCTGGACGAGGTCGATCCCAAGCTGCTGGCGACCTACGAAAAGCTGGGCATCCCGCTGAAGGAGCAGATGATCCTCGCCGGTGTCGAAGGCGCCGAGGACGCGCCTTCGGAAGGCCGGACGGTGGCCGTGGACGCGGTATTCGATTCGGTGTCGG
>PAQV01000014.1 GCA_002709405.1 Paracoccaceae bacterium
GGATCATGTTGAACGGCCCGCGCATGTTCAGATGGGTGATCTCGTCGAATTCGGCGGCCGTCGTTTCGACCCCGGTCTTGCCGATCGGCCCGGTGCCCCCGGCGACATTGACCAGGATGTCGATCCGGCCGAACCGCTCCAGCACTGCCGCGACGGCCGCACCGACCGCCGCCTCGTCGGTGACGTCACAGCCGAAGATTTCGGCCGCGACGCCGATCTCGCGGGCCTGGCCGGCCACCGGTTCGATGGCCGCCGTATCGCGACCGAGAAGCGCGAGGGAAGCCCCCTCGCGCGCGAAGCCCAGCGAGACCGCCGCGCCCATGCCCTTGGCCGGGCCGGTGATCACGGCGACCTTGCCTGTCAGTTCCAGTTCCATGTGTCGGGTCAGGCCAGCTTGTAGATCCGGTCTTCGGGCGCGGGCAGGAAGGCATCCGAAAAGATCTCGTCCGGGCTGGGCGTGCGCGGCAGGCCATCGGCCGCCACGACGATGTCGATGGCCGTCTTGAACCGGTCGGGATCGACATCGCCCAGGCCGTATTCGGCCAGCTCGGGATGGTTCATCTCGTCGGCCAGCGTGGCGACCAGCCGTTCCTTTTCGACGGCCTTGTTGATCAGCGGCTCGCGGGCGGCCACGGCATCGACCCCGGCATCGGGATCAGCCAGCGTGTCCTTGATGCCTTCGTTGATCGCCCAGTTCAGCCCCTTGACCAGCTCGGGCTGATCGGCGGCCATGGCCTTGGGCACGATGATGCCGTTGGAATACAGATCCATGCCGTAATCGCCGTAATTGATGAAGCGGATATCGGCATCGGGGTCCATGCCCGACAGCTTGGCCGAGAAGCGGATCGTGTTGACATAGCCGAAGATGCCTTCGACCTGTTCCGATTTCAGCATCTGCTCGCGCAGGTTCGACTTGAAGTTCAGGATCTCGATGTCCGAGGTATCGAGCCCGGCCACCGAGGCAAAGGCCGGGAACAGCTTGAGCGCGCCGTCATTGGCGGCCCCGCCCAGCTTGCGGCCCTGCAGGTCCTCGGCCGTCATGATGTCGGAACTTTGCAGCACGGCCACGGTGAAAGGCGGCTTGTTGTACATCTGGTAGACACACAGCGGCGCCTCTTCGGGATTGGTTGCGGCCAGCCGGATCAGCGCGTTGACGTCGCCAAAGCCCACGTCATAGGCGCCCGAGGCCACCTGCCCCACCGCCGCGCCAGAGCCATTGCCCTGGTCCATCTGGATCTCGATCCCGGCCTCGTCGAAATAGCCCTTGTCCTGGGCCAGGAAGAACCAGGCCTGCGGGCCCTGGTAGGTCCAGTTGAGGATCATCTTCAGCTTGGTCTTGCCCTGCCCGATGGCCGGAGCGGCCAGCCCGGCGGCGGTCCCGGCAAGCAGGGTCTGGGTGAAACGGCGGCGGGTCAGGGTCATGGCTTGGCTCCTGTCAGTCATGAAAAGACCCCGTGCACGTGCACAAATCGCGCACGGGGCCATCTTGCGAGAGGAACGACCCCAGGTCGGAGGAAGAGGACGACTCATGGTCCGGGCCCGTTCTGGGTTCACTGTGACAACGGGTCATGATGCTGTCTTGTGCTGTTTTTTCGCCATGGCGATGCTTGAAACGCACCGCTTGGCAGGGGCGTCGGCACAGGCATCAGCATTGGCGTCACAGCACCCGGCGCAACCCGGCCTGCACTTTCAGCAGGCGCGGAAGATACTGGTCGATCAAGGCCTTGGGGTCGGGATGCGTGGCCGCCATGCCGGTGTTCAGGGCGGCGATGGTGCGCCCCTGGGCATTCAGCACCGGCACGGCCAGCGCGCGCAGGCCGGTTTCGACCTCCTGGTCGATGACAATGTAGCCGTCACGGCGTGCCTCCGCGATGCGGGCCATGATCTCGTCGGGGTCGGTCAGGCTGAAGGGCGTGCGGGGCGTCAGGTCCGAGGCTTCGATCACCGCCCGGGCCTCTGGTTCCGGCAAGGCCGCCAGCAGCACCCGGCCCATCGAGGTGCAATGAGCCGGCAGGCGCGACCCCGGCATCAAGCCGATCGACATCACCCGCCGCTGGGCCGCACGGGCCACGTAGACGATTTCCAGCCCGTCGAGGATCGACACCGAACAGCTTTGGCCGATCTGGTCGGCCAGCTGGTCCAGCCAGGGCTGCACGATCTGCGGCAGCGGCAACGAGGCCAGCGCCCCCATCCCCAGCCGCAAGATCCGCGGGGTGAGCGAGAAGAACTTGCCGTCGTAATCGGCGTAGCCCTCGGCCTCCAGCGTCAGCAAGCAGCGCCGGGCGGTGGCCCGGTCCAGCCCGGTGTCGCGGGCCACGTCGGCGATCGACAGCCGGGGGGCGTCGGCCGAGAAACACTCGATCACGCGCAGGCCCTTGGCCAGTGAGGATATCGTATCGGTCGGTTTGTGCGCCATGCGCACGCATTTGGACGGCATATGAACAAAAGTCAACATACGCACGAATTCGCTATCCTGTGCCGCGGCGCGGCGCTAGGCACCTCTCAGTTCAAGGAGGACCACATGGACAAGACGATTGCGTCCCTGGCCGAGGCGGTCGCCGGTATCCCCGACGGCGCCACGGTGATGATCGGGGGCTTTGGCGGCTCTGGCGCGCCGGTAGAGCTGATCCACGCGATGATCGACCGCTTCCGCGAGACCGGCAGCCCAAAGAACCTGACGGTGATCAACAACAACGCCGGCAACGGCGGCATCGGCATTGCCGCGATGATCAAGGCAGGCATGGTCGGCAAGATGATCTGTTCGTTCCCCCGGTCGTCCAATGCCGAGGCGTTCAACGAGAAATACCTGGCCGGCGAGATCGAGCTGGAGCTGGTGCCCCAGGGCACCCTGGCCGAGCGCATCCGCGCCGCCGGTGCCGGCATCCCGGCCTTCTACACCCCCACGAGCTTTGGCACTGAACTGGCCGAGGGCAAGCCGGTCGAGGAATTCGAGGGACGCTCCTACGTGCAGGAACGCTGGCTGAAGGCCGATTTCGCGCTGGTCAAGGGCGAGCTGGGCGATCCCATGGGCAACCTGACCTACCGGCTGGCGGGGCGGAACTTCAACCCGCTGATGTGCATGGCCGCGACCCGGACGATTGCGCAGGTCCGTTCGCTGGTGGCCCCCGGCGGCATCGAGCCCGAAAACGTGATCACACCCGGCATCTTCGTCGACGGCGTGGTCGAGGTGGCGGATGCCAAGCAGGAAGAAATCCTTGTGCGCGAGGGGGTTGTGTACTGATGACCGACAAGCTTTCGAACGAACAGATCGCCTGGCGCGCGGCCCAGGACATCGAAGACGGCGCCTATGTGAACCTTGGCATCGGCTTCCCCGAGATGGTGGCGAAATTCGCCCCCGAAGGCCGGACCCCGATCTATCACACCGAAAACGGCGTGCTGGGATTTGGCCAGGCGCCCGCCCCGGGGGACGAGGACTGGGACCTGATCAACGCCGGTAAGAAGGCGATCACGCTGAAGCCGGGCGCGGCCTTTTTCCACCATGCAGACAGCTTCGCCATGGTGCGTGGCGGGCACCTGGACGTGGCCATCCTGGGCGCCTACCAGGTGGCTCAGAACGGCGACCTGGCCAATTGGCGCGTGGGCTCCAAGGGCGTTCCGGCCGTGGGCGGGGCGATGGACCTGGTGCACGGCGCGGGCCGGGTGGCGGTGATCACCGACCACGTGACCAAGAAGGGCGAGCCCAAGCTGGTCGAAACCTGTGCCTTCCCGCTGACCGGCGTGGGCTGCGTGACCCGCGTCTATACCTCGCTGGCCGTGGTCGATATCGAGGACGGGCATTTCGTGCTGCGCGAAAAGCTGCCCTCGCTGTCGCTAGAGGACCTGCAGGCCGTCACCGGGGCCAAGCTGCACCTGGATGGCGACGTGAAAGACCTGATCGTACCGGAGGATATCTGATGGCTGACGCCTTTATCTGCGACTACATCCGCACGCCCATCGGCCGGTTCGGGGGCACGCTGTCCTCGGTCCGGGCCGACGACCTGGCCGCGATCCCGCTGACCGCCCTGCAGGCGCGCAACGCGGGCGTCGACTGGGAGGCCGTGGACGACGTGATCTACGGCTGTGCCAACCAGGCGGGCGAAGACAACCGCAACGTGGCCCGCATGGCGACCCTGCTGGCGGGCCTGCCCGTGTCGATCCCGGGCACGACCATGAACCGGCTGTGCGGGTCGGGCATGGACGCGGTGATCACGGCGGCCCGCGCGATCATCGCGGGCGAAGCCGACCTGATGATCGCGGGCGGCGTCGAAAGCATGTCGCGCGCGCCCTTCGTGATGCCCAAGGCCGACAGCGCCTTTTCGCGCAAGGCCGAGATCTACGACACCACCATCGGCTGGCGCTTCGTCAACAAGGCCATGCACAAGGCCTATGGCACGGATTCGATGCCCGAGACGGGCGAGAACGTGGCCGAGGATTTCTCGATCAGCCGCGAAGACCAGGATGCCTTTGCCCTGCGCTCGCAGGAGAAGGCCGCCGCGGGTCAGGCCTCGGGCCGGCTGGCGAAAGAGATCACTCCGGTGACGATCCCCCAGCGCAAGGGCGATCCGATCGTCTTTGACGCGGATGAACATCCCCGCGCAACCAGCTTGGAAAAGCTGGCAAAACTGCCGACGCCCTTCCGCGAGGGCGGGTCGGTCACGGCCGGCAACGCATCGGGTGTGAACGACGGGGCGGCGGCGCTGATCATCGCCTCCGAGGCGGCGGTGAAGGCCCATGGCCTGACGCCCATCGCCCGCGTGCTGGGCGGGGCCACGGCCGGTGTGCCGCCGCGCATCATGGGCTTTGGCCCGGCGCCCGCGTCGCAGAAGCTGATGGCGCGGCTGGGGCTGGGCCAGGCCGATTTCGACGTGATCGAGCTGAACGAGGCCTTTGCCTCGCAGGGGCTGGCCACCTTGCGCGACCTCGGCATTGCCGATGACGATCCGCGGGTGAACCCCAACGGCGGGGCCATCGCCCTGGGCCATCCGCTGGGCATGTCGGGCGCGCGCATCACCGGCACCGCCGCGCTGGAGATGAAGCTGAACGGCGGCAAGCGGTCGCTGTCGACCATGTGCATCGGCGTCGGCCAGGGCATCGCCATCGCGCTGGAAGCCGTCTGAACCCTTGACGGCGCCCCCACGGGGGCGCCGATCCAGCCGTCAGCCCTCGGGTCAACTCTGGGGTCAGCCCTCGGCCGGGCGGCGCGTCAGGCGCATCATGCGGCGCAGGCGGCCGATGCCCAGCATCACCCCGGTGTAGACCAGGAAGGCGGCCGCCAGCGAGGCCAGCCCGGCCACCGCCTGACCGATCACCCCGTAGACCTCGCCCGTATGCAGGAAGCGCACGAAAAACCGGGCGTTTGTCGGCACGGGCGGCAGCACGTCGACGGACGAGCCGTCGCGCGCCACCCGAAGAGTGTCCTGCGTGGCCGGCGCGATGCCATTGCCCCGGTCGATTGTGAACTGCACCCGTTTCGCCCCCTCGCCCGGCCAGTGCAGGGTCAGCGTGTTCCACCGGCCCGCATCGGCCGCGACCTGGGTGGCCAGGGTTGCAAGCGGCAGCGGCGCGCCGTTGGCGGGACCAGCCGACGGGTCCCCCTGGCCGGATTGCGGTGCGCCGCTGCCCAGGGCCTCGTAGATCGGGCGGCTGATCGCGGGATAGGAAATCATCACTCCGGACAGGATGATGGCAATCAGGGGCACGAAGGCCCAGAAGCTGAAGACGTGGTGCCAGTTGAAATTGCGCGCCTGCGCCGTGGGCAACCCTTTGCGGAAGGAGATGCGCTGGCGGACCTGCGGCCAGCTCCAGCGCTTGGGCCACCACAGGACCACCCCCGACACCAGCAGCGCGGCAAAGACAACGTTGGCCGCGGCCATCAGCGCGGCCCCCGTATCCGTCCGGTTTCCGCCAAGTGCGAACCAGCGGTGGATCACCTCGATCCGGTGAAAGACCGCAGAAATCCCCGGCTCGGCCAGTTCGGACCCGTCATAGGGATTCAGCCAGGTCACGTCGCGTCGGCCCTTCGACAGCCGCACCGCGGCGCCGGGATCCGAGGGCAGCACAAGCTGGTGGCCGGGCCCCGCCCCCTGCGCCTCGGCCGCGGCGAAGATCTGGTCATAGCCCAGAGGGGCCGCGCCCTCGGGCGCCGTGATCGACGCGTTGCGCGCCCCGGCGGTGATCTGCTTTTCGAAGGCCAGCAGCACCCCCGTCACGGACATGACGAAGATGAACAGGGCGGCCACGAGGCCAATGGCGAAATGGGTCCAGAAGAAGATGCGCCGCATGTCGGGCTCCGGCAAGAATGGGGTAAGAGTGTTCCTGTAACGTCACTCAAAGCACGTTCCGGTGCGAGAGGGACCAGATGTCGCGCTCACGCCCGGTCACCAGGCCGGCATGACCGACCTCCCAGGCGTGCCCCGGCGGCGAAGGTATCGCACCAGACCGCGCGGGTATTAGACATGTGGCCCGTGAAGACCGACACTCGGTCAACGTTCCAGACCAGAAGGCGCCGCCCCCGTGACCACGATCGACCGCATCGAAACGACCCTCATCGACCTGCCGACCATTCGCGGCCACGTGCTATCGATGACCACCATGCGGGTGCAATCCATCGTGCTGGTCCGCATCCGGTTTTCGGACGGATCCGTCGGGCTTGGCGAGGGGACCTCGATCGGGGGGATGAGCTATGGCTCGGAAAGCCCCGAAAGCATCAAGACCGCCATCGACACCTATATCGCCCCGGTGCTGGAAGGCCTTGATGCCGACGCCATCGCGGCGGCGACGGACGTGATGGAGCGGTCCGTCCGGGGCAACCCCATCGCCCGTTGCGCGGTGGAAACGGCGCTGTGGGACGGGCTGGGCAAGCGGCTGGACGTGCCGGTGGCGCAGTTCTTCGGAGGCGTGTCGCGGCAGGCCCTGCCGGTGGCCTGGACGCTGGCCTCGGGCCAGTCGGACACCGATATCGCCGAGGCGCACCAGATGCTGGACACCCGCCGGCACGAGATCTTCAAGCTGAAGATCGGCAAGCGGCCGGTGCGCGACGACATTGCCCACGTGGAGGCCATCTGCAAGGCGGTGGGCGACCGGGCTTCGATCCGGGTGGACGTCAACCAGGCCTGGTCCCTGTCCGAGGCGCGCTGGGGCCTGAAGGGCCTGCAGGACATCGGGGTGGACCTGGTCGAACAGCCGATCAACGCCCGCCACATGGACCAGCTGAAGTCGCTGACCGACGGATATGAAATCGCGGTGATGGCGGACGAGGCCCTGCAGGGGCCGGCAGATGCCATGGCCTGCGCGGCCAACCGGTCCGCCGATGTCTTCGCCGTGAAGATCGCCCAATCGGGCGGGCTGAAGCGCGGGGCCGAGGTGTCGGCCATCGGCCAGGCCGCCGGGATCGGGCTTTATGCCGGGACCATGCTGGAGGCGGGCGTGGGCACGGCGGCGGCGTTGCAGCTGTTCTGCACGATGCCGCGCATCGAATGGGGCAGCGAGCTGTTCGGACCGCTGCTGATGCAGCAGGACATCCTGGCCGAGCCGATCCGCTACGAGGATTTCAGCGTGCACCTGCCCGACGGCCCCGGTCTGGGCGTGGCCCTGGACGAAGACCGCGTGGCCCATTTCCGACGCGACCGTGGCCCCCAGATGCAGGCCGTCAGCTGATCAGAACGCCTTGCGGGCCACGGCCTGGGCGATGCGCACGAAGGCCTGCACATGCGGGCCCTGTTCGTCCAGCCGGGAGTTGAGCGACAGCGACGTCTCTCCGATCTGTGGCACGATCTCGCAGAACCGCACCCCGTTGCGCGTGGCCGAGCCGACCGAGGCGGGCACGATGCAGATGCCTTCGCCGATGGCCACCAAGCTGAGCGCGGTCTGCAGGTCCATGGTGAACAGCCGGCGATCGACGTCAAGCCCGTGGAGGGCGCAGCTGTCCAGCACCAGGTCGGTATAGGACGGGCGCGGGAATTCCGGGTAAAGGATGAAGCTTTGCCCGCGCAGCTCGTCCAGGGTAACCCGGCCGGGCCGCACGGTCTGCAGGGCGTCGGGGATAGCGGCGATCAGCGCCTCGGCCCCCAGGGCCAGGGTGCGGAACTCGGCATCCTTCAGGGCGGGACGGGCCACCGCCAGGTCGATTTCGCGGCTGACCAGGCTTCGGTGCAGCTGGGCATTGTTCATGGGCGTCAGCGACAGGTTCACCTCGGGGTGGTTGGCCCGGTAGGACTTGATGATCGTGGGCAGGATGCCGAAGGTCGACGACCCCACAAAGCCGATCCGCAGGCGGCCCTCGGCCCCCTGCCCCAGCCGGCGGACCTCCAGCTGCATGTCGTCGAAATCGCGCACCAGGGCCCGGCCCCGGTCCAGCAGCCTTTCGCCCGCCTGGGTCAGGCTGACGGCCCTGCGGCCGCGGTTGAACAGCACCGCGCCCAGGTCGTCCTCGATCTGCTTGATCTGGCGCGACAGGGGCGGCTGGGCCATGCCCAGCCGTTCGGCGGCCCGGCCGAAATGCAGCTCTTCGGCCACCGCGATGAAATAGGTCAGTTGCTTGAGGTTCATCCCGCCCCCTTTGCCCACATATTGCAAGGTGACACGGCAAAGAAAAACCCCCGGCGCAAGGCCGGGGGTTTGACGTCGCTGCGGTCCCGTGAGTGTTACTCGGCGGCGATCTTGTCCTCGGCGCTGACGCGCTTCAGGGTGAAGTCGAATTCGACGTGCAGGTCGGTGTCCATGCCCTCGGGCGCGGGCTTGAATTCGCCCACCAGGCTGTCCTTGACGGCGAAGACGCTGTCGTTGTCCAGCCAGGCCGACGAGCTGTCGTAGATCTGGCTGATCAGCGGGCGATAGCCGTCCTTGGACACGATGAAGTGCATGTGGCCGGGCCGGTTGGGATGGTGGCCCATGAAGCGCAGCAGTTCGCCCGCAGTTTCATTGTCGGGGATCGGGTACGGCACCGGGCGCACGGCGCGGAAGGCATAATGGCCGTTCTCGTCCGTCTCGAACCGGCCGCGCAGGTTGAAATCGGGCTGGTCGGGGTCGTGGTTTTCATAAAGCCCGTTGGGCGCGTCTTCCCAGACATCCAGGATCACGCCGGCCAGCGGCTGGCCGTCGGCATCGCGGATATGGCCTTCGAAATAAACGGTTTCCTGGTCGGCGAAGTCCTTCTGGACGGTCGAGGCCCCCTTGGGCAGGACCGGCGGGGTTTCGCGGTAGAACGGGCCCAGCACGGTGCTTTCGCTTTCGGTGCCCTCGACCGGGTTCGACAGCATGTCGACCAGCACCTCGACGCCCAGGATGTCGCCCAGCAGGATGAATTCCTGGCGCTTGTCATCGCAGGTCTGGCCCGCGCGAGCGAGGTAATCGCAGGCGGCGAGGAATTCGTGGTGCTGCAGGTTCACGTCCTTGCAGAAGCTGTGCAGGTGCTTGATGAGCGAGGTCATGATCTCGCGCTGGCGGTCGGTGATCTCGCCGTGCTCTCCGAGCGATGCGGTCACAACTTCGGTGATGTTGTGCAGGGTAATGGCCATGAGCGTCTCCTCCCGACTGGCTTGTCCTTGGCTGGCCCGCAATGTGGCCTGTCGGGGCGCGCCGGCCAATATCCGCGAAGGTATCGGGCAATACTTTGGTAACCAAGTCCGCGACAGATCGGGGGCGCGGAGGGGCTGACTGGGTCGTCCTGCGACGACCGGGTCTTGTCAGGTCAAACCGGGGGCCAGGGGCTGGCGCGCCATCTCGGCGGCGATGTCGTCGTCGATGGGGGTGTCGAAGCTCATCAGGATGTAGCCCAGCACCGAGTAGAACCCGACCGTGGCGATCAGGTCGAACACCGCCTTGCGACCCAGGGCAGCGGCCAGTTCCGCGTCAAGCTCCGGCGACAGGCGGCGGTCGTCGATGAGCGCGTCGACGGCCCTGACGATCAGGCCGTCCTCGCCCTCGGGCATGTCGCGGATGGCGGCAATGCGGGCGTCGGAAAAGCCCAGCTTGCGCGCGCGAGAGACGTGGTGGGCCCATTCGTAGGCCGAGCCGAAGCGATGGCCGGTGCGCAGGATGACGACCTCGCTGCGCTCGGGGCCCAGGGCGCTGTCGGTGACCACATGGGCCCGCAGCGGGGCCCAGGCGGCCAGAAGCTCGGGGTGGTGGGCCATGGTGCGGTAGACGTTGAGCTTGCCGGCAAAGCCGTCGCGCAGGGCCAGCGCCTCGGCGGGCCAGGTGTCATCGCTGAGGGGCTTGGGGGTGGTATGGGCCATGGTCGTGCTTCCGGTCTGGGGATCGGGCACAGGCTAGGGGCGCAGGGGGGTACGCACAACAGATGGGTTTGGAAAACCCATCCTACGCCCGCCCCATCGTGGCATCAGGCCGGCACGTTGGACGGATCGGGGGTCTGAACCGGGGTCAGCATCTCCATCCGGGGCATCAGGCCCAGCAGGTGTTTCGAATAGGCGTGCTGCGGATCGGCGAACAAATGATCGGTGTCGGCCACCTCGCAGATCGCCCCGTGGCGCATCACCGCGATCCGGTCGGCCATCTGGCGGATCACCGGCAAATCGTGGGTGATGAACAGCATGGTCAGGCCAAGTTCTTCCTGTAAGTCCTTGAGAAGGTTCAGGATCGTGGCCTGCACCGACACGTCAAGCGCAGAGGTCGGTTCATCGCAGATCAGGATTTCCGGCCGCGAGGCCAGCGCCCGGGCGATGGAGATCCGCTGCCTTTGCCCGCCCGAGAATTCATGCGGATAGCGCTCGGCCGCCTGCGCGCCCAGGCCCACGTGATCCAGCAGATCTCCGACGATCTTGCGGGTTTCGCTTTCCGACCCGGTGGTGCGGTAGAAGCGGATCGGCTCGGCCACGATGTCGCGCACCGACATGCGCGCATTGAGCGAGGAATAGGGATCCTGGAAGATCATCTGCACCATGCGCCGGGCGCGTTTGGCCTCGGGCGCGTCGGGCCTGGTGGTCACGTCCTGTCCCGCGACCCGGATGGTGCCGGCATCGGGGGTGAAGAGCCCGGCAATCAGCCGGGCCACGGTGGACTTGCCCGACCCGCTTTCGCCGACCAGCCCCAGGGTTTCGCCGCGCTGGACGGTCAGGCTGACATTGTCGACCGCATGGACCATCTTGCGGTTCTTGCGCAGGATCGCGCCCTGCAGGACAAAGGACAGGTCCAGCCCGTTGATCTCGATCATGGCCGCGCGGTCGGGATCGGCCTTGCGCCCCTGCCCCAGCCAGTGCGACTTGATGTCGATGCGGCTGGCCTGGGCCGCGCCGCCCTCGATGTAATCCACGGAGGTGAACCGGTGCAGGCGCGTGTCGGCCCGGGGCACGGCGGCGATCAGGCTTTTGGTGTAGTCGTGGCGCGGCGCACCCAGCACCTGGGCCACGGCCCCGGTTTCCACCACCTCGCCGCGATACATCACCGCCACACGGTCGGCGATATTGGCGATCACCCCGATGTCGTGGGTGACGATGATCACGCCCAGGTCGCGCTCGCGGCAGAGCTTTTTCAGCAGGTCGAGGATCTGGGCCTGGATCGAGACATCGAGCGCCGTGGTCGGTTCATCGGCGATCACCAGGTCCGGGTCACCGGCCAGGGCCAGGGCGATGACCACGCGCTGGCGCATGCCCCCGGAAAACTGGTGGGGGTAGGATTTCAGCCGGGCGCGGGCCTCGCTGATGCCCACGGCCTCCAAAAGGCCCACGGCATGGTCGGTGGCCGCGTTGCCCTTGAAATCGGTGGCCTTCTGGATCGTCTCGACCAGCTGCGCCCCGATGGTCAGCAGCGGGTTCAGCGAGGTCTGGGGATCCTGGAAGATCATGCCGATCCTGGCCCCGCGCACCTTGCGCATCTGATCCTCGTCCAGGGCGCGCAGGTCCTGGCCTTCGAACAGGATCTGCCCGCCGGCCACCCGGCCGGGCCGTTCCAGCAGGTTGATGATGGCATTGCCGATGGTCGATTTCCCCGCCCCGCTTTCGCCGACAAGGCCCAGCACCTCGCCGGGGGCGACAGACAGCGAAACCTTGCGGGCGGCCAGAACGGTGCCCCGGCGGGTGGGGAATTCGACGTCGAGGTCGGTGATGGTGAGAAGATCGGTCATCGCAGCTTCGGGTTGAGGGCGTCGCGCATCCAATCGCCCAGCAGGTTGACGGAAAAGACCAGCACCACGAGGGTCAGCGCCGGGAAGAAGGTGATCCACCAGAGCCCCGAGAAGAGGTATTCATTGCCCACCCGGATCAGCGTGCCGAGCGAGGGCGTGGTGGGCGGAATGCCCTGGCCCAGAAAGCTGAGCGTGGCCTCGGCGATGATGGCCAGGGCCAGGCCGATGGTGGCGATGACAAGGACGGGCCGCAGGGTGTTGGGGAAGATGTGGCGCAGCATGATCAGCCAGCCCGGCAGGCCGATGACGCGGGCGGCCTGTACGTATTCCTTGTTGGCCTCGACCAGGGTGGCGCCGCGCGCGACGCGGGCGAATTGCGGCCAGTCGGTCAGGCCGATGGCGATGATCACCACGTAGATCGCGAAATCCTCGCGCATCTCCAGCGGCAGGATCGCCCGGCCGATGCCGTTGATCAGGATGGCCAGCAGGATGCCCGGAATGGTCAGCTGCACATCGGCGATGCGCATGATGATCGCATCCGTCGCCCCCCCGACATAGCCCGAGATCACGCCCAGCGAGACGCCCAGCACCATGCCCAGGCAGACCGCCGCCAGGCCCACCAGGATCGACAGCCGCCCGCCGTAAAGGATGGTCGACAGCATGTCGCGGCCCTGGTTGTCGGTGCCCAGCCAGTATTGCGGCTGCCCGCCGTCCACCCAGGCGGGGGGCAGCTTGCCGTCCCAGAGCGAGATCTGCGCGGGATCGAACGGGTTGAACGGCGCGATCAGGGGGGCGGCGAAACAGGCCAGGATGCAGAGGAGCGTGACGGCGGCGGCGATCATGGCTCCGGGCGAATGGATGAACGACCAGAAGATGTCGTTGTCGGTCAGCCGTTGCCAGCGTGACGGGCGCGGGTCAGAGAAATCGGTCACGTCAGCCTCCCAGCCGGATGCGCGGATCGACGACGAAATACAGGATGTCGACGATCAGGTTGATCAGAACGAAAAGCAACGCGACGAAACACAGGTAGGCCGCCATGATCGGCACATCGACGAAATCGACGGCCTGGATGAACATCAGCCCCGTGCCCGGCCATTGGAACACGGTTTCGGTGATGACGGAAAAGGCGATCAGCCCGCCGATGTTCAGCCCGATGATGGTGATCACCGGCACCAGCGTGTTGCGCAGGGCATGGACGAAATGGATCGACCGGTCGGCCAGGCCCCGGGCTCGGGCGAACTTGATGTAGTCGGTGCGCATGACCTCCAGCATCTCGGCCCGCACCAGGCGCAGGATCAGGGTCAGCTGGAACAGCGAAAGGGTGATCGCCGGCAGGATGATCGAGCGCCAGCCGTCCAGGGTCAGCAAAGAGGTCGTCCACCAGCCCAGGTCCACCGTGCCGCCGCGCCCCGACGAGGGCAGCCAGCGCAGGGTGACGGCAAAGAGGTAGATCAGCGAGATGCCGATGATGAAGGTGGGCAGGCTGACCCCGATCAGCGAGATCGACAGGATCGCCCGCGACAGGAAGGTGTTGCGCCGGATGCCGGTGTAGACCCCCAGCCCGATACCCACGACCAGAGCGATGACGGCCGAGACGAAGACCAGTTCCAGGGTGGCCGGAAGGCGCTCCATGATCAGCTGATCGACCGGCCGGCGGATGCGGTAGGACAGGCCGAAATCGCCGCGCACCGCATTGCCCATGAAGCGCACGTATTGCGTCAGGATGGGATCGTTCAGCCCCAGCTTTTCACGGATTTCGGCCCTTTGTTCCCGCGTGGCGTCCTGGCCGACCATGTTGTTCACCGGGTCGCCCACGAAATTGAACAGCGAAAAGGACACGGCCGACACGACGGCCATGACCAGCAGCGACTGTGCCAGCCGCTTGAGAATGAAAAGAAGCATGTATCTGCTCGCGCCGGCCTGGTGCCGGGCGGCGCAAGGGCCGCCCGGACAAGGTCGTTACTTCTTGACGACGTAGCGCGGGCGCAGCCCGTCGTCTGAGGCGATCGGGATGTCGAAATCATCCGACATCGCCCAGGCGATGACCTGGTGGTGGATCGGAAGATAAGGCTTTTCTTCCCGGATGATCTGCCAGGCCTCGTCGATCAGCGCGGTCCGCTTGTCCAGATCGGTTTCGGTGGTGATCGCCTGGGTGATTTCGTTCACGCGGGCGTTGTCATAGCCGGTGGCGTTCCACGACCCGTCCTTGGCCAGCAGGTAGGCAAAGACGTAATGGCTGTCGAGCGTCGGCACGCCCCAGCCCAGCATGTAGAAATCCGAGGTCCGGTTCTGGATCTTGGGGAAGTGCTGGGCCTTGGGGATCGCGTCCAGCTTCACGTCGACGCCGACCTTGGCCAGCATGGCCACGGCCGCCTGGCAGATCTTTTCGTCGTTGTTGTAGCGGTTGTTCGGGCAATCCAGCTGCACCGAGAACCCGTCGGCGTAGCCGGCCTCTGTCAGCAGCGCCTTGGCCTTTTCGGGGTCAAAGCCGAATTGCTCGTCCAGCTCGGGCGTGTTGCCCAGGACGCCCGGGGGCGTGATCATGGCGGTGGGGAAGGACAGGCCTTCCATCACGACGCGCTGGATGGCGTCCTTGTCGATGGCCAGGTTGAAGGCCTCGCGCACCTTGGGGTCCTTGAAGGGGTTTTCTTCAAGCGAGGACGACCGCAGCTTGTCGGACGCCATATCGAAGCCGAAGAAGATCGACCGGATCTGGGCGGCGGTCTTCACTTCCAGCCCGTCGGCGGCCTCGATCCGCTTGAGATCCTGCAGCGGCGGGTCCAGCACGAAGTCGACCTCGCCCGACAGCAGGGCGGCGACGCGGGTGGCGGCGTTGGAAATCGGGCGGTACTCGATCTTGTCCAGGTTGCCCGGGAACAGGTCGGTGCCCCACCAGTCGGGGTTGGCCGTCAGCACCGTCAGTTCTTCCGGCGCGCGGCTTTCCACCACGAAGGGCCCGGTGCCGTTGGCGTTGCGCACCGCAAAGGTTTCCTCGGAGGCGGCGTAATCCTGCGGGGTCGTGACGTTGTTGGCCTCGGACCAGTCCTTGTCCATGATCAGGATGCCGGTCAGCTGGTTGGCCAGGATCGGGTTCGGCCCGTCGGTGATCAGCTTGACGGTGTAGTCGTCGATCACCTCGACCGAGGTCACGGCCTTGGCCTGTTCCTTGAAGTCCGAGCTTTCCGCCAGCGCGCGTTCGAACGAGAACACGACATCCTCGGCGGTGAAATCGGATCCGTCGTGGAACTTGACGCCCTCGCGCAGCTTGAAGGTCCAGCCATCGGGCGCGGCCTCCCAGCTTTCGGCCAGCTCGGGTTCCAGCACCAGTTCGTAATTGCGACTGACCAGCGATTCGTAGATCAGCGAGTTCATCGAGTTCGTGGGGCCTTCGTTCTGCGAATGCGGGTCCAGCGTCAGCGCGTCGCCCTGGCTGGTCCATCGCAGGACGTTTTCGGCCTGTGCCGCCATTGGAACGGCCATCGCCGTTGTCATCAGTGCCGCCGCCAGTGTTCTGGTCACCGTCATGAGTGTCTCCCTGTTGTTATCAGCCCGGTCCGAAGGCGCGTTGGAACACCTTGGCCGAGGGCTACAGGCTTCCCGCCCGGGACGGCTATTTCAAACCTTTTCGGAAGGTGCCGCCGGGTTCCGCCGAAAAAGTGATCATTTATCGCGAAAGATTTCAGCACTGGGTCCGAGTGGCGCCGCCATCGGACCAAGTGCTTTGCGCCCCGGGTGACGATTGCAGCGGTTCAGCGCGCGTCGGCCAGGATCAGGTCGGCCGCCTTTTCGCCGACCATGATGACGGGCGCATTGGTATTGCCCGAGGTCACGGTCGGAAAGATCGAGGCATCGGCCACGCGCAACCCGTCCACCCCGTGCACCTTCAGCCGCGCATCGACCACGTCGCAGGCCGGGTCCGGCCCCATCCGGCAGGTCGACACCGGGTGAAACACCGTCGAGGCCCGCGCCCGCACATCGGCGATCACGTCCTCGTCGGACTGGACATCTGGACCGGGCAGGATCTCGGTTTCGATCAGCCGGGCCATGGACGGGGCCTCGGCAAGCCGGCGCGAGATGCGCGAGGCCTCGATCATCTCCTGCATGTCGATATCCGTGGCCAGGTAGTTGGGATGGATCGCCACCGGCTCGTCCGGATCGGGCGAGCGGATCTCAAGGTGGCCGCGGCTGGTGGGCCGGGTGGGCTGGGCGCCGATCAGGAAGCCGGGAAACGGGTCGGGGTTCATCAGCGGCCGCTTGCCCGGGGGCGCCTTGGTATAACTGACGGGCGAAAAGAACAGCTGCATGTTGGGCCGGTCCAGCCCGGGCCGGGACCGCACGAAGCCGCCGGCCTGGTTGACCCCCAGCGACAGCGGGCCGCGCCGGGTCAGCACGTAGCGCAGCCCGTGCCACAGCTTGCCGTACCAGGGGTACAATTGCTGGTTCAGGGTCGGCACCTTCGACCGGTACAGGTAGTCGATGCCCAGGTGGTCCTGCAGGTTGCGCCCGACCCCGGGCAGATCATGGCGAGGGGAAATGCCCTTGCCCTGCAGCAAAGCCCCCGGCCCGATGCCCGACACCTGCAGCAATTGCGGCGAGTTGACCGCGCCGGCGGACAGGATGACCTCGCGCCTTGCCCTGGCCTGCAGGATCCGGCCGTTCTGGCGATAGCGCAGGCCGGTCACGCGCGGGCCGTCGAAGGTCAGGCCCTGAACCATGGCCCCGGTTTCGACCCTCAGGTTGGACCGCCCGCGCGCCGGGCGCACATAGGCCCGGGCGGTCGACATCCGCATGCCGCCCTTGGCGGTGTTCTGGTAGGTGCCGACGCCCTCCTGGCTGGCCCCGTTGAAATCGGGATTGTGGGGGTATTGCAGGTCCTGCCCGGCCTTCAGGAAATCGGCACACAGGGGATGCAGGTCGCGGTCCATGGTCGAGACATGCACCGGCCCCTCCCCGCCCCGGTAGGCGTCCGCCCCCCGGTCGTTGGTTTCGGACCTGCGGAAATAGGGCAGCACGTCGTCCCAGCCCCAGCCGGGATTGCCCATGGCCTTCCAATCCTCGAAATCCTGGGCCTGGCCGCGGATATAGACCATGGCGTTGATCGAGCTCGACCCGCCCATCACCTTGCCCCGGGGCCAGTAGGACGGGCGGTTGTTCATCGCGGGCACCGGCTCGGTCATGTACATCCAGTTGACCGACCGGCGGTAGAAGGTCTTGCCGTAGCCGATGGGCATCCAGATCCAGAAGTTCAGATCGCTGCCGCCCGCTTCCAGCAACAGCACCGAGTACTGCCCGCAGGCCGTCAGGCGGTTGGCCAGCACACAGCCCGCCGAACCCGCGCCGACGACGATGAAATCAAATTCCGACATCCGCTGCCCCGTTCCTGCCAGTTGGCCGGGTCGGTGGTCTCCGGCGCCAATCTGTTGACTGTTGTCTGTTGTCTGTTGCCCCGGCCCTGGTTCCTTAATTACAGACCCTTAAACCCGTGACCAGGTCCGCAAGGTAGCGCCGGATTGGTCCGCTCGGCAGATCCATTTCCGAATTCCCGGCACACCAATTTGCCCTTCAGTCCGCACCTTTGCCAGCCCCTTCGGCAGAGCCTGCGGCAAATGCGGCGATCCGGGGACCAATCCGGCCGGGAGGGCCGATTGCCCGTGCCAAGTGCCGGGGATCAGGTCTAATCTGCCCCCCAAACACCAACGGAGCGTGAACGGAATGGACGGCAAGACAGTGGTGATCGTCGGCGCGGGGATCACCGGCGTGTCGGCTGCGGAATGGATGAGGCGGGACGGCTGGGCAGTGACCCTTGTCGATCCGATCCATCCCGGCGATCCGGGCCAGACGTCCTATGGCAATGCCGGGCTGATCGCCCGGACCTCGGTGATGCCGGTGGCCACGCCCTCGCTGGTGCGCAAGGCCCCGATGATGGCCCTGGACCCGGATGCCCCGCTGTTCCTGCGCTGGCGCTACCTGCCCCGCCTGATGCCCTGGCTGATCCCCTTCCTGCGCAACGCCACGCCCGACCGCATCCGCACCATATCCGGCGCGCTTGGCCAGATGACCTTCGATGCGACCGACCAGCACCTGGCCCTGGCGCGCGGCACCAAGGCCGAGGCGTTCATCTGCTTCGGCGACTACATCAGCCTGTTTCGCAGCCGCGCGGATTACGACCACGACACCCTTGGCCACGAGATCCGCACGCGCTTTGACCTCGTGCCCGAGCCCCTGACCCGCGAGCAGCTGGTCGAGCGCGACCCCAACCTTGGCCCCGATTACACCTTCGGCACGCTGTCCCGCGATTTCGGCTGGTTCAGCTCTCCGGCGGGGTACGTGCAGGCGCTGTTCGATGACTACCACAGCCAGGGCGGCGGGTTCCGGCAGGCCCGGGTGGCCGGGATCTCTCCCGGGGAGATGCCCGTGGTGACGCTGGAGGACGGCGAGACGCTGACGGCCGACAAGGTGGTCTTGTCCTCGGGCGCGTGGTCGCGGCGCTTTGCGGCAACGATGGGGCTGAACATGCCGCTGGAGGCCGAGCGGGGCTATCACGTGGCGATGGAAAACCCGTCCTTCACCGCCCCGCATCCCTACATGGTGACGGATTCCAAGTTCGTGATGACCCCGATGCAGGGTGCCCTGCGCGCCGCCGGGGTCGTGGAATTTTCCGGCGTGGACGGGCCGGAAACCACCGCGCCGGCCCAGATGATTGCCGGGGCGGTCAAGCGGGTCTATCCGGGCCTGACATTCGAGACCTCGAAGACCTGGATGGGCCGCCGGCCCACGACCCCCGACAGCCTGCCCGCGCTTGGCGAGGCCCCGGGCGCGCCCAATGTCCTGCATGCCTATGGCGGCCAGCACGTGGGCATGACGATCGGGCCCAAGCTGGGCCGGCTGGTGGCCGAGCTGGCCGCGCGACGCACGCCCAATATCGACCTGACGCCGTACCGGCCCGACCGGTTCTAGACCTCAGCCCGCCGGAACCACCGGGACCACCGGTGCCGCGTCAATGATGAACAGCTTGCGGACATGCTGGTGGATGACCCATTCGCCGGTCCAGCCCTGAGGCAGCACCAGCAGGTCGCCCGGCCCGATCTCGCGCGTGCCCATGCCATCGGCATTGGTGACCGAGGCCCGGCCAGACAGGATGTGGCAATATTCGCCCGCCGCCGTCCGGTCGGCCGTGAAATGGCCCGGCGTGCATTCCCAGACCCCGATCTTGGTGTGGCCATCGGCCGATTCCCAAAGGATCTTCGAGGCCTCCTCCTGCCCTTCGGTCAATGTCGTGGGCTTGGGCGCAAAGGCGTTCAGGGGCGTTTCGGCCAGGTTGGCAAAGGTTGACAGGTCGATCATGGAGGCTCTTTCAAGGGCTTGGGTGATGCGTCAGTCCCGCGTCAGTTCCGCTTCAGTCCTGGGCACGCCGGTCGCGTCCCAGGGTCTGGGCCAGGACCATCATGAAGGTCGTGACCAGGATCATGATGGTCGAAATCGACGCGATGGTCGGGTCGATCTGGTCGCGCAGGGCGTTGAACATGTTGCGCGTCAGGGTCGGGTTGTCCCCGCCCGAGATGAACATGGCCACGACGACCTCGTCGAAGGACGTCAGGAAGGACAGCAGGGCCGCCGTGATCACGCCGAACTTGATCTGCGGCAGGGTGACGGTCAGGAAGGCCTTCCACCGGGGGGCGCCCAGCGAGCGGGCGGCGTTTTCCTGGGCCATGTCATAGCTTTTCAGGGCCGAGCCGGTGACGATGACCACCAGCGGCATGGCCAGCACCGTGTGGGCCAGCACCAGCCCGGTGATCGTGTAGAGCAGCTTGAGCTGCACATAGGCGTAAAAGGCCCCGATGGCGACCAGCACCAAGGGCACCATCATCGGGGTCAGCATCAACACGAAGGCCGCCCGCACGAAGGCCACGCCCGACGCATGCAGCCCGTAGGCCGCCAGCACGCCCATCGGGGTCGCTACGATCATCGTCAGGACCGCCACCTTCAGAGAGGTCGCCGTGGCCCGCATCCACTCGGGCGAGCCGAAATAGAACTGGTACCAGCGGGTGGACCAGGTCTCGGGCGGGAATTCCAGGTATTGGCTGTCGGAAAAGGACATCGGGATCACGATCAGCGTCGGCGTGACCAGCAGGATCATGATGATCACCGACAGGACATAAAGCCAAAGCCGCTGGCCATGGGTGATCTGGGTTTCGGTCGCAGGTCGTTTCAGCCAGGTCATCCGTGTCCGCCTCCGGCCAGGCTTTCCAGTTTCAAAAAGCGCGAGGCCACCCACAGGATGATCATCGTCAGCACCAGCAGCACGACGCCAAGCGCGCTGGCCGCGCCCCAGTTCACGAAGAGCTCGATGTTGGACACGATCTTCATCGACACCATGATCACCTTGCCCCCGCCCAGAACGGCCGGCGTGACGAAGAAGCCGAGGCACAGGATGAAGACCATCAGGGCTCCGGCGCTGAGTCCGGGCATGGTCAGGGGGAAGAACACGTCCCAGAAGGCCCGGCGCGGAGGCGCGCCCAGGTTGGACGCGGCCTTCATCAGGTCGCGGTTGATGGCTCGCATGGATCCGTAGACCGGCAGGATCAGGAAGGGCAGCATGATATGGACCATGCCGATCAGGGTGCCAGTCATGTTATGAACCATCTTGATCGGCTCGTCCCACAGGCCCAGCGAGATGGCCCAGTTGTTCACCAGCCCCTGCTTTTGCAGCAGGACAAGCCAGGCGTAGGTGCGCACCAGAAGCGAGGTCCAGAACGGCAAGAGCACCGTGATCAGCCCGATATTGGCCAGCCGGTCGGGCAGTTGCGACAGGAAATAGGCCAGCGGATAGCCGATCAGCACGCACAGCCCGGTGGTCAGGAAGCTGACCTGGAAGGTGGTGTAAAAGATCCGCCGGTAGGATTTGCGGTTGATCATCCGTTCGTAGTTTTCCAGCGAAAACGACCCGTCCGCGCCCACGAAGGACACGTAGAACAGCCAGCCCACGGGGATCACCAGGATGACGAGGATCAGGATCAGCGCCGGAGAGCTGAGCCCAAAGAGCGCCAGCCGCTCCAGCCGGCCGTCGCGGCGCAGGCCGTCTTCGTTCAGCCGTGTGCTGGCCGGCGGACTGAGTCCCTCGGGCTTGGTGTCAGACGTCGCTTGCATCGATCACCACCGTGTCTTCGGGGGCCAGGCCCAGGGTCACCGGCTGGCCCGCCTGCGGCAGGGCATCGCCTCCGCGCATCGGGCCGCGCAGGGCGATCTGCGTGCCATCCTTAAGGCGCGCGTGCAGCAGGTAGCTGTCGCCCTGGTAGACCACGTCGGTGGCCGTGGCGTCGAAGATGTTGAACCCCTCGCCCGGCGCATCGCGCATGACAATGCGTTCGGGCCGGATCATCAGTTGCAGGCCGGGGGCCTCGGGCACCGGGTGGCCCAGGTTCAGGGGCATGCCGTTCCAGGCCAGCCCGTCACCCTGGCGGGTGACATCCAGGAAGGTGGACTCGCCGATGAAATCCGCAACGAAGCGGTTGGCCGGCCGTTCGTAAAGGTCGCGCGGCGTGGCCAGCTGCATGATGCGCCCGTGGTTCACCACCGCGATCCGGTCCGACATCGTCAGCGCCTCGCGCTGGTCGTGGGTCACGTAGACCGTGGTCATGCCCAGCTGTTCGTGCAGGTGGCGCAGCTCGATCTGCATCTGGTCGCGCAGCTTCTTGTCGAGCGCCGACAGAGGTTCATCCATCAGCAGGATGCGCGGTTCGAACACGATGGCCCGGGCCACGGCGACGCGTTGGCGCTGGCCGCCCGACAGCTGGTCAATGCGCCGGTCGCCAAAGCCGCCCAGTTGCACCGTGTCCAGCGCGCGGGCCACCCTGTCGGCGATCTCGGCCTTGGGGCGTTTGCGCAGGCGCAGCGGATAGCCGACGTTGCCGGCCACCGTCATGTGCGGGAACAGCGCGTAGCTTTGAAAGGTCATGCCCAGATCGCGCAGGTGCGGCGGGGGGCGGATGACCTCGGTATCGCCGAACTTGAGGCTGCCGCAATCGGGCCGGGTGAAGCCTGCCAGCACCATCAACAGCGTCGTCTTGCCCGAGCCGGACGGCCCCAACAGGGTCAGGAACTCGCCGCTGTGCACGTCGATCGACACGTCATCCAGCGCATGCACGGGCCCGTAGGTCTTGGTCACGTTGCGCACGGTGATCGGTAGCGCATCCTTGGTCGGCTGGGTCAATTGCGGCCCCCTGTCGTCAATGGCCCGGCGGGCCGCTTCTTCGCCCGCCGGGTCTGGTTAGTGGCTGAAGCCGCCGATCACTCGGTCAGCATTTCCTGGTACATCTCGGCCGCGACGGTTTCCCATTCCGCGTACCATTCCAGCGACACCGGCAGCTGCAGCGCCGCGTTTTCGGGCGAGGACGGCAGCATCGCGGCGGTCTCGGCCGAGATCTCTCCGGTGTCGTAGGCCGCCTTGTTGGTCGGCCCGTAGGTGATGTATTTCGGCAGGTCGTCCTGGTACTCCGGCTTGGAGATCTCGGCCAGGAAGGCCATGGCCACGTCCTTGTTGGGCGCGCCCTTGGGGATCGCGAAGCAGTCGTAATCCAACAGGGCCTGGTTGAACGAATAGGTCACCGCCGCCCCGTCCTTGGCCGCGTTGTCGAACCGCCCGTTCCAGCCGGTGGTCATGTCGACCTCGCCGTCCTTCATCAGCTGGGCATGCTGCGCGCCCGAGGTCCAGAAGACGTCGATATGGGGCTTCAGCTCGCGGATCTTGTCGATCGCCCGCTCGATCCCGTCTTCCGAGGCCAGCACCTCGTAGACCTCTTCGGGCGGCACGCCGTCGGCCATCAGAGCCGGTTCCAATGCCCCCGCGACGGACCCGCGATAGGCCCGGCTGCCGGGGAATTTCTCGACATCCCAGAAGTCGGCCCAGCTTTGCGGGCCATCCGCACCGAAGGTGTCGGTGTTCCAGGCGTAGACGGTCGAAAACACGTCGCCGCCCACGCAATAGGTGGATTTCAGCGTCGGGTAGAAGGTGCTGACGTCGATGACGTCGTAATCCAGTTCCTCCAGCAGGCCCTCGGCCCCGGCCCGCGCCGCCGAGCCCGACCCCGAGGCCACGATGTCCAGCGTCACCTGGCCCGTGGACACCTGCAGCCGCACGTCCGACATGCCGCCATAGGTTTCCTGCTTGACCGTCACGCCGGTCGCTTCGGCGGCCGGTTCGAACAGAGCCTTGCTTTGGGCCTCCTGGTAGGATCCGCCCCACGAGGCGATGGTCACCTCGTCGGCCAGGGCTGTGCTGGCCAGAAGCGTGGCCGTCAATGTCAGTGTCGCTGTCCGTGTCATCGTTGTCTCCTGTCGGTGGGTCCCGCACGATGCGGGGCGGCCGATGTGGTTGGACTTCGCTGACGCTCGGCCATGCGCCGCGAAGATGTCTCGGTCAGTGTCGCCGGTCAGGCCCCCCCCTGTCAGGCTCCCGCCGCCGCCACCCGGCATTGCCGGGCGTCCAGCCAGCGGTAAAAGCCCACTGCCGCCGGAAGGAACCATGGCTTGCCCGTGTAAAAGGGGCGCGTCGGCTGGGGCAGATCGTCGAAGGCCGTCTTGCCTTCGGCCAGGCCCAGCACCTTCTGGCCCGTGCGCATGCCCAGGTAGCCCGCCATCGACACGCCCGAGCCGCAATAGCCCATGGCGTAGTGGATCCCGTCGTGCACTCCGGTGTGGGCCAGTTCGTCGAAGGTATAGGCCACGGTGCCGTTCCAGCTGTGGCTGATCGCGGCCCCGTCGAGGTCGGGGAAAATGCGGCACATCGACTGGCGGAGCCGTTCGGCACTGGAGGCGGTGTCGGTTTCGCCCGTGGTCACCCGGCCGCCGAACAGGATCCGTTTCCGGTCCGGCGAGGCGCGGTAGTAATAGATCACCTTGCAAGTGTCGCTGGCGATGCGGTCGGTCGGGAAGAGGCGGTCGATGGTCTCGGCCGGCAGTTCCTCGGTGGCGATGATGTAGCTGCCGATCGGGATCACCCGCCGTTGCAGNCAGGGCACCAGCCCGTCGGTGTAACCGTTGGTCGCCACGATCACGTCGCGCGCCTTCACCCGGCCCTTCTCGGTCGTCACGGTAAAACCGTCGGCGCCGCGGTCGACGCCCGTCACCTTGCACTGGCCGATGACGGTCGCCCCGGCGTCCAGCGCATGGCGCAGCAGGCCCCGGTGCAGCTTGGCGGGCTGGACAGAGCAATGGCGCGGGTAGACCACGCCTCCGAAATAGGTGTCGGTCCCCATTTCGCTGTGCTGCTCGGCCCGGGGGACGGCAAAGCTGTCGATCCCCTCGTCGCGGCGCATGGTCTCGGCCTCGCGCACCAGGGTTTCGTAATGCTGGGGCGTATGGGCGGCGTGGAACCGCCCGCAGCGGCGGAAATCGCAATCGAGCCCGCTGGTCTCGATATAGTCGCCCAGCCATTCCAGCGCGTCGGCCCCGGTCTGGCGGATGGCGCGGGCCTTTTCGGCCCCGAACCGCGCGGTCAGCTTGTCCAGGGACGGCTTGATCGAGGTGCTGACCTGCCCGCCGTTGCGCGTAGAACAGCCATGGCCCGGATCGCCCGCCTCCAGCACCAGGGTCTCGCGCCCGCCTGCGGCCGTGACGCGCGCGGCGTTAAGACCGGTGTAACCCGACCCGATCACAACCACATCCGTGCGCGCGGGCAAGGCGCCGCCCGTCACGGGGGGCGGATCAAGCCCGTCCAGCCAGTAGGACTCGTGGCGGATATCTGTCGTCTGCATCTGCCCCATCGAAAACCTTTCACCATGGCGCCGGGCGCTTGGGGTTCCCCGACGGAAAGCCTAGACGTGAATTGGACTTGGGCGGAGATCCAATTTGACAAAGTGATCAGGCCAATTTCAGACCGCGATCATACCGGTGTCAGACCAGAGCCCTGGCGATCTCGGGCAGCCCCCGCAGCACGTCCACCCCATGGCGGATATCTTCGGGCAAGGCGCTGCCAAAACCAAGAACAAGTCCGCGCCGATCGATTGTAGACAAGCAATATCGTGCCAATGGCGCCAGAGTGATGCCTTGGCGGGCAGCCTGGGTCACGACGATGCCCTCGTCCAGCCCCGGGGCCAGGAAAGCGGGCGTGTGAAAGCCGCCCGTGGTCTCTTGCACGTCCAGCGCCGGGGCCAGGTCTCGGGTGGCTTTTATCAGCGTGTCGTGGCGAGCCTTGTAGAGCCTGCGCATCAACCGGATGTGGGTGGCGAAATGGCCTTCGTCCATGAAATCGGCAGTGATCGCCTGGGGCATCGTGGCCGGCCCGCTGACCCAGGACATGAACATGCGGTCGAAGGCCTCCACCATGCGCGGAGGCACCACGATGAAGCCCAGGCNCAGGGCCGGGAACAGCGACTTGGAAAAGGTGCCCACGTAGATCACCCGTTCGTTGGCGTCGATGCTGGACAGGGCGGGTTGCGGCGCGTTGCCGAAGTAGAACTCGCTGTCGTAATCGTCCTCGACCACCACCGCCCGGGCATCCTCGGCCGCTTTCAGCAGTTCGAACCGGCGGCTGAGAGACATGACATGGCCCAGCGGCTGCTGGTGCGAGGGCGTCACGAAGGCCAGCCGGAAATGCGGGGCCCGGGCCAGACCGTCGGCCACGTTCAGCCCCTGCTCATCGACGGAAACAGGAACAAGTTCAGCACCTTCCGCGAGAAAGGCATTGCGTGCGCCAGAGGCTCCGGGGTTTTCCATCCAGACCCGGTCGCCGGGATCCAGCAGCAATTGGGCGATGACCGAAAAGGCATGCTGGGCGCCCGTGGTCACGAAGATCTGGTCGGGATCGCAGGTCATCCCCTTGAGCGCGCTCAGATGGGTGGCGATGGCCCGGCGCAGGGGCGCGTAGCCCTTGGGCTCGCCATAGCCCATGGTCACCCCCCGGTCGCCCCGGGTCAGCCGGGCCGAGATCCGGGCCCAANGGGCCATGGGAAAGGCCTCGAGCGCGGGCAAGGCCGTGACGAAGGCCCCGCCCCGGTGCGGCAGCCAGGATCGCTGGGCAAAGGCCCCGCGCGCATGGGTGATGCCGTAGGACAGGCGCGGCTGGTTGCCCGCCGGCGCGGGCGCGGCTTGCGTCACCTTGGGCGGGCGTTCGCGGTCGAGCGTGTCGCTGACAAAGGTCCCTGCCCCCACGCGCGACACCAGCATGCCCTCGGCCACCAGCCGGTCGATGGCGTCGATGACCGTGGTGCGCGAGACGCCGGTTTCCTTGGCCAGCGTCCGCGTGGCCGGCAGCCGTTCGCCCGCGCGCAGGCCGCCCGACAGGATGACCTCTCGCAGGGCCAGGTACAGCTGCACGGAGATACCCTGGCGCGAGGTGCGGTCCAGCTGGATCGACGACAGCAGCGCTCCGGCGGTCTGTTTCATGGTCTCTCCCCGGCCGATTGGTCCCATATTGGACCAGTTTCTTGCGCGAAATGGATATGTCCTTCAGACCATTTTGCGTAGATTGTGGCGGGGCGCAAATCAAATCGGGCATCTGGACGGCACCATGAAACTGACCTCGATCGAGACCTTCACGGACGAATTTGTCTGTTTTGTACAAATTTCCACCGAGGATGGGGCCAAGGGTTGGGGCCAGGTGGCCCCCTATTGCGCCGACATCACCGCCGAGGTTCTGCACCGCCAGGTGGCCCCCCACGTGCTGGGCCGCGACTGCGACGACCTGGACGAGATGCTGGACCTGGTGCGCGACCGTGAGCACAAGTTCCCGGGCGCCTACCTGCGCCGGGCCATGGGCGGGGTNGACACGGCGANCTGGGACNTGCNNGGCNNGCGNNNNGGCCTGCCGGTCTGNGCNCTGATCGGCGGNACGCCNGGNNCGGTNCGGGCCTANGGNTCGTCGATGAAGCGNGACATCNCNCCGGCNGACGANGCCGNGCGNNTNNNNCGGCTGCGCGATGNNCANGGGTTCGATGCCTTCAAGTTCCGCATCGGNGCCGAGGTCGGNCGNGACNNNGACGAATGGCCGGGCCGCACCGANGAGATCGTGCCGACNATNCGCCGGGCNCTNGGCGANGACGTGGCNCTGCTGGTCGATGCCAATTCCTGCTATTCNCCGGNCNNGGCCATCGAGGTCGGNCGNATGCTNNNNGANNACGGCATCNNNCATTACGAAGAGCCCTGCCCCTACTGGGANTTCGNNCAGACCAAGNAGGTNACCGANNCNCTNNNNATCGACGTNACCGGNGGCGAGCAGGANTGCATGATGGCNANNTGGAANGGCATGATCGACGGGCGCATCGTCGACGTGCTGCAGCCGGACATCTGTTACCTGGGCGGCATCGCGCGGAGCTTGCGCGTGGCAAAGATGGCCGAGGCGGCGGGCATGCCGATCACCCCGCACGCGGCCAACCTTTCGATGGTGACGATCTTCACCATGCACCTGCTGCGGGCGATCCCGAATGCGGGCAAGTACCTGGAGTTCTCGATCGAGGGCGCGGATTACTACCCCTGGCAAGAGGGGCTGTTCACCACCGATCCCTATGTCATCGAGGACGGCCTGGCCACGGTGACCGATGCGCCGGGCTGGGGCGTTGCCCCGCATCCCGACTGGCTGGCCCGGTCGCGCTACAAGGTGTCGACGCTGGACTGAGCGCAAACGAAAACGCCCCGGCGAGGAACCGGGGCGTCAGCGTTTTTATTCGGCGGCGATGGTCGCAGCCCCCCGGTTGGGGCGGTAGTTCAGGATCGGGGCCAGCCAGCGTTCGGCCTCTTCGACCGACATGCCCTTGCGGGCGGCGTAGTCTTCGACCTGGTCCCGTTCGACCTTGGCGACCCCGAAGTAATAGCTGTCGGGATGGCCGATATAGAGCCCCGAGACCGAGGCGCCGGGCCACATGGCCATGCTGTCGGTCAGGGTGACGCCCGTGGTGGTTTCCGCATCGAGCAGCTTGAACAGGGTCTTCTTTTCGGTGTGGTCGGGCTGGGCCGGGTAGCCCGGAGCCGGACGGATTCCGTCGTAGGGTTCGCCGATCAGCTCGTCGGGGGCAAAGGTTTCGCCCTTGGCATAACCCCAGAACTCGCGGCGGACGCGCTGGTGCAGCATCTCGGCCATGGCCTCGGCAAAGCGGTCGGCCAGCGCCTTGACCATGATCGAGGAATAATCGTCGGCCGCGGCCTCGAACTTTTCGGCGATGGCGATTTCCTCGGGCCCGGCGGTGACGACAAAGCCGCCGACGTAATCGGCCACGGTGCCTTCGGGGGCCACGAAATCGGCCAGGGCCAGGTTGGGCCGACCGTTGCGCTTGCGGGTCTGCTGGCGCAGCGTGTGCAGGGTGGCCAGCGTGTCGGTCCGATCGTCACCCGTGTAAAGGCGGATGTCGTCGCCCACGGCATTGGCGGGCCAGAAGCCAAGGGTCGCGCGCGGCTTGAACCATTGCTCGCCGATGATCTTCTGCAGCATCGCCTGGGCATCGGCAAAGAGCGACCGGGCGGCCTCGCCCTGTTCGGGGTGATCGAGGATCTTGGGGTAGACGCCCTTCAGCTCCCATGTCTGGAAGAACGGGGTCCAGTCTATGTAGCTGGCGATCTCGGCCAGGTCCCAGGTGTCGATGACCTGCGCCCCGGTAAAGCCCGGCGCGGGCACGGTGTATTCGGACCAGTCGATCTGCATGGCGTTGGCGCGGGCCTCGGCCAGGGGAAGGCGGGTCTTGGCGGCCTCGGCCCGTTCGTGGCGCTCGGCCACTTCGCTGTACTCGGCGCGGATGCCTTCGATATAGGCGGGCTTCTGGGTGGCGCTCAGCAGCGAGGACACCACGCCGACGGCCCGGCTGGCGTCAGTCACGTAGATCGCCTGCCCGCGCTTGTACTGCGGCGCGATCTTGACGGCAGTATGCACCTTGGACGTGGTCGCCCCGCCGATCAGCAGGGGGATGTCGAAGCCCGATTTCTCCATCTCGTCGGCCAAGTGCACCATTTCGTCCAGCGACGGTGTGATCAGCCCCGACAGACCGATGACATCGGCGCCCTCGTCCTTGGCCGCCTGTAGGATCTTCTGCGGGGGCACCATGACGCCCAGGTCGACGATTTCATAATTGTTGCAGGCCAGCACGACGCCGACGATGTTCTTGCCGATGTCGTGCACGTCGCCCTTCACGGTGGCCATGATGACCTTGCCGGCGGACTGGCGCTGGCCTTCCTTCTCGGCTTCCATGTAGGGCAGCAGCACGGCCACGGCCTGTTTCATCACCCGGGCCGATTTGACCACCTGGGGCAGGAACATCTTGCCCGCGCCAAAGAGGTCTCCGACCACGTTCATGCCGGCCATCAGCGGGCCTTCGATCACGTCGAGCGGCTTTTCGGCGGCGACACGGGCGGCTTCGGTGTCTTCCTCGACGAATTCGGTGATGCCGTTGACCAGCGCATGTTCCAGCCGCTTTTCGACCGGCCATTCGCGCCAGGCCAGGTCGCGGACCTTTTCCTTGCGCTCGCCGCCCTTGAAGCGTTCGGCGATGTCCAGAAGCCGTTCGGTGGCCGTGCCGCCCGCCTTGGGCTGACGGTTCAGGACGACGTCCTCGCAGGCCTCGCGCAGCTCGGCGTCGATCTGGTCATAGACGGCCAGCTGGCCAGCGTTGACGATACCCATGTCCATGCCCGCCGTGATGGCGTGGTACAGGAACACCGCGTGCATCGCCTCGCGCACGGGTTCGTTGCCCCGGAAGGAAAACGACAGGTTCGAAACCCCGCCCGAAATGTGGCAATGCGGCAGGTTCTGGCGGATCCAACGGGTGGCCTCGATGAAATCGACGCCGTAATTGTCGTGCTCCTCGATCCCCGTGGCCACGGCAAAGATGTTGGGGTCGAAGATGATGTCCTCGGGCGGGAAACCGACCTCTTCGGTGAGGATCTTGTAGGCCCGGGCGCAGATTTCCGTCTTGCGGGCGAAGGTGTCGGCCTGGCCGTCCTCGTCGAAGGCCATGACCACGACCGCCGCGCCATAGGCCAGGCACAGGCCGGCGTGATGGCGGAACGCCTCTTCGCCTTCCTTCAGCGAGATCGAGTTGACCACCGATTTGCCCTGAACGCATTGCAGACCGGCCTCGATGACCTCCCACTTGGAGCTGTCGATCATGACCGGCACGCGGGCGATGTCGGGTTCGGCGGCGACAAGGTTCAGGAAATCGACCATCGCCTGTTTTGAATCGATCAGGCCCTCGTCCATGTTGACGTCGATGATCTGGGCCCCGTTGGCCACCTGGTCGCGCGCCACGTCCAGCGCCGTGGCATAGTCGCGGTTGGTGATCAGCTTGCGGAACTTGGCGGATCCGGTGACGTTCGTCCGTTCGCCCACGTTGACGAAGGGAATGTCGCTGGTCAGGACAAAGGGTTCCAGGCCCGACAGGCGGAGCAGGTGATCGCTCATGCGAGGGTCTCCCGTTTGATCTGGCGCGGGGCGTGGGGGGCGACGGCCTCGGCAATGGCGCGGATATGGTCAGGCGTGGTGCCGCAGCAGCCGCCGACCACGTTGACCAGCTTTTCCCTGGCGAAGATTTCCACCTGCTTGGCGGTGTCCTCGGGGCCCTCGTCATAGGCGCCGAAGGCATTGGGCAGGCCGGCGTTGGGATAGGCGCAGATCAGGCTGTCGGCGACCCCGGCCAGTTCGGACAGATGCGGGCGCATGGCCGAGGCACCAAGCGCGCAGTTCAGCCCGACGGTCAGCGGCCGGGCATGGCGGACCGAGTGCCAGAAGGCGGTGGGCGTCTGGCCCGACAGCGTCCGCCCCGAGGCATCGGTGATCGTGCCGGAGATCATCACCGGCAGGCGCTGGCCATGCTCGGCGAAGGCCTCGAAACAGGCGAAGATGGCGGCCTTGGCGTTCAGCGTGTCGAAGATCGTTTCGATCAGGATCAGGTCGGCCCCGCCTTCGATCAACCCGCGGATCTGCTGGCCATAGGCCACGCGCAGGTCGTCGAAGGTCACGGCACGATAGCCCGGATCGTTCACGTCGGGGCTGATCGAGGCCGTCCGGTTGGTCGGCCCCACGGCTCCGGCCACCCAGCGGGGCTTGCCGTCTTCGGCGGTGGCCCGGTCCAGCGCCTTGCGGGCGATGCGGGCCCCGGCGACGTTCAGGTCGTGCACCGCGTCTTCCATGCCGTAATCGGCCTGGGCGATGGTGGTCGAAGAAAAGGTGTTGGTTTCGACGATGTCGGCCCCGGCCATGACGAAATCATAGTGGATCTGTTCGATCACCTCGGGCTGGGTCAGCGACAGCAGGTCGTTGTTGCCCTTCTGGGGATGGTCGGAATGGTGCGGACAGGGCTTGTTGCCGTGGCCGTGGAAATCGTCTTCGCCCAGGCCCAGCGTCTGGATCTGCGTGCCCATGGCCCCGTCGAGGATCAGGATGCGATCCTGGGCCGCGCGGGTGAGATCGGCGAAAGCCGGTGAGGCGGAAAGCGTGAAGGCATGCATAGGAGAGGAACTCGCGAGTTTGTTCCCCCCCGTGTACCCCGCCGCGGCAATAGGTGGCAAATTCATAATGGGAAAGAAGAATATGAGCGACAGTCATGATCCGGCCAACCTCCCTGCCCCGCAACGAAAAAGCGGCGCCGAAGCGCCGCCCTTTGAAGGATATGGTGAAGATCAGCCGCCGAAATCGTCCAGCATGATGTCTTCGCGGTCCACGCCCAGGTCCAGGAGCATGTTGATGACCGACTGGTTCATGATCGGCGGACCGCACATGTAATATTCGCAATCTTCCGGCGCCGGGTGGTTCTTGAGGTATTCCTCGAACAGCACGTTGTGGATGAAGCCGGTGTAGCCGCCCCAATCGTCCTCGGGCAGCGCGTCGGACAGGGCCACGTGCCACTCGAAATTCGGGAATTCCTTGGCCAGCTCGTCGAAATCCTCGACGAAGAACATCTCGCGCTTGGACCGGGCCCCGTACCAGAACGAGATCTTCCGGTTGCGGTTTTCCAGCCGCTTGAGCTGGTCGAAGATGTGCGAGCGCATCGGCGCCATGCCCGCGCCCCCGCCGATGAAGACCATTTCCTTTTCGGTCTCGCGGGCGAAGAATTCGCCGAAGGGACCGGAAATGGTGACCTTGTCGCCGGGCTTGAGGTTGAAGATGTAGGACGACATCTGCCCCGGGGGGGCCCCGTCGGTGCGCGGCGGCGGCGTGGCGACCCGGACGTTGAGCATGATCATGCCCTTTTCGTCGGGGTAGTTGGCCATCGAGTAGGCGCGCTCGATCGGCTCGTCGACGGTGGATTCATAGCGCCACAGGTCGAACTTGTCCCAGTCCTCGCGGTATTCCTCTTGCACGTCGAAATCGGTGTACTTGACGTGGTGCTTGGGGGCCTCGATCTGGATGTAGCCACCGGCGCGGAAGTTGACGTCTTCGCCTTCGGGCAGGTCCAGGACCAGGGCCTTGATGAAGGTGGCGACGTTTTCGTTCGAGCGGACCGTGCATTCCCACTTCTTGACGCCGAAGACCTCTTCGGGGACCTCGACCTGCATGTCCTGCTTGACCGCCACCTGGCACGACAGGCGGTCGCCGCAGGCGGCCTCGCGCTTGGTGATGTGGCTTTCCTCGGTCGGCAGGATCGACCCGCCGCCTTCGTGGATGCGCACGCGGCACTGGGCACAGGTGCCGCCGCCGCCACAGGCGGAGGGCACAAAGAGCTTCTCGGCCGCGAGGGTTTGCAGCAGCTTGCCGCCGGCGGGGACCGAGATGGTCTTTTCGCCGTTGATGGTGATGTTGACGTTGCCCGTCGAGACCAGCCGCGACCGGGCCAGCATGATGATCGTCACCAGCGCGATGACGATCAGGGTGAACAGGACGACGCCCAGGCTGAAAGTTTCCATCGGGTCCTCCTTACAGGTTCACGCCGGAGAACGACATGAAGGCCATGGCCATCAGGCCGGCGCTGATGAAGGTGATGCCCAGGCCCTGAAGACCGTCGGGAATGTCGGAATACTTCAGCTTTTCGCGCACGCCGGCCATGGCGGTGATGGCCAGCGCCCAGCCGAAGCCCGACGAGATGCCGTAGACCGAAGCTTCGCCAAAGTTGTAATCCCGTTCGACCATGAACAGCGAGCCGCCTAGGATGGCGCAGTTCACCGTGATCAGCGGCAGGAAGATCCCCAGCGCGTTGTAGAGCGGCGGGAAGTACTTATCGAGCACCATTTCCAGGATCTGCACGATGGCCGCGATGACCCCGATGTACGAGATCAGGCCAAGGAAGGTCAGGTCCACGTCCGGGAAACCCGCCCAGGCCAGCGCGCCGGGCGCCAGCAAGTAGGTCAGGATCAGGTTGTTGGCCGGAACCGTGATGGTCTGGACCAGCGTGACCGAGATGCCCAGGCCGATGGCCGTGGAGATCTTCTTCGACACGGCCAGGAAGGTGCACATGCCCAGGAAGAAGGCCAGGGCCATGTTCTCGACGAAGATCGCCTTCACGGCGAGAGAGAGATATTGCTCCATCAGTGTGCCTCGACCGTCTGGATGCGATATTCACGCTCTTCGACCTGCGCGGGTTTCCAGGTGCGGAAGCCCCAGATCAGAAGACCGATGACAAAGAAAGCCGAGGGCGGCAGCAGCAGCAGGCCGTTGGGCACGTACCAGCCGCCGTTGTTGACCGTCGGCATGATGGTGATGCCGAACAGGCTGCCCGAGCCGAACAGCTCGCGGATGAAGCCGACCATCATCAGGATCAGACCATAGCCCAGGCCGTTGCCGATCCCGTCGATGAAGCTGTCGATCGGCGGGTTCTTCATGGCGAAGGCTTCGGCGCGGCCCATGACGATGCAGTTGGTGATGATCAGGCCGACGAAAACCGACAGGGTCTTCGAGATCTCGTAGGCATAGGCCTTGAGCGCCTGGTCGACCACGATCACCAGGCTGGCGATGATGATCATCTGCACGATGATCCGGATCGAGCTGGGGATCTGCGAGCGCAGGGCCGAGATGAACATCGACGAGAAGGCCGTCACCAATGTCACGGCGATTGCCATGACTAGGGCCACCTTCAGCGAAGAGGTCACCGCCAGCGCCGAGCAGATGCCCAGCACCTGAAGGGTGATCGGGTTGTTGTCGACCATGGGGTCGACCAGCATGTCCCGGTAGGTCTGCGCCATCAGATCTCTCCCTCTCTTACACGTTCCAGGAAGGGCTCGAAGCCCTGTTCGCTCATCCAGAAACGGACCAGGTTGTCCACACCGCGCGAGGTCAGCGTCGCGCCGGACAAGGCATCGACGTGGTACTCGGGCCCGGCTGCCGTGACGCTTTTGCCGACGTTGATTTCCAAGTCACCCTCGTCGTCGCGCAGTTTCTTGCCGCGCCACAGGGCCTTCCAGCGCGGGTTGTCGACCTCGGCGCCCAGGCCCGGGGTTTCCGCATGTTCATAGAACTGAAGGCCGTAGATGGTGTTGCCGTCTTCCTCCAGGGCGATGAAGCCATAGAGCGTGGACCACAGGCCGTAGCCGTAGACCGGCAGGATCACCTTGTCGAGCGCGCCGGCGTCGTCGCGCAGGACGTAGACGGTGACGTAATCGGCCTGGCGCCCGATGCCCGCCGGATCGTCATCCAGGGGAGCCGACAGGGTCACGTCCGAGGCGGCGGCCCGGTCATCGAACTCGTAGGCGTCGAACTGGTCGGTGAATTCACCGGTGGCCAGTTCCAGCACGTGGGGTTCAAAGGATTCAAAGGCCGTGGCCACGTCCATGCCAGGTTCGTAAAGGCCCGCGACCTCGACGATGTTGACCTGCTTGTCCAGCGCGGCATTGCGTTCCTGCAACGGGCGCAGCGACACGGCGGCGGCGGACACGACCATCGAGGCGACAAGGCACAGGCCAAGGGCCACGGTGACGGTCTTGCCCACGTTGTCGGGCGGGGTGTCGAGGAACCGGCGGATCAATCCCTGGGACTGGTCCTGAGGCTCTTCCGGATTGTCCTGATCAGACACGGCGGGCCCTCCGTCGAATGTTGGCCTGCACGACGAAATAGTCGATGAGCGGTGCAAAGACGTTACCGAAGAGGATCGCCAGCATCATGCCTTCGGGGAAGGCCGGGTTCACGACCCGGATCATGACGACCATGAACCCGATCAGCGCGCCGTAGATGTAGCGTCCGACATTGGTGTGCGATCCCGACACGGGCTCCGTCACCATGAAGACCAGGCCGAAGGCATAGCCGCCCATGACCAGGTGCCAGTACCACGGGGTGGCGAAGGCGGGGTTGGTGTCGGATCCGACCAGGTTCAGCAGCAGCGAGAACCCGATCATGCCGGCCAGGCAGCCCACGACCATGCGGTAGTTGGCGATCTTGGTGAACAGCAGGAAGCCCAGGCCGATCAGGCAGGCCAGCGTCGAGGTCTCGCCGATGCAGCCCTGGATCGTGCCGATGAAGGCGTCCCACCAGGTGATGCCGTAGGCGCCCAGCTGGCCCACGCCTTCCGAGGCGGTGACGGCCAGCGCCGTGGCGCCCGAGAAGCCGTCGACCGGCGTCCAGATCGTGTCACCCGACATGTAGGCGGGATAGGCGAAGTACAGGAACGCCCGGCCGACCAGCGCGGGGTTGAGGAAGTTCTTGCCGGTGCCGCCAAAGACTTCCTTGCCGATGACCACGCCGAACGAGATGCCCAGGGCGACCTGCCACAGCGGCGTCGAGGCCGGCAGGATCAGCGTGTAAAGCATCGAGGTCACAAGGAAGCCCTCGTTGACCTCGTGGCGGCGGACGGTGGCAAAGACCACTTCCCAGATACCGCCCGCGACCAGGGTCACGATGTAGATCGGCAGGAAATAGGTCAACCCGTGCAGCATGTTGGCCAGCGGATTGTTGGGGTTGAACCCGATGCCCAGGGCGCCGATCAGCCCGGCGCGCCAGCCCGAGGGGCCGAATTCCTGGATCGCCATGTTGCTTTGCAGGCCGACGTTATACAGGCCGAACAGGATGCAGGGGATCGTCGCGATGACCACGTAGGTCATGATCCGCTTCATGTCGATGTAGGACCGTGCGTGCGGTGCGACGGTGGTGACGGTTTTAGGCGTGAAGAGAAAGCTCTCCACCATTTCGTAGATGGGGAAGTACTTTTCGTACTTGCCGCCATGGACGAAATTCGGCTCGATGCGGTCGAAGAAGCTGCGCAGCCCCAAGGATCAGCCCTCTCTTTCGATCTTGGTGAGGCAATCGCGCAGGGCGATCCCGTATTCATACTTTGCCGGACAGGCGAACCCGACGAGGCCAAGGTCCTCTTCGTCGAGTTCCAGCGCCCCCAGCGCCTGCGCCTGGTCGGTGTCCATGACCAGCATCGCCCGCAAAAGCTGGGTCGGCAGGAAGTCCTGCGGCATCAGCTCTTCGAAGGTGCCGATCGGCACCATGGCCCGGCGGCCGCCGTTCAGGTTGGTGGTCAGCTTGTAGATCTTGTCGGACAGGGCCGAGCCCAGCACCGGCTGATAGGCATACTTGTCGCCCATCGGACGGATCCAGCCCATCGGGATCTGCTTGTGGTCTTCCTCGATCAGGGTGATCTGGCGGGCGAAGCGGCCCAGGAAGGCCGTGTCGCCCTCCCCTGCCCGGCCGCTCAGCACCGAGCCCGAGATCATCCGGATCGGCAGGCCCTGCGGATTGTCGCCCGCGGTCAGGTCGGTCATCGAGGCGCCGGCCACCGTGCGCACCAGCCGGGGCTGGTCGGCCAGCGGGCCGGTGATCGCCACCACGCGCGAGCTGTCGATGCACCCGGTCAGCAGCAGCCGGCCGATGGCGATGACGTCCTGGTAGCCGATCGTCCAGACGGTCTTGGCGGCCGTCGGCGGTTCGAGGAAATGCATGTGGGTGCCGGACAGACCCGCCGGGTGCGGGCCGGAGAACTCGGCAACGGTCACGCCGGCCACGTCGCCGCCGGGCACTTCGGCGCCAGCGGCCTTGCACAGGTAGGTCTGGCCCTCGGTCAGCAGGCTGATCGCCTCGAGGCCCTTCACGAAGGCCGTGTCGGCCTCGGCGATGATGGGCGCGGGATCGGCGGCCAGGGGTTCGGTGTCCATGGCGCTGACATAGATCGCGGCCGGGCGGCTGTCCGTCTGGGGGATCTTGGAATAGGGCCGCGTGCGGAAGGCGGTCCACAGACCGGCCGCACAGAGCCGTTCGGCCAGCCCCTCGGCCGTCGCGGCATCGCCCACGGCCGAAAAGTCGACGGCCGGCGCGGCATCGGGATCGACGGCGATCTCGATGCTGACCAGCTTGCGCCGCGCGCCGCGGTTGATCGCCTTGACCCGGCCCGAGACCGGCGCGGTGATCAGAGCTTCGGGAACATCCTTGTGGGCGAGAACCGGCGCACCCGCACCGATTGCATCGCCTTCCTGGACAGCTACGCGCGGTTTGAGGCCAAGGTAGTCAGCTCCGAGGATGGCGACGGTTCCGACCGCCGGTCCATCCTGAATGTCGCTGCCAGCGGCCCCCGCGATAGGAAGGTCCAGACCTTTTCGCAGTGAGAATCTTTGCACTTCAATGCCTACCAGCTTTTTTCCGAACCTTATGCGATGCCCAGACGGCAAACAAAACCGCCCCCAGAGCAGTTTTTTCGATTTTTTGTCATTGAACTGGTTTCGGTTGCGGGCCTAAAGCCTAGGTCGTATGCACGACGCGCGTTTAAAGCGTGATCTAAAAACAAGGAGATGTGCGCAGTGTCTGCCACGATGAGGATTTCCCGGCGATCGTTCCTGGTGATGACAGCGGCCCTGGCGGCCTGCAAACCCGGTGCTGAGATCCTCAGGTTCTCGGGGCAGACCATGGGCACGACCTACAACGTCGCCGCCATCGACCCGACCCGGTCGGTCGACGCCAAGGCGCTGGAACAGGCGATCGGCGCGGCCCTGGCCGAGGTCAACACCCAGATGTCGAACTGGGACTCGGGGTCCGAAATTTCGCGGGTGAACGCCGCAGGCGTTGGAGAACAGGTGCAATTGTCGCCTGCGCTGGCCCGCGTGATGCAGGGCGCGGACGCCGTTCACAAGGCGTCCGAAGGCATGTTCGACGTCACCGTCGGCCCGCTGATCGACCTCTGGGGCTTTGGCTCGGGCCTGGCCGCGCCGCACATGCCCGAGGCGTCGGCCATCGCCGAAACGATGACGCGCACGGGCCAGGAAAACGTCCTGTCGCTGCAGGGCGACCGCCTGTCCAAGACCGCGCCGGGCGCCGAGATCTACCTGTCGGCGATAGGCAAGGGTTATGGTGTCGACCGCGTGGCCGAGGCCGTGAAGGGATTCGGCCTGAGCGATTTCATGGTCGAGATCGGCGGCGATCTTTACACCTCGGGCTACAACGGCGACGGATCTGCCTGGCAAATTGGCATCGAGAGCCCCGTTTCCAATGACCGCGGGCTGTTCCAGGTGGTCGGCGTGTCCGGCCTGGGCATGGCAACGTCGGGCGATTACCGCAATTTCTTCGAATCGGATGGCACCCGCTATTCGCACATCATCGACCCGACCACCGGCCGGCCGATCACCCATGCGACCGTGTCGGCCACCGTGCTGACCGAAGACGCCATGCTGGCCGACGCCTGGGCGACCGCCATGCTGACCCTGGGCCGCGAGCGCGGTCTGGCCATCGCCGAAGAGCAGAACCTGGCCGTCCTGTTCATCGACCGCGATGCCTCGGGCTTTGCCACCACCGCCAGCAGCCGGTTCTCGACGCTGAAGGCCTAAGACCGACGACCTGGGCGTGCCCTTGCGCAGGCCCGGGACACCCGCACCGGAAGGAGCACAGCCATGACCACCGTTTTCTTCGCCTTCGGCCTGCTTGCGCTGGTGATGTTGGGCATGGCGGTCGGCGTGATCTTTTCGGGGCGCACGATCAAGGGCAGCTGCGGCGGGCTGAACGCGATTTCCGGGGCGGATCATTGCCTGGTCTGCAAGAAGGAAATCGACCCCGACAGCCCCTTGCGCGACCGCCTGGCCTGCCCGCGCGCGCGCAAGATGGTCGAAGACATCAACACCCGCGACTGATCCCGGCCCAAGGCCCGACCCCGGCCTGGCCCGTTGTCGTCTAGCCGGTTGTCGTCAGCGGCACGAATCCCAGCACCAGGAACGTCACGGCCGCCGTCAGGCCGTAAAGCCACAGCTGCCAGCGGGGCCCTTCCGCCTTCCAGACATGGCGATAGCGGTACCCCGCAAGGCATCCCACGACGAAAAGCAATGTCGCCATAAGCGGTGTCAGGGTCATATAGGACAAAAAACTGGGATCCCCCGGCGTTCATTGGCGTTTAGACTGTCTGTCACACCTTCAACGAAGCAGACAAGCGAGGAACGACGTCAATGCCCGAATCATATCGCCCGCACTTGCGCAAAGATGACGAGGACGAACGGACGGTCACCCAGTCGATCGACACGAATGTTTCGACCAAGCACGCGACAGTGCAGAACATTCTGGATCGCAAGGGCGGGACGGTGTTCTCGATCCGGCCGCAGGACACGCTGCACAAGGCCGTCGAAATCCTGCGCGATCAGCGAATCGGTGCGCTCGTGGTGACGGATGCCACCGGCGCGCTTCAGGGGATCCTGTCGGAACGCGACATCGTGCGCAAACTGGCCGATGCGCCGGGCCGTACCCTGCCCCACAAGGTCGAAGACATCATGACGCGCGACGTGGTCGTGGCCACTCCGGACGAACCGCTGGTCACGGTGTTGCAGCGCATGACCAAGGGCCGGTTCCGCCACATGCCCGTGGTCGCCAGCAACGAGCTGGTGGGCATGATCACCATCGGCGACGTGGTGCAGTACCGCCTGAACGAGCTGGAACACGAAGCCCTGCAGATCAAGCAGCTGATCGTCGGCTAGGTTGCCGTCCGGGTCCGGGCGCCCTGGCGTCCGGATCGGCAGCGCCCGTCGGTGGCCCGGATGGACCCGCCCCTATGCACCGGATTTTCTTTCGAAAATCGGTGTCTTCGTATTTCCCCTCGGGGCCGTGGCGTCTAGTCTGTCCCAAAGATCGGAGACCAGACGGTGCCACCTACCCAACCCGACGCGACCCGTGCCCGCAAGGCGCAGGCCGCGGAAATTGAACGCCCCGCCGAGGGCACCCTTGGCCAGCATGCCTACGATTGCATCCGCTCTGACATCCTGCGGGGCCATTTCGCACCGGGCAGTCCGCTGCGGCTGCAGGCTCTCAAGGACCGCTACGGGCTAAGTTTTTCGCCCCTGCGCGAGGCGTTGAACCGGCTGCAAAGCGAACAATTGGTCAGCAGCGTGGCGGCGCGCGGCTTCCGCGTGACCGACATATCGGTGGCCGAGATGTGGGACGCCATCGAGACCCGGACCCTGATCGACGGCGAAGGTCTGCGCCGGTCCATCCAGCGGGGTGACGACGATTGGGAGGCCCAGGTCCTGGGCACCTTCCATGCCCTGTCGCGGGTGTTCGAACGGGCGTTCGGCCAGTCCGGCCCGATCAAGGACGACGACCGCGACCTGCTGGAAACCCGCCATGCCGCCTATCACCGCTCGCTGATCTCGGCCAGCGGGTCGGACTGGATGCTGCGGTTTTCCACCCAGCTTTACCAGCAGACGCAGCGCTATCGCTGGCCGTTCTTCTCGGGCGAATCGGGGGATGCGCTTCTGAAGCAATCCTACCTGGCCGAGCACCGCGAGATTGCCGAACATGCCGTGGCCCGGCGCGAGGACGAGGCGGTCGCCCTTCTGGCCCGCAGCCTTCACCGCACCGGCGAGGTGATCGAGGAATTGCACGGCGCGGCCAAGGGCTGACGCCGAAGGCCCCCCCGGCGATGAAACCGGGAGGCTCTGAAACGGTCAGTTGCCGATGACCGAGGGCAGCCAGGTGGCGATGCCCGGCACAAAGACCATGGCCACGATCAGCACCAGCGTGCACAGCAGATACGGCAGGGCCGAACGGGCGATCTGGCCCATGGTCGTGCCCTTCGGGGCGACGCCGGCCATGACGAACAGCAGCAGGCCGAAAGGCGGCGTGGCCAGAGACATTTCCAGCGACAGCAGCATGACCACGCCGAACCAGATCGGGTCGATCTGGTAGATCGCGACCAGCGGCAGGAAGATCGGCAGGGGCAGCATCATGATCGACAGCTGGTCCATGAACATGCCCAGCACGATCAGCACCAGCAGCATGGATCCCAGCATGGCATAGAAGCCCAGGTCGAAGCCGGTGGCAAAGTTGATCATGCCCGAGGACGCGCCCGAAAAGGCCAGCAATTGCGAAAAGGTGGTCGAGCCGATGATGATGAACAGCATCATGCCCGACACTTTCAGCGTGCCCATCAGAGCCTTGATGATCACCGGCAGGCTCAGCCGGCGGTAAAGCAGCGCCAGGATCGTTACCGACAGGGTGCCGAAGGCCGCCGATTCCGTGGGCGTCGCCCAGCCCAGCAGGATCAGTCCGACCACGCAGAACACCACCAGCCCCATGGGCGCCACGTTCAGCACCACCGCCTTGACGATCTGGCCCATGGGCGCGCGGTCGACCTGGTAGGCCGGTGCGGCCTCGGGGTCGCGGGCCAGGGCGATGCGGATGGTCACGATATACATGCAGATCAGGATCAGGCCGGGCACGAGGCCGGCGATCAGCAGGCCTCCGACGTCGATCCGCGCAAGCGAGCCCAGCAGCACGGCCAGCGACGAGGGCGGGATGATCATGGCCACGGCCCCGGTGGCAATGATAGGGCCCATGATGACATGGGGTTTGTAGCCACGTTTCAGCATGTCGGGCATCAGGGTCGATCCCAGCATGGCCGTATTGGCCATGGACGACCCCGACAGGGTGGCAAAGATCGTGCCCCCGGCGACGGTCAGGTAGCTCAGCCGACCCCGGATCCGCCCGAAACACAGGTCAAGCGCGTCGAACACGCGGACCGCCAGGCCCGAGTGAAACAGGATTTCCCCCATCAAGGTGAACAGGGGCACCGGCACCAGCGAAAAGGTCGTGATGCTGTCGGTCGCGTTCGAGATCAGCTGGTCGATGCCCGACATCCCGCCCATGAAGACCAGCACGCCCAGGATGTTGACCGCCAGGAAGGCCACCGCCACGGGCAGGCCCAGGAACATCAGGAAAAAGAGCCCGCCCAGCAGGAAGGCCGTCGCTTCGATCCAACTCATGTCAGTGGCCTCCCGATCCGCCGGTATAGAGCTCGCCGCGCAGGATCTGGCGCAGGAATTCGATGGCGGTCAGGGAGAACCCGCCACAGAGCATGGCATAAAGCACCCAGGACGGGATCGAGATCGACCGCATGTCAAGCGCGCCCGACAGCATGCGGTCCCAGCCCTGCACCCCGGCCCGCCAGCCCAAGACGCCCAGCGTGACCACGGCGATGGCCTGTATCGCCACGCCGGCCACGCGGCGCGCGGCGCCCGGCAGTTTCGAGGCAAAGGCGGAAATCGCCACGTGCCCCTGTTCGCGCACCAGCCAGGGGGCGGCGCACATGGTGGAAAACATCATGGCATATTCCGACAGGGCCGAGGTGGATTGAAACGGCCTGTGGCCGGTGTTGCGCAGGATGACGTCAAGGACGATCGCGCAGGTCAATCCGGCGAGGCTCAGCGCGCCAAGCGCGGCCAGGCCGGTAATGAATCGGTCGTAGATCTTCACCGAAGCCCCGTTGGTTCGAAGGGAAACGCCGGCGGGACAGGCCCCGCCGGCACAGGCACAAGAACTGGGCGCGAATACGCCGTCAGTCGTAGAATTTCGCGCGCAGCTCCTCGTAAAGCGGGCTGCCGGATGTTTCGAGCCGCGACCACGCGCTGCCATAGGCGGTGTCGAGGTAGGCCTTGGCGGCCTCGCCTTCCAGCGTGATGACCTCGACCCCCTTTTCGCGCACGGCGGCATCGGTTTCGGCGGTGATCTTGGCCAGACGGTCGCTGGATTCGATTTCGTATTCCACCGCGGCCTCGGACAGGATGGCCTTGGCCTCGTCGCTGAGCCCCTCGAACGTGTCGGGGTTCATGACGATGACCAGGTCGGTGTTGAAGAAGCCCGGGTCGATCCGGTACTTCAGGAACTTGTCCCAGGAAAAGTCCGACACTCCGGCGACCGGCCAGCCGACGCCTTCAAAGGTGTGGCGTTCCAGCCCGGTGTAGACATCGGGCACCGGCACCGACACGGGCACCGCGTTCATGCCCTCGAAGAAGGCCTGGTAGATCGGCTGCGAGCGCAGGCGCATACCGTCCAGGTCGACCTCTCCGTCTTCGCTGATCTTGGGTTCGTTGACCGTCCAGACGTGGAATTGCAGACCCGACTGAGTGACCGCCATCAGGCGCACGCCGAGCTTCTCTTCGAAGACGCCCTGCAACAGGTCCAACCCGCCGTTTTTGCGCACCGTTTCGGTCGACACATTGGATCCGACCAGCGCGTCGATTTCCGGCACCTTGCCAAGGTGATAGGTGGCCGGACCGTATTGGATGTCGACGATGCCGCGGCTGACGGCGTCGACCTGCTGCATCGGGGGAAAGACCTCGGGGCCGCCCATGATGTCGATGCGGACGATCCCTTCGCCCTTCTCGTTCACCTTGTCGACGTACTTTGAAAAATCCTGCGACCAGAACATCGGGGTCGGAAAGGCCGTGACCGCGCGCAGCACCTCTTCGGCACTGGCCGAACCCGCGCCCAGGGCCAGCACGGCGGTCGCCGCCAGCAGCCCGTTGAACTTGCCCTTGATGCGGGCCGCCACTTCTGTCGTTTTCATTGTCTCGCGTCCTGTTGGAAAAGTGCGGGTCTTGGTCTGATCGGACCGCCGCCGATCCCTGCGGCGGCGTGTCCTGCAATCATGTCTCGCCTGGCGTCAGAGCTGTCAAAGAGTGTTTCGAAAATTTTACAATACTTTCGAAAATCAGGCGGAAGTTGCCTGATTTGTGGCCGTGTCCAGAACCGGCGGGCGGGCCAGCCCCTCGGCCTGCAGGCGCTCCATAAGGGCCTTGAGCCGGTCGCGCCGGTAGGCCGCGATGTCCATGCCCTCGTAGTCCAGGAACCCCTGCCGGGTCTTCAGCCCGATCCGGCCGGCGTCCATGTTGGCCTGGATGATGTCCGGGGCGACATAACGGTCGTTGTCCAGCGCCTGCGTCAGGTAGTTGGACGCGTGGTAAAGGATGTCGCCGCCGCCCCAGTCGATGAACTCCAGCAGGCCCAGCACCGAAAACCGGAAGCTGAAGCCATAGCGGATCGCCTTTTCCAGGTCCTCGGCGCTGGCCACGCCTTCCTCGACCATCCGGGCGGCTTCGTTCATCGCCACCTGCTGGATGCGCGGGATCATGTAGCCCGGGGCCGCGGCACAAGGAACGGGCACCTTGCCGACCGCCTCAAGCAGGGCCGACAGGCGGGCCGTCACATCCGGGTCGGTGGCCGTGCCGGCCGAGATTTCCACCAGCGGGACGATGAAGGCCGGGTTCAGCCAATGGGCGTTCAGGAATTGCGCGGGGCGCGGCAAGGCCGGGGCCAGGTCCTCGACCAGGATGGTCGAGGTGGTCGAGGCCAGGATCGCATCCGGCTTCATGTGGGCCTGGGCCTCGGCCAGGGCTTTGCGCTTCAGGTCCAGGATCTCGGGCACGCCTTCAAAGACCACGTCGGCCCGGCCAAGCGCCTGGGCTGCCCCGTCCGCCGGGACCACGCGGACCCGGGCGGCAATGTCCGACACGGCGCTTTCGGGAAAGCCGCCGAAGCTTGCAAGCATGGTCAGGGTCTCGGAGACCTCGGCCAGGGCCTCGTTCCTCAGGCGGGCGAAATCCTCGGCCGGGCGCGGCTTGAAGTCGATCAGGTCGACGGAATGGCCGGCATAGGCAAAGACGATCGCGATGCCCCGGCCCATCCGCCCTGCCCCGAGGCAGGCAATGGCATCCCTCATGCGGGCACCAGACCGGCGCAGGCGGCCTTGAGGTCTTCCACGTTCTTGCCGCCAAGACCGACCTTGGACAGCGGACGGCCGGTCACCATGAAATCCTCGCCGTTGATCGCCCCGCCAAGGGTCATCAGCGCGCGGGCCACGGGCACGTCGATGCCCGCGGCATCGGCCATGGACACCAGCAGCGACAGGCCCAGGCGGGTGTCTTCCATCATGTAGCGGTGCGCGGTCAGGTCGATCTTTTCGCGCCAGTCGCCGCTGTCCTTCAGGTTCGCCCGGCTCTTGCGGTCGTACATCCACATCTCGCCGTCGCGGTAATGGTCGGCCAGCGGGAAGTGCGGCGCGCCGTAGCCGAAGGCCTCGCGCACGGCCACCCGTTCGGCGTCCAGCAGGTCCGTGGTGCGGCGGATCGAGGCCTGGGTGCCCTCGTTATGGATGTCCCAGCTGTCGAAATGTTCCAAGGGGCCCGCGTTCATGATGATCAGCGGCGGGGGGATGATCGGCCCGGCATTCATCAGCGCGCCGGACAGCACGTCGCCGCAATCCTCGATCACGCCCGGGAAGGCCTGGTCGATGGTCTTCAAGGCCGCGTCCTTCAGGTCCAGCGGGTAGACGCCCGTGGGCAGGCGCACCGCCCGGGTCGAGATCACGACCTCGGCAAAGCCATGCTTGCGGACCAGCCAGGGCAGCGTGCCGGTTTCGGCAAAGGCCACGCCCTGGGCGGTGCCGGCGGCTTCGGCGGCGCGGGCGAAGATCATGCTGCCCAGGGTGCCGGGCGGCAGGAAGATCACCTGGCCGGCGCTCAGGTGCGGGGCCAGTTTCGGTGCCAGGTCTTCATGGGTATGGGCGGGCAGCGGGCACAGGATCAGCTCGGCCCCCGTCACGGCTTCGCCAAGATCGGCCGTCACTAGCGACAGCGTGCCCTCGTGGGTGCCCGTGGCATCGCGCACGGTGACGATATTGCCGCCCTCGGCATGGGTGGCCACGTCATCGGGGTTGCGCCGCCACAGGCGCACATCGTGTCCGGCGATGGCAAAGTCGCCCGCTGCCGCCATGCAGCCGTTGCCGCCTCCGAGTACCGCAATCTTCATCAGTCATTCCTCTCTGTCCTGCCCCGCGGGCCCGGCCTGTCCGGACCCGCATCAGCAGCGTTCCAGGCGACACTAGAAAGGGGACGGGCAGACCGTCAAATTTTTTTTATAAAATCTGTATATCTTTCGCAAAATTGACGAATGTCGCGCCCAAGGATCAAGCAGGTCGCGTTTTATGAAATTATTTCAGACTCTTAGCGCCTCTCATCCCCGTGCGCACAGCAAAAGACCCCGCCGCAAAGCGACGGGGCCCTCTTGTCTTGTCACCTTCAGGCCCGGCGCAGACGGCCCGCTAAGCCCTAGAATTCCTTGAGGTTGTCGCGCAGCAGTTGGTGCTTGTACTCGGTCCGCACCAGGCCGCGTTTCTGCAATTCGGGCACCAGGCCGTCGGCCACTTCGACCAGGTACTTGCGGCTGACCCGCAGCACCGGCGTGGTCAGCAGGAAGCCGTCTCCGCCCACCTCGGCCATCGCCTCGCCCATCTTCTCGGCCACCTGGGCCGGCGTGCCGATCAGCTCAAGCGAGGACACCAGGCCGCCGCCTTGGGCCGCCGCCAGCTCGCGCAGGGTCTTGCCGCTGCCCCATTGCTGGAACTTGTCCAGGGTGCCGCTTTCGCCATTGGTCACCAGCTTCTCGGGCAGCGGTTCGTCCAGGTCATAGCCCGAGAAATCGATTTCCGTGATCGCCGAGATCGAGGCCAGGATGTCGTTGACGAAATGGTCCGAGGTCGTTTCGCGCTTGTACTTGATCTGCGCGTCTTCTTCGGTTTCGCCAAGGGTCGGCGTGATGCAGAACAGCACCTTGATGTCGTCGGGATTGCGCCCGATCTTTTCGGCCCGGGCCCGGATGTCATCGCGGAAGGCCTTCATGTCGGCCACGCCGTTGGCCACCGAGATGATCGAATCCGCGTGCTGGGCGGCAAAGTCACGGCCGCGCGGCGAGGCCCCGGCCTGCACGTAGACGGGGTGTTTCTGCGGCGAGGGCACCGTGTTCAGCGGCCCGCGCACCTGGAAATACTTGCCCTTGTGGTCGATGCTGCGGACCTTGTCGGCGTCGGCATAAACGCCCTTTTCCCGGTCCACCACCACGGCATCGTCGTCCCAGCTGTCGAACAGCTTGCGCACCACGTCCATGTATTCGTCGGCCATTTCATAGCGCTCTTCGCGCGGCGGCAGCTTGTCCATGCCGAAGTTCTGCGCGGCCAGGTCCTCGGCCGAGGTCACGACGTTCCAGCCGAACCGGCCCTTGGTCAGGCTGTCGATGGTCGACGACAGGCGGGCCAGCATGAAGGGCGGATAGGCCATGGTCGACATGGTGGCCACGACACCCAGGTGCTTGGTCGCCATGCCCATGGCGACGGCCAGGGGCGCGGGGTCGTGCTTGGGGGCCATCATGCCGTTGGCCAGCGAGTACTTGCGGTCGCTGCCGAAGGTTTCGGGAACCATCAACTTGTCTTCGATCATGATGTAGTCGAAGCAGGCGCGTTCCAGCGTCTGGGCCATTTCCATGTAGAACTGGCCGTCCCAGGGCAGGCCGCCCTGCCCGAAGGGCGCGCGCCATTCGTCGGGGGTGAAGTTCATGAACCATGCCAGGTGAAAGCGTTTGTCCGTCATGTGTCGGGTCCTTGGGTCTTGAATGAGGGGATCAGCCCGCCGCCCGTTCAGCGCGTTGCAGCGCGCGGGCCAGGCGGGGTTTGGCTTCGAAATCAGAGGTGATCACCGACCCGTAGCGGTGCGGTGCATGGGGATCGTGGCGGTGCTTGTCGACGGCGATGACCCGCGTGCCCAGGTGGAAGGCCTCGGACAGGTCGTGGGTCACCATGACGATGGTCATCTGGTGTTCGGACCAGAGCTCCAGCACAAGCTTGTGCATCTCCTTGCGCGTCCCGGGATCGAGCGCGCCGAAGGGTTCGTCGAGCAGCAGCACTTTGGGGTGGGTCATCAGGGCCTGGGCGATGGCCAGCCGCTGTTGCTGCCCGCCGGACAGTTGCGCCGGGTACAGCTGGGCGTGCCCGCCCAGGCCGACCCGGTCCAGCATCGCCTGGGCCCGGTCGCGCAGCTCGGTCCGCTTGGCCCCGAACAGCCGGCCCGTCACGGGGGCTGCCAGCCATTCCGGGCCCATCATCACGTTGCGCAGCACGGTGCGGTGCGGAAAGACCGAGTAGCGCTGAAAGACAATGCCCCGGTCCGGCATCGGTTCGTCCGCGATGGGCACGTCGTCGATCAGGATCTGGCCGCTGGTCGGGGCCTCCTGGCTGAGCAACATGCGTAGGAAGGTGGTCTTGCCCGCCCCCGACGGCCCCACAACGGCCAGGAATTCGTTGTCGTCGATGGTCAGGTTGATGTTTTCCAGGACCACCGTGTCGCCATAGGTCTTGGTGACATGGTCAAAGCGGATCACAGCCATCAGCCGCCCTCCCGGAAGCGGGTCCAGGGAATTGCATCATAGATGAGCCTTAGCGCGTAATCCATTGCAAACGCGAGGAAAGTGATCCAGACGACGTAAGGCAGGATGACGTCCATCGCCAGGTAGCGGCGCACCAGGAAGATCCGGTAGCCCAGCCCCGCCTCGGCGGTGATCGCCTCGGCCGCGATGACGAAAAGCCAGGCCGCGCCCAGCGACAGGCGCACGGAACTGACCAGCCGAGGCAGCACCTGCGGCAGGACAACGCCCAGGATCATCTGCCAGGTGGAGGCGCCCAGGGTCTGCGCCTTGACGATCTGTTCGCGCGGGATTTCTGCTACCCGCAGCATGACATCGCGGATGATGAAGGGCGCGATGCCGAAGACGATCAGCACGGCCTTTGACAGCTCGCCCAGCCCGAAAATGATGAACAGGATCGGCAGCACCGCCAGCGGGGGCACCAGCGACAGGGCCGCGAAGAAGGGTTCGAAGGTGGCGCGCAGGTAGGGGATGAAGCCCACGAAGATGCCCACCACCAGCCCGACCACCGCCGAGATCCCAAGCCCGATGCCCAGGCGCCCCAGCGAGGCCCAGGTATCGGCCCAAAACAGCCGTTGGCCGGTCATCCGGTCGATATCGAAGATCAGCCGGGACATGGCCGCGCGAAAGGCGTCGAGCCCCGGCATCAGCTTGTCGCCCGCATCCACCGCGTGGCGGGCATCGGAGGCGATCGCGTAGGCCGCGATCACCAGAATGAAGGGCATGGCCCCCAGCAGGATCTTGCTCCTGCGGGAGGGCAGCCGGTTGATTGCTCGACCCATGGGACGCGGCGCTTACAGCTCGCCCGCGGCGCCCATCTTGGCGAAGCTGGAGTTGAACCGCAGCTTGACGTTGTCGGGGCTGCCCAGCGTGGTGCCCCCGACCTCGATCCCGATGGCGTCCACCGACGAGGCGCCCTGCCCGAACAGCCCCTGGTCAAAGCTGAAGGTCCGCACGTTGTCCATGATCTCGATGCTGCTTTCGGCGTCCAGGAAGGCCGCCGCATCGCCGGGCGTGTAGAAGAAATGGGTCTGGTCGACCTGGGTCTGGAAGCCCGGCACGTCGGTGCCCATGGCCGAGGCCATGACGTCCATCATGTCGTCGCTGCCCGCTTGCATAGTGGCCATGGCTTCGTACCAGGCGCCGGTCACGGCCTTTGGGAAATCGGGATTGTCGGCCAGCGTATCGGTCTTGGCGATGAACACGTCCATGATTTCGCCCGGGATCTGCGAGCTGTCGAACAGCACGGTGCTTTCGGGGACCGAGTTCAGCATTTCCGTCGCGATCGGGTTCCAGGTGGCGACATGTTCCATGGTGGGCTGAGTGACATAGGCCGCGCCGATCTCGGCATCCGAGATGTTGACGCTTTTGACCCGCCAGGGCTCGGTGATGCCGGCGGCGTCGAGCGCGCGGTTCAGCAGGTAATGCGACACCGAATATTGCAGCAGCCAGACCTCGGAATCGAGCAGGTCCTCGACGCTTTCGGCGCTGCGCGACAGCAGCATGTCGTTGCCGTCGGAATAGTCGGTGATCAGGAAGACGGACGTGTCGACGCCACCGGCGGCGGGCATGGTCAGGGCATCCATGCCGGCCACGGCAACGGCATCCAGATCACCGGCGATGAACTGGTTGATCGAGCCCACATAGTCGTTGATCTGGATGAGCTCGACGTCGATCCCGTATTTCTCGGCCCACTTGTCCATGATCCCCTCGGCCCGCATGTAGGCCAGCGGCATGAAGCCCACGTAAACCACGTAGCCGACGCGGAAGGTGTCTTTTTCCTGCGCCTGGACGGCGGGCGCGGTGAAAGCGACAGAGGCGGCCGAAGCCAGCAGGACAAGGATCTTGGGAAGGCGCATGAAGGGTCTCCGGGAGAGGAAAACGAGTGAGTGACGCCCTCAACTAAACGAGCGTTGAATAGTTGAAATCAAGTTTTTTTACTGTAGAAATAATGTGCTAGTAATCAGGTGATGAGTTCGTGGAACGGGCTTCATAAGAACGGGAGACGCCCTTGTCGAAGGCCCAGACCAAGGCTCCTTCCCGCCGGAGGCTGGATCCGGCGGTGCGGCGGGTGCAGATTCTCGAGGAAATGTTGCGGTTGTGCGCGAATCAACACTTCGCGTCGATCTCGATGCGCCAGCTGGCGGCGGCCTGCGACGTGAACATGGCGCTGCTGTATCATTACTTCGATAGCAAGCAGGGGTTGGTTCGCGCGGCCCTGCGCCATGCGATCGACGATTTCCTGGTCGAATTCGACGATCTGCCCAAGGATGTGGAGGCCCCGCTTGGCGCGGCCGATGTCTGGATCGAGGCCACGATCGACGCCGCGCCGCGACTGACGCGGATGGTCAAGCTGATGTCGGATTATTCCTCCCACGACGGCCAGGACGCCCAGGCCATGGCGATCATCGACGAATTCTACATGCGCGAACGGGACACCCTCCGCCACGCGATCCTGGACGGGATGGCACAGGGCCGGTTTCGCCGGGTTGATGCGGAACGCACCGCCCGGCTGACCTCGATGGCCATTGACGGGGTCTTCTTCGGAGGCCCCGCCCGCAACGATCACAACTATGCCCGCAACCTGCGCGACCTGCGCGACCAGTTGCTGGATTACCTGCAACCGGCCTGAGGCCTACACGGGCGGGACAAGGGGACCGGCCCCCTGCCCCTCTATCCCAATCAGGAAGCCGCCGCCGTCTGGGCGGCCATGGTATAGCGGTTTTCCGGCACCGGGATGCCCAGGCTGTCGCGCAAGGTGGTGCCTTCGTATTCGGTGCGGAAGATCCCCCGGCGCTGCAATTCAGGCACCAGATGATCGACGATGCGCTCCAGCGGCACCGGGTAGAAGGGCGACATCAGCATGAAGCCGTCGCAGGCCTCGTTTTCCAGCCAGGCCTGCATCAGGTCGGCCACGTCCGAAGCGCTGCCCACCACCGTATGGTGCCCCTGGGCCACGGCCACGAATTGCGCGGTCTGGCGGATCGTCCAGTTCTCCTGCTTGGCCTTGGCCACGATCAGGTCCTGGCGCGCCTTGGCGGTGTTCGCGGGGGGCAGTTCGGGCAGGATCATATCGGGGTCCAGCTTGGTCAGGTCGATGCCCCCGGAATAATGGTTCAAAGACCGGATCGAGACCTCGTCCGAGGTCATGGACACCAGCTTGTCATAGGTCTCTTGCGCCTCTTCGCGGGTGGCACCCAGGATCGGCATCAGGCCCGGCATGATCTTGACGTGGTCGGGGTTGCGCCCGAAGGCCGCCACCTGGTCCTTGACCTTGCGATAGAAGGCCTGGCCTTCGGGAATGGTGCTTTGGGCAGTGAAGATCATGTCGGCGGCCCGGGCGGCGAACTTGATGCCCACGTCGGACGACCCGGCCTGCGCGATCACCGGCCGGCCCTGCGGGGTGCGCGGCAGGTTCAGCGGGCCCTTGACCTTGAAATACTTGCCCTCGTGGTTCAGCTCGTGCGCCAGCGAGGGATCGTAGAAGATGCCGGTCTCCTTGTTGCGCAGGAAGGCCCCGTCTTCGAAGCTGTCCCAGAGGCCGAAGCAGATGTCGACGAATTCCTCGGCCTTCTCGTAGCGGGCGCCGTGTTCCATGTGGGCGTCCTGGCCGAAGTTCATCGCCTCCAGTTCCACCTGCGAGGTCACGACATTCCAGCCCGCGCGCCCGCCCGAGATGCAATCGACCGACCCGAAGCGGCGGGCGATCGTGTAGGGTTCGGAATAGGTGGTGGTGGCCGTCGACACCAGCCCGATGTTCTTGGTCACGGCCGCCAGCGAGGCGATCAGCGTGGCCGGTTCCGGCCAGACGATGCGGCACTTGGTGGGAGTGGCACCCTCCTTGATGCCGCCGACGACGCCCACGGTGTCCTGGAAGAAGATGCAGTCCAGCTTGCCGCGTTCCGCGGTTTGGGCCATGTGCACGTAGTTCGGGAAGGACATGTCGGTTTCGGGGAAGGCCTCGGGCAGACGCCAGCCGGCGGGATGGCCGGACGAAAAGAACGCTCCGAGTTTCAGTTGCTTCGTCATGGATCGAGCCTTTCTTGTTCCGTGGTGGGTCAGGCGCCCTGCGCGGCCGCGGCAAGCGCGGCGCGGCGGGCCGCCAGCAGGTTGTCGGGACGTTTCAGCCCGAGGTTCTCGCGCAGGGTCCGGCCCTGGTAGGCGGTGCGGTAGAGCCCGCGCCGCTGAAGTTCGGGGACGACCTGGTCGACGACGTCGTCCAGCCCCCCGGGCAGATGGGTGGGCAGGATGTTGAAGCCGTCGGCGGCGTCGTTTTCCACCCAGGCCTGCATTTCATCGACGATGTCGCGGGGCGTGCCGATCAGCCGGTAATGGCCGTTGCCGCCAGCGATCGACAGGTAAAGCTGGCGGATCGTCAGGCCCTTTTCGCGGGCCAGGTCGACAAAGATCCGGCCCCGGCTGGACATCCGCCGGTTGGGCAATTCGTCGGGCAAGGGGCCGTCCAGCGGCAGGTCCGACAGGTCCCCGACGAAGCTGGCCAGGGCGCCCAGACCCACCAACGGGTGGACCAGGTCCTGCAATTGCTCATAGCGCTCTTCGGCCTCGGCCCGGCTGGCACCCGGCACGGCCATGAAGCCCGGCATGATCTTCAGCTCGTCCGGCGCGCGGCCATAGCGCTCCATGCGGCCCTTGACGTCGGCGTAATAGGCCTGGGCGTGTTCCATCGTGGGCGAGGCCGCATAGACCACGTCGGCCGTGGCCGCGGCCAGTTCCCGGCCCTGCTCGCTGGCGCCGGCCTGCACGATCACCGGGTGCCCCTGGGGAGACCGGGTGGCGTTCAGGGGGCCCTTCACCTGGAAATGCGGCCCCTTGTGGTCAAGGATATGGGCCTTCTCGGGGTCGAAATAGATGCCGCTGTCCTTGTCGCGGACAAAGGCGTCGTCTTCCCAGCTGTCCCACAGCCCGCGCACGACCTCGACGAATTCCGCCGCCCGGTCATAGCGCTGTTCGGCATCCAGCGCGCTGTCACGCCCGAAGTTGCGCGCCTCCAGGTCGGTGGCCGAGGTCACCACGTTCCAGCCCGCACGCCCGCCCGAGAGGTGGTCGAGCGAGGCGAACTTGCGGGCGATGTGAAACGGTTCGTTATAGGTGGTCGAGGCCGTGGCCACGAGCCCGATATGCGTGGTGACCATCGACAGGGCCGACAGCAGCGTCAGCGGTTCGAAATGGGTGTGCCCGCCCGACCGCGACAGGGCGCCCGCGGGTTCGTCGGAAAACCGGATGCCCACGCCGTCCGCCAGGAAGCCGATGTCGAACAGCCCGCGTTCGGCCGATTGCAGAACGCGGGTGTAGTGATCGAGGCTCATGCTGGTGCCGGCCACGTCCGGGTGACGCCAGCCTCCCAGGTGATAGCCGTAGCCGATCATCGACACGCCAAGGTGGATTTGCCGGTTGGCCGCCATGGTCGTCAGTCCACGAAGTGGCAGGCGACCTTGTGGGCCGCGCGCACCTCGCGCAGGACGGGGCGTTCGGCTGCGCAGCGGTCCTGGGCCAGCGGGCACCGGTCGCGGAAGCGGCAGCCGGACGGCGGGTTGCGCGCATCCGGGATGCCGCCCTTGATCGGCAGCGGGTCGTGGGACTGGTCGACATTGGGCACCGGCACGGCCGCGACCAGGGCACGGGTATAGGGGTGCAGCGGGTTGGCGATCACGTCCGAGGTCGGGCCGTCCTCGACCACGGTGCCAAGGTACATGGTGATCGTGCGCTCGCAGACGTAGCGGACCAGCGCGAGGTCGTGGCTGATGAAGACCGCGGCCAGCCCCATGTCGCGCTGGATCTGGCGGAAGACGTTCAGGATGCCCGCCCTCACCGACACGTCCAGCATCGACACCGGTTCGTCGGCCACGATGAATTCCGGCCGCAGCACCAGCGCGCGGGCCAACACGATCCGTTGCAGCTGGCCACCGGACAGCTGGTGCGGGTAGCTGTCGAGGATGTGGTCGGCCGAGGGCAGATGCACCATGCGGATGGCCTCGGCCACGCGCTCGTCATGTTCCTCGACCGGGATCTTGGCGTTGTGCAGCGGCTCGTACAGGCTGCGGCGGATGGTGAAATGGGCGTTGAGCGCGTCGAACGGGTTCTGGAAGACCAGCTGCGCGCGGCGGCGGAAGGCCAGTTCGCGCTTGCGGTCCATGTCCTCGATCTTTTCGCCGTCAAAGACCACCTGCCCGCCCGACGGCGGGATCAGCTTGACCAGGATCCGGCCCAGCGTGGACTTGCCGCAGCCGGATTCCCCCACGATGCCCACGGCCTCGCCCTTGTGCAGGGTCAGCGAGACGTCCGAGACCGCGTCGACGGTGGGATAGCGGCCCTTCAGGATGTCGCCCATGGACCGGTTGAGGTCGAACCGGCGCGAGACCCCCTGCACGTCGATCAGGGGCGTTGAAGGCTGCATGTCGGGTACACTCATTGCGCGGCCACTCCGGTCCAGGTTGCGGTATGGCGGGCCTTTTCGCGAAGGGCCTCGGCCTCGGGCGCGCGGTGGCACAGCGCCTGGTGGTTCTCGCCCACGGCGATCTGCGGCTGCACCTTTTCGCAGCCGTCCGTCGCAAAGGGGCAACGGGCGCGGAACCGGCAGCCCTCGGGCGGGTTGAGCAGATCGGGGGGCGTGCCCTCGATGGGTGACAGTTCGTGATCGTCGCCTGACAGTTCCGGGAAGGCGTTGTAAAGCCCGATCGTGTAGGGATGGCTGGGCCGGTTCAGGACCTCTTGCACCGGGCCCTGTTCGACGATCTGGCCGGCATACATCACCACGACGTAATCGCAGACATAGGCCACGACCGAGATGTCATGGGTGACCAGCAGCACCGACAGGTTCAGCTCGGCCTGCAGGCGGTTGAGCGTGTCCAGCACCTGGCGCTGGATCACCACGTCCAGCGCGGTGACCGGCTCGTCGGCGATGACCAGGTCGGGATCCAGCGCCAGGGCCAGGGCGATCGACGCCCGCTGGCGCATGCCGC
>PAQV01000015.1 GCA_002709405.1 Paracoccaceae bacterium
CAACAGACGATGTGCCGCCTGCCGTCGCACCGGAATTGGCCGAACCGCTGGACCGGAACATCACGCCCGATATTTCCATGCCCACCCCTCCTGCCACCACCGCTTCGGGCGATGGTCGGCTCCTTGGTGTTCCAGCCGGTTATCAGATAGCCTTGGATGCGGCTCCCGGCACCTGGGCGAGCACCACACTTAGCACCCCATACGGTAGCACCCTGGTCCACGCCGTTCGCAACCCGGCGGGGCGGCATCTGGCCCTGCGCTGCGAACCCGGCACACCGCCGATCCTGATACTGGGTCCGTTCGAGGACGGCGTGCCGGGGCAAGGCGCGCAGATCGTCGTTCTGGGCAATGGGGGCATCAATGGTCGGCTGTTCCAGCAAGGCACGCAACTGATGGGGTTCAACCGTAACTTCCTGGCGGTTGGCGTCACCAATCAGCAATTCCTCGACGCTTTGCGGCGCGGCAACACGGTCGAGCTGCGTCTGGACCAAAGCGGAACCGAAGCCTTTGGGTTAAGCGGCTCATCGAGGGCCATTGAGGAAAGCAGTTGTACCGTCCCGCGCTCAACCGCCGGGCTTTACCCTATAGGATGGGAAACCACCCGCCACGATCCGTGGCGGGTCGGACAGGCGCAGCTTCGCAATGGGACGATTGTCGATGCTCTGTTTCTGCCAATGGTTCAGGGAATGGCTCCGCATCTGGCGCTGACCTGCGACCGGCGGTTGATCTCGCAAAGCCGGGTGTCCTCCTTTGACGGCTCCCTGACCGGCGAGATAGTGCTCTCGACCAGCGGCGCAGAGGATGTCAGATTTCCGGCCCAGTTCGAGGCGCGAGGCCATTCGGCACAGTCGCCGGTACTGGATGAAGACCTTCTTGATGCCATGGCGCGCGCCGACACCATGTCGTTGACCTTCGATGTGAATGCAGAGCCCGGCACGTTCACCACGGTTGTAACCACGATGGCAGGCTTTGCCGAAGGTTTGCCTCAGCTCACTTGCCCCGCACCGGCAGGGGTAGCCCTCCCGGATGGCGGGCGCGATCTGACCGGCGCGGGAGAATGGGCGGTCCTCGACATATCCCGTCCCGGTGAAGACCCCTATCACCTAGCGGTTTTCGAGGCTGAGGGGGCTCCAACGCTGTATTTGACCTGTCGCGGCGCTCCAAGCATTGTCGGAAATTTCACATCCGGCCCATCCGGGCCGAAGCCACATCTGCGCCTGCAAATTGATGGCGACCCTTCCAGAACCATGGATGGCGTCTTCCACGTAGATCGATATGGCATGGCACACATGGATGAAGGGCGCGAGAGTTTCGGTTCGATGATCCGGCAAGGTTCCACCTTGCTCATCACGAACCTTAGCGAACCAAGCGAAGCGTTTCTCTATCCGCTCAATGGGTTGCCTGATGCGATTGGTGCCATGCCGCCACCATGTCGATTTTAACGCAATCCTGCACAGTTCGAAGACGATACTATAGAAACGGCACCGGCTCTGAGGAACCGGTGCCGTTTGATGTGACGCGCCGGGAGGGAGGTGGCGCTTATTAACGGGTGGCCCTCCATCATCAATCGGCCGCCCATGGCAAGTATCTTACCGGAAAACTTGACGGCGATACAGAAGGCGTTCGACAACTATCCGTTTTCTATCGCTAATTTCCCCCCTGATCCGATGGGTTTTCGTTTAGGTATTTCGATAACGCCGAAGGCGATTGGCTGGTGCCTGGTCGAATTGGATGCGACCGGCAGCGCGGCCTCGATCCGCGATCTCGGAACACGGGTCTTCTCGCCGAACGATGCCGCCGGGCGGGACCCGGCGACCGGTGAACCGCTCGGTGCGCAGCGACGTGAGGCACGCCGGTCGCGACGGCGCTACAAACATCTGAGGCAGCGTAAACAGCATCTCATGAGCTTGCTGATCGGTGCCGGGTTGATGCCGTCCGATGAGGCTGCCCGGAAACAACTGGAACTGCGTGACCCCTATGAGCTCCGGGCGCGGGCGGTACATGAAGCCCTGTCTCCGCATGAGGTAGGACGCGCACTGTTCCATCTTGGGCGCAGACGGGGCTTCAGACCGGCGCGGGCGGACGCGCGGGACAGCCGCAGCGGCGTGCGATACGAAGCTGCTGCGCGGCTGGAAACCGCAATAGAGAATGCTGGCGCACCGACTGTCGGCGCATTCCTAGCCGGGCTTCACCGGCACAACCAGGCCAACCGGCAGGGAGAAACAAGGCCGGTGCGGTTCCGGCCTCGTGGCGAGGGCGAAGGATCGCTCTGGACGGCCCGCCGGGACATGACAGAAGCAGAACTGGTTACGATCTGGGCCGAACAGCGCAGGCACCGACCGGAAGTATTCACCGATGAGCTGTTCGACCGGCTGAGCAGCGTCCTGCTGCATCAACGCCCGTCGGGTCGCGCTCCGGTCGGGCGATGCTGCATCCGGCCCGAAGACGAGCAGGCTCCGCGCGGTCTGCCTTCTGTCGAGCTCTTCGAACTCCTGTTCAAGCTCGCGCTGCTGGAGCTGGATCGCGGAGCGGTGGGGTGCAGGCGGTTGCGGGTGGAAGAGCGGGACCGGCTGCGCAGGCTGATCGAGGAACGGCGCGGAACGGTTGGTTTCCCGGCAATGCGCAAGCTGCTGGGGCTCTCCGGCGACTATCGTTTCACAGCAGAGCGGCAGGGGGTACGGGGCATCGACCCGCCGCGTCTGACGCAAAAACTGGCAGCCATTGCCGGTCCGCGATGGCAAAGCATGTCGCTGGACGAGAGGGACGAACTTGCCGCGCTGCTTATCGGCGCGGAAGACAATGAGGACCTGCGCGACCGCTTGCGGGCGCAATACAGCTGGCTCGACGAAGATCAGCGTGCAGAGCTTGCGAAACTGCCACTGCCCGGCGGACACAGCGCATTCGGGCGCGGTGCGATTGGGGTACTGCTACCGCTGCTCGAAACCGGCACGACCGAGATCATGGACCCGGAGGCCGGGCGGTGTTCCACCAGCCCGATCACGCCAGACGAGGCGATGGCGCAGCTCGGCTGGGCAACAGATGCTCACCCGGAGCGCCATAGCCGCCTGCCGCCCTATTGGGACGTGGCGGCGCTCCAGAGCAGCCTGGTCAACGGGCGCGTCCGTGACCCGAGCCTGCATATCGCGCTCGGTCAGCTCCGTCATGTGGTCAACGCCATCATAGACGCCCATGGCAGGCCAGAGGGGATCGTGGTCGAAATCGACCGTGAGCTGAAGCTGAGCAGGAAGGCGCTGCTGAAGCGGAAGAGCGCGGTCAGAAAAGCCGGGAAGGACGAAGCGGATCACGAAGAATGGCTCCGCTCGAACGGACTGCCAGACAGCTTGGAGCACCGTCTGCGCCTCCGCCTCTATGACGAGCTACCCGAGAACAGGAAGCTCTGTGTCTATTCCGGCCGCACGCTGGATCGTGCCAGCCTGTTCGACGGCACGGTGATGATCGATCATATCCTGCCGATGGCCCAGACCCTTGACGACAGTCTCGCCAACAAGGTGCTGTGCTGTCGATCTGCCTGGGAAGACAAGCGCGGCAGGCTGGTGACCGATGCTTTCAACGACCCGTCGGGCGCGCGACTTAGAGAGATCGTCGCCCGAGCCGATGCCCTGCTTCCGGTCAAGGCCTGGCGCTTCCGGCCTGATGCGCTGACCCGCCTCGGCAAATCCGGGGACCCCCTTCAGCGGCATCTGGCAGACCGGCAGCATGTGTCGCGGACGGTCAGGACCTACCTGGAAGCGATCTGCCCGTTTCCCGCGACGGCTGCCTCTACGGGACGGCTGCGCCGTTGGTTGAGACATGGCTGGGGCATTGCGGGTCTGCCCGAGCGTGAGTGCTGGGGGCTGCGCGAACATGCGGCCGATGCAGCGATAGCTGCCTGTCTCGACAGCAGGACGCTGGATGGGCTCGCAGGGCTGTTCTGCGACGGGACAACGGCGACCGTCCCCGAGCCTTTCAGCGATTTCGCTGCACAGCTTCAGAGCAAGCTGACATCCATGATCGTCAGCCACCGACCGGATCGAAGCGCCAGCGGACCTTTGCACCGCGACACCGCTTTCGGTCGGGCCGACGATGAGATCGACGGCAAACGGTTCGCCCTTGTTACGCGAAAGCCGGTGTCCGCGCTGACGGGGCGGGACATGGTGCGGGTCCGCGACCCGGCATTGCGCGAGCGGCTGAAGGCTGCGCGGGCCTGCGGAGAAACCCTGGCCGGTATCCGGCATGTGCGCGTCCTCGACCTGGGCGAGGCGATCACCGTTCGACACGGGCCGGACGGGCGGTTCGAGAAAGCCTTCCAGCCCCACGGCAACCATTGCGTTTCGATTTTCGAGCGCACGGATAAACGCTGGGAGGGGCAGACTGTGACACTATTCGAGGCGGTACAGTCTCAGGCGATCCGGAACCGTGCCGAACATCGGCGACCGGTCATGCGGTTATACAAAGGTGACATGCTGCGCCTTAAGGAAGAGGACGGCGCATTGACCTTCTGGGTGGTGCGCAAGCTCGATCCGGCGAACAACCGGGTAGGACTGGTCGCGCATGACCGCATTGGACCGTTCCCCTCCACGGCCTATCGGCAGGTCTCCTACAACGGGCTGAAGGCGCTCAAAGCGAGGCTGGCCGGGGTCTCGATCCTTGGGAAGGTTTCGCGCAGATGAGCCGGAAAGCGGAACGGGCACCGACGCGATGCCGGTGCCCGTTATCCAGGATGCGGGTCAGCCGATTGGCGATGGAGGGCCAGCCGCAATCCGCCTTCTTGCTTGGAAAGCACGCCATCATAGCATGCTGTCGGCGTATCGTCAGCTTGTATGGTGGCGCGCCACACTCACCCTCAGAAGAGGGTGAGCTGACGGGCAGCGGCTGTCTTGCGATGCCAGGCAGGTGAATCCGCCGCTGCGTCGAGCCATGCGAGAACGTATTCGACCGGTCCTCGGGCGGCTTCGACAGCCGCTCGGGAGGTAAAATGCGAGCGATAACCGGTCTCGGTGATTGGCAGAAGCTCGGAGCCGGAACTACGCACCTGAAGATGGGCAGCTGCAATTTCATAGAGGTCTTCCAGGCCGAGCCAGTTAGGCTCCCAGGAGATTTCGAGCTGGATACCGTTCCAGCTCGCCGCAAAAGTCTCGATCTGGCGCGTCATGCTGCACCGCCTTCCGCCGTGGCAGCGGTTTTCGGGGGCAGGAGGACAAGCCGTCCTTCGAAGGGCAGGCTGTCGAGCTGGATGCTGAGGCCGGAACCGTTGCTGTGGTGCCAGGCTGCCCCAACGCGGGTCCAGATCGGTTTACCGCGCCGGTTCTCGCGCACCTGCCAGGCGATCAGCGCGGGGGCGTTGGTATCGGTGGTATTGGTCATGTCTTTCTCCTTCGTTTGCATCGCCCCGTTCGGGCGTGCCCACGAAAGAGCCCGGTCGCGCTGGCGCGGCGTCAGCAGGAAAATCGGGGGGACCTTCAGGGGGAGCCGAGGCTTCCTGTTGACGCCATGAGCGCCCGCGCCGGGCAGGGGGCAGGACGAGCCCAACGGGGCGCAAATGAAGGCCAGAGACAGGCTGCTCCGATGCCAGCAGCACCGGCTGAATGACGCCGGGTCTCAGAGAACAAAGCATGGAGAACTCTTGGCAAATTCACCGCTTTGGTGCAGTGTGGTGCAAACCGATGCAGGAACGCTTCCGCCATGTCCAACTCCGCCGCAGCTAACGACGACAAGACCGCACATCGCCTGTCCGTCAGTCTGACGGCAGAGCAGCATCGTGAGCTTAACGAGATTGCCCGAAAGAATCGGGTATCGGTGGCATGGGTTATTCGAGAAGCGATTGACCGCCTCCTGAAGGATGACATGCCGCTGCTTCATGTGGGGAAAGAATGACGACCGCGCGCTCAAGATCACGTACAACATCGTCCAGGAGCGCTGCTGCCGGGAATACACCCCGTGGCCGTTTTGCCGACCTCGACAAGGACAAGCTGCGCGGTGGGTACTACACGTCGTCGAAGGTGACGGAGTGGCTGTGCGGCTGGGCAATCCAGTCAGCCGACGACTGGGTACTGGAGCCCAGTTGTGGTGACGGCGCATTTCTGGAAGCCGCGACCGATCGGTTCCGGTCGCTCGGACTGACGGCTGCGGAAATTGGCCGCCAACTGACCGGTATCGAAATTATCCCGGCTGAAGCGCGATCTGCTGTGGAACGCCTGCGCCCCACACTCGGGAACACTTCCGAGAAGGTCGTTTGCAACTCCGATTTCTTCAGCTGGTGGCAAGGCACAGATCAGCCTGCCTTCGATGCGATCATCGGCAATCCGCCGTTCATTCGCTACCAGTCGTTCCCGGAACCGCACCGTTCCATCGCCATGGAAATTATGGGCGATCAGGGTCTGAAGCCCAATCGCCTGACGAATATCTGGGTGCCATTCGTGGTGGCCGCGACAGCAAGCCTCAAGCCCGGCGGGCGCCTTGCGCTCGTTCTGCCAGCGGAGATCCTCCAGGTCACCTATGCGGCGCAGCTGCGCTCGTTCCTGACGGACCACTTCGCTCGGATCGATGTCGTCGCGTGCAATGAACTGTTCTTCGACAAGGCCGAACAAGAGGTCGTGCTGTTGCTGGCGGATGGCGCACTGGCGAAAGCCTCAGAGGCCAATGATTGCCGCGTGTCCCTGACCGAGGCAAAAACGGTGGCTGACATAACGGAAACCGGCCCTGCTGTCCTGATCGAGCGCTCGGAGGCCAAGACGATCCGCCATGACAGCGAGAAATGGCTGAAGTACTTCCTCGACAACCGGCAGATTTCATTCATGCGCGCGCTGCGGGAGGCTGCCAACACCACCTCAATGTCCACCCATGCGAGCATCGATGTGGGCGTTGTGACCGGAAAGAACGAGTTTTTCGTGCTAAGCGCCGACCAGGTCGCTGACCTTGGGCTCGACGGTTACACCACACCTCTGGTTTCCCGCTCGGTGCAGCTGAAGGGCAGTCAACTCGGTAAGGCCGACTGGCGATCTCTGGCCGCAGCCGGGAACCGCGTCCATCTGCTGAACATCAGCCCGGCGCAAGCCAGCAAACTAAGCCCTAAACTGCGTCGCTATATTGCAGAAGGCGAACGGAAGGAATTCCACAAGGGATATAAATGCTCGATCCGGAAGCCCTGGTATCTGGTTCCTTCAGTGTGGGTGCCGGATGGCTTTGCCTTCCGCCAGATTTACGACTTCCCCCGCATGGTTCTGAACGACTCAGGGGCGACGTCTACCGATACGATCCACCGTATGCGCAGCCTGCACGCTGAGCCGGAGCGGGTAATCGCCAACACCTATACCTGGCTGACAGCTGCGTCGGCGGAGATCGAAGGGCGCAGCTACGGGGGTGGCGTTCTGGAACTAGAGCCGACCGAAGCCGAGCGCCTGCTTATGCCGGCGCAGCTCAACGGCGCAATGCCGTTGCCAGACGTCGATCAACTGGTGAGGGCGGGGCGTCTCGATGACGTTCTGGAAGAGAATGCACGTATCGTTCTCCGCGACCACATGGGCCTGACCGCTGCGGAATGCACTCTACTGAAAGGCGTTTGGACAAAGATGCGGGATCGGCGGAATTCCCGACGGCGAGGAGCGCGTAAAGCAGCTGCGGAAGTTGCGGCATGACCGAACCGGATGCGAAGGCTGCGGCCCGGCACCGTATCGGTGAGCTGATCGAGAGTTTCAAACGGAACGAGACCGATCATCTTCAATCCACCTATAATGAGACGCAGGCGCGTACAGACTTCATTACGCCGCTGCTCGAAGCCTTCGGCTGGGATGTGCACAACACCACAGGCAAGCCGGGCGGACTGAGGGAGGTCGTCGAAGAAGCGACTGTCGATGTCGGCGAGAAAGCACAAAAAAAGCCGGACTATGAGCTCCGCTTGGCCAGGCAGAAGAAGTTTTACGTCGAAGCGAAGAAGCCCAGCGTAAACATTGAAACTAACAAGGATGCCGCGTTTCAGACCCGTCGTTACGGCTTCTCGGCCAGCCTGCCTATCTCGGTTCTGACTAACTTCAGGCAGTTGTCAGTCTATGACTGCAAACCGACGCCGGACAAGGCGGACGACCCACGTGTCGCCCGCCTGCTGTTAGTGAACTACGATGAATTCGATACGAAATTCGATGAGCTCTGGCCGCTTCTGTCGCGCGAAGCTGTGTACTCCGGTGATTTTGATCGCCGGTTCGAAGTGGATGTCACCCGCCATGGTGCAGAGCAGTTTGACGACTTTTTCCTGCGCCAAGTCCGGTCTTGGCGGGAGCGGCTTGCCCGAGACATCCACCAGAATACGCCTGGCCTTTCACCCGAGGAGCTGACCTATGCTGTACAGCTCTTCTTGTCCCGCATCGTGTTCCTTCGCATTTGTGAGGACAGGGACATCGAACGGTATGAGATGCTGCGCGGTCTGACCGGTGGAAACAGCTTTGATGCTTTTCTGGCGGAGCTCAAACGTGCCGATGAATTCTATGATTCTGGTCTGTTTCGGCTAATGGATGACGAAGGCTTAGGCGTTCGGATCAGCGATGACGTCTTAAGCGACATAATCAACGAGCTTTACTACCCCCAAAGCCCGTACACATTTGCCGTGGTCGAGACCGAAGTGCTCGGGGAGATTTACGAGCAATTCCTTGGGGAAACGATCACCATCAACGCAGCTGGCGAGGTCGAGATCGTCAGCAAACCGGAAGTCCGGGAAAGCGGGGGCGTGGTGCCGACCCCGCGATACATCGTCGATGCTATCGTGGAGAGAACGCTGGGGCCGAAGATCGCGGGTAAATCACCGGATGATCTGAAATCGCTCACGGTGTCGGATATCTGCTGCGGGTCGGGCATCTTCCTCCTGTCGGTATTCGAGTTTCTATGTGACCATTATTTAACTTGGTATCAGGCGCATGATCTGCCCAAGTACAACGGACACACGCTCTATGAAGCGGGGGCAGGCCTATGGCGCCTTACTTTCGAGGAAAAGCGCCGCATTCTTCTGGCTCATATCCGAGGCGTGGATATTGACGGAAACGCGGTCGAAGTCGCGCAATTCAGCTTGCTCCTGAAGTTGGTCGAAGATGAGAGCGAAGCTGGCCTACAGGACTATGTAAAGCGCACGGGCCATCCGGCACTTCCCGAACTAGATGCGACGCTGAAGGCGGGCAACAGCCTGGTCAGCCAAGCCGAATGGGTGGCGGCAGGCGGCCCACTGCCGGGCCGCCTGCTGGCGCAGGTGAACCCATTTTCTTGGGCAGATGAATTCCCAGCCGAGCATGGTCAAGGTGGGTTTGACGTAATCGTCGGGAACCCGCCGTATATCCGCATCCAGCATATGCAGGAGTATTCGCCGGACGAAGCGGCTTTCTACAAGAACAAGAATTCACCCTACACGACAGCTCGTCAAAACAACTTTGATAAATACGCCCTCTTTATCGAGCGCTCGATAAGTCTTGTGAAGCCGGATGGCCGACTGGGCGTAATCGTCCCGCACAAGTTTATGACCACCCAGGCGGGGCAAGCTCTCCGTCATTTGCTGACCAAAGACCAAGAGATAGAAGAAATCGTTCATTTTGGCGTTCAGCAGGTCTTCGGTCGCCAGGCACTGAACTACACTTGCCTGCTGATGCTGGATCGGCAGGGCCATGATAATGTTACCCTTGAGCGTGTCGAAGAGCTCAACGCATGGCGCTACGGAACACCCGGCCCGATAACGACCATGTCGGCCAGCGACCTGACCGAAGCCCCATGGGCGTTCGCGAGTGCCGAAACCCGCGACTTGTTCGACCGTATCAGAGTTTTCTGCGGTCGAGAGCTTAAAGATGCGGCCGAAATCTTCGTCGGCGTACAAACCAGCGCCGATAAGACGTATGTTTTTAAACCGGTTGCCGAGAGCAAGGACACGCTTTCATTGAATTGGAATGGTCAAGACTGGCCGATTGAGCGTGGCGTACTTCGTCCGGGCCTTCTGGATTCTCGGGTGCAACCGTATCAGCGCGCAGAGCCTGATGTCTGGGTCATTTTCCCCTATGAAATCATCGTGGAAGGCACAGGATCGGCGGCCCGCCAGAGAGCGCGCCTAATCCAGCCCCAAGAGATGCAAACGAAGTATCCAGGCTGCTTTGCCTATCTGACGGCCCGACGTGCCGAGCTTGAAGGTCGGAACATTGTGGGGGGTGTGCAGGCAGAAAAGCAATTCTACCAGTTCGGCCGCTCCCAAGGGCTGACGAAGTTCGACAGCCCAAAGGTCATCGTGCGTGTGATGGCGAGGGAAGCCCGCTATGCATATGATGAAGAAAACTACCTGACTACGGCAGGTGGCAACGGACCCTACTACAATATTCGCCCTCAAGAGGGTGCGCCGGAGACCAACTACTTCCTGCTCGCGGTACTGCACCATCCGCTAAGCGAGGCCATGATCCGGACCAACACGAGCACCTTCCAGGGTGGATACTATTCTCACGGCAAGCAGTATATTGAGCGACTGCCAATCCCTCCGGCTACCGATGAGCAACGCACCGAAGTTGAAAGGCTGGTCGGCGAGCTCATAGGTGCCAACGGGAAGGCAAAGACGGCGAGAATTCCGCGACAGAAGACACTTCATGAGCGAAATGCCCTTGCCCTGCGAGAGCAGATTGAAACCCTGGTCAGTCAGCTGTTCGGCCTGTCCGATGAGGACATGACTTTGGTCAGGGCTGTGCCGATCCCAGCTTAACGCTATCCTGCCGTCCCCGGATTTCAGTGATCCATTTTTCGAGTGCGGCGATCTCCTGTTCGATGTCATCAGGAGACGGCAGACGGGGATTGAGTTCCCCCGGCTGGCTGTGCAGCAGCTTCGAGCAGCGTCCATAGGCATCACGCATGGTTGCACAATCCGCTTCGCTGACGACGGTGAGCTTAACCAAGCCATCAGTTTGCACCTTCTGGCTGAGGCGCTTCATGACTGGCTGTCAATCGGCAGCCAATCGTGACCCCCTATCGGCATCCAAAAATGACCCCCTTGGAGCGCCCGGGTAGCTGGCCCGATGCGGTGTAGCCCTCACACAGCGCAGCCGTATCGGGCCAGCGGGTTCTTGGTCATTCACGGGTCTTGAAGCGCCAACTCTCGTTGCCGGTTTCGACGATGTCGCAGTGATGGGTCAGGCGGTCGAGCAGCGCAGTGGTCATTTTCGCGTCGCCAAAGACCGAAGGCCATTCCCCGAAGTCGAGATTGGTTGTCACGATGATCGAGGTGCGCTCGTAGAGGCGGCTGATGAGATGGAATAGCAGTTGGCCGCCGGTCTGCGCGAAGGGGAGATAGCCGAGCTCATCAAGGATCAGGAAGTCGAGGCGGCAAAGCAGGTCTGCCGTGCGCCCCTGTCGATCGGCACGGGCTTCGGCATCGAGCTTGTTTACCAGGTCTACGACATTGAAGAAGCGCCCCCGCTTGCCGCGTCGGATACAGGCCCGTGCGATGCTCACGGCAAGGTGCGATTTGCCGGTCCCAGTGCCACCGATCAGCACGACATTGCGCTGCTGTTCAAGGAACTCCCCAGCGGCCAGATCGCGCACCAGCGTCTCGTTGACTGGCGTCTCTTCAAAGCTGAACTCGTCGACCTCTTTCGCCAGCGGCAGCTTGGCGATCGTCATCTGGTATTTGATCGAGCGCGCCTGCTTCTCACTGATCTCGGCATTCAGCAGGTCGCCGACGATCTGTTGTGGTTCGTGCTGACGCTTCACCGCCGTGGTGATGATCTCATCGTAGGCGGCCTTCATGCCGTAGAGCTTCAGCTGGCTCATCGCGTCCAGCACCTGTGATCTTTCCATGGTTGGGTCTCCTGAGACTGTCGTAGCGTTTGCAATCGGCGACGGGCTCGCAGGTCAGTCGCAACGCGGCCGGCGTATCGATGGTCAGCGGCGGTGACGGCTCCCGATGCCGGGCCAGGATGTTGATGACGACCGAGGCTGCGGGGACCCTTTCGCTTAGGGCCTCGGCACAGGCAGCATCCACCGCATCCAGTCCATCGATCGGGATCATGCTCAGGATCTGAACCATCTGCCGGTCGCCGTTCGGCACCTTGCCAAGCTTGCGCTGCACGCGCCTGATCGCCGGCGGCAGGTCCCAATCCTTAAAGGGGGCGCCATTCCGGAGGGCGCCGGGCTTACGAGCCAGAACCGGAATGTAGTGCAACGGGTCGTAGATGGCCTTGTCACGGCCGAAGGCTCGGGCGTGTTGCCCCACGATCTTGCCGTCCTGCCAGAACTCGACCCGCTCGGCATAGGCACGGATCTCGACAGGTCGGCCAACGGCCCGGCCGTCCACGGAGTAGCGGTTCTTGTCGAACCGGACGAGACATGTCTTCGAGACCGAGGCTGGCACGGCATGGAAACCGTCGAACGGACCGACGTAGGGGACAAGACTCGCGCGCTCGTCCTGGAACACCTCCCAGATCGTTCGATCCCGAAGCTCCTGGTGCGGGTTGGCCTTGGCCCAGGCAACACAGCGATCCTCGAGCCAGGCGTTGAGTTCGGCGTAGCTCTTGAACTTCGGCCGAGGCACGAAGAACCGTCGTCGGACAACGCCGACCTGGTTCTCGACCTGTCCCTTCTCCCAGCCGGATGCCGGGGTGCAAGCGACGGGATCGACAAGGTAATGGCTGCACATCTGCTGGAACCGGCGGTTGTAGGCTCGGTCGCGGCCGACGAAGATCGTGTCGACCGCGGTCTTCATGTTGTCGTAGATGCCCCGCGTGCAGGTGCCCCCGAAGAAGGCGAAGGCCTTGTCATGGGCGTCGAAGACCATCTCCTGCGTCTCGCGGGGATAGGCACGCACGAACAGCATCCGGCTGTGACACAGGCGGACATGTGCCACCTTCACCGTGGTCGTCGCGCCGTCGATCACCACGATCTCGTGGCTCCAGTCGAACTGGTAGGCCTCGCCTGGATCGAAGGTTAGCGGGACATAGGCGGCCGCAGATGCCACCGCTTCCTCCTTCGACCAGGAGGCCGCGTATCGCCGGACCGCATCATAGCCTCCGTCATATCCTTGAGCCCGGAGTTCCTCGAAAATGCGGATGCGAGTCAGTCGCTCGCGCTTGGGCTTCCGCGCGTTCACCGCCAGCATCTCGTCGAGCATGTCTTGCCAAGGCCCGATCTTCGGCAACGGCTGAATGGTTCGCTCATAGGTGAGCTCCGTCGCACCGGACCGGATCACCTTGCGCACCGTGTTCCGCGATACTCGCAGCTCCCGGCAGATCTGCTTGATCGACTTCTTGTCCTGAAAATACGCCCGTCGGATCTTCGCTATCGTCTCCACGACCAACATCCCACACTGTGCTCCCCGATGACCTCGGGGGCATCATCCACATCAGTGTAAGGGGGTCATTTTTGGACGCCGATCACCCCGCTACGGGGTCAATTTTGCATGCCGGTTCACAGGTTTCATGCGAAACCGACTAACCCATGAAGGGAAAAGCCAATGAAAAAGGACGTTTACCAGAAAGTCACCGACAAGATTGTTGCAGATTTAGAGCAAGGCGAGCTCACATGGCTCAAGCCATGGAGCGCGGGCAACATGGAGGGGCGGATCACCAAGCCCCTGCGCCATAACGGCATGCCCTATAACGGTATCAATATCCTGATGTTGTGGGGCGCAGCCGTCGAGGGCGGTTATCTCTCCCCGTTCTGGATGACCTACAAGCAGACCAAAGAGCTTGGGGCGCACGTCAAGAAAGGCGAGCGCGGCAATCTGGTCGTCTACGCCAACACGATCACCAAGACCGAAGAGCAGGACGACGGCAGCGAAGAGGAACGCAAAATCCCCTTTATGAAGGGATACACCGTCTTCAACGTCGAGCAGATCGAAGGCTTGCCCGAACACTACTACGCCAAGCCNGAGCCGATCATTGATCCCGCAGAGCGGGTAGAACATGCGGAACGCTTCTTCACCGCGACAGGCGCAGACATCCGCCATGGCGGGAATAGCGCCCATTACAGCGGCGGCAGCGATCACGTGCAAATGCCTGTGTTCGAGAGCTTCCGCAGCCCCGAGGCCTATTACGCAACCCTTGCGCACGAGTTGACCCACTGGACAAAGCACAAGAGCCGCCTTGACCGCGACTTCGGGCGCAAGACATGGGGCGACGAAGGCTACGCACGCGAGGAACTGGTGGCCGAGCTTGGCGCGGCGTTCCTCTGCGCCGATCTGGAACTCAAGCCCGAGCCTGGCAGCGGTCATGCCGCCTATATCCAGAGCTGGCTGAAAGTCTTGAAGGACGACAAGCGTGCGATCTTCGCCGCCGCAGCCCACGCGCAGCGTGCAGCGGATTTTCTGCACGGCCTGCAACCACTCATCGAAGAAGAACCAGCTACAGCAGAAGCCGCCGCGTAAGGCGGCTTCCTTTTACGCGCGTCGGCAGGCGATGTTGTCGCCTTCATCCTCGCATACCTAGCCTCCAGACAAAACAAGCTGGATAAGCGGGTGCGTAGTNTTCTTCATTCTAGGCACTCTATCAAAATGGATATCACATTGAAATTCTGATGAAGTTGACAAAGATAAGGCAAACAATATAAATTCTCCTCTTTTCAACTAATAATGGAAGCTTTTACGAAATGGAACAAGATGCAAAACTTCAACCAAGATCAAAGAAAAAGATAACCATCACATCAGTGAGTGCGGGAATAATTTTTGGATTGATTTATGCTTGGACTTCACGCCCATATGTGGGTGGTTTTAAGTGGGATATCGGGCAATACTTTATGTTTCTAACCAAGTTCTTTGAGGGCGATATCGACGGAAAAATTGCGCGCACGCTTACGGGTCACCTTTTCACGTGGGCGCTCGCTGGGCTAATTGCCGGACTTGCATTCTCTGTTTTAATAAATACGATTCAAGAAAAGAAGTNACTGGCCACAATCAATCCCTGTAGTTCATTTTCGCACGCCCGACTTCGTAGCAATTCAGATCGAATCTCGAGGTAGAGTTCACGCCGTTAGTAAGCGTGTTCTGACAGGGAAAATTTTGGCTGGCCATTCGGCCAGCCGAGAAAAGTTAAAGACCTGGCGAACGGATCGCCAGCTCGGTTTCGATGTTGTGCATCGACTCCAGCGCATCGCTGCGCTCGACGCTGCCGCGCGGCGCAGCGGCGAAGGCGTTGAAGGCTTCGCGAAGAAGACCGTGCAATTCAGCCGTNCTGCGGGATGCCGCTTCAAACTTGGTGACGAGTTTCATGGCTCATGCTCCTTGTCTTTGAAGGAGGCCCCGAACCGTTCAGGGCCTTTCGGCCGCGTTCCACATCCATCATTGGCCCATGAAGGCGCTGATGGGTCGGGTGTCTTCGCCCAACATGACAAGGAGCGATGCGTCTGGAACTCCGCTCATGCGGTTTGTTTCGGCGATCTCTTGCCAGCAGGTCAGGATGAAAACTGTCTTTATCGAGTGAGGTCTGCAACGGCGACTTAGCCGATGCGCCAGCAAATGCTGGTGCGGCTCACTTTGTTGATCAGCGCGGATCATCGCGAAACGGGTGATCGTTGGCACGGCCAGTCCATGACGCGGTTGCCCGTGGTCGGTGTTATTTTCTGATGTTTGGGCAGTCTTCCCCGTTGCTTGGGCGCGGCTTGCACCAAATGCCCCAATTCCCTGGCCGGATGCGGCCCATCCCTCAATATCCTGCCCGCTCCAAGTATCCGTGTTGGATATGACGGCTGGTCCTTTGCCTCCGGCGCTTCGGGAGGGCGTTAGCAAGCCACCCCAAGCAAAGGAGAAAAGACATGGCACGCGAAAACGAAAACACCGCCAAAGAGCCGAGCGCCCCCGTCATCAAAGAGTTCCGCGTTGATCCCGCCCGCCTTGCTTCCGGCACATGGTGCCACACGCGGGAGCGACAGATCGGAGAAGGCGATATTAGCGCCTCCTACAGCGCCGACAAGATCGCGCTGGAGGGAAGAGTTCGCAGCCCGTTCACATGGAAGAACACCCTCTGGGTCTGCACAGGCACGCACTACCAAGGCGACGGGAAATCCGCCGAAGCCTACCGCCTCGTGCCCGAGCGCTTCTTTGACGGCGAGCCCACGACCTACAACGAAGTCGCGATGCTGCCCTTCGAACAGCGCATAAAGCCCGAAGGCTTCTATCACGGCATGCGTGTTCGTCACGGCAAGCTAGGCTGCGTTCTTGTCGGACCGAGCGCGGTTTTCCTTGCGCTCGATGACGACCAGATTGCCAAGCAAGCCGATCTCTTCGACCTACTTTGACAAAGCGCCGCCCGCCAGCGGGCGGCGTTTTTCGACCGCCGACCCGATCAATACGGCACATCATCATCGCTGGCCAGAACGCCATGCAGGCGCTCGGAGCGATTGACAGCATCCTGACGGATCAGGACGCGCAGCCCCTCACACACCGCCAGCCAGAGCGGGCTTCCGGTGCGTTCAAGCTCGGCGCGGGCAACATCGAGGCATTCCTGCCAGTTGCCATTTGTCTGGTGCTCCAGAAAATCAATGATCCGGGCGGCGTGCTCCTGGCACGCTTCGTCAAATGTCTCGTTCATGGCTGGTATCAGCACGGCGAGAAATCGTCATTGTCCAGATCGCTGCGGCGTGCGGCGCGCGGTTTGAATTCCGGCACCAGCACATCGGCCTTTTGCTTGTAGCGGGCATGGGCAAGGCGCAGCGTAAACCGCATCGTATCTTCCGCGCTCAGGCGAAAGTGACGACGCAGATCGTCAAGCTGCACCGCATGCCGCTCATCCAGATTGAGCATGAGTGTGTATCTCATAGCATCCTCCTTTCTTTAATTCGGTGTACGGTCAGGGCCGCGATCACGTGCGCGCCCTCTATCGCGGGAGCGTTTGCGCTCCTGCTGTTTGTCTTGCGAACGTTCGGGCACACGTCCCATTTGAATCGCGCGGGCCACATCTTGATTGAGCTCTGCAATCCTTGCCTGTTGCTTCTCACGAGCAAGCTTGATCTGGCGTTGCAAGTTGCGCCGTTCGGCAAGCTGCTTGCGGATGGTTTCCTGTTTTTCGGCGCGGTCGCGCTCCTGATTCCGCGCAATCTCGGCCTCGTTTTCTTTTCTGATCTGGCGGTTCTTGCCCGTGACCCAGCCCCACAGGCCGCGTATCCCGCGCGGTGTGCGTTCGGCCCGTCTTTTCTCCTCAAGCAGCCAGCGCTCTTCATGCTGTGTTTTCAGCTTCTCGCGCGCTTGGCGCTGGCGCTGCACCATCTGTTCCCGCTGGAACTGTGCCGCGAGGCCAGCCTTATCCGCTCTGGCTTGCTCTTCCTTCGCCCAGGCTTCCAGCTTGGGCGTGAGCTGCGCTCCGATCTGCGCCTTGGCCTCATCCACGGACAGCAAGTCCTTCGGATTACCGAGGCGTGCGGCAATTTCCTTGGTCTTCGCGCCGCTCATCCGGCTCAGCGAATAGGTCTCGCCCCGCCAATCCACAGCGACAAAGCCGCGCTTGTCGCCGCGGGCGAGCCACAGGCCTTTGTCCTTCAAAGCAGCTTCAAAGGATTCGCGGCTATCCGAGCCCGTCCAGCTTTCGCGGATCATGGTTTTGGTGAGTTTCGGGTCTTGCTTGGTACGCTTGGCCTGCTGCCATTCCTCCAGCGTAAAGGCGAGCGGGTCGCGCTGACCCTTATCACGGAAACCGTCCGGCATCTGCCAGCCGTGCTCGCGGTAGAGCTCGCGCGCCACCTCATTCAGGCGGAGCTTGTAGTAGTCCAGCTTGATCGCCTTCATCTGGTCGCCGTCGATCCGGCTCCAGACGGCATGGGCGTGACGCCTGCCTTCCTTTTCATGGACAACGATGGCGCGGGGCTGGCCTTCCAGGCCGAGCCGCCCCTCGATCCGCTCAATCGCAGCCTCGAAGACTTCGACGGGCACATCTTCATGTTCCGGTGGATTGAGACTCAGCGAGAACAGGTATTTCTGGCATTGCGTGCCGCGCGCGATGGCTTCGTTTTCTTCCATCGCGCCATGCAGATCGTCAGCCACGAATCCTCGCAGATCGTGCAGTTCGATATGCTCGTTCTCACGGCCCTTCATCAGGTGATTGGCCAGTTCCCGCCCGTTGCCGCGCTGGTTGCCTTTCAAGATCATGACGCACCTCCACCAAGGCCGAGCGCCGTGACGAGTTCGGCACGGATGCGCGCGATGTCGGCGCAAGCTTCCCGCAGTTCGTCTTCGATTTCTGGATGGACAGGCAACGTGCCCGTATTCACCGCGCGGGCAAGTTGGTTGAGGTTTGAAGACAGGCGGGATTGCCCGAGAGCGGCCAGAACCCGTCCCAGGGCCTCGTGATCTGCCACAGGGGCGGTGTTGCGACGGCGCACCTTGCTCAGATCGCCGTCAAACAGCACCGCCTTGATATACGCGCCGAGCGGCACGCCGTTGGCAGCAGCCTCTAACTTGGCACGTTCCTCGAAGGTCAGACGCAGCGAGAACGGCGCTGGCGTCTTTCCTTTTGCTATCTTGTTGAATTTATGGTGCGTTTTGGTCATCGTCGCACCTCAGATCGTTACGATCTATAGATGCGAGATGGCGTTCCCACTCTTCCAACGCCTCAAAGAGAGAGTTCGAACTTTCTCCTTCTAGGCGCGCCATCCGCCATTTATTCAATTTTGTATGCCCTTTGACGGGCATCGCCGTCGTCATTTCGGCAAAGCGGCCCGATTGGCACCGTTGGGGGACCCCCGACCGCCCAAACCTGCGGTGCATCCATGACAAACCGGTGTCGATGGCTATGCTGGCGGGCCAAGGACGGAGGGCATGATGCACAGGATTCTGACGTTGCTGGACGGCTCGGCCTATTCCGAAAGCGTCTGCCACCACACCGCCTGGTTCGCCCGCAAACTGGGGGCCGGGGTCGAGGCCATGCATGTGCTGGGCCGGCGCGAGGGGGCGGCCTCGTCGGACCTGTCGGGCACCTTGCGGCTGGGCGCGCGCGCGGCCTTGCTGGACGAATTGACGACGCTCGACGAACAGCGGGCCAGGCTGGCCCGGGCGCGGGGGCAGGCGATCCTGGATGACGCCCGGGCCATCCTCGACCAGGCCGGCGTTCCGGTCGTGAACACGCGTCTTTACAAGGGCGACCTGCTGGATGCGGTGCGCGAGGTCGGCCGGGGCGTCCGGGGGATCACCATTGGCAAGCGGGGCGAGAGGGCGGATTTCGCCTCTGGCCACCTGGGGTCCAACCTGGAACGCATCGTGCGCATGTCCGAGGTGCCGGTTTTCGTTGCCTCGCGGGAATTCCGGCCTGTTTCCAAGGTCTTGCTCGCCTATGATGCCAGTGCCTCGGCCTGGGCGGCGGTGGACCGGATGGCCAGCAGCCCGGTGTTCAGCGATCTCGAGATCTGCGTCCTCTGCGCCGGTCCCGACGAAGCGCTCGCCCTGATCACCGCGCAAGAGGGCGTGCTGGCCCTGCAGACGGCCGGGCTGTCCGCCACGTCCCGGGCCGTCGTGGGCGAGCCCGACGAGGTGTTGAACCGGGTGGTCACAGACGAAGGTTTCGACCTGCTTGTCATGGGCGCCTATGGCCACAGCCGGATCCGCAGCCTGATCATCGGCTCGACCACGACGGCAATGATCCGGTCGGTCAAGATCCCGGTCCTGTTGTTCCGCTGACAGGCCGGTCGCCAAGCGGGGGGCTCGGCGCTAGGATCGGCCCGCACCCCCTGCCGGAGCCCGCCATGACCCGCACCGACCTGCACGCCCGGATGACCGACTGGCGCCGGGATCTTCACCGCCACCCGGAGTTCGGGTTCGAGGAAACCCGCACCTCTGCCTTCGTGGCCGACACCCTGCGGGGCTTCGGCCTGGAGGTGGTCGAGGGCATTGGCGGCACCGGCGTCGTGGGGACTTTGACCCGGGGGAGGTCGAACCGGGCGATCGCCCTGCGCGCCGACATGGACGCTTTGCGGATCTCGGAAGCGGCGGACCACGATCACGTGTCGCAAACGCCCGGGACGATGCACGCCTGCGGTCATGACGGCCACGTGGCGATGTTGCTGGGCGCGGCGCAGATGCTGGCGGCCGAGGGCGGGTTCGACGGCACCATCCGCTTCATTTTCCAGCCGGCCGAGGAATGGGGGCAGGGTGCCCTGGCCATGCTGGACGACGGGTTGATGGAGCGGCTGCCCTTCGACGAGATCTTCGGGTTGCACAACATGCCCGGCCAACCCGTCGGCACCTTTGAAACCCGGCCGGGGGCCTTCATGTCGGCCGAGGACATCTTTGACATCGCCCTGACCGGCCAGGGCGGCCATGCCTCGCGCCCGCATTGGGGCCGAGAGGTCATGGTGCCCGCCTGCGCCCTGGTGATGGAGTTGCAGACCATCGTGTCCCGCCGGCTCGATCCCGGCGACACGGCGGTGGTGTCGGTCACCGAACTGGTCACCGATGGCACGCGCAACGTGCTGCCGGGCCTGGCCCGGGTGATGGGCGATGTGCGCAGCTTCGATCCGCAGGTCTCGGCCCGTATCGAAGAGGAAATGGGCCGGATCGCCGAAGGCATCGGCCTGGCCCACAAGGTGGAGGTGTCACTGACCTATCGCCGCGAATTCGTGCCCCTGCGCAACGATGCCGAGCTTGCCGCCCAAATGATCGACGCGGCCGGCCCGGTGTCTGTGCGGTCCGGCGAAGGCGCGCCGATGACCGGGTCCGAGGATTTCGCCCGTTTCCTGGCCCACGTGCCGGGATGCTTCGGCTTCATCGGCAACGGAGACTCGGCCCCGCTGCACAACCCGGCCTATGATTTCGACGACGCGGCCCTGTTGCACGGCTGCGACGTGCACGTGGCCATTGCCCGCCAGCGCCTGCCGGTCTGAGCGGCGAAATTGGCGGGCCGGCCTTGCAGGCCAGAACGCCCTATCCCACATCTGGGAAACGCCCGTTGGGTCCAGGCCGCAATTTCGGCTGAACGGGGACCCCGGGCCGCAGTTTGTTTTAGGTAAAAGGTTGTTCCCATGGGAAAGTCGAAACACCCCGGTCTGATTGGCAAGGCCGTGAAGGACGTCAATCGCGTCAAGGGCGAAATCGCCAAGACGAACAAGTGGCTGAAATCCTTTTCCGACGCCTGCAACAGCGGGTCGAAGGTGGCCAAGGCCCTGCCCAAGAACTTCAACGATGTGCTGGTCGAAATGCAAAGCATGGTCGAGGTCTATGTCGCCAAGGCCGCTGAAATCGCGGCCGTCGAACAACGGGAAGCCGAGGCCAGGAAGGCCGGCGACAAGGCCAAGATGGCGACGCTGAAAAAGAAGCTGGCGGCGTTGGAAAAGGAAGCCGACAAGATGCGGGCGGATTACGGGGGAATGGGCGACGTCCTGCAGGCGCTGTCGGGCACGATGGAGGCCGAACTGACCGCCATCGCCGGATATCTCAATTCCTATGGTGATCACGCCCAGTGGTAGACCGGTCCCGCCCCCAAGGGGACCATCGCGCGCCCTGATCCCAAGCGGGGGCAGGGCGCGCGGAAGGTGCGATCAGGCCGCGCGCCGACGGCGCGGACGCCGCCGCTTGGCCGGAGCCCCGCCATTGCTGTTGCCCGACGGCCGGCCGCCGCGGCGGCGCTGGCCGTTGGACCGGCCGGCGGTGCCCTCGGTCATGTCGCCAAGGGTGCTTTCGCCGCTGGCGACCGGGATCTCGATCTTCATCAGCTTCTGGATCTGGCGCAGCAGGTCCGATTCCTCGGGCGCGCAGAAGGCAATCGCCTCGCCCTCGCGTCCCGCCCGGGCCGTCCGGCCGATGCGGTGCACGTAGTTGTCCGCCACTTCCGGCAGGTCAAAGTTGACCACGTAGGCCACGCCCGGAATGTCGATGCCCCGGGCCGCCACGTCGGTGGCCACGAGGATGGTGATCTCGCCGGCCCGGAAGGCCTTGATCGCCCGGTCCCGCTGGCCCTGGCTTTTGTTGCCGTGGATCGAGGCCGCGTTGAACCCGTCGGCCACCAGCCCCTTCATCAGCCGTTCCGCGCCATGCTTGGTGCGCGAAAAGACCAGGGTCAGGGCATCGGGATCCTGGCGCAGGATCTCGCGCAGCTTGGACGGCTTGTCGCCCTTGGCCAGGAAATGCACCGACTGGGTGATCTTGTCGGCGGCCTTGCCCGGAGGCGACACCTGCACCCGGCGCGGATCCTTCAGGTAGGCGCGCGACAGCTCTTCCATCTGCTTGGGCATGGTGGCCGAAAACAGCATGGTCTGGCGCGGTGTGCCCAGCTTGGGCGCGATCTTGCGCAGGGCATGGATAAAGCCCAGGTCCAGCATCTGGTCGGCCTCGTCCAGCACCAGGTTGCGGGTCTGGCTGAGGTCGATGGCGCCGCGGTCCATCAGGTCCATCAGGCGACCCGGGGCGGCGACCAGAATGTCGGTGCCCCGCGACATCACCTGGATCTGCTTGCCGATCGACCGGCCGCCGACGACGGTGGTCACACGGATCTTGGTGCCCTTGGTCAGGGCCATCAGGCTTTCGGCGATCTGGTTCACCAGCTCGCGCGTGGGGGCCAGGATCAAGGCCTTGGCCGTCTTCGGCGCGGGCTTGCCGGGATTGGCCAGCAGCTGGTCGATCAGGGGCAGGCCGAACGCCAGGGTCTTGCCGGTGCCGGTCTGGGCCAGGCCCAGGATGTCATGGCCTTCCATGGCCAGGGGGATGGCCTGGTTCTGGATCGGGGTGGGCTGGGTGAACCCGGCCTCTTTCAGTGCGGTATTGAGGGTCGGCGCCAGGCCGAGCATGTCGAAATCGAACACGTACTATCCTTCAGGGGACCGCGCGGCGCATATGCCGGGACGGGCCCATGGTGAACAGCCACCCCGAACGGGGCGGCCAGAGGGTTCGCGCGGGCCCCGGGACAGACGGCGATCCCGTCGTGTCCGGCCTTTGCGTCAGGAACCCTGCGTGATGGGGGACTGAAATTGCCTGTGCGCTGATGGTCCTTTGCGGACGCGGCATGCTCACGCGGCAGCGCAGCGCACGAGGGGTGAAATGGCGCTTTGTTGCCCGGATGTCAAGCGGGCGATGGCAGGACATGCCTGACAAGGTTACCGATTTCTGGTCTGTTGAAGACTGAACTGGGCCTGATTTGGGCTGGACCGCAGGGCGCCGCGTCCATGGCGGCGAAACCCGCCAGGACGCGCAAAATGCCGAACTATCAAGAAGATAGTGGCGGAGAGACAGGGATTCGAACCCTGGGTGGGCTTGCACCCACAACGGTTTTCGAGACCGCCCCGTTCGACCACTCCGGCACCTCTCCGCGGGGGTCTGGGCGCTGCGTTTACGCGGCTTTGCCGAGGTGCGCAAGGCCCGATCTGTCGCTTTTTTGCCCTTTCCGCTGCGGCAACGGTCAATACCCCATGTAGGCGTCCAGCACGGTGTCGATGGATGTCACGCCCGTCAGCGTCAACGAGTGCGCGGGGCCGAAGGCCAGCACAAGCGACCCGTCGACCACCGAGGCCACAGCCTCCAGGTCGGCATCGCTGATCACCGGGCCCGCGCCGAAGCGGTTGGAGATCATCAGCAGGTCTTCCCCGGCCGTGAAATCCTCGACGATGTCGTGGCCGCCGTTGAACTGGAAGGTGTCCTCCCCGGCGCCGCCATACATCCGGTCGTCGCCGGCATCGCCGCGCAGGGTGTCGTCTCCGGCCTGGCCGAACAGCACATCGTTGTCGCCGCGTCCCCGGATCAGGTCGTTGCCCGTGCCGCCGATGATCCGGTTGGCCAGGTCGTCGCCCAGCAGGGTGTCGGCGAAATCGCTGCCCTCCAGGATCTCGATGCTGATGAAGGTGTCGCCGGCCGCCCAGCCCGAGGAATTCCCGGTCACCATCATGTCGACGACCACCGCGCCGCTGGCCGAGGCATAGGTCGCCCGGTCCCGCCCGTCGCCCCCGTCCAGCTCGTCGGCGCCCGCGCCCCCGTCCAGCAGGTCGTTGCCCCGGCCGCCCAGCAGCCGGTCGATGCCCACGCGGCCGTAAAGGCTGTCTTCACCGTCGCCGCCGCGCAGCACGTTGCCGCCATTGGTGCCCCAGATCTGGTCGTCCCCGGTGGTGCCCGTGGCCTTTTCTACGCGCACGATCACGTCGCCCGTGGCCGCCCCGCCGTTCTTCGACGAATCCAGCAGGTCCAGGACCACGTAGGACCGCGCCGTCGAGTAGCCTGCGCCATAGACCACCGTGTCGATGCCATAGCCGCCATCCAGGTAATCCGCGCCCAAGGACCCATAGGATTCCTCGAACCGGTCGTTGCCAATGCCCGTGGCCGTGGAATCATCGCCATCGGTGCCCTCGATTACGTCATTTTCGCTGACCACGACGCCCGCGAAATCCTCCATCGCGATCTGGGTGCCATCGGCATAGCCATTTGTCGACGTCATGGTGCCGGAATTCAATAGCCCGACAAAGGCGTCCCATTGCTCGTCCTCCGGCAGGTCCGAGAAATCGGGCAGCTCATCGCCGCCCACCGTGACCCACATGTCCTCGTAACTGTACCCGTAACCGTCGAAATACGTATAGTAGCTTGCCGACAGGGAAAACATGAAGGTCGTGCCGCCGTACCAGTCGAACCGGTAGATTTCGCTTTGCGAATAAGTGCTGTACCAGTTGAAATGATCTTCCCAGGCAAAGTCCGGATAGGTCACTTCGCCGTTTTCGACGGTCATGTAATCCGGATCGTCGCCCAGAACCGAAATCGACACCGTATCCACATCGTAAAATTCGTATTCGCTATATTCGTAGGTGTAATAATCTTCGTAATACCCGTAGCCCGAGTTATAAAGCTTGAAAGTATAGGTCGTCATGGCAATCCCCACTGGTAAATTCACTTTGCAATCACGTTAATCTATTAGACCGGGTAAGGAAATTGAAATTGAACCGGAAAGCGGGGTCCTGCCGGAAACCGTTGGTTCGCGGGGCCAGAGCGCCTATCTTGTCCCCATGAACGCCATCCTCCGCACCCCCGCCCGCTGGGCCGGCGCAGTCCTTGTCGCGCTGACCCTCTTCACCCTGCCCGCCGCTGCCGCCGATCGCGACAAGGTCGAGGCGTTCCTGCATGTCACCGGCTTCGACGTGGCCCTTGAAAGCCTCAAGTTCTCGGCCGAGGACGCGCCCACCATGCTGGGCCTCGACGCCGGGATCTTCGGCTATAGCTGGACGCGCCTCTCGCAGGACGTCTTCGACGTGGACCGCATGCGCGACATGGCCGTCGGCATCCTTGAACAGACCCTCGACGACGACAAGCTGGCCCATGCCGCGGCCTTTTATGCCACCGATCTTGGCCAGCGCCTGGTCGAGGTCGAAAACGCCTCGCACCTGAACCCCGATGACGCTGCCAAGCAGGCCGAAGGCCAGGCCCTGGTGGCCGAGATGCAGGCCAATGACTCGCCCCGGCTGGGCATGTTCGAACGCATGACGGACGCCATCGACGCCTCGGGCGTGGCGGTGCGCGCGATGCAGCAGGTCCAGCTGCGCTTCCTCGTGGCCGCAAGCGCGGCGGGGGTCATCGAACTGCGGCTCGACCCCGATGAAATGGCCGCCATGATGAAGGAACAGGAACCCGAATTGCGCCGGGCCATGGCCGAAAGCTCGCTGAGCGCGCAGGCCTGGGTCTACCGAGATTTCACCGATGACGAGGTCGAAACCTATACCGAGGCCCTGGAACATCCCGACATGCAGGAGGTCTACGAGCTGATGAACGCCGTGCAATACGAGATCATGGCCAACCGGTTCGAGGAACTTGCCATGCGCATGTCGGAACTTGATACCGGTCAGGATCTGTGACGCGCCGGGCGCTGGCGGGCCTGGTTCTTGCGCTCTGGCCGGGCCTTGGCGCGGCCGGGCCCGTGGACGACCTGACCGGGGCGCTCCGGCTCCCCGAACTGGCGATGCTGATGCGCGCGGAAGGGGTCGAGGACGCCAACGCCCTGGTGGCCGACCCGGCGACCGGCCGCGTGCCCCAGGGCGACATGGCGCGGCTGGAGACGATCTTTGATCCCGAACAGATCCAGCAGGAATTGCGCCTGGCCCTGGCAGAGGGGCTGTCCCCGGAAGACATCGCCGCCTCGGTGGACTTCTTCGACAGTCCGGCGGGGCAAGCCCTGGTCGAGCTGGAACTGGTCGCCCGGTCGGCCATGGTCGACGAGGACATCGAAGAGATCGTCCGCGCGGAATGGGCCGCGCGCCGGGACGAGGACAGTACCCAGGTCCGGCTGATCCGGCGGTTTGCCCAGGTCAACGACCTGGTCGAGCGCAATGTCACCGCCACCTTGACCGCCCGCTATCACTACCTGCGGGGGCTGGCCGAGGGCGCGGGCAACCCCTATGACGATGCCCAGATCCTGTCGCGCGTCTGGTCGGACGAACCCGCCATCCGCGAGGACACCGAGGGCTGGCTGATGGGCTACCTGTTGCTGGCCTACGGGCCGGCCGATCCGGGCCACCTGCAGGCCTATGTCGACTTTTCCCGCACTCCGGCGGGGCAGGCGGTGAACGTGGCGCTGTTCGAAGGCTTCGACGTGACCTATGGGCGCATTTCCTATGGGCTGGGCCTGGTGACCGGGCGCGCGACGCTGGCCCAGGATCTGTAATGCTGTAAGCGGGCGCGGGGGTCGGCCGGGGGGTGGTTGACAGCCGGTGCCATGCGATGCATAAGCGCGCATCCCCGGCCGGATGATCCGCGCCGGGTTTTATAGTCATACATGCCCCGACCGGGGCGCGCTGTTCGAGGTGGCGCGGGATCAGGACGACTGGCCCGGCCGCAAACGCCCGGAAACGGGGACCACAGAACGCGGTAGAAAAAAGGAAGACGCGATGTTTGCGGTCATGAAGACCGGCGGCAAGCAGTACAAGGTCCGCTCGGGCGATGAGCTCCGGATCGAAAAACTGGCCGCCACTGCTGGCGAAACGGTGCAGTTCAACGACGTTCTGATGATCGGTGGCGACAACACCGTTCTCGGCGCGCCGCTGGTTGATGGCGCCGCCGTCCAGGCCGAAGTGGTGGATGTTGTGAAAGCTGACAAGGTCATCACCTTCGTCAAGCGCCGCCGCAAGCATTCCTCGAAGCGGACCCGCGGTCACCGTCAGCAGCTGACCGTTGTGCGCATCACCGAAATCCTGACCTCGGGCGCGGATGCGACCGGCGTCAAGGTTGCTTCCGGCGCGGGCTCGGCCCCGGCCGAGGCTGCCGAAGCGTAAGGAGAGACCAGCATGGCACATAAAAAAGCAGGCGGTTCATCCCGTAACGGTCGCGACTCTGCCGGCCGCCGTCTTGGTGTGAAGCTGTACGGTGGCCAGGCGGCCGTCGCAGGCAACATCATCGTGCGTCAGCGCGGCACCAAGTTCTGGCCGGGCGAAGGCGTGGGCATGGGCAAGGATCACACGATCTTTGCAACCGCCGAGGGCGCCGTGACCTTCCACAAGGGTCTGAAGGGACGAACCTTCATTTCGGTGCTTCCGGTTGCGGAGGCCGCCGAGTAAGCCGAAACCCGCCAGAGGTTTGAAACATACTCAGGGGATCGGCCGACAAGGCCGGTCCCCTTTGCGTTTTACCTTTGTGCAAGTTTGCGCGGGGTAAAAGCGCCCGGTGGGCCTAGACTGATCTGGGGGCAGGGCGCGGCCAACCTGGCCAAGTGGGCTTGGTGGGCGTGGAACGAGTTTGATGCAAGGGCCCGTCCGGCGCCAATGGCCGGCTCGGGTGACGGAAGCAGGGAGTGAGTCGATGATACTGGACAGGATCGTCCAACAGGCAGAGATCGGGACCGACAGGTTCGACCTGCGGCCATTGCGCCGCTCCGACATCGGTCTGATTGATCATTGGGCCGGTGACGAACGCGTGGCGCGCATGACCACCTCGATCCCGCATCCCTTGCCCCCCGGCGCGACCGAGGCCTTCGTGGCCCGGGCGATGTCCCAGCCTGCCGACGAAGCGGTCTGGGCCATAGACGGCACCCGCGATGACGGGCCCGAGCTGATGGGGATCATCTCTCTGAAACGGCTGGACGAAGACGGGGCCGAGGTGGGCTTCTGGATCGCGCCGCTGTTCTGGAACACCGGGGTGGCCTCGGAGGCGCTGACGGCGCTGGTCGCGGCCAATCCGCTGGGCGACCGGTCGCTCTTTGCCTCGGTCTTCCAGGACAACCCGGCCTCGGCCCGGGTGCTGAGCCATTGCGGGTTCGACTACCTTGGCGATGCGGAAAGCTTTTCGGTGGCGCGGGGGGCGCTGGTGCCGACCTGGACCTATTCGCGCAAGCTGTAGGGCCTTTGGCTCGCGGGGTTTCGGGGGCGCTGCCCCCGTCCTCCGCTGGAGGACTCCCCCGGGGTATTTGGGAAGAGAAAGAAGCAGGAGCGCTGGCGCGGGCGGTGTCCGGGCGGCGGTATTTATTGGGGCGAGGGCGTGCGGCGGCTTGTGCGGCGCGGCCTTTGCTGTAGGAACACGGGCATGAAGTTTCTTGATCTCTGCAAGGTTTACATCCGCTCTGGCAGCGGTGGTGGCGGGTCCGTGTCGTTCCGGCGCGAGAAGTTCATCGAATACGGTGGACCGGACGGGGGCGACGGGGGCAAGGGCGGGTCGGTCATTGCCGAGGCTGTCGACGGGCTGAACACGCTGATCGATTTCCGCTACCAGCAGCATTTCTTTGCCGAGAACGGCAAGCCGGGGATGGGCCAGCAGCGCACCGGGCGCAATGGCGACGACATCGTTCTGAGGGTGCCCGTGGGGACCGAGATCCTGGACGAGGACGAAGAGACGGTGATCGCCGACCTGGCCACCCTGGGCGACACGGTGGAGCTGGCGCGCGGGGGCAATGGCGGGTTTGGCAACCTGCATTTCAAGACCTCGACCAACCAGGCGCCGCGCCGGGCCAATCCGGGTCAGCCGGGCGTCGACCGGACCTTGTGGCTGCGGCTGAAGCTGATTGCCGACGCGGGGCTTCTGGGCCTGCCCAATGCGGGCAAGTCGACCTTCCTGGCGGCCACGTCAAATGCCCGGCCGAAGATCGCCGATTATCCGTTCACGACGTTGCATCCGAACCTGGGCGTCGTGGGCGTGGACAATGCCGAATTTGTCATTGCCGACATTCCCGGCCTGATCGAGGGCGCGCACGAAGGCAAGGGCATCGGCGACCGGTTCCTGGGCCACGTGGAACGCTGCGCCGTTCTTTTGCACCTGGTCGACGGCACGTCCGAAACCCCGGTCGAGGATTACCGCACCATCATCGGCGAGCTGGAGGCCTATGGCGGCCATCTGGCCGACAAGCCCCGCGTCACCGCTCTGAACAAGATCGACGCGCTGGATGACGCGCAGCGGGCCGAAACGCTTGCCGCCCTGGAAGAGGCCAGCGGCGGCCCGGTTCTGCAGATGTCCGGCGTCTCGCGCGAGGGCGTGACCGAGGTGCTGCGCGCCCTCAAGGCCCGGATCTCCGAAGACCGCCTGCGCCAGAAACCCGTCGAGGACGAGGCTCCGTGGCACCCCTGAGCGAAGCCCGACGGGTTGTCGTCAAGATCGGCTCGGCCCTGCTGGTCGACCGGCAGTCTGGCGACCTGCGCGCCGGCTGGCTGCGCGCCCTTGCGCAGGACGTGGCCCGGCTGAAGACCCGGGGGGGTGCGGATGTGATCCTGGTGTCGTCCGGCTCCATCGCCCTGGGCCGCGGCGTGCTGGGCCTGCCCGCGACCCCGCTGGCCCTGGAACAATCCCAGGCCGCCGCCGCCGTTGGCCAGATCCGCCTGGCCCGCGCCTACGAAGAGGCGCTCGCCCCCCACCGGATCACCGCCGCCCAGGTGCTGGTCACCCTGGAGGACAGCGCAGACCGCCGGCGCTACCTGAACTCGCGCTCGACCCTGGAAACCCTGCTGGGCCTGGGCGTCGTGCCGATAGTCAACGAAAACGACACCATCGCCACCGATGAAATCCGCTACGGCGACAACGACCGGCTGGCCGCCCAGGTGGCCGTGACCGTGGGCGCCGACGTGCTGGTGCTGCTGTCGGACATCGACGGGCTTTACACGGCCAACCCGGCCAGCGATCCCACGGCCACCCGGTTCGACCGGATCGACCGCATCACGCCCGAGATCGAGGCCATGGCCGGCGACGCCGGATCGGGCCTGTCCAAGGGCGGCATGAAGACCAAGCTGATGGCCGCCCGGATGGCGACCTCGGCCGGCTGCGCCATGGCGATCACCGAAGGATCGCCCGACAACCCGTTGACCTTGCTGGAAAATGGGGCCAACGCCACCTGGTTCACCGCGCAGCTGGACCCGCAGGCCGCCCGCAAGCGCTGGATCGCGGCAATGAAGCCCAAGGGCGCCGTCGTGATCGATGCCGGCGCCGCCCGGGCGCTGGGGCGCGGCCGATCCTTGCTGCCCGCCGGGGTGACGGCCGTCGAGGGCGATTTCGGCCGGGGGGAACCGGTCGACATCCGCGCCGCCGACGGGACCCGGCTGGGACAGGGCCTGACCCGCTATACCTCGGACGAGGCCACCGCCATCCGGGGCCACCAAAGCGCCGAGATCGAGGACCTGCTGGGCTATCCAGGTCGCGCCGCGCTGATCCACCGCGATGACATGGCCGTGTGATCGGGCCCGACGGCCAACATTTTCGCCTGACTGCAGCTTCATCTTTGTCTAAATACGCAAAACCCACGCCCGTCACGGGCACGCCCTTCTGACAAGAGGACAGGCCGATGAAAGATCACGACGACATCCAGGCCCTGATGGCCGCCATCGGAACGCGCGCGAAAGCCGCTGCCGCGGACCTGGCCTGTGCTCCAGCCGATCAGAAGGCCCAGGCCCTGACCGCCGCCGCCGATGCCGTCTGGGCGCGCCGGGCGGATATCCTGGAGGCCAACGAAAAGGACATGGCCTTTGGCGCCGACAAGGGGCTGAGTGCGGCGATGATGGACCGGCTCAAGCTGACCGAGGACCGGATCCAGGGCATCGTCGACGGCCTGCGCGCGGTGGCCGCCCAGGACGATCCGGTGGGCGAGATCCTGACCGAATGGGACATGGACAGCGGCCTTCACATCCAGCGCGTGCGCACGCCGCTCGGGGTGATCGGGGTGATCTATGAAAGCCGGCCCAACGTGACCGCCGACGCCGGCGCCCTGTGCCTGAAATCGGGCAATGCGGTGGTGCTGCGCGGCGGGTCGGAAAGCTTCCATTCCTCGGGTGCGATCCATGCCTGCCTGGTCGAGGGGCTGCGCGCCGCCGGCCTGCCCGAAGACGCCATCCAGCTGGTGCCCACGCGCGACCGGGCTGCCGTGTCCGAGATGCTGACCATGACCGACACGATCGACGTGATCGTGCCGCGCGGAGGCAAGGGCCTCGTGGGGCTGGTCCAGCGCGAGGCGCGGGTGCCGGTCTTTGCCCATCTCGAAGGGATCGTGCACATCTACCTGGATGCGGCGGCCGACCCGGAAAAGGCGCTGAAGGTGGTGGTCAATGCCAAGACCCGGCGCACTGGCATCTGCGGGGCGGCCGAATGCATTTTGATCCACCGGTCTCTGGTCGACACGATCGGGCAGGGCGTGATCCGGGCCCTGCTGGACGCAGGCATCGAGGTCCGGGCCGATGCGGCGCTGCAGAAGATCAAGGGCACGGTTCCGGCCACGCCCGAGGATTGGGGCAAGGAGTACCTGGACACGATCATCGCCGCGCGCGTGGTCGAGGATGTCGACGGGGCTATTGCCCATATCCGCCAGTACGGCAGCCAGCACACCGATTGCATCGTCACCGAGGACGACGCCGTGGCCGCCCGGTTCTTCCAGCGGCTCGATAGTGCGATCCTGATGCGCAATGCCTCGACCCAGTTCGCCGATGGCGGTGAATTCGGCATGGGGGCGGAAATCGGGATTGCGACGGGCAAGATGCACGCCCGCGGCCCGGTGGGCGCGGCCCAGCTGACCAGCTTCAAGTACCTGGTGACCGGCGACGGGGCCGTGCGCGGCTGACGATGGTCTGGGGCAGGGCAGGCGGGGGCGCTGCGATGCGGCGGCGCCCCCGCCTGCGGCCCTGGGATGGTGATGGCGCGCCCAGCTGGCACCGTGGGTCCCGCGGGGCAGCGCCCCTGACCCCAGCGCTGCCAAATCGGGTATGTCAGAAGGTCACTTCGATCCGGTCGGCCGAGGTCTGCACCCTCAGGTCGCGGCCGGCATCCTCGGCGGCGGCGGGCAGCAATCCGAACTGCACCAGGGCAGGGGTGATGTCGCTGTCGATCCGCACGTCGGTCAGCCCGCCCCACAGAACCGGATCGATCACCATGCGCTCGGCCTCGCCCTCGACCCGCCACTGGCCGGAATCGGTGGTGATGCGCACGGTGCCGCCATAGGGCATCGCCGTTTCGAGGCATTGCACCGCCAGCAGGGCCAGGCGGACCTCGGTCCGGGGCTGGGCATCGAGCGGCGCCCATTCGACGCTCATCCGGCTGCCCCCCGACACGCCCCGCAACACCGCGACGACCTCGGACCGGGCGATCTGCTGGTCCCCGGCCGCCCCGTAGGCCAGCCGGAAATACCGGATCCGCGCTTCGGCATTGGTGACACTGTCGGCGATCAGCCCCATCTCCGGACCCTCGGCCGCCCCGGCCATGTCCAGAAGCTCCAGCCCGTTGTGGATCGCCCCGATCGGGCTGATCAGGTCGTGACAGATCCGAGACCCTATCAGCGCGGCAAGATTGTCGTTACCCTGTCCCATATCCCGTCCCCCCTGCATCCTGTTGTCCGGAGATCTGCTTGACCAATCTCAACTCCATACTTTCACCCGGCATGCTGGTCCGCCATCCCGATTTTCCGGACTGGGGCATCGGCCAGGTCCAGTCCAATGTCGGCGGCAAGGTCACCGTTAACTTTCGCGATGCGGGCAAGGTCGTCATTGATGGCACCCGGATCGGCCTGTTGCCTGTCTTTGATGACAAATGATGGTTACTTAAGGGTTAACGCCACCCCGGTCCGAACCGTTAACGCGCCCCCGCATGTTGAAGACCGCCCGCCGCTGGGGTATCAGCGCGCAACACCGACAAAAGGTCTGCTGATCCCCAGATGCCGGAACCGGGCCCCTCTTTCACCGTCTCCATCGCCGACACCCCTGCCGCCCTGACCGAAGCCCAGGCCCTGCGCTATGACGTCTTCGTCCGCGAACTGGGTGGGCAAGGCGCGCTGGTCGACCATGACCAAGGCCTGGAACGCGACGCCTTTGACCCGTTCTTCGACCACATGATCGTGCGCGACGATGCCACCGGAGCCGTCGTCGGCGTCTACCGCCTGCTGCGCGACGACCAGGCCGCCGCCGCCGGCCAGTTCTACTCCGAAGCCGAATACGACCTGGCCCCCCTGCGCCGGTCCGGCCGCCGCCTGCTGGAACTGGGCCGGTCGTGCCTGCACCGAGACTACCGGGGCGGGGCGGCCATGTATCACCTCTGGACCGGCCTGGCCGACTACGTCGCCCGCCACGGCATCGACATCCTCTTTGGCACCGCCAGCTTTCACGGCACCGATATCGACGCCCTGGCCGAGCCCCTGTCGATGCTGCACCACAACCACCTGGCCCCCCCGGACCTGCGCGTGCGCGCCGTGGCAGAGCATTTCCAACCTATGGACCTGGTGCCGAAAGACCGGCTGGACCGCAAGCGGGCGATGGTCGCCATGCCCGCCCTGATCAAGGCCTACCTGCGCCTTGGCGGCACCGTGGGCGAGGGCGCCTTTGTCGACCATGCCTTCAACACCACCGATGTCTGCCTGGTCATGGACACCGCCCGCATGAACGACCGGCAAAAGCGCATCTATACCGGCGCGCGGACCGGCTGAGCGGCCCCTGAGACGCACATGAGCAGCACCTGGCATTCCGACAGCCCGCCCGACCCGGTCCGCATCTCGCCTCTGGGCTGGGTCATGGTCGTCCTGCGCGGACTGCCCCTGGCCGTGACCGTCTTTGGCGGGCTGGTCCTGCACCTGGCCCTGCGCCTGGTCGAACGCCCGCTGCATGGCGACCACCGACCCTGGACCCCCTGGATCACCCGGGCCGTCTGTTCCATCGCCCTGCGCCTGATGGGCCTGACCCTGACCGTGCACGGCCAGGTCATGACCCACCCCGGGGCGCTTGTCGCCAACCATTCCACCTGGCTGGACATCTTCACCCTGAACGCCCGCAAGACGCTGTACTTCGTGTCCAAGGCCGAGGTCGCCGGCTGGCCCGGAATCGGTTGGCTGGCCCGGGCCACGGGCACCGTCTTCATCGACCGGAACCCCCGCCAGGCCCGCGATCACACCCGCCTGTTCGAAAGCCGCCTGCACGCCGGTCACAAGCTGTTGTTCTTCCCCGAGGGCACCTCCACCGACGGGCAGCGCGTGCTGCCCTTCCGCACGACGCTCTTTGCCGCCTTCTTCGCACCCGCCCTGCGCGACACCTGCTGGATCCAGCCGCTGGCCGTCCGCTACCATGCGCCGACGGGCGCGCCGCCCCGGTTTTACGGGTGGTGGGGCGACATGGACTTTGGCCCGGGGCTGGTGAAGGTGCTGGCCCAGGTGCCCCAGGGCTCGGTCGAGATCACCTGTTGCCCGCCCCTGCGCGTGGCCGATTTCGCCGACCGCAAGACCCTGGCCCGCACCGCCGAACAGGCCCTGTGCGCGGCCTTTGATGCCCTGTCTGTTGACGCGCCTGCCACCCATTCGTGAAGACATGTCAATACCTTGGCGGGCATTGCCCGGCTAAGTCGGGACAGCCGGCGAGTTTTTCGCCGCGCCTGTCACGAGGACCCACAGACATGACCACAACCCTGGTTGGAACGGCCTACCGCATCGACGACGTCGAGCTGGGCCAGAACGACATCATCACCGCCGGAACCACCCTGACCGAGGTCGAGCTGACGACCATCGACCCCGATGACAACGATTTCCAGGTCACCCCGCCGTCGGTGATCTTTGAAGGCACGCCCAACGAAACCGTGCTGTTCGAGGCCGAGGAAATCACCTTTCTCGTCGATGGCGAGGTCATCGCCACGGAGTCGCCCACCTATGAATTCGTGTCGCTGGAAACCAACGTGGGCACGGTCTTTGGCATCACCTTTTCCGCCGGGGGCGACACCTATTTCATCCCGCGCAACGACTTCCCCGCCGACGGGCTGACCGAGGTCACCGCCGACAGCCAGATCCGGGCCAATGACGTGTCCTTCGACCAGCTGGAGTTCGGCCTGCTGCCCCCGGGCGCGACCTCTTTCGAGGGGCTGGTCTTTGGCCCCGGGGCCATCGACGCGCCGGGCCTGGGCCTGACACGGACGGTCATCGACACCGACGACACGCCCTTCAACCCCGACGCCAGCACCGAGATCAACCCGTTCAACGCCGAAGTCCTCGTGCGGGTGACGTTCTCGGACGGTTCGACGATTTCCGGGGTCGAGGCCTACCAGAGCGGCTCTGTCGAGTTCGTCAATAACCAGACCGTCGACACGCGGGCCTATGCGCTGGACGTGGCCGCGGTCGAGGCATCGGGCCACACGCTGGACGACGTGGTCTCGGCCGATTTCCAGCGCGAGACCAGCCACGACCTGAGCTATGACGACATCGGTTTCGAGGCCGTGGACACCGCACCGGGCGGCGAGGTCACCCCGCCCGATCCTGTCGAGACGCCCAACGTGATCGAGGGCACCGACGGCGACGACACGCTGACGGGCACCGACGGGGCCGACGTTCTGATCGGCGGGGCGGGCAACGACCGGCTGACCGGCGGCGCGGGGCCCGACACCTTCGTCTTCGGGGCCGACAGCGGCGACGGCACCCGCGACCGGGACATCATCTTCGACTTCGACGCCAGCGAGGACATCATCGTTCTGGAACAGGGCGTCGAGCTGCTGCGGTCGGTCCAGAACGGCAACAACCTGGTGCTGATCTTCGACGACCCAGAGCGGGACCGGATCGTGCTGCGCGAAACGGATGCGGATGCGCTGGACAGCATCGTGACGGTGACGGACGATTTCCTGGTGTAAGCGTTTTGTCTGTGAATGGTGGGAGTTCCGGTTCTTTGGGATCGGGGCTCCTTTTTGCGTTTTGGGGGGCGGTGGGCCTGGCATGGGGGCTGTTTGGGTCCTTGGTGGGGGCGGGATTTTGCGTATTTTTGCAAAGATGAAGAGGGGGGTTGCGCGCCGTTTTGTGGGGCGTGCCAGGTGGGGTGGTTAAGATTTGGTGAATTTGGCTTTGTAAGGCATTGAAATTAATAGGGTGGTTGGGTGTCCCACGCGTGGGACGCTGTTGCGGGGCTTTGGGGTGGCTTTTGCTCTTGTGCCGGGCGGAGGCTTGGGCTATGTCCGCCGCCATCAATCCCGCTGGCGGGGATTGGGCCCTGTTCGGGGGAGACATCCCCGACGGTCCGCCGGTTGGAGCATCCGCTCTGAACCCCCGCCGAGGCATGAAACCGGAAAGGACGAGCAAATGGCTCTTACTGACTTCACCATGCGTCAGCTGCTGGAAGCTGGCGTGCACTTCGGCCACCAGACGCAGCGCTGGAACCCGCGCATGGGTCCCTACATCTATGGCTCGCGCAACGGCATCCACATCCTGGACCTGACGCAGACCGTGCCGATGCTGGACCAGGCCCTGCAGGTCATCCGCGACACCGTGTCCAAGGGCGGCCGCGTGCTGTTCGTCGGCACCAAGCGCCAGGCGTCGGCCGCGATTGCCGATGCAGCCGAGAAATCGGCCCAGTACTACATGAACCACCGCTGGCTCGGTGGCACGCTGACCAACTGGCAGACCGTGAGCCAGTCGATCCAGCGCCTCAAGCAGATCGACGAACAGATGGACGCAGGTGCCGAAGGTCTCACCAAGAAAGAGCGCCTTCACATGGAGCGCGAGCAGGAGAAGCTGACGCTTTCGCTCGGCGGCATCCGCGAGATGGGCGGCGTTCCCGACATGCTCTTCGTCATCGACGTCAAGAAAGAGCAGCTCGCCGTGGCAGAAGCCAACAAGCTGGGCATTCCGGTCGTGGCCGTGGTC
>PAQV01000016.1 GCA_002709405.1 Paracoccaceae bacterium
CGCTCGAAGCGGCCTTCAAGACCGCCTATGACAGCGCCGAGTTCCAGGACTGGCTGGCCCAGGTCGGCGTCACGCCCGACTGGCTGAGCTCGGACGAGGGGCCCGTCTGGATCGACGACCTGCAGACCCGGACCTTCTCGCTGATGGACGAACTGGGCCTCTAAGACCCAAGGTCGCAGCCGCCCCCAGCCATGCGCCCGGGGCGGCCTTTATCCTGCCGGGCCCCTATCCTGCCGGGCCCCTGGCCGACCGTCGGCGGCAACGCCCGCCCAGCCCCCCGGCACCGCGCCCGCCGGCGCCATGCATGCGCCGCCCATCCCCCGCATCCCAACCCTCTTGCCCGGAGAAGACCCGTGTTCTCAAACAGGCAACTCATCTTTCCGACCGCGATGCTTGCGCTCTCTGTCGGGTACCTTGTCTCGGCCCTCAGCCTGGGCACGCCGATCGCCGAAAGCGGCCTGACGCCGTCTTTCTTCCCCATGCTCGTAGGCGCCGCGGCAATCCTCTTTTCCAGCCTGCTGATCCTGCAACAGCTGCGCGCACCCGAAGCGCCGGACCGGCCCCGGGACGCGCCTGGCCATGCCCACCTGTGGATCGTCCTGGCCATTTTCCTCTATATCCTGGCCTTCCGGACGCTGGGGTATCTCGTGTCGTCCACAGCCTTCGTCTTTGCCCTGATCGTGCTGTTCTCGTCCTTCGAGAAACCCGCGCAGAAGGCCCTGATCGCCCTGGTCGTCGTCGGGCTGGGCTACGTGATGTTCCAGCATTTGTTCGGGGTCCGGCTCCCCACGCCCTGGGGGTGATCCATGGATTTCATTCTTCTCGTCATGAACAGCTTCGGGCTGCTCCTGGACCCGCTGAACCTGGCCTACGTCGTCCTGGGCTTCGTGATCGGCACGATCTTTGCCGCCATCCCCGGGCTGACCGCCACGCTGGCCATGGCCCTGTTGCTGCCGCTGACCTACACGCTGAACGTGGAAACCGCGCTGATGGCCTGCGCCAGCATCTACATGGCCGGCATGTGCGGGGGCAGCATCACGGCCACCACCATCAACATCCCCGGCGCGCCCTCGTCGATGATGACCGCCCTTGACGGCTACCCGATGCAACAGCAAGGCAAGGGCGCCCTGGCCCTGGGCCACGCTGCCATCGGATCGATGTTCGGTGGCGCGGTCGGTGCCCTGCTGCTGATCGCCGTCGCGCCCTTCGTGGCCGAGCTGTCGCTGCTGGTGAAGACCACGGGCAAGTTCTCGTTGCTGGCCTTTGCGCTGATCGTCGTGGTCATTGCCCAGCGGGGGCGCATCCCCCAGGCCGGGCTCGCCGCCTGCATCGGGCTGATGCTGGCCACCGTCGGGCTGGACGCGATGGAGCCGGTCACCCGGTTCACCTTCGGCAATGCCAACCTGACCGCCGGGGTCGACCTGATGCCCGTCATCATCGGCACCTTTGCCATCGCCGAGATCCTGGTCCAGGCCCGCACGCCCAGCGACACCACCGCCGCGACGGCCGCCGCCGGCAAGCACAAGCTGCGGCGCCGGGATTTCATCCCGCCCTGGTCCGACATCCGCCGCATCGGGTTCCGCTGCTACTTCAAATCCTGCCTGATCGGCTATTTCGTCGGCACCCTGCCCGGCGCCGGCGGATCGATGGGGTCGTTCCTGGCCTATACCGAGGCCGTGCGCACCTCGCCCGAGCCCGAGACCTTCGGCAAGGGCAACCCCCAGGGCATCGCCGCCTCGGAAAGCGCCAACAACGCGGTCTGCGGCGGGGCGATGGTGCCGATGCTGACCTTCGGCATCCCCGGAGACCCGATCACGGCGATCATGCTGGGCGTGCTGGTCATCAACGGCATCCAGCCGGGGCCGCAGCTGATGTCCGACCAGGCCGGGCTGATCGCCCCGATGCTGGCCGCCCTGCTGTTCAGTGCCGTGGTTCTGATCCCGCTGACGCTGTATGCCATCGGGCCGTATTTCATCCGCATCGTGTCGATCCGCAAGGATGTGCTTTACGCAGTGATCGCCCTGCTGGCCGTCGTGGGCAGCTACGTGGCCACCTATTCGACGTTCCAGATGTTCATGGCCCTGGCGATGGGCGTGCTGGCCTTCCTGTTGCGCCGCAACGGGTTCCCCGTCATCACCATGCTGCTGGGCTATATCCTCGGCCCCAACCTCGAGGAATTCCTGCGCCGCTCGCTGTCCCTGTCCAACGGTAACCCGCTGACCTTCCTCACCAATCCCGACAGCCTGTTCTTCGTGCTGTTGACGCTGGTCTTCGTCTATTTCCTGGTGATCCGCAAACCGGCCGACAAGGCGGCCACGCCCGACGGCGTGTGACCAGCCGCGCGTCCGCCCCCGGCAAGCGGCTTGATCACTGGCGCCGGCGCCGCGGACCGGGGGCTGCGGCGCCGATGGTCCGACGATCAGGCCGCCGCGAAGTTGCTGGGATAGAGCGCCCGCATGGAGTCTTCGTCGCCCGGCGTCTTGAACTCCTTGCCCTCGGCGATCCTGTTGGCGACCTCGACCGCCGGGCGCGCGTTGATCGTGTCGTACCAGCGCGCGACCTCGGGGAACTGGGCCAGGCCCTCTCCGCCCAGGACACGCCCGCCCCGCATCGCCCAGCCCCACAGAGACATGTCTGCAATCGAATAGCTGTCGCCCACCACGAAGTCGCGGCCCGCCAGGTGCGCATCCAGCACTTGGTAATGGCGCTCGATCTCGCGCATGTAGCGGTTCTTGGCGTAGGGCACATCCTCGGGCGCGGCATAGTGGAAATGCACCGATTGCCCCGAAAACGGCCCCAGCCCGGTCGCCACGAACATCAGCCAGGACAGCAGCGCCCCGCGCTCCTCTGGCGCCACGCCGAACTGGCCGGTCTTCTCGGACAGGTACATCAGGATGGCCGTGCTGTCGAAGACCGCCACCCCGTCATCCAGGATCGCCGGCACCTTGCCGTTGGGATTGATCGCCCGGAATTCGGGCGCGTGCTGCTCGCCCTTGGCCNTGTCCACGGGGACCAGTTCGAAGGGGATGCCCGATTCGGCCAGGAACAGCGCGACCTTCATCGGGTTGGGCGTCGGGTGGTAGAAGAACTTCAGCATGGTGTTTTCCTTTTCGGTTTGAATTCAATCGCTTGCAGGCGAAAGCTTGTCCTGTGTCTTCAGCTCGAAATCCGAAGCGTCGTGGCGTTCGTGCAGCTGTTCATCCAGTGGCCCCCAGGTGCGGTTGACGATCCGCCCGCGCTGGACGGCCGGCCGCGCGAGGATCTCTTGGGCCCAGCGACGCAAGTGCGTGTAGCTTTCCACATCCAGGAATTCGCCCGCCTCGTAGGCCTGGCCCAGGGCCAGGTTGCCGTACCAGGGCCAGGTCAGCATGTCCGCGATCGAGTAGCTGTCCCCGCCCAGGTAAGGCCGCTCGGCCAGGGTCCGGTCCAGCACGTCCATCTGACGCTTCACCTCCATCGCGAAGCGGTTGATCGGGTATTCGAACTTCTCCGGCGCATAGGCATAGAAATGCCCAAACCCGCCCCCAAGATAGGGCGCCGAGCCCTGTAGCCAGAAGGCCCAGTTCATCACCTCGGCCCGCTGCGCCGGATCCTGCGGAAGGAAGGCGCCGAACTTCTCGGCCAGGTACAACAGGATCGAGCCGCTTTCGAACAGCCGGATGCCGGTGTCACGGTNCAGCATGGCCGGGATCTTGGAATTGGGGTTCAGCGCGACAAAGCCCGACGAGAACTGTTCGCCCTCGCCAATGCGCACCAGATGCGCGTCGTATTCCGCCCCGGTCTTTCCGATGGCCAGCAGCTCTTCAAGCAGGATGGTCACCTTCTGCCCGTTCGGCGTGCCCATCGAATACAGCTGGATCGGATGCCGGCCTTCGGGCAGCGCAGCGTCATGGGTGGCCCCGGCAATGGGGCGGTTGATGCTGGCCCAGTTGCCGCCGTTCTCGGCGTCCCAGGTCCATTTCTTCGGCGGTATGTATTGCGTCATGAGCGGCACTCCTTGGGTCATCGCTTGGGTCGGACTGACGGGCAGTCCCTGCCCCTTTGGGCGTCTTCCCCGCAGAGCTAGCCTATTCTTGAGCGGTTGCTCAAGTATCATTTGAGTGATCGCTCAAGAAAAACCCCGCCCCGCCCCTTCTGCCCGCCGCCAGGATGGGTATATTTGCGCCATGGCACGAACCGCTTCATACGATCGGGACGCCGCGCTGGATGCGGCGATGACCCTCTTCTGGGTCAAGGGCTACCAGGCGACCTCGCTGAAGGACCTGGAGGACGCATTGAAGATGCGGCCCGGGTCGATCTATGCCGCGTTCCAAAGCAAGGAGGCCCTGTTCCGGGCAACGCTGGACAGGTATTCGCAGCGCATGGCCGAGGAGCTTGCGCAGCTGGTGGCCTCTGCCCCGTCTCCGCTGGGCGCGTTGCAGGACCACCTGGCGCGACTGGCCGAGCTAAGCCCCTGCGACCGCCCCTCGACGGCCTGCATGCTGGTCAAGTCGCTGCTGGAATTGCCCCGGGACACGGACCTGCGCGAGGTCGTTCTGGATCACCTTGCCCGGGTCGAGGACCAGCTGACCGCCGTCTTCGAACGGGCCCGCGACCTTGGCGAGCTGCCCCCCGACGCCGATCCGGCCCGGCTGGCGNAACGGATCCAGACCTATATCTTTGGCCTGAAGATCCAGGCGCAGCGCCACACGGATCCGGCCCGGATGCAGATGCTGTGCGCGGACCTGGCCGAGGAAATCGGGCGCTCTGCCGACCGCCCGTCAACGGGTGCGCAAGGGGCCTGACACGCGGCCCCTGCCCTTTTATCCGGGGCTTTGCTCGGAGCTTTTTTCAGGGCGACCGGCCGTTACCCGACCGATCCGCACCCTGCCCTACTCCGACGAATCCGAACCCGCATCCGCCTCCAGAGCCGCGAAAAACGCGGCGACCGCGCGTTCAAGACTGCGGCGGTCCACCGAGGAAAAGTCCACGTCGTGCCGCATCTCCAGCCGCCCGGCCGAGGCGCTGCACTTGGCGACCCCGGTGTCCACCGGCACCTGGAAGGTCGTCTTGGCCTGGCGCGCCTTCACCGGCTTGGCGGCATCGGTCTTACCCGCGGGTAAGGTGCCGTCCGAGGCCGTCAGAAACCCGCGCAGGATCTCGACCTCGCGCGCGCCGTCGCGTCCCGGCTCTGCCCGCATTGCGGTGGCGATCCGGGCCACCAGGCCATCGTCGCCATCCATCCGCCGTTTCAGGTCGACGCCCAGGTTGCGCGGGATCTGCTCGGGGAATTGCAGGACCTTGTCCAGGCGGGTCACCAGCTCGGCAAAGGCGCGGATATAGCTGCGCTTGGTGTAGCTGGCCGACTTGTACAGGACGGCCACCGCCTCGGAGACCTCGGGGCAGTCGTTCGCCGGATCCTCGGCATAGCGCCGGGCCAGGATCGCCATTTCCGCGAAAGAGATATCCTTGCGGATCAGGTTTTCGTCCACCATCCGGCGATAGCTGACCTGGGCCTGCGCCTCTTGCGCGCCGATGCCCGCGGGAATGGCGTCGAACAGCGCGGCGCCGGTTTCCTCGCGCAGCGCCCGGTAGGCCAGCAAGCGCCGCATGCCCTGCACCAGCTCGAACTTGCCGTCCGCGCGCCGTTCCAGCCGCACCGGGTTCGACAGGCCGATGTCGCGGATCGAGTCCTTGAGTTCCGCCAGGTCCTCGTCCGGCCCCGCCTTGCGGTCGCGCACCAGCCGGTCGGTCACGATGTCATCCAGGGGCACCCGGTCGACGATCATCCCGGCCCGTTTGAGTTCGACATATTCCGTGGCCAGCCGGTCGTTTTCCGCCCGGATGCTGTCCTCGGCCGCCTGCCGTTCGCGCAAGGACTCCGCGTTTTCCGAGATCGCCGAGGCCATCGGGCCACGCCGCCCCGGCACCACGTGGTCCGGCGCCTTGCCGACCGGAATGCCATCCATGTCGGGAACGTCGATGTCGAACATCCTGCGTTTCCTGCTCATTCTTCGGCCTCCATTTTCTCCCATGCGCCGGTCACGGCGTCGCGGAATTCCTCATAGGCATTGTCGAATGTCGATCGCGCGCGCCGCCAGGTTTCCCGGGTCATGTCGCGGTAATCCATTTCATAGACCGAGCTGAGGAACCGGCCCGATTGTTCGACCGCCCGGGTCATCTCGACCGGGTTCTCGGTGACCAAGTCGCCGAAAACCTTTCGAAAGGCTTCAAGCATCGCACGGTGCAGGTCATTGCCCGGCTCGTAGCGGGTCAGCAGGAAGCGGACGTCGTAGAAGGCCTTGGGCAGGGAAATCTTACCCGTGGGTAAGGTGCCGTTGAACCCGTAGGCCAGGTCCTCCAGCGCCTCGGACAGCTGGCCGATGAACGAGGTGGTGCTGTCGTATTCCCAGTAGCCGGGGCCCGACGGGATATAAAGGACGTCCGCCGCAAAGACCGCGTTCATCGACTGGTAACCAATCGCGGGCGGGCAGTCGAAGACGATCAAGTCGTAGCTTTCGTCGGGGATCTGGTCGAGGTAGCGCGACACGGCGGCGAAGAAGGACCAGTCGGGGTTCAGGTGCCGGTACTGGGCCGAGGCGAATTCCACGAAGGCCGCGTTGGCGCAGGAGGGGATCGCGTCGATGGTCGGCCAGGAGGTCGGCTTGATGAAATCGGCGACGCGCAGATCGCCCAGGCCCAGGTCGGTGATCGCCTCGGGCAAATGGCGCTGGGGCAGGGCGGCTCCGGATTCGGCGCCCACAGGTCCGCGGTTCATGCGCGTCGTTTCACGGATCAGGTCCCGAGCCATGATGCCCCAGACGGTGTGTTCCTCGGACACGTCGGTCAGTCCCATCGAATGGCTGAGCGTGGCCTGCGGATCGAAATCCACCACCAAGACGCGGTAGCCATCGAGCGCCGCGGCATGGGCGAAATGCAGGGCCACCGTCGACTTGCCGGCCCCGCCCTTGAAGTTGGCCACCGCGGCCCGGACCGCGCGTTTGCCCGCGGGGCGCACGGGCATCAGGCTTTTGCGGTTGACCTTGAGCCGCCGCCGCAGCTCGTTGATCTCTTCCAGCGAGAACCAGCGCTGCCGCCCGTCCGGTTCGACCTCGCCCGCGGGCAGGGACGGGTCGGCGGCCAGCTTGCCGCGAAAGGTGCTTTGGTTCACCTTGAAGATCAGCTCGGCGACCTCCCAGGACGAAAAGCGCCTGAGCGTCTTCCGGAGCTCGGGGGAAAAGGTCTGCTGCCGGATCCAGCCCTGCAGCTTCAGCGACTGGTTCTGAAGGGCGCTGAGATCCTCGTGAGTATACATGCCTGCCTCCGCAATGCCTGAGGACGTTGTTCCGCCCCTTGTGCGCATTTACGCTGGATTTGCATTCTGTGTAAAATGAAATAAGCTGATCTTCGTGTTTTACCCGTGGGTAAGGTCATTGACGGGATTGCCCGGCCGGGACCGGTGCCCGGGCCGGCAAAGTCCATGATTCGGGTAGGTTTGCAGGGATAGGCCCGGCGCAGGTGGTGTCCGGGTGGACCCTACAAGGTCTTGGGGGACAGGACGGCACCAAATCCCATGCCTTGGGGGGACATCAAGCCGTTTTGGGGGGACATACTAGCCGTCCCCCATCACCAATACTTTTACCAAATTCAATTTTGAATTGGAGAAAGGGCCGGGCCGAAACCCGGGCTGCTGCCCGAGTGTGCGGCAGAGCTCTTGACAGAATCGAGAAGTTGGACGCTAATTGCCGCCAAGTTCGGAAAAGCGTTCTAAGCGCCGCAGACAACCGGACATCGAGGCGGGGATCTCCCCGAAGATCACGAGCGGAGCCAAGGATGCTGCCGACAAGGGCGGCCGGGCGCAATGCCTCGGCACTGAAATACGATATTCTGTCGGCGCTCGGGGCCCATGCCCTGGACGGAGACAAACACCGGCAAAAGATGGTGCTGCGCATCATGGTGCTGGTGACGACGCGGTACAATTGGCAGAGCGCGGAATTGTCGATCGGCCGGGCCGAGATCGCCCGGCTGTGGTCGGTCGACGAACGCACGGTCAAGCGCGAGATGGCGAAGCTGCGCGCGAGCGGCTGGATGCGGGTGAAGCGGGCGCCGGCGAAGGGCCGGGTGACCGTTTACGAAATCGACTTCGACCAGATCCTGTCGGACACGCGCGCGGTGTGGGCGCGGCTGGGTCCGGACTTCAGCGAACGGTTGGGGGCGGGGCAGGGCGCGCCCGAGCCGGCGGCGGATCCGACCGTGGTGCCGTTCAAGCGGGTGGTGCCGGCGGTTCCCGAGGCGGGGGTGTGGCACCAGGTGCTGGGCCTGTTGCAAGAGCGGGACGCGGCCTCGGCGCGGGTCTGGTTCGCGCAGCTGGTCGAAGGCGAGCGGGCGGGGGCCAGCGTGTGCCTGGTCGCGCCGTCCCGGTTCGTTGCGGAATACGTGCGGACGCATCTTGGGGGCCAATTGCTGAATGCGTACCGGCGCGTGGATCCGTCGGTTCAGGCGGTCAAGATCGTGGGGGCCTGAGGGGCCTTGTGACGGGCAGGGTTTGGATATACATTGGGCGTGTGTGTATCCAAGGTGTCGGAGGACCCGAATGCAAGTTGCGAAATGGGGGAATTCCCTGGCCGTGCGTTTGCCCGCTGAGCTGGTCCGCGAGCTGGGCCTGAAAGAGGGCGACCAGATCGACCTGGTGAAGGCTGACGGGGCCTTGCAGGTGCAGCGCCAGCCCCGGGCCGAGGACGTGCTGGCCGGGTTGCGCCGGTTCCGGGGGCGTCTGCCCGCCGATCAGCGGCTGGACCGTGACGCCGCGCATGAGCGCTGAATTCGCGGATACCAACATCGTCTTGTACCTGCTCGACGACGGCCCGAAGGCGGACCGGGCCGAGGCGATCCTTGCGGGCAAGCCGCGCATCAGCGTGCAGGTGTTGAACGAGGCTCTGGTGAATTGCCGGCGCAAGGCGGGGATGGGCTGGGACGACACCAGCGCTTTCCTGGCCGGCGTGCAGGCCTTGTGCGCCGTCGAGGCTCTGACCCTGCAGACCCATGAGGTGGGCCGGGCCCTGGCCGAGCGCTACCAGTTCCAGGTCTACGATGCGATGATCGTGGCGTCGGCCCTGATCGCCGGGTGCACGACCCTGTGGACCGAGGACATGCACCATGACCTGCTGGTCGAAGGGCAGGTGCGGCTGGTCAATCCGTTCGTTTGAACCGGGGGCTGGCGGTGCGGGTCAGCGGGCCGAGAAATCCCAGCGTTCCGGCAGGTTTAGACCTTCTTGCACATGATCGCGCAGGGCCAGTTCGGACACGCCATCGCGGAACAGCCAGGGATCGTCGGTACGGCGCTGCCAGTGCTCCAGCCGGGCGCGCAGGTTGGTAATGACGTCGGCCATTGCGGGGTCCTGGGCGAGATCGCGGCGCTCCATCGGGTCGGCGTCCAGGTCGTAGAGTTCCTCGGCCGGGCGGTGGACGCGGCGCTCGATGCTGTCGGGCGCGGCGCGGCGCATGGCCTCGAAGGAAAGCGAGCCGTAGATGTCGGTGGACAGCGGGAAGGGCAGTTGCCAGGCGACGTTGCGGTGGTACTTGAAGCGCGGTGTGCGCAGGAAGCGGGTCGGCCAGTAGTTGGTGACCTCGTGGAAGGTGTGCGAACCGAAGACGGCGTCCCAGCCCTCGGGCCGGCCGTCCTGTCCAAGGACGGGCAGCAGGCTGCGCCCGTCACGGGGGCGGCCGTCCTGGGGCAGGGGGGCGCCGGCCCAGTCGAGAAGGGTAGGCAGGACATCGACGAAGCTGGCCATGGCGGCGCTGACGGCGGGGGCCGAGCCGGGCTGGCGGATGATCAGGGGCAGGCGCACGCCGGCGTCGAAGAGGGTGGTCTTGGAATGGATGAAGGGCGCGCCGTTGTCGCTGAGAAAGAGCACCAGGGTGTCATCGTCCAGCCCGCGCCGGTGCAGCAGGTCCAGCACCAGGCCAACGCCCCGGTCCATGCGGGCGATGGCATGGTGATAGGCGGCCAGCTCCGCCCGAACCTCGGGCAGGTCATTGAGAAACGGTGGGATGGAGACGTTTTCCGGCCGGAAAACGGGCTCTGGCCCATCCGGATCGCCAAAGCCCGCGCGGGTGGTGTCGCGGTGGGGGTCGATGAAGCCCAGTGTCAGGAAGAAGGGCCGGTCGCCTGCGTCGTCGAGGAAGGCGTTTGCGCGGTCGGCCATCCAGGTGACGTCGCGGCCCCAGCTTTCGTCGCGCCAGGCCCAGGGGTAGGTCGCATCGGGGCCGACGTGGACCTTGCCGATGATCCCCGTGGCATAGCCGGCCGCGTTCAATAGGGCCGGGGCGGTGGCCACGTCGTCGAAGGTCAGGAAATGGTGGCGGGCGTGGGTCAGCCCGTATTGGCCGGACTGGTGCGTGTGCAGGCCGGTGTAGACCGTGCTGCGGCTGCCCGAACACGAGGCCGTGGAGGCGAAGGCATGCGAGAACCGGGTGGCCTGGGCCGCGAGCCGGTCGATGTTGGGGGTATGGGCCGTGGGGTCGCCGTAGCACCCCGTCATCAGCCCCAGGTCATCGGCGATCAGAAGCAGGATGTTGCGTGGCATTGGGTCTCCAGCCCGGCAGCGGGCCGGTGTCGCGTGGGAAGGCGGAAATCACCGAACCGGCGGTCCGGGTGCCGGCGGCCAGGGCGTCGCGCAGATCGGCTCCCGAGGCCAGGGCGGCCAGGTAGCCGGCGTTGAAGGCATCGCCCGCGCCCACCGTGTCGAAGGGCGCGCAATCGCGGGCGGGGGCGGTCTCGATCCCGTCCGGCCCGGCGGCCAGGGCGCCCTGAGCCCCGCGCTTGACGACGACGATCGTGTCGTGGGGCAGGGCGTCGCGCAGGGCCGTCGCGGCGCGGAGAGGGTCGGGGATGTCGGCCAGCCCGGTGACTTCCTTGTCGTTGAGCAGCAGGTGCCGTGCGGCCTTGGCCCAGCCCAGGACCTCGGCGCGGGTGGCCCGGGTCCAGCCGTCGCCGGGCCAGCCGGGATCGATCGCGGTTTCCGCGCCCTCCAGCCGCAGGTGGTCGAGCAGGGCGCGCAGCCCGGGCCTGAGGCCGGGCATGGCGAACCCGCCCGAGACCAGGGCCAGCGCGCCGTCGAGCGGCCAGTCGGCCAGCTGGCCGCGCATCAGGGCCAGGTCGGTGTGGTCGAGATGGCCGGTGAAGGACAGGAAGCTGCGGTCTCCGTCGGGATGGGCCAGCCCGACCGAAATGCCGGTGCGCCCGGTCAGCCGGACGATGCGGTCGAGCGGGCCGTAGAAGGGTTCAGCCAGCATCACGGCCAGGTCGTCGTCGCCGGTGGAGGACACCAGCCCGGCCTTGGCACCCAGCCGGTGCAGCACCAGCGCGGTATTGCCGGCCGAGCCGCCGGCGCGGAAATCGCAACGGTCGAGGAACGCCTCCGTGCCCGGGGCCGGCCAGTCGCTCAGGGGGCCCATGACCAGGTCGGCATTCAGGTTGCCCAGCACGCAGATCGGGCGGGTGGTCATGCGGCCTCGCCCGAGGTGACCTTGGTGCTGCGGATGGGGCGGCCCATGTCGGGGGCGATGCGCTCGGCGGCGTCGACCACGATGCGCTGCGCCAGGGGCAACAGGCGCAGGGCGGCGGCCAGGCCGGTGGCCTGCGGCACCGGCAGGGTCAGGGCGCCGGGCAGGGGCGGCTCGCCCGAGGCATCCAGAACGATGGGCCGATAGCCCGCCTGGGCCAGGTCGCCGACCAGGGCGCCGAGGTTGTCGCCCTCGGTGCCGGGGGCGCGCAGGAACAGGGTGGCGGTGGTGTCGGTGACCATTTCGAAGGGGCCGTGGCGGAACATGCCGGCCTCCAGCCCCAGGGCGGGCACGCGGGCCAGTTCCATGAAGGTCAGGGCGAGGCTGTCGGCCAGCCCCTGCAGCGGGCCACGGGCGCAGAAGACGGCGTTCCTGGCCCCGGCCAGCAGGGCCGTGGCGGCGGCGGTGTCGGGCAGGGGGGCCGGGTCGTGCAGGGCCTCGGCCAGGCCGGGCAGGGGATGGCCGAGCGCGTTCAGGATGGCCGCGTGCTGGGCGATGGTGATCGACACCGAGCGGGTGGCGGCATAGCTGCGCTCGGCCGGGCCGTGGCCGGCCAGGGCGGGCACGCGCCGGCCCAGGGGGCTGTCTGCATGCAGGGTCAGGCCGATCAGCGGGCCGTCGGGGCCACCGTCTGCACCGCCATCGAGATAGCGCAGGATCTCGCCCGAGGCGCCCGATTGCGAGGTCAGCAGCTTGACCGCGGGGCCGGGCAGGGGCGCGCGCATGTATTCCGAGATCACGTGGGCGGTCGCGTCCACGCCGGCCTGCCGGTAATAGGGCTCGGCCAGCCGGTTCACCCAGTGAGAGCCTCCGATGCCCAGCAGGTGCAGCCGCCCGGTCGCGCGGATCTGCTCGGCCGCATGGGCGGCGGGGGCCGTCTGGGCGGCGAAGGTGGCGGCGGCGTCGGGGAATTGCCGGTCAAGTTCCGCGTTGATGATCTGAAGGCCCGTTTCGGTCATGCCTCTGCCCTTTCCCGTGCCGTCACCGGCTGTCCGTCCGTGTCAAAGAGATGGATCCGCGCGGGATCCGGCGTCAGGGCCACCGGCTGGCCCGCGCGAAAGCTGCTGCGCCCCGGGGCCCGGGCGATCAGCGGCTCGGGCGAGAGGTCGGTTTCGACGTGCACGAAGGTGTCGGCCCCTAGGGCTTCGGTCAGCAGGACGCGGCCGGGCCAGTCGCCGGTGTCGCCGATGGCCAGGTCCTCGGGGCGGATGCCAAAGGTCTCGGCCCCGAGGGTGGCGGCTATGGGGCCGGTCAGGAAGTTCATCCGGGGGCTGCCGATGAAGCCGGCCACGAATTTCGAGGCGGGGTTTTCGTAAAGCTCCAGCGGCGCGCCGACCTGTTCCACGTGGCCCTTGTTCAGCACGACGATGCGGTCGGCCAGCGTCATGGCCTCGACCTGGTCATGGGTGACGTAGATCATCGTGGTGTCGGCCAGCCGGGCGTGCAGGCGGGTGATTTCCACGCGGGTTTCGCCGCGCAGGGCGGCATCGAGGTTCGACAGCGGTTCATCGAAGAGAAACACGCGCGGATCGCGGGTGATGGCCCGGCCGATGGCCACGCGCTGGCGCTGGCCGCCCGACAGGGCCTTGGGCTTGCGGTCTATGAGGTCCTCGATCTGCAGCATCTTGGCCGCTTCCATCACGCGCGTGCGGATGGCGTCCTTTTTCAGCCGGGCCTGTTCCAGCCCGAAGGCCATGTTTTCATAAACGGTCATGTGCGGATAAAGCGCGTAGCTTTGAAAGACCATTGCCACGCCCCGGTCGGCGGGCAGCCGGTCGGTCATGTCCTCGCCGCCGATGCTCAGGGCGCCCGAGGTAATGTCCTCGAGCCCGGCGATCATGCGCAGAAGGGTGGACTTGCCGCAGCCCGACGGGCCGACGAAGACGACGAATTCGCCCTGTTCCAGCGACAGCGAGACATCAGAGATGACCTGGTGTGTCCCGAAACGCTTGCAGACATTGCGGAGATCGACGGTTGCCATGGGTTATCCTTTCACCGCGCCCGCGGTCAGGCCGGAGATGATCTTGCGCTGGAAGACTAGTACCAGAGCGACGAGGGGCAGGGTGACGATGACCGATGCGGCCATGATGCTGCCCCAGGGGATTTCGAATTCGCTGGCCCCCGAGATCAGCGCGATGGCCACGGGCACGGTGCGCTGGGTGTCGGTGGACAAGAAGGTCAGGGCGAAGAGGAACTCGTTCCAGGCATGGATGAAGGCCAGAAGGCCGGTCGTCACCATGGCCGGCCACAGAAGCGGCAGGAACACCCGGCGGATGATGGTCATGGGCCGCGCGCCGTCCATGATGGCGGCTTCCTCGATCTCGGTGGGCAGCTTGCGCATGAAGGTGGTCAGGACCCAGACCGTGAAGGGCAGGGTGAAGATCATGTAGGAAAAGACCAGGCTCCAGAGCGAGTTGAAGAGGCCCATGGCCCGGACCATGGCGAAGAGGCCCGACAGCACGGCGATCTGGGGGAACATCGACACCGACAGGATCAGCAGCAGGATAATGCCCCGCCCGCGGAACGGGATGCGGGCCAAGGCAAACGACGCGGTGACGGCCAGGAACAGCGACAGGGCGACGACCACGGCGGCGACGAAGACCGAATTGAGGATCTGCCGGCCGAAGACGCCATCGTCGAACGCCTTGCGGTAGTTCACGAATTCGATGACCTTGGGCAGGTAGTTGATGTCGAATATGGCCTGGCCGCTTTCGAACGAGGTCAGCACGGCGTAGTAGAAGGGGAACACGGCCTGGGCCACGATCACGGTGACCAGCGCCCAGAAGCCGATGCGTTTGATGATGGCCATGATCAGCGGTCCTCCTTGCCTTCAAGATCCATGCGGGTGGCGTAGATGAAGGTGATGGTGATCAGCGCGACGACCAGGAACAGCAAGGTCGAGGCGGCCGAGCCGTAGGCGAACTTGTCGTAGTCAAAGAGGTTCTCGCGGGCATAAAGCGACATGGTGCGGGTGGCGTCGGTGTTGGGGGTCAGCACGTAGACGATGTCGAAAACGCGCAGGGCATCGAGCGCGCGGAACACGACGCCGACCAGCAGGGCGGGCA
>PAQV01000017.1 GCA_002709405.1 Paracoccaceae bacterium
CCTGACCTCCAGCCCGAATTATGCTGCCAAGCAATGGGTTTACGAGCAATACGACAGCATGGTCATGGCCGACACCGTGCGCAATCCGGGCCTTGGCGCGGGCGTGATCCGCGTGCATGGCACCGACAAGCTGCTGGCCTTCACCTCGGACGTGACGCCGCGCTACGTGGTGGCCGACCCGGTCGAGGGCGGCAAACAGGCGGTGGCCGAAGCCTGGCGCAACCTGTGCGCCGTGGGGGCCAAACCGCTGGCCACGACCGACAACATGAACTTCGGCAACCCCGAGAAGCCCGAGATCATGGGCCAATTCGTGGGCGCCATCCAGGGCATCGGCGCGGCGGTCGAGGCGCTGGACATGCCGATCGTGTCGGGCAACGTGTCGCTTTACAATGAAACCGACGGCGAGCCGATCCTGCCGACGCCGACCATCGGCGCGGTCGGGCTGGTCGCCCATGCGGATGACCTGATCGACGGCACCCCCCGTGACGGCCACCTGGCCATCCTGGTGGGCGAAACCACCGGCCACCTGGGCCGCTCTGCCCTGCTGGCCGAGGTCTTCAACCGCGAGGACGGCACTGCGCCCACCGTCGACCTGGCCGCTGAAAAGCGCAACGGCGAGTTCATCCGCGCCAATGCCGACCTGATCCGTGCCTGCACTGACCTGGGCGACGGAGGGCTGGCCCTGGCTGCCTTCGAGATGGCCGAGGCCGCGGGCGTGGGCGTGCAGATCGACGACGGATCGACCACCGCGCTCTTTGGAGAAGACCAGGCTCGCTACCTGATCTCGTGCAACTGGGATTGCGCCGAAGAGCTGATGATCCGCGCGGGCCAGGCCGGTGTCGTGATCTCGACCGTGGGCAAGTTCACCGGCGACAGCGTCAAGTTCGGCAGCAGCGAGGCGCCGCTGGAAGACCTGGCAGCGCTGTATCGCGGGTCGTTTGCCGACGCCGTCGCCTAAGCACGCAGCCCGGCCTGCCCCATGCAAGTTGGCACGACCGCGCCCGTCTTGCGCCGGGCCGGTCCAGGGCCTACATTTTCTCACCGAGCAGGGAGACCTTCGCCATGGCCATGCAAGCCCACGAAATAGAAAGCCTGATCCGCGACAGCTTCCCCGAAGCCCGGATCACCATCACCGACCTCGCCGGGGACGGGAACCATTATGCCGCCGAGGTTATCGACGAAAGCTTCCGCGGCAAGAACCGGATGCAGCAGCAGCGTGCCGTCTATGCCGCCCTCAAGGGCAAGATGGATGGCAACCAGGGCGAGCTGCACGCGCTGGCCCTGACCACCAAGGCCCCCGAATAAGGCCCCGAACAAGGCCACACGATCCGCCTCACCCGGCGGCCCCGAAATGACCTTTGACCGTGAAGGGACACCAGACATGAGCGCCGAAGAGAAAATCAAGGACGTGATCACCGCCAACGACGTCGTGCTTTACATGAAGGGCACGAAGGCCATGCCGCAATGCGGCTTTTCCAGCCGCGTGGCCGGCGTGCTGAACTACATGGGCGTCGACTTTGCCGATGTGAACGTGCTGGCCGACGATGAAATCCGCCAGGGGATCAAGGACTTCTCCGACTGGCCGACGATCCCCCAGCTTTACGTCAAGGGCGAGTTCGTGGGCGGCTGCGACATCATCACCGAGATGACCCTGTCGGGCGAGCTGGACACGCTGTTCGAAGACAGCGGCGTGACCTACGACAAGGACGCGGCGAACAAGATCCGCGAAGCCAACGCCTGATCGGCGGGCGGAAACACCGGCCAACCCATTGGCCGGGCACGATATTCAAAAGGCCCCCGAAGTGCTGCTTCGGGGGCCTTTTCCTTGGGCCTCAGTCCGTCAGGGTCAGTTGTCCGTGGGCTCGGCCGGGGCGTCAGCGGGGGCGTCGGCAGGCGCCGGCGGGGTCGCCATCCGGCCCATCATGCCAAAGCGCTTGCCCGGCTGGGGGATCTCGTCTCGGGCAATGACCCCGTCGCCATTGGCGTCCAGCCGTTCGAAGATCTGGTTGGCCTTCTCGTCGAACTCGGCGCGCGAGATTTCACCGTCCTGCATCATCTCGGTCAGGAACGGCGGGTGGCGGAACGGACCACGCGGTTCGCCCTGGTGGTCGCCTCGGGCCTGCGGACGTCCGCCATGGCCGCTCATGCCGTCAGGCTTGCCCCAGTGGCCGCCCTGCCCCTGGGGCATCATGCCATGACTCACCTGGGGACCCATCTGGGGCATCATTTGCGGGGCCATGCCCGGCATCATGGGCATCATCGGCATGACCGGAACCATCACGTAGCCGGGCATCATGGGCACCATCGCATAGCCCATCATCTGGCCGCCCATCTGGCCGTGCGGACCCATTTGTCCCATCTGGGCCATGTGACCATGATAGGGCCGCTCCCCGTGCGGCTTCTTGCCGGGCTTGGGGCCCTTGGCCGGGCCGCCGTCGGCCTGCTGCTCGGCCACCGGAGGAGCGTCCGGGGCCGAGGTCGGGGCATCGGGGGCGGTCTGGGCAAAGGCGGTCGCCGAGGTCAGGACGAGCACCTGAGAGGCAATCAACAAGGATTTCATAATCTGCTCCTGTTTGAAGGTCTTATGCCTTACAAACGTCGGAGCGGACCGGATCCGTCGCAGAAAATCTCGCTGACGCAGGGTCAGGTCGCGGTGGGCGTCTCTTCTTCCCCGCTATCGTCCCCGCTGTCTGGCCCGTCATCTTCGCCAGTCGCCGCGTCCTCCGGCCCACCGGCCCTTTCCTCGACCTCGGCGGCCAGGGCCTCGGCCTGGGCGGCAAGCTCGGCCAGCGTGTCGGTCACGCTTGCGGGCACCACGGGCACTTCGACCCGCTCGGGTTCGGGGGGCGGCGCGTCCTTGAGGGCGGTCAGTTCGGCATCGCGTTCGGCCAGCGAGGCCTCCACTTCCTTGATGCGGTCCTCCACGGCCGCCGTCTTGTCGGCCAGCATCAGACCGGCCATCAACAGCATCCGCGCCTCGGGCATGCGGCCGATCTGGTCGGACAGCACCTGCGCCTCTTCGTCCAGCATCGCCGCGGCGGCCTGCAGGTAGCTTTCCTCGCCCTCCTGGCAGGCCACGGCAAAGCTGCGGCCGCCGATCTCGATGGTCACCTCGGGCATCAGGCTTGCTCCTCGTCGGTGGTGTCGTCGGCCAGCGTCGTCGAGGCCGCGGCCAGCAGCGGTTGCAACTTGGCCAGGATCGCGCCGGCTTCCGCGGTTTCGGTGGCCCGGGTCGCGCGCAGCGCTTCCAGCTCGGCCAGCATCGCCTTGTTGATCAGGTCCGGCGCGCCGACGCCCTCTTCGTTGGCCGCCCGCAGCTGGGCATTGCTGTCGCGCAGCTGGTCGTTGGCATGGCGCAGGCGCTGCACATCCATGTCCAGCCGGGCCATCGCCTGGGACTGGGCCTCGATTTCGGACTTCAGCGTTTCCAGGTCGGTTTCATGCCGCGCCCGCAGGCTGGCGATCCGTTCCTGAAGCTGGGCATTGGCCAGGCGTTCTTCCTGCAGCGATGCTTCCAGCGCCTCGGCAACGGCCGGATCTGGCACCTCGACCGCCGGTTCAAGCCCGTCCAGCCCGCTGCGGATCCGCTGCATGGCGGCGACGATGCGCCCCTGCAATTCCTCGATATCGCTCATGCCCGTCACCCTGCTTCGTGCGGTTATCTTTGTCTTTCGGCGCGAATATGTCCACGACCGGAAGCCCGAATCGCTGCAAAGCACCGCCTGTTACAGTCTATAGAATGCCAACCCGAATTGCCCGTCCATTGCAATCAAGCACTTGCGGGCCACTGCTGATGTCGTCCCGCGCGCCTTGCACTTTATCCCCCGATTGATATTGAGCAGAAAGTCCGAGATCAATTCAAGGAGAGCCCACGTGGATCTCACTGCGCTGCGCAAAGCCAACCCCGAACACTGGGCCAAGGCGGCCGCGATCCGCACGCTGACGCTGGATGCCGTCGCTGCGGCGAACTCCGGCCATTCCGGCATGCCGATGGGCATGGCGGACGTGGCCACGGTGCTGTTTGAAAAGCACCTGAAGTTCGATGCGGCCAATCCCGCCTGGCCCGACCGCGACCGGTTCATCCTGTCGGCGGGCCATGGGTCTATGCTGCTTTACGCCCTGCTCTACCTGACCGGGTCGGACGAGATCACGCTGGACCAGATCAAGAACTTCCGCCAGCTGGGCGCCAAGACCGCCGGCCACCCGGAAAACTTCCTGGCCACGGGTATCGAAACCACCACCGGTCCGCTGGGCCAGGGCATCGCCAATTCGGTCGGTTTCGCCATCGCCGAGGCCAGCCTGCGGGCGCGGTTCGGTCGGTCGATCGTCGATCACTATACCTACGTGATCGCCGGAGACGGCTGCCTGATGGAAGGCGTCAGCCAGGAAGCCATCGCCCTGGCCGGGCATCAGCAGCTGGAAAAGCTGATCGTCTTCTGGGACAACAACAACATCACCATCGACGGCACCGTTGACCTGTCTGACAGCACCAACCAGGTGGCCCGGTTCAAGGCCGGCGGCTGGCACGTGCAGGAAATCGACGGCCACGACCCCGTGGCCATCGACGCGGCCATCACCGCCGCCAAGGAAGCCGGCCGCCCGTCGATGATCGCCTGCAAGACGCACATCGCCATCGGGTCCTCGGCGCAGGATACCTCGAAGGGTCACGGCGCACTGACCGACGCCACCCTGATCGCCGACGCCAAGGCCGCCTACGGCGCCCCCGCCGGCGCCTTCGAGGTCCCGGCCGAGGTCAAGGAGGCCTGGGAAGCCATCGGCAAGCGCGGCGCCGACGCCAAGGCGTCCTGGGACAACCGCCTGGCCGGCCTGACCGACGCCAAGCGTTCCCGCTTCGAACGGGTGATGGCCGGCGATGCGCCCAAGCGGTTTGCCTCGACCATCCGCGCGCTGAAGAAGCAGGTCAGCGAAAGCCAGCCCAAGGTGGCCACGCGCAAGAGCTCGGAAATGGTTCTGGAAGTGGTCAACCCGATCATGATCGAAACCATCGGCGGCTCGGCCGACCTGACGGGATCGAACAACACCAAAACCGGCGACCTGGGCATCTTCGACGCCGACAACCGCGCTGGCCGCTACATCCATTACGGCATCCGTGAACATGGCATGGCCTCGGCGATGAACGGCATGGCCCTGCATGGCGGTGTGCGGCCCTACGGCGGCACCTTCATGTGCTTCACCGACTACGCCCGGCCCGCCATGCGCCTGGCCGCCCTGATGAAGGTGCCCTCGGTCTTCGTGATGACCCACGATTCGATCGGCCTGGGCGAAGACGGCCCGACCCACCAGCCGGTGGAACACCTGGCCATCAGCCGGGCAACGCCCAACACGCTGGTCTTCCGCCCCGCCGACACGGTGGAAACGGCCGAGGCCTGGGAAATCGCCCTGACCCAGAAGAACACGCCTTCGGTGCTGTCTCTGACCCGCCAGGGCCTGCCGACCGTGCGGACCGAACACAAGACCAAGAACCTCACGGCCCAAGGTGCCTACGTGCTGGCCGAGAGCGAGGCCAAGCGGCAGGTCATCCTGATCGCCACCGGCTCCGAAGTGGCCATCGCCCTGGAAGCCCGCGCCGCGCTGGAAGAGGCCGGGATCGGCACCCGCGTCGTGTCGATGCCCTGCATGGAGCTTTTTGCCCAGCAGGACGACACCTATCGCCGGCGCGTCCTGCCCGGCAACACGGTGCGCGTCGGCATCGAGGCCGCCGTGCGCCAGGGCTGGGACCGCTGGCTTCTGGGCGAGCGCGGCCGCGAGGCCAAGTCGGGCTTTGTCGGCATGGACAGCTTTGGCGCCTCGGCCCCGGCAGAAGTGCTCTACGAGCACTTCGGAATCACCTCGGCCGCCGTGGTCGAAAAGGCCAAGGCCCTGCTGGGCTGATCCCCTCTTCCTCCTCTGCGATGCATTTCAGGGCCCGCTGGTATATCCGGCGGGCCTTTTTGCTGGGCAGGACCTTGCCTGACCCCGGTCGATCACGGGTTGATGAAGACGAGCGTTTTTATCGGAATTGACTTCCCGACTATTTCTGTCATCCATTAGGGGACAGCACTCGGGACCGAACGAATGATCATCTGCAGTTGCCAGCGCATTTCAGACCATGACATCCACGCCGCCGTCGACTGGATGCGCAGTTCGGACCCCACGACCATCATTACACCCGGCAAGATCTACCACGCGCTGGGAAAAAAGCCCGATTGCGGCAGCTGCATGCATCTGTTTGTTGCCACCATGCGCCAATGCGATAACTTCGAGGTGCCCGCCATCCTGCGCGGGTTGAAACCCAGGCACCGCAAGAAGGACAATCGGCATGAAGGGCGATACCAAGGTCATCGAGTATCTCAACAGGGCTCTTAGAAGCGAACTGACCGCGGTCAGCCAGTATTGGCTGCATTACCGGCTTCAGAAGGACTGGGGTTACGGCAAGCTGGCCAAGAAGATGCGCGAGGAAAGCATCGAAGAGATGCACCACGCCGACAAGCTGATCGACCGGATCATCTTCCTGGAAGGCCATCCCAACCTGCAAACGCTGGACCCGCTGCGCATCGGCGAGAACGTACGTGAAACCCTGACCTGCGACCTGGCTGCCGAAACCGAGGCCGCCGCGCTTTACTCCGAGGCCCGCAAGTACTGTGAAGAGGTCGGCGACTACGTCACCAAGAACCTCTTCGAAGAGCTGCTGACGGACGAGGAAGGTCACATCGACTATCTCGAAACCCAGATCGATCTGCACGACACGATCGGCGCCCAGAACTACGGCCAGCTGAACGCCGAATCGGCGGACGAAGTCGAAGACTGATCCGCCCTATCGCGTCCTGAAAGGCGTCGAGGCCGGTCCCTAGTGGCCGGCCTTTTCCTTTTTGCCGCCAAACAGGCCAATCACCGGCTGGATCACGTGCTTGGCCACCGGCATCAGCAGCGCGCCAAGCGCGACCCCCAGTATCCCGTCAAACAGCGCGGTCACGATCCATTCCACCGTGGCGGTCAGGTTCTCGGGCACCATGTGGCCGACGGACACGGCAATTCCATGGATCACATGCGCGATGCCGCCCAGGCCCAGCTCTTCCAGGCTGTGCACCACGATCGAGCCGCCGACCCACAGCATCGCCGCCGTGCCCACGACCGTCAGCACCTTCATGAACCAGGGCATGACCCGCACGATCCAGCGGCCCAGCCCGCGCACGGCACCGGATTCGCTGCCCGCCAGGTACAGCCCGAAGTCATCGGCCTTCACGATCAGCGCGACCGAGCCATAGACGACGATGGTGATGCCGATGCCCACGATGGCCAGGATCAGCCCCACCCAGGCCCAGTGGCCGTCGGGAATGGCGGACAGGGCGATGGTCATGATCTCGGCCGACAGGATGAAATCGGTCTTGATCGCCCCGCTGGCCTTTTCCTCTTCCAGGTGGGCGGGATCGGTGTCGACCGGGTTGATCTCGGCCGGGTGGCCCTTGTGCGGCAAGAAGGAATGGATGACCTTCTCGGCCCCCTCGTAACACAAATAGCCACCCCCCAGCATCAGCAAGGGCGAAATGGCCCAGGGCGCGAACTGCGACAGCAGCAGCGCGATGGGCAACAGGATCACCAGCTTGTTGCGGAACGAGCCCTTGGCAATCCGCCAGATGATCGGAATTTCTCGACTGGCATCAAAGCCATGCACGTATTTCGGCGTCACGGCCGCGTCGTCGATCACCGCGCCGGCCGCCTTGGCCCCGGCCTTTGCCGCCTGGGCCGCCACGTCGTCGACCGAAGCCGCCGCCACCTTGGCGATCCCAGCCACGTCGTCCAACAATGCCAGAAGTCCGCTCATGACCTCACCTTTCCCGCCGATGCCGCCCCGCAGGGGACCTGTGTCCGTCGCGGGCGCGCCCCGTGGCCACCCTGCTCGCGTGGCAAACCTAGAGCAATTCACCCCCAAGGCAAGCGTTAGCGCAATCGGTTCTGGTTTGCGCTAACATGTTGCAAATACGTCGTTTTCTCCTTTTCGCGCTGCTCTGCAGCGTCTATATCACGGCCAAGGTTTCACATTCACGGAGCACGGTTCATGACCATCCATGTCGGCATCAACGGTTTTGGCCGGATCGGCCGTTGCACCCTGTCCCACATCGCTCAATCCGGGCGCGAGGACATCCGGGTCATCAAGGCCAACGCCACCGGGCCGCTGGACACCGCCGCCCACCTGATGCGCTACGACAGTGTGCATGGCCGCTTCCCCGGTCAGATCTCGGTCGGCGACGGTACGCTGGACCTGGGTCAGGGCCCGATCGAGATGTATTCCACCTACGACCCTTCGGAAATCGACTGGTCGGGCTGCGACGTGGTGCTGGAATGCACCGGCAAGTTCAACGACGGCGAAAAGGCCGCCGTGCACCTGGACCAGGGCGCCGGCGCGGTGCTGATCTCGGCCCCGGCCAAGAACGTGCAGAAGACCATTGTCTACGGCGTCAACGATCACGAGCTGACCTCGGACATCAACATGGTGTCGAACGGGTCCTGCACGACGAACTGCCTGGCCCCGCTGGCCAAGGTGCTGGACGATGCCTTTGGGCTGGAACACGGCATCATGACCACCGTGCATTCCTACACCGGCGACCAGTCGACCATCGACCGCCGCCACAAGGACCTGTACCGCGCCCGCGCCGCGGCCATGGCGATGATCCCCACCTCGACCGGAGCCGCCAAGGCCCTGGGCGAAGTGCTGCCCAAGCTGAAGGGCAAGCTGGACGGATCCTCGATCCGCGTGCCCACGCCCAACGTGTCGGCCGTCGACCTGACCTTCCGGGCCGGGCGCAACGTGACCGCCGAAGAGGTCAACGCCGCCGTGGCAGAGGCCGTGAAGGGCAAGATGGGCCGCGTGATGGCCTTTGACACCGAACACAAGGTGTCGGTCGACTTCAACCACACCGAGGAAAGCTCGATCTTTGCCCCCGACCAGACCCGCGTGGTCGACGGGCGCATGGTGCGCGTACTAGCCTGGTACGACAACGAATGGGGCTTTTCCGCCCGCATGGCCGACGTGGCCGTGGCCATGGGTCAGTTGCAGAAGTCGGCGCTGGCGGCCGCCTGACACATATCGAAACTTGCAGGCACCAACTTGCAGGGCGAGGCCCGGTCAGGCATATCTGATCGGGCCTTGTTTTATGCGGAAATACGCTCAATGACCGACCGTCTTGCCCTGATTCTCGGGATTTTGATTGTCACGGCGGTCACCCTGGACTTGGCTGTTTTCGGAACCGACCATACCATCTTCCTGGCAAAGAAGCTGTACGCGCTGATCGAATGGATGGCCTTCTGGCGATAGGCCCGGGCCCTTCGGACGGTTGACAAATGGGTCCGCCCTATGTTGTTAGCGCCAACCAGACACGCCTAAATCATCGGCGCCCAGCGTGGCGTCCATTGCGGGTCCGGTGACCCGCCACACGGGAGAGGACACATGACAGTCAAAGTCGCCATCAACGGGTTCGGCCGCATCGGCCGCAACGTTCTGCGCGCGATCGTGGAAAGCGGCCGCACCGATATCGAGGTTGTCGCCATCAACGATCTCGGCCCGGTCGAAACCAACGCCCACCTGCTGCAGTTCGACAGCGTCCATGGCCGCTTCCCGGCCGAGGTGAAGGTCGTGGCCGATGCGATCGACGTGGGCCACGGGCCGATCAAGGTCACGGCCGAACGTGACCCCGCCGCCCTGCCCTGGGACGGCGTGGACATCGCCCTGGAATGTACCGGGATCTTCACCGCCCGCGACAAGGCCGCCGTGCATCTGAACAACGGATCGAAGAAGGTGCTGGTCTCGGCCCCCGCGTCGGGCGCGGACCTGACGGTCGTCTACGGGGTGAACCACGACAAGCTGACGGCGGACCACGTGGTGGTGTCGAACGCATCCTGCACGACCAATTGCCTGTCGCCCGTGGCCAAGGTGCTGAACGACACGATCGGTATCGAAAAGGGCTTCATGACCACCATCCACAGCTATACCGGCGACCAGCCGACGTTGGACACGATGCACAAGGACCTCTATCGCGCCCGCGCGGCGGCGATGTCGATGATCCCGACCTCGACCGGAGCCGCCAAGGCCGTTGGCCTGGTGCTGCCCGAACTGAACGGCAAGTTGGACGGTGTGGCGATCCGGGTTCCGACGCCGAACGTGTCGGTGGTCGACCTGACCTTCAACGCCGCCCGCGCCACCTCGGTCGACGAGATCAACGCGGCGATCATCGCCGCCGCCGACGGTCCGCTGAAAGGCGTGCTGGGCTATACCGACAAGCCCAACGTGTCGATGGATTTCAACCACGACCCGCATTCCTCGGTCTTCCACCTGGACCAGACCAAGGTCATGGACGGCACCATGGTGCGCATCCTGACCTGGTATGACAATGAATGGGGCTTTTCCAACCGGATGGCCGACACCGCCGTTGCGATGGCCGGGGTCTGACCTGACGATCTGCGCCGTCGCCCCGTTCCGGGCGGCGGCGCGCGGTTCAACCGTGGAACCGCTTGATCAGCGCTTCGTTCACGGCCGGCGTGACGAATTTCGACACGTCCCCGTGCAAACGGCAGATTTCCTTGACCAGCTTGGACGCGATCGCCTGGTGCCGGGCCTCGGCCATCAGGAAGACCGTTTCAACGGAATCGTCCAGCGCCCGGTTCATGCCAACCATCTGGAATTCGTATTCAAAATCGGCCACCGCCCGCAGCCCGCGCACGATGATCGACGCGCCCACGTCACGGGCGCAATCGATCAGCAGGTTCTCGAACGGGTGGGCGACGATTTCCGTGCCGGTCTGCTGTGACAGGGTCGCCAGTTCCGGCTCCAGCAGGGCGACCCGCTCTTCCAGCGAGAAGAGCGGCCCCTTGTCCCGGTTGATCGCAACGCCAATGACCAGCTTGTCCACCAGGGCGGAGGCCCGGCGGATGATGTCGATATGACCCAGCGTGACCGGGTCGAAAGTTCCCGGATACAACCCGACGCGCATGATGGTCCTCCCGCTTCCGCACCGGGTGGCACCGAAACAAAATTTCGCGGCCGATGCAACGGGCGAAAAGGGGTCAGTGCCCCATGATCATGCCTTCCAGCGCATCCTTTTCCATTTCCAGCTTCTGGAGTTGCGCCTTGACCACATCTCCAAGCGAGATCAGGCCGACCAGCGTTTCCCCATCCAGCACGGGCATGTGCCGGAAATGACCGTCGGTCATCTTTTTCAGCACGTCGGCAACGTTGGACTGCGCCGTGCAGGTGATCAGGTTGCGCGTCATGTAGGCGCTGACCGGCTTGGACAGGCAGCCCGACCCGGATTTGGCCAGTTCCCGAACGATGTCGCGTTCCGACAGGATGCCCTGCGCGGTCGTGCCGTCTTCGCTGACCAGGACCGTGCCGATCCCACGCTCCCCCAGGATCTTTGCCGCCTCGGAAATCGAGGTATCGGGCCCAACCGTCACAACACCTTCTGCGGCCTTGGACTTCAAAATCTGATGAACAAGCATGCGTCTCCTCCCATGCTGAGTTCTGATTGTATTTTTCTTTCTGTTACTAAAGCGTTGCCGTAATAAAGGTTAAAGTCAAGCCGCAGCTTCCAGCCGGGCGACCTCGGCTCTCAGGCGCTCGACCAGCAGGTGGGAAAACCGGTTGTGCCGCTCGCTTTTCTGGTCGCTTTGATGGCGGACCAGGAAGAAGGCCCGCGTCAGCGAGATATCCTCGGTCAGCACCTTGCGCAGGGTCGGATGCGAGGGAAGCGCGAAATCATGGGCCACGCACAGCCCGTGGCCGCCTTCGGTCATGCGCAGCTGCACGGGCACAGAATTCGAGGCCAGCGCCACCCTGTCGGCCCCCAGTTCGTGCAGGTAGTCCAGTTCGGCATCGAAGATCATGTCGGGGATGTAGCCCACCATCGGCCGGCCACGCAGGTCGTCCAGGCGCGTGATCCGGTTGTCGGCCAGGTAGCGTTCCGAGGCGGCGAGGTGCAGCCGGTAATCGGCGATCTTCTGCACCAGCAACTGGCCCGCGGTCGGCTGGCTGACGGTCACGGCCATGTCGGCCTCGCGCCGCGACAGGTTCACCACCCGCGGCTGGGCGACGATCTGGATATCCAGGTCGGGGTTTTCCTCGGCAATCGACAGGCACACCTGGGGCAGCAGGTAGGTCGCGCACCCATCCGGAGCCCCGATGCGGATCTGCCCCGTCAGCCGGTCGGTCGACCCGGTGATCGCATCCATGCCCGAGCGCATCGCCTGTTCGACCCGTTCGCCATGGGCCAGCAGGCGTTCTCCGGCCGGTGTCAGCGTGTAGCCCTGGGGCGATTTCAGGAACAGCGGCGCCTCGACCGCCGTTTCCAGCCGGGTGATCCGCCGGCCCACCGTGGCCGGGTCCAATTTCAGCTTGCGCCCTGCCCCCGACAGGCTTTCCTCGCGCGCCACGGCCAGAAACACCTTTACGTCATCCCAATGCGGTTCCATACGGCCCCCTTTGTCATCGCGCCCCTTTGCAAAACTGCAAGACGCGTTTGAAATCTTGCCTCTGTTCAGCGCTTTTCTGCAAGCCTAAGGTGCGCGCCAACTGCAATACCATTCGGAGGAGAGACCCAATGGAAGAGATCACCCACTTCATCAACGGCGCGCACGTCAAGGGCACGTCGGGCCGGTTTACCGAGGTGTTCAACCCCGCCACCGGCGAGGTTCAGGCCAAGGTTCCGCTGGCCACCGTCGAAGAGATGAACGACGCCATCGCCAAGGCCGCCGAAGCGCAGATCAAATGGGCCGCGACCAACCCGCAGCGCCGCGCCCGCGTGATGATGAAGTTCGGCGCGCTGATCAACGAGAACATGGACAAGCTGGCCGAGCTGGTCAGCCGCGAACACGGCAAGACCCTGCCCGACGCCCGTGGCGACGTGCAGCGCGGCCTGGAAGTGGTCGAGGTCTGCATGGGCGCGCCCCACATGCTGAAGGGCGAATACACCGATGACGGCGGCCCGGGCATCGACCTCTATTCCATGCGCCAGCCGCTGGGTGTGGTCGCCGGCATCACGCCGTTCAACTTCCCCGCCATGATCCCGCTGTGGAAGATGGCCCCCGCGCTCGCCGCCGGCAACGCGATGATCCTGAAGCCGTCGGAACGCTGCCCCTCGACCTCGCTGCTCCTGGCCGAGCTGATCATGGAAGCCGGCCTGCCCGAGGGCGTGCTGCAGGTGGTCAACGGCGACAAGGAAGCCGTGGACGCGATCCTGGACAACGAAACCATCCAGGCCGTGGGCTTTGTCGGGTCGACCCCGATCGCCCAGTACATCTATGGCCGGGCGGCCGCGAACGGCAAGCGCGCCCAGTGCTTCGGCGGCGCCAAGAACCACATGATCATCATGCCCGACGCCGACATGGACAAGGCCGCCGACGCGCTGGTCGGTGCCGGGTTCGGCGCGGCCGGTGAACGCTGCATGGCCATCTCGGTCGCCGTGCCGGTTGGCCAGGAAGCCGCCGACGCGCTGATCGAAAAGCTGGTGCCGCGCATCGACAAGCTGAAGGTCGGCCCCTACACCGCCGGCGACGACGTCGACTATGGTCCGGTCATCACCAAGGCTGCACAGGACCGCATCATGGGCCTGATCACCTCGGGGGCCGAACAAGGCGCGACCCTGGTGCGCGATGGCCGTGATTTCTCGCTGCAGGGCTACGAAAACGGCTTCTTCGTGGGCCCCACGCTGTTCGACAACGTCACCCCGGACATGGACATCTACAAGGAAGAGATCTTCGGCCCGGTGCTGTCCCAGGTGCGCACCGACAGCTACGAAGACGCGCTGAAGCTGACCATGGACAACCCCTATGGCAACGGCACCGCGATCTACACCGCCGATGGCGACACCGCCCGCGACTTTGCGCACCGCGTGAACGTCGGCATGGTCGGCATCAACTTCCCGATCCCGGTGCCGCTGAGCTACTTCACCTTCGGCGGCTGGAAGAAGTCGGCCTTCGGCGATCTCAACCAGTACGGCCCGGACGCGTTCCGCTTCTACACCAAGACCAAGACCGTCACGGCGCGCTGGTTCTCAGGCATCAAGGAAGGCGGCGAGTTCAACTTCAAGGCCATGGACTGAAGCAGGTCCAAATGTCGCCGCGACACGATTGATCCTGCGATCAAGTCGTGTTCTTTCAAGGGGATCGGCCAGATGGCCGGTCCCCAACCTGTTTTGCCGACCCAACGCACATGCCCGTCACGTTCCAAATTCTGCCGCATCGCGGGCTTGTCTATGTCCGCTACGAAGGCTTTCTGTCTCTCGATGAAACCATGGCCGCGTTCGGCGCCTACCTGCAGCACCCCGATTGCCGACCCGGCCAGAAACAATTGATCGACCTCGCCGGTGTCACCGATTTTGAACGCGACTTTGCGAAGCTCTTCGCAGTGCAGGCCCGCAAGCTGGATGTATTCGCCAGGGACGGGGCGGAAACGCTGATCGTCTACCATGCGCCCAGCGACCTGGGGCTTGCCATGTCGAAAACGATCCTGATGTCATGGGAGCCCTTCGAGGGCGTCGTGCCCAGGATCCAGGACACCGAGGCAGATGCGCTGGCCCTGCTCGGCCAGCCAGAGACCAGCTTCCGGGATCTGCTGCATCACGCCGACAAGGTCTGACCGGCTGATTTTCGTCACGATGGCCCCTGGTTGGGCGCGCGAATGGTGAAAATTCCGTGAAGCGACGGGTTTTTGCCGTCTGCGTGCTGGCCCGACGGGGTGGATGGGCGTAAATATATGCGAAAGACCTCATGTGTATGTTCAAAGAGGATCGAGCGACATGTCCGATAAAGCACTTTCCCGCCGCACCCTTATCCTGACTGGAGCCGCCGCATTGTCGGCCCCCGCCCTGGCACGGGCGCAATCGACAGATGCCTTCCCCACGGATGAACCCGCCATCCGGGACCAGGTGCCGGTGCAGCGCAACATCTCGTCCTTCAGCACGCAGAACTGGCAGGATCACTTCGATGAGCTCGGGGTCGGATGCCTTCTGGCCGACATCACCAGCCGGGCCGTCCACTACTGGGGCGGCGACGGCACGACCTACCGGCTGTACCCGTCGTCGGTGCCGCTGAGCGAAGAACTGACCAAGCGCGGCTACACCGAGATCGTGCGCAAGACCGAGTTTCCCAGCTGGACGCCGACCGCCTCCATGCGCGAACGCGATCCGACCTTGCCCGTGCGCATGGAAGGCGGCGAACCGGGCAACCCGCTGGGCACCCGCGCCATGTACCTCGGCTGGCCGGCCTACCTGGTTCACGGCACCCACGACACGCGCAAGATCGGCCGGCAAAGCTCGTCGGGTTGCATCGGCCTCTACAACCAGCATGTGGAACAGCTTTACCCCCTGGTGCAGGTCGGTACCAAGGTGCGATTGGTGTAAGAGCACCCCGGCCAAGATTTTCTTCGACGAAGAAAATCGACCAGATTTTTCGGGAAAAATCTCGGCGCACCGGTCACCGGTGCGCCCTTATTTTTTCCGCATCCAGAAGCTCTGCGCCCGCCCCTCGGCCAGGAACGGCAAGGCCTCCACGGCATCCGGCCGTTCTTGTTGAAGGAAATATCCCGGCCATAACAGCTCGTATCCGCCGCCCTGCAAAAGCGCGTGCAGCATGTACTGTTCCCCCCACCCCGGGCAGTCGTAGAAAAACCGCTTGGGATATTCGTATGGCAGAAAGACATCATGCACATGGATCACCACGCCGGACGGCAGAGCCGGAATGATGCGGCAGAACAGATGCGCCACGTCGTTTGACATCCGCAGGACGTGACTGGAATCGATGAACAGCACGTCATCCGCCTGCAATTCCCCGAAAACGGCCGGATCCACCGCCTCCACCGGGGCCTGCTCGAACCGGTCGACAACGCCCGCGATATCCGCCCTGGGCCACGGGTCAATGGCCGTGATCACACCGGGATGTCCCCCGTCCAGCAGAGCCTGGCGGGTCACACGCGTCGAGTTCCCGCACCCCACCTCGATCACCCGCGACGGCGCAAACCGCCGGATCATCAGGTACAACGCCTCGGCATCCGGCGTGTCGTAATATCCGTTACCCGGCGCATAGCCCGTTGTACTGGACGTCTTCAAACGCTCCAGATCGGCAGCATGGGCCTGATAGCCCGCTACCAGGGGCGCGATGTCAAATTCCGCCATACCCGGCGACAAGGCATAGGCCGGCCCCTCCAATCCGCCCCGCGCCTCGAACGCCTCCAGCCGTGCCCGTTCGGCCCGGATCTCGTGCTTGTCCACCAGCACCACGTCCAGCTCGTCCAGCATCGCGTTCATCTGCGGGAATTTGCGTCTGGCCATGGTCCTTGCCTCTCTCACTGCGCCCGCATCGCATTAGGCGTCCCGGACCACCGGCGCAACCGCGCCACGCTCGAATTTCCGACCCGGCGGCGGTCACGACTCTGTCACGGCCCACAAACCTCGCAGCGCCGCACTTCGGCCCTCTCTCCGACGCCAAAGAAAATTCGCAGAATTTTCTCGACCCCGTCATCACAACATTTCTGCAAAACGAATTTGCGGCGCTGCCGCTTGCCCCCTGAGGATTGCAAAGGTACGTAGTAAACAAGTGTTCAATAAACCAGGCCACGAGGGGAGCGTGACATGGATTTTGCACTGAGCGAGGAACAGCAGGCCATTTTCGGCATGGCCCACAGTTTCGGCCAGGAAAACATCGCACCGCATGCCCGGGACTGGGAAGCCAGCGGCACCATCCCGAAAGACCTTTGGCCCCAACTCGGCGCCCTGGGCCTTGGCGGGATCTACGTCAGCGAAGACAGCGGCGGCACCGGCCTTGGCCGGCTGGACGCCACCTTGGTCTTCGAGGCCCTCTCGATGGCCTGCCCATCGGTTGCCGCCTTCCTGTCGATCCACAACATGTGCGCCAAGATGATCGACAGTTTCGGCTCCGACGCCTTCAAGGACCGCGTCCTGCCCGGCGCGATCTCCATGGACACCGTCCTGTCCTATTGCCTCACCGAACCTGGATCGGGCTCGGACGCCGCGGCGCTCAGAACCCGGGCGGAGCGCACCAACGACGGCTACACCCTGACCGGCACCAAGGCCTTCATCTCGGGCGGCGGCTATTCCGACGCCTACGTCTGCATGGTCCGGACCGGAGACCCCGGCCCGAAGGGGATTTCGACCGTCTACGTCGAAGACGGCACCCCCGGCCTGTCCTTCGGCGGGCTCGAGGACAAGATGGGCTGGAAAAGCCAGCCCACGGCCCAGGTCCAGTTCGACGGCTGCACCATCCCGGCCGACAATCTCATCGGCGAGGAAGGCCAGGGCTTTCGCTATGCCATGGTCGGCCTGGATGGCGGACGGCTGAACATCTCGGCCTGTTCCCTGGGGGCCGCCCAGGCCGCCCTGACCCAGACCCTCGCCTACATGGCAGACCGCAAGGCCTTTGGCCAAAGCATCGACCAGTTCCAGGCCCTTCAGTTCCGCCTGGCCGACATGGAAATCGAGCTGCAGGCCGCCCGCACCTTCCTCCGCCAGGCGGCCTGGAAACTCGACCAGGGCGCGCCCGATGCCACCAAGTTCTGCGCCATGGCCAAGAAGTTCGTCACCGAGGCCGGCTCGCGCATCGCCGACCAATGCCTGCAACTGCACGGCGGCTACGGCTACCTGGCCGATTACGGCATCGAAAAGATCGTCCGGGATCTGCGTGTCCACCAGATCCTCGAAGGAACCAATGAAATCATGCGCCTGATCGTGGCCCGAACCCTTCTGGCGGAGAGCTGACATGAGCGACGTGACCATCCGGATCGCAAGCCGCGCCGGCCGCATCACCCTGACCCGGCCCCAGGCCCTAAACGCGCTCAGCTACGACATGTGCATGGCCGTCGACGCCGCCCTGATCGCCTGGGCCGACGACCCCCAAGTGGCCATCGTGGTGATCGACGCCGAGGGAGAAAAGGCTTTTTGCGCCGGCGGCGACATCGCCAGCCTCTACCACAGCGGCAAGGCGCAAGACTATGAGTTCGGGCGCAAATTCTGGCGCGACGAATACCGCATGAACGCTCGCCTGGCCGATTACCCCAAGCCCGTGGTCTCACTGATGCAGGGCTTCACCATGGGTGGCGGCGTCGGCATCGGCTGCCACGGAGGCCTGCGCATCGTCGGAGACACCAGCCGCATGGCCATGCCCGAATGCGGCATCGGCCTGGTGCCCGACGTGGGCGGCACGGCCCTGCTGGCCAACGCGCCGGGCCGGCTTGGCGCCTACCTCGCCCTGACCGCCGCCCGCATGGGCCCGGGCGATGCCATCCACGCAGGCTTTGCCGACCGCTACCTGCCCGAAGCCGCCTGGCCAGACCTGGTCGCCCTCCTGGAAGACACCGGCGATCCCTCTGTCATTCCACAGGAAACTCCGCCTGCCTCGGAGATGGCCGACCAGGCAGACGACATCGACCGGCTCTTTGCCGCCCCCGACCTGCCCACCATCGCCGCCACGCTGGCCGCCGAGGACGGGCCCCTGGCCGAAAGCGCGCTCAAGGCCGTCCGCCGCAATTCGCCCATCGCCATGGCCGCCACGCTCGGCATCCTGGACCGCCTCGGCCCAAATCCATCCGTGCGCGAGGCCCTGGTCCAGGAATACCGCTACACCTGGCGGGCGATGCAAGACGCGGATTTCCTTGAAGGCGTCCGCGCCCAGATCATCGACAAGGACCGCAACCCCTCCTGGGCCGACAAGCTGACAACGCTCGATCCGACCCGGGTCGAGGCCATCCTGGCCCCCCTGGGCGCCTCGGAACTGACATTCGACGACAAGGAAGATACCCCATGAAAATCGCATTCATCGGCTTGGGCAACATGGGCGGGCCGATGGCCGCCAACCTGGTTAAGGCCGGGCACGAGGTCACCGGCTTTGACACCGCCGGCGTCACCGTCGAGGGCGCGGCTACCGCCTCCACCGCGGCCGAGGCCGCAACCGGCGCCGACGTGGTCATCACCATGCTGCCCAACGGCACCATCCTGCGCGCCGTGGCCGACCAGATCATCCCCGCCATGTCCCCCGGGGCCGCCTTCGTCGATTGCTCGACCGTCGACGTCGACAGCGCCCGCGCCGTCGCCCAACAGGCTGAAAACGCAGGACTTATGGCCGTGGACGCCCCCGTCTCGGGCGGCATCGGAGGCGCCGCCGGAGGCACTCTCACGTTCATGGCCGGCGGCTCCGACGCGGCCTTCGCCAAGGCCGAACCGCTGTTTGACATCATGGGCCAGAAGGCCGTGCATTGCGGCGCCTCGGGGGCCGGACAGGCCGCCAAGATCTGCAACAACATGATCCTCGGCGTGACCATGATCGCCACCTGCGAAGCTTTCGCCCTTGCCGACAAGCTGGGTCTCGACCGCCAGAAGATGTTCGACGTGGTGTCCACCTCGTCGGGCTATTCCTGGTCGATGAACGCCTATTGCCCAGCCCCCGGCGTCGGACCGTCGTCGCCCGCCGACAACGGCTATACCCCTGGTTTTGCAGCCGATCTCATGCTCAAGGACCTGCGCCTCAGCCAGCAGGCCGCCGTCTCTGCCGACGCCGACACCCCGATGGGAGAACTGGCCCAGGCGCTTTACACGCAATTCGTCGAGGACGAAGGCGGCACCGGCAAGGATTTCAGCGCCATGCTGCCCCGGTTCGAATCCCGCGGCCGCAGCTAAGCCGGCCAATGCCAGGGGCGCAACTGCGGCCTTGGCGCATCCCAATGAAGTCAAACACTATTTTCAAGCCCCAGGCCCGGTCCCGACCAACCCGACTGGTCCAAACCCCAAAATAATTGCAGAGTCTGCAAATTTTTCTCCCTCCGCACGGCACCAATTTCCGATCCGTGCGTTTCTTATCCATCAGACGCCCTGAAGAACGGCAGCCAACACATTGAGCTGGCTCCGAAATGCGTCGAAGGAGAAGATCATGAAAACCCTCGCAACCGCCCTGTTGATCGCGGCAACCACCCTGTCCGCCACCGCCACCATGGCCCAATCCCCCAAGCCGTCACCCGCCCCCGAAGCCGCTCAACCGGCCAAGGACATGCCCCAGGCTCAATGCGGGGCCGGACAACCCGGCACCAAGGCCTGCCCGCCCCAGGCCCAACCCAAACACGCCGAACCCAAGGCGCCCCAACCGGACAGCCCAGCCCAGGCGCCCAAGCCGCAACCCAAGCACGGCTGACCCGACCCCAGGCGGCCCCTCACATGTCGCGCAGACAAGGGCAAACCACCGCCTGACCACCTCCCAGCCGAAGCGGCCTCACCCTGCTTCGGCCCCACAACGCGGCGCGCGCCCCACAGCCCGTTCCGACCGTTTTGTACAAACCAGACCGACCGCCTCCGCAAGAACTGTCCGTTTTGTACACCACCCCCCCTGCTGCTTCTTTCTCTTTGAAAATACCCACTGTCGGCACAGCTCCGCCGGGCGCCCCGGACGTCGCGTCGCACGACGGAACACATCCCGCCGCCCCGTGTTAACCTGATAACACCGCGCGGCACGCCGCGCCAAACCCGGAGACCCGACATGAAACCGCTTCTGATCGCCCTTCTCGCAGGCTCGATGTCCCTCAGCGCCGGAGCCGCGCTCGCCAAGAACAACGGCAATGGCCACGGAAACGGGAATGGCAAACAGGGACACAACGCTCCGGCCACGCAGCCCGTGCAGCAACAGGCCGCCGGGTGTCCTCCGGGGCTGGCCAAGAAGAACCCGCCCTGCATCCCGCCCGGCCAGGCCAAGAAGTACAATCCCGGCCAGCACATCAACAATTACGTCTACATCCAGAACCCCGGCAATTACGGGCTGAACAATGGCTACTACGTGACCGCTGGCAACTACGTCTACCGGATCAACAAGGACACCCAAGAAGTCCTGAACCTCGTCGGAGCCGTGGCCGACATCCTGAACTGACCCTCAGGGCTGTTTCAGCTCCAGGTGATCCGCCAGGCTGAAGCAATACTCCACCCATTCCCCCAGCTCGCCCCTGTTGGCGGGCTGGTCCCAGTTCCCCGCGTCCCACCGCAGATGCCAGGTCTCGACCTTCTGCGCGCTCGTCTTGCGCACATACCGGGCCGAGCTGCGCTCCTCCGCCTCCCGCCGCATCTCTTTCGCCCCGGCCACGAACAGGTCGATCATCTCGTTCTGACCCGGAATGAAGCTCTGTTCGCCCAACAACAGCTCGAACAATACCGCACATTCCACCATGGATTCGTGCAGCGGTTGACCCGCGTTTACCGGAGCCGGGGCCGACAGACCCAGGGCGATCAAGGACACAGAGGCGATACGGCGCATGACGGGGCTCCCTTCCACGGACGCGATTGCCCCCGCTGGGTAATCCCCGAATCCGGCCCCAATATGGCGCACCCGCGCGCGCAGCGCGCCCGGCCCAACCGGGGCCGTTGCATCTGCGATGCGGCGGCCCTGGGCGGGAGCCCGCAGCCCTTACTCGGCGGCCACGCGCCCGGGCTTCAGCATCGGCTTGAGGTAACGGCCGGTGTGGCTCGCCTCGACCTCCGCCACGTCCTCGGGCGTGCCCGTGGCCACCACCGTCCCGCCGCCGTCCCCGCCTTCGGGCCCGATGTCGATCAGCCAGTCGGCCGTCTTGATGACGTCGAGGTTGTGCTCGATCACCACCACCGTGTTGCCCTGGTCGACCAGCTCATGCAGCACTTCCAGCAGCTTGCGCACATCATCGAAATGCAGGCCGGTCGTCGGCTCGTCCAGGATATAGAGCGTCCGGCCCGTGGACCGCTTCGACAGTTCCTTGGCCAGCTTCACCCGCTGCGCCTCGCCCCCCGACAGGGTCGTGGCCTGCTGACCCACCTTGATATAGCCCAGCCCCACGCGCATCAGCGCATCCATCTTGTCCCGGATCGAGGGCACCGCCTGGAAGAACCCCTGGGCATCTTCCACCGTCATATCAAGCACATCGGCGATGGACTTGCCCTTGAACGTGACCTCAAGCGTCTCGCGATTATAGCGCTGGCCCTGGCAGGTTTCACAGGTGACGTAAACATCCGGCAGGAAGTGCATCTCGATCTTGATGACCCCGTCGCCCTGGCAGGCCTCGCACCGACCGCCCTTGACGTTGAAGGAAAACCGCCCCGGCTTGTAGCCCCGCGTCTTGGCCTCGGGCAGCCCGGCAAACCAGTCGCGGATCGGCGTGAAGGCCCCCGTATAGGTCGCCGGGTTCGACCGGGGCGTCCGCCCGATGGGCCGCTGGTCGATGTCGATGACCTTGTCCAGGTGCTCCAGCCCCTTGATCGTCTCGCAGGGCGCCGGCGTCTGGCGCGCCCCGTTCAGCCGCATCGACGCCGTCTTGAACAGGGTCTCGATGGTCAGGGTCGACTTGCCCCCGCCCGACACGCCCGTCACGCAGACGAACTTGCCCAGCGGGAAATCGACGGTCACGTTCTGCAGGTTGTTGCCCGTGGCCTTGACCACCGTCAGCTTCTTCTTGCCCTTCTTGCCCTTGCGCCGCTCGGGCGGCACGGCAATCTCGCGCGTACCCGCAAGGTATTGCCCCGTAACAGAATTCGGATCGGCCGTGATTTCCGCAGGCGTGCCGTGGCTGACCACCTGGCCGCCATGCACCCCGGCCCCGGGCCCGATGTCAAAGACGTAATCGGCCTCGCGGATGGCCTCTTCGTCATGTTCGACGACGATGACCGTATTGCCCTGGTCGCGCAGGTTCTTGAGCGTCTGCAACAGCCGGTCGTTGTCGCGCTGGTGCAGCCCGATCGAGGGCTCGTCCAGCACATAAAGCACCCCCGTCAGGCCCGAGCCGATCTGGCTGGCCAGCCGGATCCGCTGGCTTTCGCCCCCCGACAACGTGCCCGCATTGCGCGACAGGGTCAGGTATTCCAGGCCGACATTGTTCAGGAACCCCAGCCGTTCGCGGATTTCCTTCAGGATGGCCCGGGCGATTTCGTTCTTCTGGGCCGACAGGCTGTCGGGCACGGACAGCGTCCAGTCAAAGGCCTCCTTGATCGACATCTGCACGACCTGGCCCACGTGCAGGCCAGCGATCTTCACGGCCAGCGCTTCCTCGCGCAGGCGGTAGCCGCCGCAGGTGCCGCAGGGCCGGTTGTTCTGGTAGCGCTCGAATTCCTCGCGGATCCAGTTGCTGTCGGTCTCGCGGTAGCGCCGTTCCATGTTGGGGATGACGCCTTCAAAGGCCCGTTCCACCTGGTAGACGCGCCCGCCCTCGTCATAGCGGAAGGGAATTTCCTCGTCGCCCGAGCCATAAAGGAACACCTGCTGGACATGCTTGGGCAGATCCTTCCAGCGCTCGTTCTTGTTGAACTCGTAATGCTTGGCGATGGCCTCGATCGTCTGCAGGAAATAGGGCGACTTGCCCTTGCGCCAGGGCGCCAGGGCGCCGTCGGCAATCTTGAGCGTCGCATCCGGCACCACCAGCCGTTCGTCGAAGAACAGCTCGACCCCCAGGCCGTCGCAATCCGGGCAGGCCCCGAAGGGCGCGTTGAAGGAAAACAGCCGCGGTTCGATCTCGGGAATGGTGAAGCCACTGACGGGACAGGCGAAATTCTCGCTGAAGGTCAGGCGCTCGGGCTCTGGAGCGTCCTCGCCCTCGCCCTCGCCCTCGCCCGCGCGCGGGGCGGTTTCCAGGATGGCGATGCCATCGGCCAGGTCCAGCGCGGTGCGCAGGCTGTCGGCCAGGCGCTGTTCCATGCCCTCGCGCACGACGATCCGGTCGACCACCACGTCGATGTCATGGCGGAACTTCTTGTCCAGCGTGGGCGGCTCGTCCAGCTCGTGGAACTGGCCGTCCACCTTGACCCGCTGAAAGCCCTGCTTGCGCAGCTCCAGCATTTCCTTGCGGTATTCGCCCTTGCGGTCGCGCACGATGGGCGCCAGCAGGAAGGCCCGCGTGCCGTCCTCCAGCCCCATGATCCGGTCGACCATGTCCTGGACCTGCTGCGCCTCGATCGGCAGGCCGGTGGCCGGCGAATAGGGCGTGCCCGCCCGGGCGAACAGCAGCCGCAGGTAGTCGTAGATCTCGGTCACCGTGCCAACGGTCGAGCGCGGGTTCTTCGAGGTGGTCTTCTGTTCGATCGAAATCGCGGGGGACAGCCCCGAGATATGATCCACGTCCGGCTTTTCCATCATGTCGAGGAACTGGCGCGCATAGGCCGACAGCGATTCGACATAGCGGCGCTGGCCCTCGGCATAGATCGTGTCGAAGGCCAGGGACGACTTGCCCGACCCGGACAGTCCGGTGATCACGACAAGCTCGTCGCGCGGGATGTCCACGTCCACGGACTTCAGGTTATGCTCGCGCGCACCGCGGACTTCGATGAATTTCTGGTCAGGCATGGCAGGTCCCTCAATGGCGCAACGGTAGGCGATCGCCGGGCCGGGGCCAAGCGGAAACTGAGAACAAAAGGTAAACTTCGGCCCCGGCGCAATCGCCTGCCCCCGGCCGCATCAGCCCGGCGGGCCTTGGCCGATATAGGGCGCGCCCGCGCCCGCGCCAGCCCCCCGCTCAGGTCTTTTGCGCCAGGGCCCAGGCACAGATCGGCATCTCGGGATCGTTTTCCAGCGAATCGCGCTCCGGGTCATAGGCCGGAGGCCACGCCCCCCCGTCCAGGTTCCGCCGCGCCGCCCCCAGGTTGCCCCATTGATCGGCCTGGATGGCCTCCTCGGCAAAGCCCGCCTCGATCAGCAGGTTCTTCAGCCCCCGCGCCGACCAGCGCGAATTGTCCATGGGGGCTGCATGGAACGGCACGAAGAACGGCACCGCCACCCAGAAATGCCCGCCCTTGCGCAGCATCTTGCGCACGTTCCGCGTCGCCGCATAGGGCCGGTCCAGGTGCTCCCAGACCTGGTTGGCCAGCACCAGATCGAACTTCAGAACCCGCCCGTCCTCTTCGTAAGGCCCGGCACAGATGTCCCAGGCCGGATACAGGAACTGCCGGTAGGACCTAAAGGCAAAGCCCTGCCCCCACTTGCCCGACACCTCGGCCACGTCCAGGTCCCCGGGTCCCAGCCCCTTTATGAGCGCCCGGCTCGACTTCTGCATGACAACGCGATTGAGACTGACCATGCCCGCAGAAAATCCCATCCCGCACGCCCCGTCTACCCTGTCCGAACACCGCCCCCGCTCTTCTTTCTCTTCAAAAATCCCCCCGCCGGAGGCATCGCGCGCCCCGCGCGATTTCCCGAGCGACACCAGCAGATCGGCCAAACACCGCGACCCACAGCCACACCCCCTGTCCTTCGCCCGCCCACCGGCTATCCTGTCTCCAGACAGCCAAACGGAGCCCCCCATGCCCAACAGACGACAGCTGCTCGCCCTCACCCTCGGCACCCTGGCGACCCTGCCCGCCCTGACCCTGCCCGCCATGGCCAGCGACGGCAACGGCAGCAAACGGCTCGACAACGGCCTGACGGAAATCACCGGCTTTCTCGACCGGGCCGAAACCCGGGGCGACGCGCATGTGCTGATCATCAATGCCGGTGGCGAGGAATGGACGGTCGATTTTCCCGCCCCGCCCGCCAATGCAAACGACCAGCCCATCGGGCTGGCTCTGCATCCCGGCATGGTGCTGACGGTCCAGGGTCACCAGGCCCAGGACACCGCCTGGCGGATGCGGGCGTCCCGTCTGATCATCGACGGCACGCCCTACGACCTCTAGCCCCCGTTGGCCCCCGCCCCCAAACCCGGGTGCGGGGCCACACGGATCAGAAGTGGATGGCCCGCCCGTAGGCGTCCAGCACGCTTTCGTGCATCATCTCCGACAGGGTCGGATGCGGGAAGACCGTGTGCATCAGGTCTTCCTCGGTGGTCTCCAGCTGGCGGCCGACCACGTAGCCCTGGATCAGCTCGGTCACTTCGGCCCCGACCATGTGCGCCCCCAGAAGCTCGCCCGTTTTCGCATCGAAAACGGTTTTGACCATGCCTTCGGGCTCGCCCAGGGCAATCGCCTTGCCGTTGCCGATGAACGGGAAGCGGCCGACCTTGACGTCGTAGCCCAGCTCTTTCGCCTTCGCCTCGGTGAACCCGACCGAGGCCACCTGCGGATGGCAATAGGTGCAGCCCGCGATGCTTTCCGGCTTGACCGGATGGGGATGGCCGCCCGCGATCATCTCGGCCACCATGACGCCTTCATGGGACGCCTTGTGCGCCAGCCAGGGCGCGCCGGCGATGTCGCCGATGGCCCACAGGCCCTCGACCCCGGTGCGGCAATATTCATCCGTCACCACGTGGGTGCGGTCGACCTTGACCCCGGCCTCTTCCAGGCCCAGCCCCTCGACATTGCCGACGATGCCCACGGCGGAAATCACCGTGTCGAAGTCCTGGGTTTCGACCTTGCCCCCGGTTTCGATATGCGCCGTCACCTTGCCCTTGGCCCGGTCGAGCTTCTTGACCATGGCCTTTTCCATGATCTTCATGCCCTGCTTGACGAATTGCTTCTTGGCGAAGGTCGAGATCTCGGCGTCTTCCACCGGCAGCACCCGGTCCATCACCTCGACCACCGTCGTGTCGGCGCCCAGCGTGTTGTAAAAGCTCGCGAATTCGATGCCGATGGCCCCCGATCCGATGACCAGCAGCTTCTTGGGCATGCGCGGCGGCTGCAGCGCGTGCTTGTAGGTCCAGACCAGGTCGCCGTCGGCCTCCAGCCCGGGCAGCTCGCGCGCCCGCGCTCCGGTGGCCAGCACGATGTTCTTGGCCGTCAGCTCTTCGGTGCCCTTGTCGGTCTTGACCGTCACCTTGCCTTTGCCGGCCAGCGAGGCCGCGCCCATGATGGCGTCGACCTTGTTCTTCTTGATCAGGTGGGCCACGCCGCCGGACAGCTGCTTGGCCACCCCGCGCGAGCGTTTGACCACCGCGTCGATGTCATAGCCGATCTTGTCGGCCGACAGGCCAAAGTCCTTGGCCCGCTCCATCAGGTGAAAGACTTCGGCCGAGCGCAGCAGGGCCTTGGTCGGGATGCAGCCCCAGTTCAGGCAGATCCCGCCCATGTGCTCGCGTTCGACCACCACCGTCTTCAGCCCCAGCTGCGCGGCCCGGATCGCCGCGACATAGCCGCCCGGACCCGCCCCGATTACGATGACGTCATAGGATTTCGCGGCCATGTCCTGTCCTCCTGACCCGGCGCCTCGGAAATTAGTTTAGCATTAAACTATTTTCCGCAGGCCATCAATGGCACTGCCCGCGACATTTGCAACTTAGCCGTCTTGACCCGCCGCCGCCGCGGGCGGATGCTGGCCCCGACTGTGCCGGAGGAATGCCGATGGGTAAAGTTCTCAAGGATCTTGTGCTTGCGCTGATCAATGCCACGCTGATCCTGATCGCCTTGTGTCTGGTGCTGGCCCTGCAGGTCAGCCGCAGCGCCGAACGGGTCGTCGACCAGGCCTCGCACATGGCGGCCGAGGCCGCGGCCCAGGTTCAACCGGTGACGATCGAACTGGCGGGCCTGCGCGACGAGGTCGCCGGGCTGCGCCAGGACCTGGACACGATGGCCACCGGGGCCAATGACCAGGCCGAGGCCGCCGCCGAGGCGGTGCGCGAGCGGCTCGACGTGATCCAGGAAAAATTCGACGTAATCGAGGCCCAGGTGGCGGCCTTCGGCACCCTGCCCGAAAGCATCGACGGCGATCCCCGTGCCCAGGTATTGGAGCTGATCCAGATGGGTCTGGACACCATGCGCCAGGCGGTGGCGGCCGAGATGGCCGACGGCGTTTCTCCGCCAGAGCCCGACGCCCCGGCGGAGTGATCAGCCAGCCTTAGCTGGCGGCCTGCAACTCGCGCACGGTCTGGCCGTAGCCGCCGGCGTCGACATAGCTGGCCTCGGTCGCGGTGGTCGCCCGCGCCAGCGCATCGTTGCGATAGGGGAACCGGCCGAACTGGCGAATGATCTCGCGGTGGGCCCGGGCGTGCAAAAGGCTCGGCCCGCCGGTTTCGGGCATCCGTTCGGCCATCAGGCGCACACAGCGTTCCTGGTCGCACAGGCTCTCGGAATGCATCATCGGCAGGTAGAAGAACTGCCGCGCCGGTTCGTCGATCTTCAGGTCCCAGCCTTTGGAAATGGCCACCTTGGACACCGCCAGCGACAGCGCGTCGGTGGCGAAGGCCTTGCTGTCCCCGCGGAACATGTTGCGCGGGAGCTGATCGGTCAGGATGATATAAGCCAGCGCCCCGCTGGGATAGGTCAGCCAGAGCGAATACGACCCTTCGGTCACCGCGGTCCATGCGCCTTCGAAGCGCTTGCGGATCTCGGCGTCCAGCGCCTCGTCCTGCTTGTACCAGCCCTGCTCTCCGACCTCGTCCAGCCAGAAGGCCAGGACGTCTTCCGCACCCACCATCGCGACGTTCCTCCGTATCCGCGTTATCGGTTCGTAACTTAGGTTAACTACCCTTCAGCATCGCCGAACAGTCACGTTTTGCAACCGCCGTGACACATGACCCCACCAAAGTCGGCGGGCTCATGCCGCCGCTTCGGTGTCGCTGTCGTCCTGCTCGGCCTCGATGACCATTTCCTGTGCGACTTCCATGGCCACCGATGTCAGGGTCGGAGCGACGGCGGCATAGGCGCCGGTGTCCTCGACCGCGATCGAGGGCCGCTTGGTCGACCGGTAGGCCGCATAGACCGCCACGGCCATCAGCAGGGTGGCGAGGAACAGGAAGAACCCGTCGGGCCCGAAGATGCGCGGGCCCATCAGCCAGCCGGTCACCAGCGGCCCGGCAATCGCGCCGCAGCCGTTGATGAAGATCAGCCCGCCGGAGGCGGCCGGCATGTCCTCGTACTCGATATGGTCGTTGGTATGGGCCAGCAGCAGCGAATACAGCGGGTTGGTCATGCCCCCCACCAGGAAAGCCGCGCCCAGCAGGATCGCATAGGCATCGTCGCCCCACAGCCCGATGATCGCCGCCCCGCCGCCGATCAGCCCGGTGACCAGGATCAGCACGCGCCGGTCCATGCGGTCCGACAGCCAGCCGATCGGATATTGCAGGAACATGGCCCCGATGTAGAACGTGGCCACGAAGGTCGAGATCTGGGCCAGGGTCAGCCCGATCCCCGCGCCGTAGACCGCGCTCATGCCGAAGAGGCCCGAATAGACCCCGCCCAGCAGGAAGATCCCCACGCAGCCCAGGGGCGAGCATTCGAAAAGGCGCCGCAATGTCATGGGCTTGGAGGTCTGGTAGGCCGGGGTCGGCGTGACCGACAGAAGGATCGGCGCGAAGGAAATCGACACCAGGACCGAGGCGATGATGAAGACCTCGAACCCCGCCGGATCACCCAGCAGCAGCGCGCCCTGGGCGCTGACGATGCCCAGGGTCTGGACGATCATGTAAAGCGACAGCGCCTGGCCCCGGTTCTCATTGGTCGACTGGTTGTTCAGCCAGCTTTCGGCGGTGACGTAGACGCCCGAAAAGCAGAACCCCACGATGCAGCGCCCGATCGTCCACGAGATCGGGTTGGTGAAGATCGGATAGGGATAAAGCACCATGACGGCCGAAATCAGCGAGGCCAGCGCCGCGAAGACCCGTACGTGGCCGACCCGGCGGATCATTTCCGGGGCCAGTCGCGAGCCCCCCAGGAAGCCCAGGAAATAGCCCGACATGACGAAGGACATCTCCAGCGTGGTGAACCCCTCGATGCCGCCGCGCACACCCAGCAAGGTCGACTGGATGCCGTTGCCGAGCATCAGAAGCATCATGCCAAGCATCAACGGCCAGGCGCTGGACAAGACCTGGATCATGGCCGGTCCCTTTCTGTCATTCGTTTCTTGAATCCCCGTCTCGGCGATTCGGGACCATTACGTCGGTTTTGTATGCGACAGGGGTTAAGTCGTATTTGACGCATTAATAGGCAATTCGCGGAAATTCACGGAAACTCACTGGGCCGGAAGCAACAGCGAGGCGTCTCCGTAGGAAAAGAACCGGTACCTGGCGGCCAGCGCATGGGCATAGACCGCCCGGATCTCGTCCGTGCCCATCAGGGCCGATACCAGCATCATCAGGGTCGATTTCGGCAGGTGGAAATTGGTGATCAGACCGTCGGCCACGTGAAAGCGGAACCCGGGCCGGATGAAGATGTCGGTGTCGCCGGTCCAGGGCGCGATCTGCCCGGTCTCCGCGGCGGCGGTTTCGATCAGGCGCAGGGCGGTGGTGCCCACGGGGATGACCCGGCCGCCAGAGACCTTGGTCGCGGCGATCTCGGCGGCGGCCTCGGCACTGACCCGGCCCCATTCGGCATGCATCTTGTGATCGGCGATGTCGTCGACCTTGACCGGCAGGAAGGTCCCGGCGCCCACGTGCAGCGTCACCCGGGTAAAGTCCACGCCCCGCTCGGCCAGCGCATCCAGCAGCGGCTGGTCGAAATGCAGCGATGCCGTGGGCGCGGCCACCGCCCCGGTATGTTCGGCCCAGACGGTCTGGTAGTCTTCGCGGTCCTGGGCATCGGCGGGCCGCTTGGCCGCAATGTAGGGCGGCAGGGGCATGGATCCGGCCTCGGCAAGGGCGGCGTCGAACGGGTCCCCGTCCAGGTTGAATCGCAGGTGTCCCTGACCGTCGGCCACGCGCTCCAGCCGCGCCGACAGCCCGGCGGCAAAGTGGATGTCCTCGCCCACCCTGATCTTCTTCAGCGGCTTGATCAACGCACCCCAGGTGCCATCGGCCCGCGGACCCAGCAGGGTCGCCTCGATCCGGGCCTCGGTCATGCCCTGTGCCCCGTCACGCCGGCGCAGGCCCGACAGCCGGGCCGGGATCACGCGGGTGTCGTTCAGCACCAGCCGGTCCCCCGGCCGCAACAGCCCCGGCAGATCGTAGACATGCGCATCCGAGATCCGCTGACCCTCCGTCCCGCCCTCGGCCACCAGCAGGCGCGCCGACGACCGCGGCTTGGCGGGCCGCGTGGCGATCAGGTCTTCGGGCAGGTCGAAATCGAAGTCGCTCAGTTTCATGGCCGCGCCCCTACCGCGCCAGCCGAACCGATTGCAATCCCCAACGCACACGTCCTCTGGCGCTTTCGCAAGGCCCCGCCTAGCGGTCTTCGCCCGGCATCGCTTTCGGCCGGTTCTGCACACCCGACAGGGGCGCCGCCGCACCGGGGCTGGGCACGGCATCAACCGCCGGATCGGTGCGGTTCTTCTGCACCGTCGGCGCGGGCTTGCGGAACAGCTCACGCAGGAACCCCGGGGCCAGGGCCGACAGCGGATTGACCGAAATCTTGGGATCGGCCGCCGGTCCGCGCAGGTTGAAGTTGATGCCGATCAGCCCCTCGCCCTTGCGGGTCATCACCGAGCCGATGATGTTGATGGCATAAAGCGGCGACAGCACGCCCTGCATGTCCACGGTGGCACTGGCGATGTCATAGATCCCGTCCAGCGAGATCCCCACCGAGGGCCCGATGGCCGAGGCCGACAGCAGGGTCAGCCGGCTGGGCGACAGGTGGAACCGGGCATCGACCTCGCCAAAGCTCAGCCCGTTGCCCGACAGCTCGTCGATCAGCCCGACGAGGCTGATGGTGTTCAACAGCGCCCCCACCCCCGAGCCTTCGCGCACCGAGGTATTGGTCACCCGCAGCGTGCCGTCATAGCTGCCGGCCCCTGCCGCCGGGCGCAGGATCAGGTTCAGCGCGCCGCCGTAGGCCTGTTTCAGGATGCCCGCGTCGCGAAAGATCCCCCCCGCGTCCGAGGCATTGATCTGGAAAGCGCTGCGCCCCCCTTCCGGCACCACCTTGCCCGAAAGGGCCGTCCCCCCGTTCATCCGCCCGGTGAAGGTGCCAGACAGGCCACCGGCCGTGGTCAGGTCGGCCTGCATCGCGGTCAGGGCCAGCCCGTCGGCGATCTGCAACCGGTCGAGCCGCGCGGTGATCGGCGGCGGTTCTCCCGCCCCGCTGCCGCCAGATCCAAAGGTCGCGCCGGGCAGATCCAGCGTGCCGCCAGTGACGGTGATGGCCGGCGTGCGCCCGGCCCCGCGCCCGACCAGCGCGCCCGACACGTTCAGCCAGCCACCCAGGCGCAGGCTGTCGAACACCACCCGGTCGAACTGCCCCCCTGCCTTGGTCCGCACCTGACCCGAGGCACGCAGCCCCGCCCCCTGCAGACTCAGCCGGTCCACCTGCGGGGCCGCGCCCAGCGTGGCCGCGACCTCCAGCGATCCGATGGCCCCGCGCGACAGGGCCCAGCCCAGCGAGGGCACCGACAGGCCCAGCCCGTCCAGGTTGGACGACAAGGCAATGCGCGGCGCGCTGCCGCCCTTCAGGTCCAGCGTGAAATCGGCCCAGCCCTCGCCGCTGACCAGGTCGTCGGGCAGGCCCAGCCGAAAGGTCTGCGCGGCGCGTTTCGACAGCATCACCCGGCCCGCGACCTGGCTGCCCGCCCCTGGGTCCCCCAGCGGCTGTGTCCAGGTGAATTCGGCCGGAACGCCGCTGATCGCCCCCACCCCCGAGATTTCCACGTGCTCGGTGTCGGCGAACACACGCAACGTCTCGCCTTCCAGCGTATGATCGGGCACCAGCACGGAACTGGACACGCCGCGGATCGTGCCCCGCGCGTGGTACTCCATGTCGGCCAGCGTTACTGTCGGCTGCATCGGCAGGGCCAGGGTGCCCGCGACCTCCAGCTGCCCCTCGGCCAGGTTGACCGGCAGGTTGGCCTTGGACAGGACGCTCAGCGGCGGCCGGTCCAGTAGCGACAGCACCGCCGTCGGGCTGGCCTGTGCCGTGATGCGCAGGATCGCCGGCGTGCCGGGCTTGACCCGCAGGTCCGGCACGATGAAGGACGTCCCCGTGATGTCGACCGGCCCGCCCGCATCGCCCTCGACCTGGCCCGAGGTCGCAATGGCCACCAGCCGGTGATCCACAAGCGAGGCCTGCCCACTGGCTCCGGTCAGCAGGGGCATGTTCTTGGAAAACCGCAGCGCCCCGTCTTCGAATTCGAAATCCGCGTAGATGTCGGGGGCGGCCTGCTCGGGCGCGCCGCGCACCGCCCAGTCCACGTCCTGCAACCGGCCGGCCTCCACGTTTTCATTGACCCATTTGCGCGGCTTGACCAGCGCGGCCTGGGGCCAGATTTCCAAAAGGCGGGCAGCCTCGATTTCCTCGATCCGGCCGTTGATCGCGTAACGCCAGCCCTCGGGCGTGGCCAGCACCTTGCCATCCAGGTGCACCGGGTTGTCGCCGTCGCGGATCAGCGCCTCGCCGAGGGTCAGCGAGAACGGGTTCAGTTTCAGCTGGAAATCGGCATGGGCCCCGCTGATCTTCAAGGGTTCGGGGTAGACATCGGCCGGGTTCAGCACCAGCGCGCCGACCGAGAACTGGCCCACCAGCGCCTCCAGCCGCCCGTCCTCCAGCCCCGACAGCCAGGCCCGGCCCTCGACGGACCCGCTGCCCCAGGCGCTGTCGACCGACAGCTCGTGAAAGGTCAGCTGGTCGCGGGCGGGATCGAACGAGAAATAACTGCGCGCGCCCCGGAACGGGATCGGCCGGGTGGCCTCGGTCGGTTGCAGGACCCCCTCGCCGATCGACAGGGTGGCGTTGAAATCGAGCAGCGCGCCGCTGTCGTCGATACCCCCGCGCAAGGCCCCGGAAATCGGTGCGCGCAGCGGTTCCAGCCAGCCCAAAGCGGGACTTTGCAAGGCGATATCCTCGGCCGCCATGTCGGTGATCTGGAACCCGAAGGACGCCGCGCGCGAGCGGATCGACGAGGCATAGCTGGCCTCGACCGTGGCGGCATAGCTGCGCCCCGACAGCACGTTGATCCCGGCTGACAGGTTCAGCCGGTCGCCGTGGCGCTCCAGCAGGAACCGGCCGTCGTCGATCGTCCAGCTGCGGCCCGAGCGCACATCGTCATAGCGCAACGTCAGCTGGGTCAGCTCCACCTCGGTCAGGGCGGTCAGCGGATCGGTCAGCAGCCGCTCTTCCCAATGCTCGATCAGTTCGGGCAGGCTCGCGGCCTCTTCGACAACCTGGCCGCTGTCGCCGAAATCGAGCATCACCGCCCCGTCGGCCCCGCGCCGCAACACGGCCTGGGCACCGGTCAGGGTGATCTTCTTCGGGTTGACCTGGCCGCGCAGCAAGGGGCGCATGGCCAGGCTGGCCTCGGCGCTGGACAGGTCCAGCAGCGCCAGCCCGTCCGGATCGGTGATGCGCAGGTCGCTGACGCCCACCCGCGGCCGCCAGCCCTTGCGGATGACGAAGTGCATCTCAGCGAACTCGATCCGGTGGCCGTCAAGCGCTTGTGTCACCCGCTCGGACACCATGTCCCGCAACCAGGCCGGAGCGGTCAGGGTCTGGCCGACGAACATCACGGCCAGCAGCGCGGCGAACGCCCCCAGCAAGGTCAGCCGGCAGATATGACGCCACAGCACGCGGCCCATCCAACGGCCCCGCCGTCCCCGAGCCTGGCCTGCAGATCCAGCTTCGGCCCGGGCATCGGCGCGCGCCTGGTCCACCGACACGCCGCGCAAGGTGACGTCGTCCCGGACCGCTTCCGGTAACGCGCCCCCCCGGGCGCCAGGCATCCCTGTTTCAGCCGTCAATGGCCGCCCTTTCCCCGCGCCCCAATACCACTCCAACGCCCATCCGGCGGGCCACAGGACCGCTCCCGGGCCTTTACACCGGCCAAACCCGCACTACCCTGCGTCCGGCAAACTGGCTGGACGAACTCAGCAGATAGGACCCGGAGGCCCACGATGGTGGACGCGCAAGACACCGCACCCGATTTTACCCTGCCCCGCGATGGCGGCGATACTGTGACGCTCAGCACCCTGCGCGGCGCCCCCGTCGTCCTGTTTTTCTATCCGCGCGATGATACCTCGGGATGCACGAAGGAATCCATCGGGTTTTCCGAAGCATTGCAGGAGTTTGCCGAAGCCGGCGCCCAGATCTTCGGGATTTCCAAGGACAGCGTGGCCAGCCATGACAAGTTCGTGGCCAAGCACGATCTGAAAACCGGGATGCTGTCGGACGAAACCGGCACCACCTGCGAGGACTACGGAGTATGGAAGGAAAAGAAGATGTACGGCAAGACCTTCATGGGGATCGAACGCTCGACCTTCCTGATCGATGCCGACGGGCGGATCGCGAAGGTCTGGCGCAAGGTGAAGGTGCCCGGCCATGTCGAACAGGTGCTTGAGGCCGTCCGCGCGCTGTAAGGCCCGAGCCCCGTGCCGATTGCACGGTTGGAATTGCGTATTTGGGCAAAGATGAAGGCACAGGTCTGCTCTTCATCTTTGCCTAAATACGCACTGGCAAGTCTTGCGCCGGCCAGCACGGCATTTCAGAAGAGGGCCCAACGAAGGCCAAACGGATGATGTCATGCGCCCCCTTGCCGACCTAGCGACCGAGGTTCTGACCACCGCCGACGGACGCGCCAAAACCGCGTTGTCCCGGCAACATGCGGCCTCCTGGTTCGCGGCTCGTGCCCGCGGAGAGATGCCCGAGGTGGGCACGTCCTCCCCGCCCTTACGGCCCGCCCGGCCCGAAGCTCCGGAACTGCGTGATCCTCGCGACGTGCCCAAACGCAAGCCGGGCAGCCCCGCCGGGCGTATCGCGCTGCTGCATGCCGTTGCGCATATCGAGCTGAACGCCGTCGACCTTCATTGGGACATCATTGCCCGCTTCAGCCATGTCTCCATGCCGCCTGGCTTCTACGACGACTGGGTCAAGGCGGCCGACGAGGAATCCAAGCATTTCAACCTGATGTGCGACTGCCTGGAAGAGCTTGGCAGCCATTACGGCGCCCTGCCCGCCCATGCCGGCATGTGGCGTGCCGCCGAGGACACGATCGATGACCTGATGGGCCGGCTGGCGGTTGTACCCATGGTCCTGGAAGCCCGCGGCCTCGATGTGACCCCCGGCATGATTGCCATTTTCGAGAAGGCAAAGGTCGATCACGCGGTAGACTCCCTGAAAACCATCTATGCCGAGGAGGTCGGGCATGTGGCCTATGGGTCCAAGTGGTTCCACTTCCTGTGCGGGCGAGAGAACCGGGACCCGAAAGAGACCTTCCATGACCTTGTCCGTCACTATTTCCACGGCGCGCTCAAGCCCCCCTTCAACGAGGAAAAGCGCGCTGAGGCCGGTCTGCCACCCGATTTCTACTGGCCGCTGGCCGATGAAATTCCGCCCTCTTATCGCTAGGCAATGCCTCCAAATCCTGTGATCCGGGCCCTGAAACCGGCAAGATCTTGCCAATAAGGGCCGATCTGACACCCGTTTCCGCGACCGTTAACACAATAATATTGCCCGAAAAGGCATGGACTTGTATGCAACGCCGCAGGCGCGACCGGTGGGGATACCAACCGCGCCTCAAGGGGATGGGACAGGAAAGAACAGCGTGCAGAAGCGTCTAGCTGTAAAGATAAACCGTGCAGTGGAACCATGGTTCCCGGAACGGCGCGTTTTTTTGAAATCGGACACGGATACCCGGTTCATTCGTCTTCGGCCGGTCACTCAGCTGGCGGCTTACACCGTCGGTGGCGTGGTGGTCTGCTGGGCGATCCTTGCAACGGCCATCGTGGTGATGGACAGCATCGGGTCGGGCAGTTACCGCGAACAGGCCAAGCGGGATCTTGAAACGTACAGGGCCCGGCTCGACGTGATCTCGGGCCAGCGCGACGCCCGCGCCGAAGAGGCACTGGCCGCCCAGGAACGGTTCAACGCCGCCCTTGGCCAGATCTCGGCGATGCAATCGGAACTGCTGGCCTCGGAAACCCGCCGGATCGAGCTGGAAACCGGCATCGAGGTCATCCAGTCGACCCTGCGCGACACGATGAAGGCCCGCGAAAGCGCCCGCGACCAGCTTGCCGCCCTCGAAGAGGAAATGGCCGACGACCAGCGCGCGCCGGCCGCGGCCCGGGGCGACGGCGCCCCGACCGAGATCCTGGCCGAGGCCCTGCAGCGCACCGCGCGCGAGCGTGACCAGATCCGGTCCGATGCCGCCCAGGCCCTGACCCGGGCCGACGACCTGGAGCGCGAGCTGGACCTGCTGCAGGACCGTAACGACCAGATCTTCCGCCAGCTGGAAGAGGCGATGACGATTTCGGTCGAACCCCTCGACAAGATGTTCCGCGCCGCCGGCCTGCCGCCCGAGCGCCTGATCGAACAGGTCCGCCGGGGCTATTCCGGCCAGGGCGGCCCGCTGACCCCGCTCAGCTTCTCGACCCGGGGCGAAGAACCCTCCCCCGATGAAATTCGCGCCAACCGGGCGCTGCGTCACATGGACACGCTGAACCTCTACCGGATCGCGGCCTCCAAGGCGCCCTTTGCCACCCCGGTCAAGGATGCCTTCCGGTTCACCAGCGGATACGGCTACCGCCGCGATCCCAAGACCGGCGGCCGGCGCATGCACAAGGGCGTGGATTTCGCGGCCTCCACCGGCACGCCGATCTATTCGACCGGCGAAGGCGTGGTGAAAGAGGCGGGCTGGTCTTCGGGCTATGGCCGCATGGTCGTGGTCCAGCACGATTTCGGCATCGAAACCCGCTATGCCCACCTGTCAAAAATGCGCGTCAAGGTCGGGCAAAGGGTCTCGCGCGGGGACCGGATTGGTGATATGGGAGCTTCCGGACGTGTGACGGGCGTGCATCTGCATTATGAAGTCCGTGTCAACGGTTCTCCCGTCAATCCCATGACCTACATCAAGGCTGCGAAAAATGTTTTCTAAGAGCAAGATCAACGAGCCCGGCTCGAAAGGCCCCGAAGGCGACAAGCCTGCCCCTGCCGCTGCGCCCGAGATGCCCTCTGCCCCCCGTCAGACCGATTACAAGCCCTCGGCCCCGCCGAAGGCCAAGCCGCCCGCCTCGGTGCTGTCCTCGGATCTGCACATCACCGGCAACCTCAAGACCAGCGGTGACATCCAGGTCGAAGGCACGGTCGAAGGCGACATCCGCGCCCACCTGCTGACGATCGGCGAAACCGCCACGATCAAGGGCGAGGTCACCGCCGACGACGTGGTCGTGAACGGCCGCATCGTGGGCCGTGTCCGCGGCCTGAAGGTCCGCCTGACCGCCACCGCGCGCGTCGAAGGCGACATTATCCACAAGACCATCGCGATCGAAAGCGGCGCGCATTTCGAAGGCTCGGTCCAGCGCCAGGAAGATCCGCTGACCCAGGGCCGCAAGCCCGGTGCCGCCGCCGCTCCGGCAGCTGCCGCAAAGCCCGCCGAAGGCTGAGGATCGCCGCCCGCTCGCCGGGTTGGCCGAACAATTTGGGGGCGTCGCAAGCCAAGCGCTGCGACGCCCCTTTTGCATTCAGGCCCGCAACATGCGCGCCCCGGACCCCGCGCGCAAAGGGGAACCGGGCGGATGGGTGGGCGGGTGGGAGCCCGGTTGCGCTTTGCGCGCGGGGTCCGGAACCCGGTCAAACGTATTGATAAGTCAGGGGTATTCCTGAACGGCCAGTTCTACCGCCCAGACGCCGACCCCGACGAAGACGCCGGTCAGAAGCAGGCCAAGAAACGCGTTCAGCACCGACAAGACCTTGGCCATCCCGACGGTCGGCCGGAAATCCCCGTAGCCTACGGTCGTGGCATTGATGAAGGCATGGTAAAGCGAATCCGCCCGCGACCAGCCCTGCAACCGCCCGATCGCCAGCCCATTGACCGCGATCAGGGCCAGCAGGGTCAACAAGATCGGCGACAGGGCGGTCAGGCCCAGGGCCAGATGGACAAAGAACTCGATCGTGTCCCGGATGGCCTCGCTGGCCGACCCGAAGACCACGCGTTTCTCATCGATCATGCCTTGCCCTCCCCCGTTCCGGGCCGCGCCGTCTGGGCGGCGCGGCCCGATGGGTCACTCTGTTACGGTGACTTTGGCCATGCGGTCCGGCGTGCCGATGACCGACCCGTTGGGCCCGGTCCCGCGCTTGAGCGCGTCGATCACGTCCATGCCCGAGGTCACCTTGCCGATCACCGTGTACTGGCCGTTCAGATGCGGCGCCGGTTCGAACATGATGAAGAACTGGCTGTTGGCCGAATTCGGGTTCTGCGACCGGGCCATGCCGACCACCCCGCGTTCAAAGCTTTCCGAGGAAAACTCGGCCGGCAGGTCCGGGTAGGACGACTTGCCCATCCCGGCATTGCGCATGTCGCCGCCGTCCTTGGCATAGACCACGTCGCCGGTCTGGGCCATGAAGCCGTCGATCACCCGGTGAAACCAGACGCCATCATAGGCGCCCTCGTTGGCCAGGGTGGTCAGCCGTTCGACATGGGCCGGGGCCAGGTCCTCGTACAGGTCGACGGTCACGGTGCCATTGGCCTCGCCCGCGACCTCGATCTCCAGCCCGGTGGCGGCGGCCGGCCCGGCCGCAACCACCGCCAGTGCCGCGATCAGCTTACGCATCTGCCGCGACCTTGACCGAAATCATCCGGTCCGGCGCCGCGGGCGGCTCGCCCCGCACGATGGCGTCGACATGTTCCATGCCCTCGATCACCCGGCCATAGACGGTGTACTGGCCGTTGAGGAAATGGTTGTCCTTGAAGTTGATGAAGAACTGGCTGTTGGCCGAGTTCGGGTTCTGCGAGCGTGCCGCCCCCAGCGTGCCGCGATCATGGGGCAGCTTGGAAAACTCGGCCGGCACGTTGGGCAGGTCGGACGCACCGGTGCCGGCCATGCGGATGTTGAACCCGTCTTCCATGTCGCCGTGCTGCACGTCGCCGGTCTGGGCCATGAACCCGTCGATCACGCGGTGGAAACAGACGTTGTCGTACTGGCCCGACCGCGCCAGCTCCTTCATGCGCTCGGAATGCGCGGGGGCCACGTCGGGCAGCAGCTCGATGACGACATTGCCGTCCTTGAGCTCGATGATGATGGTGTTTTCGGGGTCCTTGATCTCGGCCATGGGTCTCTCCTGTCACAGTCGGACCGATACCTAAGCGCCGTGACGCCGAAAGCCAAGCGGGGCATTGACCGGCGGGTCGATACCAGAGAACAAACGCCTGACAAATCGTGACAGGAGGAGCCTCCCATGGCCTGGAAAACCCTCGACGACATGGATCTCGCGGGCAAACGCGTGCTGACCCGAGTGGATCTTAACGTGCCCATGGACGATGGCCGCATCACCGACACCACCCGCATCGACCGGATCGTGCCGACGCTGAAGGACATCGTGGCCGCCGGCGGCACGCCGGTGCTGCTGGCCCATTTCGGCCGGCCCAAGGGCAAGCACGTGCCCGAGATGTCGCTGCGCCCCGTTGTGCCCGCGCTGGAGGCCGCCTGCGGCCTGCCCGTGACCTTTGCCGCCGATTGCCGGGGACCGGCGGCGGCGGCAGCCATCGACGCCGTGGCCCCGGGCGGCGTGGTTCTGCTGGAAAACACCCGCTTCTACCCGGGCGAGGAAAAGAACGATCCCGACCTGGCCTCGGACTTTGCCGAGCTGGGCGACATCTATTGCAACGATGCCTTCTCGGCCGCCCACCGGGCCCATGCCTCGACCGAGGCGCTGGCCCGCGCCCTGCCCGCCTGCGCCGGCCGGCTGATGCAGGCCGAGCTCTCGGCGCTGGAGGCCGCCCTTGGCGATCCGGTGCGCCCCGTGGTGGCCGTGGTCGGCGGGGCCAAGGTGTCGACCAAGCTGGACCTGCTGGGCAACCTGGTGGGCAAGGTCGACCACCTGGTCATCGGCGGGGGCATGGCCAATACCTTCCTGGCCGCCCAGGGCATCGACGTGGGCAAATCGCTGGCCGAGCACGACATGACGGCCACCGCCTCTGACATCATGGCCAAGGCCGAGGCGGCAGGCTGCGAGATCATCCTGCCGTCCGACGTGGTGGTGGCGCGCGAGTTCAAGGCCGGGGCCGAGAACGAAACCGTGGCCGCTGACGCCTGCCCAGGCGACGCGATGATCCTGGATGCCGGCCCCGAAACGGTCGCCCGGATCGCCGCCACGCTGGACAGTGCAAAGACGCTGATCTGGAACGGCCCGCTGGGGGCCTTCGAAATCCCTCCCTTCGACACCGCCACCAATGCCGCCGCCCAGCAGGCCGCCGAGATGACGGCCGCCGGCGGACTGACCTCTGTCGCGGGCGGAGGCGACACCGTCGCCGCGCTGAACCAGGCCGGGGCGGCCGAGCGCTTCACCTATATCTCGACCGCCGGCGGCGCCTTCCTGGAGTGGATGGAAGGCAAGGCCCTGCCCGGGGTCGCCGCCCTGAACGGCTGATCGACGCGCCCACGCCATGTGATTGCGCTAACTCAATTGCATGACGCGGACGCCATGACTTAAGCACGGGACGCGGCCGCGGATCGCGCCCGGATCATTGACAAAAAATGGACATTCGAATGCCCAACCCGACCCAGACCGACAAGATTTCCAAAGGCCAGGGCTTTATCGCCGCGCTTGACCAGAGCGGTGGCTCGACGCCGAAGGCGCTGCGCCTTTATGGGATCGAGGAAGATGCCTATGGATCCGAAACCGAGATGTTCGACCTGATCCACGCCATGCGCGCGCGGATCATCAAGTCTCCGGCCTTCACCGGCGAGAAGGTCGTCGGCGCGATCCTGTTCGAACAGACCATGGACCGCGAGATCGACGGCACGCCCACCGGCCAGTACCTGTGGGAAGAATGTGGCGTGGTGCCCTTCCTGAAGGTCGACAAGGGCCTGGCCGATGCCGAGAACGGCGTGAAGCTGATGAAGCCGATGCCGGGGCTGGACGCGGTGCTGGAGCGGGCCGTGGCCAAGGGCATGTTCGGCACCAAGATGCGGTCCGTCGTCGATGCGGCCGACCCGGTGGGCATCAAGGCCATCGTCGACCAGCAGTTCGAGGTGGGCAAGCAGATCCTGGGCCACGGCCTGGTCCCGATCATCGAGCCGGAAGTGACCATTTCCATTGCCGACAAGGCCGAGGCCGAAGAGATCCTTAAGGCCGAGATCCTGGCCCAGCTGGACGCCCTGCCCGAGGGCGAGGTGGTGATGCTGAAGCTGACCCTGCCGACCGTGGCAAACACCTACAAGGCACTGGTGGATCACCCCAAGGTGCTGAAGGTCGTGGCCCTGTCGGGTGGCTATTCGCGCGACGAGGCCAATGCCAAGCTGGCCGAGAATACGGGCATCATCGCAAGTTTCTCGCGGGCGCTGACCGAAGGGCTGTCGGACAAGCAGAGCGACGCCGAGTTCGACGCGACCCTGGGCACGGCGGTGGACAGCATTCACGCGGCGTCCGTCGCGGGCTGACTAACTGCCGCTGGCGCGGCAGGCCTCCGGCGGGGGTATTTGGAAAGAGAAAGAAGCAGGAGGGGTGCCCGGTTGCGGCGCCCTTTCGTTTTTTGGGGTTTTGGGTTTCAAGGGAATGGTGCGGCTAAGCACATTTTTAGGATTCACAAGGCGAATCGCCTGTGCGATAGTCGGTCAAGCCCAACAAGACCAAATCGGGCACAGAGGCACATGAGCGTACCCCGCAGTAATCGTCCGTCCTTCGGCGCTTTGATTTACTTTACCCTGGCCTTCGCGTTGGGGATCTATTTCACCTTTGCCGCCGTGCAGGGGGATTACGGGCTGTTCCGGCGGGTGGAGATCGCGGCCGAGGCCGAGGCCTTGCGGGTCGACCTGGAGGCGCTGAGTGCCGAGGTCGAGCGGATGGACAACCTGACGCGGCGCCTGTCGGACACCTACCTGGATCTGGATCTGCTGGACGAACAGGCGCGCAACGTGCTGGGCCTGCTGCGCGCCGACGAGATCGTCATTCGCTGATACCGTCCTTTTGGACCTGCCATTGGCCTTGCGCCCCTTGCCGGGCGCTCTCCTGCCCTATGTAAAAGTTGGCCTGGGTGTTCCGGGTCTGGAGTAGATGCGGGACGGGTTATCACGAGGGCATCTGGACCCCGCGTCATATTAACCCTCGCGTGAGACTCCCTTTTGCGATAAGAGATAGTTTAACGTTGAACTATTTCTTCTGCGGAGGGGAACGCTACCAATGGCAGCCCGGAGAACCACAAAGAAACCAAACGTTTCAGCCGACGAGCTTACGGCCTTTTACAAGGACATGCTGCTTATCCGGCGATTCGAGGAAAAGGCCGGCCAGCTTTATGGCATGGGCCTGATCGGCGGTTTCTGCCATCTTTACATCGGACAGGAAGCGGTTGTCGTCGGCCTGGAGGCCGCGGCCGAAGAGGGTGACAAGCGCATCACCACCTACCGCGACCACGGCCACATGCTGGCCTGCGGCATGGAACCCGGCGGGGTCATGGCCGAGTTGACGGGCCGCGAGGGCGGCTTGTCGAAGGGCAAGGGCGGGTCGATGCACATGTTCTCGACCGAAAAGCACTTCTACGGGGGCCACGGGATCGTGGGCGCCAACGTGCCGCTTGGGGCCGGGCTGGCCTTTGCCGACAAGTACCTGGAAAACGGCCGGGTGACCTTCACCTATTTCGGCGACGGGGCGGCCAACCAGGGCCAGGTCTACGAGACCTTCAACATGGCCTCATTGTGGAAGCTGCCGGTGATCTTCGTCATCGAGAACAACCAGTATGCCATGGGCACGGCCCAGCGGCGGTCGACCTCGTCGCCCGACATCCACACCCGGGGCGAGGCCTTCGGTATTCCCGGTGAAGCCGTCGATGGCATGGACGTGCTGGCCGTGAAGGAAGCCGGGATGAAGGCGGTCAAGCACTGCCGCGAGGGCAACGGGCCCTACATCCTGGAAGTGAAGACCTATCGCTATCGCGGCCATTCCATGTCGGACCCGGCCAAGTACCGGACCCGCGAGGAAGTGCAGAAGATCCGCGAGGAGAAGGACGCCATCGAACACGTGCGAGACCTGCTGCTGACCGGGGGCCATGCCACCGAAGAGGACCTCAAGGCGATCGACAAGGACATCAAGGCCATCGTCAATGCCTCGGCCGACTTTGCCAAGGAAAGCCCGGAACCGGCGCCGGAAGAATTGTGGACCGACATCATCTCTGATGTTGCACCGCAGAACGCCTGAGGAGGAGACACCGACATGGCAACCGAAATTCTGATGCCCGCCCTCTCCCCCACGATGGAAGAAGGCACGCTGGCCAAGTGGCTGGTGAAGGAAGGCGACACGGTGTCGTCCGGCGACATCCTGGCCGAGATCGAGACCGACAAGGCGACGATGGAATTCGAAGCGGTGGACGAAGGCACCGTGGGCAAGATCCTGGTCGCGGAAGGCAGCGAAGGGGTGAAGGTCAACACGCCGATCGCCGTGCTGCTGGAAGAAGGTGAATCGGCCGACGACATCGCAGACGTCTCCGCCGCGCCGGAGGCTGCGCCCGCAGCCGACGCGGGTGCCGAGGCGGCCCCTGCGGCCTCCGAGGCGCCCGCCCCTGCCCAGCCGAAGATGCCCGAACCCGACACCAGCCCCGACTGGCCCGAGGGCACCGAGCTGCAGAAGATGACCGTCCGCGAGGCCCTGAACTCGGCCATGGCCGAAGAGATGCGCCGCGACGAGACGGTCTTCGTGATGGGCGAAGAGGTGGCCGAGTACCAGGGCGCCTACAAGATCACCCAGAACCTGCTGGACGAGTTCGGCGCCAAGCGCGTGATCGACACGCCGATCACCGAACATGGCTTTGCCGGCATCGGTGTCGGCGCGTCCTGGGGCGGGCTGCGGCCGATCGTCGAATTCATGACCTGGAACTTCGCCATGCAGGCGATCGACCAGATCATCAACTCGGCCGCCAAGACGCTGTACATGTCCGGAGGCCAGATGGGCTCGCCCATCGTGTTCCGCGGGCCCAACGGCGCCGCCGCCCGCGTGGCCGCCCAGCACAGCCAGGACTATGCGGCCTGGTATGCCCAGGTGCCCGGCCTCAAGGTCGTGATGCCCTATACCGCCGCCGACGCGAAGGGCCTGCTGAAAAGCGCCATCCGCGATCCCAACCCGGTGGTCTTCCTGGAAAACGAGATCCTCTACGGCAAGTCCTTCGACGTGCCGGTCCTGGACGATTTCACCATTCCCTTCGGCAAGGCCCGCATCGCCAAGTCCGGCACCGACGTGACCATCGTCAGCTTTGGCATCGGCATGACCTACGCCATGGAAGCGGCCGAAAAGCTGGCCGAAGAGGGCATCGACGCCGAGGTCATCGACCTGCGCACACTGCGCCCGCTGGATTATGACACCGTCCTGGCCTCGGTCATGAAGACCAACCGCTGCGTGACGGTCGAAGAGGGCTGGCCGGTCGCGTCGATGGGCAACCACCTGTCTGCCACGATCATGGAGCGGGCGTTCGATTACCTAGACGCCCCGGTGATCAACTGCACCGGCAAGGACGTGCCCATGCCCTACGCGGCCAACCTGGAAAAACTGGCGCTGGTGACCACCGACGAGGTGATCGAAGCCGTCAAAAAAGTCACCTATCGGTAAGGAGTTACGCACATGCCTACCGAAATCCTGATGCCCGCCCTGTCTCCGACCATGGAGGAAGGCACGCTGGCCAAGTGGCTGGTGAAAGAGGGCGACACCGTATCGTCGGGCGACCTGCTGGCCGAGATCGAGACCGACAAGGCGACGATGGAATTCGAAGCCGTCGACGAAGGCATCCTCGGCAAGATCCTCGTGGAAGAGGGCACGGAGGGCGTGAAGGTGAACACGCCCATCGCGGTGATGGTCGAGGAAGGCGAAAGCGTCGAGGACGCCGAGGCCGAGGCCCCCGCTGCCGGCGAGAGCGCCGCAGAGGAGCAGACCGAAGAGGCCGCCGCCCCCGCGAAGGCCGCCGAGCCCGAGAGCAAGGTGCCCGCCGCGGCAGCCTCGCCCGACTGGCCCGAAGGCACCGAGATGAAGTCGCAGACCGTGCGCGAGGCGCTGCGCGACGCGATGGCCGAAGAGATGCGCTCCGACGCCAACGTCTACGTTATGGGCGAGGAAGTCGCCGAGTACGAGGGCGCCTACAAGGTGACCCAGGGCCTGCTCGACGAGTTCGGCGCGAAGCGCGTGGTCGACACGCCGATCACCGAGCACGGCTTTGCCGGCATCGGCGTCGGCGCGGCCTTTGGCGGGCTGAAGCCCGTCGTCGAGTTCATGACCTTCAACTTCGCGATGCAGGCGATCGACCAGATCATCAACTCGGCGGCCAAGACGCTTTACATGTCCGGCGGCCAGATGGGCTCGCCCATCGTGTTCCGCGG
>PAQV01000018.1 GCA_002709405.1 Paracoccaceae bacterium
GCGATGGCCACCGAGGCCTCGCCGGTCGAGATCAGGTTCACCATTTCCGACCCGGTGTTGTAGTTCTTCACCGTGTTGGGCTTGAGCTCTTCGATCGCCGCGAAGGCCGCGTCGGTGTCCTCGTAGGCGTCGACACCGGCGTGCTTGCCGGCCATGACGACGACCATCGGGCCGGCGGTGGTGGTGATGCCGGGCAGCGAAACCGCGCCCGCAAGATCTTCGCGCCACAGGTCGCCCCACGAGGTGATCGGCTCGACCTTCTCGGCGTCATAGACGATGCCCGCGCGGCCGACGGCATAGGCCGGGCCATAGGCGCCCTGCGGAGCCTGGGCGATGTCATAAAGCTCTTCGACATTGGGGATGCGCGACCGGTCCAGTTCCTGGAAGATGCCGCTTTCGATGCCCAGCTGGCTGTAGCTGTCGGTCAGGTAGATGACATCGACGCCCTTGCCGCCACGGGCGGTCAGCTTGCCCAGGCGGTCGGCGTTGTTGCCGGTCTCGAAGACCACGTCGCAGCCGCACTTTTCCTTGAACGGCTCGATGATGTTCGCGTTCAGCTTGTCGCCGTTGTAGCCCCACCACGAGATGGTCAGCGTTTCGGCCTGCGCGGCGGCGGCCGAGGCAAGCAGAGCGATCATCGAGATCTGCAAAGTGGTTTTCATGTGTGTCCCCCGGGGTCAGGATATGGGTCTTGGTTCTGCGCCCGTTCATTTTCCGCAAGCGAAGGCAGAGGCAAGCCGCCGCCAGACTCATTGCGGTACAAACGATGCACGCGGGCACGATTAGCACAAAAAATGGGCAGCGCGAAGCGATAGCCCGCCCCTGCCCCCCTGCTCTATCACTTCTTCGGGCGTGGCCGCTCAAAGCGTTTGCAAGCCGCCCATTGGCCGTGCGTCCTCGACGCCACCTGCCCAGCTTTTCACCGATCCGCCGCGCGATCCCGAAAAGCGCCGGTATTTCCTGTGTCCCGCTCCTGATTTTGACTAGTCGGTCAAAAAACGCTTCCAAGGAGTTCACACATGGAAATCGGAGTCTTCATTCCCATCGGCAACAACGGCTGGCTGATCTCGGAAACCGCGCCGCAATACATGCCCACCTTCGAGCTGAACAAGCAGGTGGCCCTGACGGCGGAAAAGTACGGGCTGGATTTCGTGCTGTCGATGATCAAGCTGCGGGGCTTCGGGGGCAAGACCGAGTTCTGGGATCACAACCTGGAAAGCTTTACCCTGATGGCCGGGCTGGCTGCCGCGACGACAAAGATCAAGCTCTATGCCACCGCCGCCTCGCTGGTGATGCCGCCCGCGATCGTGGCCCGGATGGCCTCGACCATCGACAGCATCTCGGGCGGGCGCTTCGGGGTGAACCTGATCACCGGTTGGCAGAAACCGGAATACGAACAGATGGGCATGTGGCCGGGCGACGAATTCTTCGGCACGCGCTACCAGTACCTGACCGAATACGCGACCATCCTGCGCGAGCTGTGGGAAACCGGCCAGTCGGATTTCAAGGGCGAGCATTTCACCATGAACGACTGCCGGCTGAGCCCGCAGCCCCAGGCCGACATGAAGCTGATCTGCGCCGGCTCGTCCAATGCCGGCATGGCGTTCTCGGCCGAATATGCCGATTACAACTTCTGTTTCGGCATGGGGGTCAACACGCCCACCGCCTTCAAGGGCAACACCGAACGGCTGCTGGAGGCCACCAAGAAGACCGGGCGCGACGTGTCCTCGGTCGTGCTGTTCATGATCATCGCCGACGACACCGACGAGGCCGCCATGGCCAAGTGGGAAAAGTACAAGGCCGGGGCCGACCAGGAAGCGCTGGACTGGATGGGCATGCAGGGCGCGGCCGACAAGTCCTCGGGCGATGACACCAACGTGCGCCACATGACCAACCCGGTGTCGGCGGTGAACTTCAACATGGGCACTCTGGTCGGTTCCTATGCAAATGTCGCCAAGATGCTGGACGAGGTGGCAGAGCTGCCCGGCGTGGGCGGTGTGATGCTGACCTTCGACGATTTCATTGAGGGGACAGAGACCTTCGGGGCCAAGATCCAGCCGCTGATGACATCGCGCAAGGACGTCCAACTGGAGGAATCCGCATGAAGACCGCAACCGCCGCGCCCGAGAACTTTGACTTCGACCCGTCCGATACCGCCCTGATCGTGGTGGACATGCAGAATGCCTATGCCTCGAAGAAGGGCTACCTGGACCTGGCGGGCTTTGACCTGTCGGGGGCCGAGGCCTGTATCGGCAACATCCAGACAGCCATCACCGCCTGCCGCGAGGCGGGCGTGCTGGTGACCTTCCTGCAGAACGGCTGGGACGCGGGCTATGTCGAGGCCGGAGGCCCGCTGTCGCCCAACCTGTCCAAGTCGAACGCCATGAAGACCATGCGCCGCAAGCCCGAGCTGATGGGCCAGCTGCTGGCCAAGGGCGGCTGGGATTACGACATCATCGACGACCTGTCGCCGAAGGACGGCGACCTGGTGATCCCCAAGCCGCGGTATTCGGGCTTCTTCAACTCGATGCTGGACAGCGCCCTGCGCTCGCGCGGGATCCGGCGGCTGGTCTTCACCGGCATCGCCACCAACGTCTGCGTCGAAAGCACCCTGCGCGACGCCTTCCACCTGGAATACCACTGCCTGATGCTGGACGACGCCACGCATCACGCCGGCCCCCAGTTCGTCCGCGATGCCGCCGTCTACAATGTCGCCACCTTCTTCGGATGGGTCGGCAGCACGGCGGATTTCTGCACCGCTCTTACCACGACCCAGAAGGACAGCATTGATGCCTAAGACCCCCGTCATCCCCGAAGGCTCGGGAAAACCGCTTGCCCCCTACCTGCCCGGCGTCCTGGCCGACGGGGTGGTCTATGTCTCGGGCACCCTGCCCTTCGACAAGAACAACGACGTCGTGCACGTGGGTGATGCCAAGGCCCAGACCAAGCACGTGCTGGAGATCATCAAGTCGGTGGTCGAAAAGGCCGGTGGCACGATGGACGACGTGGTCATGAACCACATCTTCGTCACCGACTGGGCCAACTACGCCGCCGTGAACGAGGTCTATGCCGAGTACTTCCCCGGTGACAAACCCGCCCGCTATTGTATCCAGTGCGGCCTGGTGAAGCCCGACGCGCTGGTCGAAATCGCGACGGTCGCGGTCATCAAGTGATGCAGTTCAAACACCTCAGGTGCGGGCGCGAGGGCGCCCGTACTGTCGTTCTGTGCTCGGGGCTTGGCGGGGCGCAGGGCTATTGGACCCCGCATCTGGACGCCTGGTCGAAGGACTACGACCTGGTCCTGTACGACCAGCGTGGCACCGGCACCAACATGGAACCGCTGGGCCCCACGACGATTGCCGACATGGCCGATGACCTGCTGGAGGTCTGCGAGGCCGCCGGCGTCGACCGGTTCGACGTGATCGGCCATGCGCTTGGCGGGCTGGTGGGGTTCGACCTGGCCTGCCGGCCCGACTGCCGGATGGACCGGCTGGTGGCCATCAACGCCTGGCCCGAAATCGACGCCCACACCGCGCGCTGCTTCGACATCCGCCTGGCCACCCTGGCAGGCCAGGGGCTGGAGGCCTTTGCCGCCCTGCAACAGAACTTCCTTTATCCGCCGTTCTGGATCGCCGCCCATCCCGACCGGATCGCGGCCGAGGAAGCCCATGCCGTGGCCCATTTCCAGGGGGCGGACAATGTCACCGCCCGCATCGGCGCCCTGCGCGGGTTCCGCCTTGGCGACTGGCCGGCCGAGGGGCCGAAGGTCCTGCTGATCGCCTCGACCGACGATGCGCTGGTCGACGTGGCCCAGTCCGAACGCCTGTCAAAGGCCATCCCGGGCGCAAAGCTGGTGATCTACTCGCAAGGCGGCCACGCCCTGAACATAACGCAGCAACAGCGGTTCGAGGCCGATGTCAGCGCCTTCCTGACCGCCGGCTGACGCGCAATGCACCCGGGGATGCCCAAGGAGAGACCATGAAGATCCAGCCCACCGACGTGTTCATCGTGGTCGACGTGCAGACCGATTTCGTCAGCGGATCCCTGGCCATCCCCGGAGCTGACGCGATCATCGACCCGATCAATGCCACCGCCGCCCTGTTCGACCACATCGTCGTGGCGACCGACTGGCACCCGGCCGACCATGTCTCGTTCGCCAGCACTCATGGCAAGGCCCGGGGCGAGGTCATCGACACGCCCTATGGGCCCCAAGGCGTGCATGCCGATCATTGCGTGCAGGGCACCCCGGGCGCGGAACTGGACCCCAGGCTGAACCTGACCCGGGCGGAACTGATCCTGCGCAAGGGCTATCGCCGCGACGTGGACAGCTACAGCGCCTTTCGCGAAAACGACGGGGCGACCACGGGGCTTGGGGCCTACCTGCACGCGCGGGGCTTTGAACGGGTCTTCTGCGCGGGGCTGGCCCGGTATGTCTGCGTCCTGCAAACCGCCCTTGGCGCCGCCGCCGACGGGTTCGAAAGCTATGTCCTGCGCGATGCCTCGGCCGGAGACCGCGACGTCGAGGAAAACGACCGCAAGGCGGCAGACGCCGGGGTGCGCTGGATAAACACCTCTGACCTGACCGCCTGACCGCCCTCCCCCAAGGCCCAACGCAGGAGCGCCCCTTGAACCGACACAGCTTGCGCCAGACCTTCGGCACTACGGGCCCGGTGGTGACCCCGGTGATCCACGTGCTGGACACGGACCAGGCCCTGCGCAACCTCGACGTGGTAGCGGCGGCCGGGTGCCCCGGAGCCTTCCTGATCAACCACGACTTCCCGATGGAGCCCTTCCTGCCGATCCTGGCCGAGATCCGCGCCGCCCGGCCCTCGGCCTGGCTGGGGGTGAATTTCCTGGCCCAGACCGGAGCGGTGGCCTTTCCGGTGCTGGCCGATCTGGCCCGCGCGGGCTGCCGGATCGACGCCTACTGGGCAGATGACGCACGCATTGACGAGCGCGAAGCAACCCAGGCCGAGGCCGACGAGATCTCGGGCATCCGCGCCGCCTGCGGCTGGCAGGGGCTGTACCTGGGCGGGGTGGCCTTCAAGAAACAGCGCCCGGTCGACCCTGACGACTACGCCTGCGCGGCGGCCAGGGCGGCGCCCTGCATGGATGTCGTGATGACCTCTGGCATCGCCACGGGGCACGAGGCCGACCTGGACAAGATCGCCACCTTCCGCGCGGCCCTTGGCGAGGCGGCGCTGGGGCTGGCATCGGGGATCACGCCCGAGAATGCCGGGCGCTACGCCGCGGACGTCGACATCTTCCTCGTCGCCACGGGCATCAATTTCGACGGCGATTTCTACAACATCGACCCGGCCCGGCTGGATGCCCTGCTGGCCGTGACCGCCATGGGAGCTTCCGCATGAAAGATCCGAAAGGCCCCCGCGACAACCGCTGGTACCTGTCGCTGATGTCGCCCAACACCAAGGGTCCGCAATTCGCCTGGCTGGACCCGACCTCGATCTACATCAACGCGGCGGCATTCAACGACCTGCTGGATGACCTCTGCGCGGACCTGGACCCGAACGAGATCGACGTGGTCGCGGGACTGGATGCCATGGGCTTCGTGCTGGGCGCGGCCATCGCCGCCCGGCTGAACCGGGGTTTTCTGCCGATCCGCAAGGCGGGCAAGCTGTGCGTCGACACCGACAAGGTCAGCTTTTCCAACTATTCCGGGCGCACCCAGGACATGGAAATGCGCACGCCGGCCTTTGCCCCCGGCACCCGCGTGCTGCTGGTCGATCAATGGGTCGAAACCGGGGGCACGATGGATGGCGCCATCCGCCTGGTCGAACGGCAGGCAGGCCAGGTCGCCGGGATCGCCACCATCACCATGGAGGAAAACCCCCGGACGGACGCCTATCGGCAGGCCTACAAGGTGGTCTCGGCCGTGCTGCCCGGCACGCCGTGGCAGGTGCAGGCCAATGCGCAGCGGCTGGCCAGCTTCGATACCTACAAGGCGGAACGCACCTTTCCCACCGCCGGGCGCTCGCCCGCTCCGTAGGCACATTGCGGGCAAAAGCCTGGCCACATCCCGCCGGGCCCTAGTAAAACAGTCGGATTTTGATTCAGATCATGGTCGCAGGGGCCCCCGGGGCCATCAGACTGGGCCACCCCAACCGAGAGCCGCCATGCCCCGTCCCGTCCTGTCCATCGCCCTCGCGGCCCTGTGCCTGTCCGCCCTGCCCCTGCTGCCGCGCGCCCTTGATGGCAGCAGCCCCGTGCCAGACACGGCCGAGGCCCTGGGCGAACGGCTGTTCTTCGACACCAACCTGTCGGCCAACCGCACCCAGTCCTGCGCCAGCTGCCACGATCCCGCCCGCGCCTTTTCCGACCCCCGGGGCATGGCCTCGCCCGGGGACGACGGCCTGTCCATGGGCGACCGCAACGCGCCGACGGCCACCTATGCCGCCCTGACCCCGGCCTTTGGGCGCAATGACGAGGGCGCCTGGATCGGCGGCCAGTTCCACGATGGCCGGGCCGCGACGCTGGCCGACCAGGCCGCCGGGCCGCTGGTCAACCCGATCGAAATGGGCATGCCCGATGAGGCCGCCGTCATCGCCCGCCTGCGCGAGGATCCGGTCTATGAACAGGCCTTCGCGGCGCTTTACGGCGAGGGCATCCTGGACGACGTGCCCGGGGCCTATGCGGCCATGACCGGGGCCATCGCGGCCTTTGAAGGCACCGATACCTTCGCCCCCTTCGACAGCCGCTACGACCGCTTCCTGCGCGGCGAAATCGATTTGACCGACGAAGAGGAGCTTGGCCGCGTGCTGTTCTTCTCGGCCCAGTTCACCAACTGCGCGTCCTGCCACCAGCTGTCGACCCGCCCGACCTATGACCGCGAGACCTTCACCGATTACAGCTACCACAACATCGGCACGCCCGAGAACCACGACCTGCGGGCCATGAACGGGGTTGCTCCGGGCACGATCGACGCGGGCCTTCTGGACAATCCGCAGGTCGACGACCCGGCTCAGAGGGGCAAGTTCCGCACGCCCACCCTGCGCAACGTGGCCGTGACCGGGCCCTACATGCACAACGGCGTCTTCGACGACCTGCGCACGGTCATCCTGTTCTACAACACCTACAACACCCGGTCCGAGGCCCGCATGATCAACCCCGAAACCGGCGCCCGGTTCGGCCCGGCCCCGGTGCCCGACACGGTGTCCCTGGACCTGCTCAAGGAAGGCCCGGCCCTGGACGACCGGCGCATCGACGCGCTGGTGGCCTTTCTGAAAACGCTGACCGACGCCCGATACGAGGACCTGTCGGACGACTGACACCGCCCACGCCCCTGTACGGCCCGGCCGCGTTGTCACATCTCCTTAGCATCTTTGTCATGCCCCTGTGACGGCCACGTCATATGCCCCGCCGAAACTTGGCGGGAACCATCGGGCGGACAAGCGGGTGTACCACAGAACCATATTCCTGTCGGACCTTCACCTGGGCACGCGGGGGTGCCAGGCGGACCTGCTGCTTGATTTCCTGGCCCGCTACGATCCCGACACGATCTACCTGGTCGGAGACATCTTCGACGGCTGGCGCATGCGCCGGGGCTGGCACTGGCCGCAAAGCCACAACGACGTGGTGCAGACCCTGCTGGACAAGGCCCGCCAGGGCACGCGGATCATCTTCATCCCCGGCAATCACGACGAGGTCATGCGCGACTATTTCGGCACCCATTTCGGCGGCATCGAAGTGGTCCCCCAGGCCGATTTCACCGCGCTCGACGGCAAGCGCTACCTGGTGACCCACGGCGACCAGTTCGACGTCATCGTCATGAACGCCCGCTGGCTGGCCCTGCTGGGCGACCGGGCCTACGAGTTCCTGATCTGGTGCAACCCCCGCATCAACCGCATCCGCCGGTTGTGGAGCAACCGCTACTGGTCGCTGTCCAAGTGGGCCAAGCAGCAGGTCAAGCAGGCGGTAAACTTCATCGGCCAATACGAAGAGGTGCTGGCCGACGATGCCCGCCGGGGCAAGTACGACGGGGTAATCTGCGGCCACATCCATCATGCCAACATCCGCATGATCGACGAGATCCTCTACGTCAACACCGGAGACTGGGTCGAAAGCTGCACCGCCATCGTCGAAGAGCCCGACGGCGCCTTGCGCCTGATCGACTGGGAAGCGGCCATGGCCCGCAAGCGGATGCTGGCCCGGCGCATGGCGCGCAAGAAGTCCGGACGGACGAAGGAACCGCTCGCCCTGCCCCCGGCGGAATGAAAGGCACCACATGACACATGCGAAAACCGTTCGGACGCGCATCGACGCGGCCGTAAACCAGAACGCCGCGCTCAGTTCCGAAGGCGCGCTGGAGCGCCTCTTCGGCCGGTTCTTCCAGGGCCTGGTCTATGCCCAGATCTGGGAGGACCCGGTGGCCGACATGACCGCCCTGGACCTTGGCCCGGGCGACAACGTGGTCTGCATCGCTTCGGGCGGGTGCAACGTGCTGTCCTACCTGACGGCGGATCCGGCTTCGGTCACGGCGGTGGACCTGTCGCCCGCCCACGTGGCGGTCAACCGGCTGAAGCTGGCCGCCGCCCGGCACCTGCCCGGCCATTCCGCCTTTTACGACATGTTCGGCCATGCCGACCGGGTGGAAAACGTCGTGCGCTTCAACGCCTATATCGCCCCCCACCTGGACGCGACGACCCGCGACTGGTGGCTGGGCCGCACGCTTTACGGCCGCCGGATCGACTACCTGGCCCGTGGCTTTTACCGCTACGGGCTGCTGGGGCATTTCATCTGGGCGGCACAGCTGGTGTCGCGCCTCGGCGGAGTGGATTTCGCGCCGCTGCTGCAGGCCCGCTCGCTGGACGAGCAGCAAGCCTTTTTCGACACCCGCATCGCCCCCTTGTTTGACACCCGCACCGTACGTCTGCTGGCCCGCCAGCGGGCCTCGCTGTTCGGGCTGGGCATTCCGCCGGCGCAATACGACAAGCTGGCCGCCGATGGTGGCGGAGACATCATCCCCGTCCTGCGCGAGCGCACGCGCAAGCTGTTCTGTGATTTCCCCATAAGCGACAACTACTTCGCCTGGCAGGCCGCCGGGCGCGGCTATGCCCCTTCGGGCGACGGGCCGTTGCCGCCCTACCTGGAACAGCGCCACTTTGCCAAGGTCCGGGCCAATGCCGGACGGGTGAGCGTGCTGAACCGCTCGATCACCGACCTGCTGGCCGAGGCACCCAGCGGATCCCGCGACGTCTATGTCCTGCTGGATGCCCAGGACTGGATGACCGACGCCCAGCTGAACGCGCTCTGGTCCCAGATCACCCGCACCGCCGCACCCGGCGCGCGGGTCCTGTTCCGCACCGGAGGCACGCCCGACATCCTGCCCGGCCGGGTCAACGATGACCTTCTGGGGCGCTGGCGCTATGATGGCAAGGCCTCGGCCCAGGCCACGGCGGCGGACCGCTCGGCCATTTACGGGGCGGTGCATTTTTACCGGTTCGAAGGCTGATCCGATGACGGAAACCTCGCAGGCCCATGATCGCCTGATGGACGACATCTACCGTTATCAGCGGCGGATCTACGACGTGACCCGCAAGTATTACCTGCTGGGCCGGGACGAGCTGATCGACCGGATGGACCCCGCCCCCGACGCCCATATCCTGGAGATCGCCTGCGGCACCGGGCGCAACCTGGACCGGATCGACCAGCGCTATCCCGGGCGGCATCTTTACGGGCTGGATATCTCGGAAGAGATGCTGACCAGCGCCCGGACCAAGCTGGGGGATCGGGCGATGCTGGCCCAGGGGGATGCCTGCTGGTTTGCCCCCCAGGCCCTGTTCGGGCGGGACGGTTTCGACCACGTGGTGCTGTCCTACAGCCTGTCGATGATCCCCGACTGGCAGTCGGCCATAACCGAGGCCCTGCGCCACACTGCCCCCGGAGGCCATGTGCATATCGTCGATTTCGGGGACCAGGGCGATTTGCCGGGCGGGTTCCGGACGCTACTGCACGCCTGGCTGGCCAGGTTTCATGTCACCCCGCGCGACGATCTGGGGGCCGTGCTGCAGGTACTGTCCGGTGATCGGCCCGTGACGGTCGATCACGGCTGGCTCTACCGGCGCTACGCCCAGATCGCGACTGTCACGCCAGGCTGAAGACGCCTAGCGCTTGCCCCGGCGCGGCGCATCGAACCCGCCCGGGCGGGACGCGCCGGGCTTGCGATAGCCGCCCTTGCCGGCCTGGGGGCCCTTGGACGGGCCCTTGCCCTTGGCCCCTGCCGCCGCCGGTTTGCCCTTGGCAGGCCCCTTGCCAGCAGACGCCCCCTTGCCTGGCCCCTTGCCCGGCCCTTTCGCGGGCCTGCCCGGGCCCTTTCCGTCCGTCGGCCGCACGAAACGCTTGGACGTGTCCCGCGCGTCGGCATAAGCGGCCGAGGGCTTCTTCACGGGCTTTGACGCAGGCTTGTCTGCCTTGGGTTTCGGCCGGGGCTTGGGCGCCGGCGCGTCGTCCCTGGGCGCTTTCGGCGCATCTACAGGCGCATCAGCACGGGGTTTCGGCCCGGGGATCGCGGGCGCCGTTTCCGGGCGCGGTCCCTTGCGGTGCGGCGGCTTGCGGTGCGGCGGTTTGCCCGGGCGGTCGTCGAACCGCCCCCGGTTGTCGTCGCGCGGCCGGCGCGGCTGCGGCGTAAATTCCGGCGCCTCGTCCAGCGCGCGGACCGTCACGCCCTCTTCCAGCGTGCCGCCTTCATCCAGAACCGCCAGGAAGCCGTCGACCGCCGGTTCGGCCAGTTCCACGAAGGTTTCGCTGTCCTGCACCCGGATCGCCCCGATCGAACTCTTGTCCAGACGCCCGGCCCGGCACAGCAACGGCAGCAGCCAGCGCGGTTCGGCCCGGTCGTTGCGCCCGACCGACAGGGCCACCCAGCGGCTGGGCCCGAAGTCGCGCTCGCGCTTCTTGCGGTCGGCGGGCTGTTCGTCGGGGGCCATCAGCTCTTCGGGGGCGGCGTGGCGGGCGTGATACAGGCGCAGGTAGGCGGCAGCGATTCGCTCGGGGCTTTGCGCGGCCAGCAGCCGGGCGGCAAAGGCCGCCTGGTCGTCGCTCACCGGTTCGTCCCAGGCCGGATCGGTCAGCAGGCGCTCTTCGTCGCGGGCCAGGATCGCCTCGGCCGAAGGCGCCACGGTCCACTCCGCCGTGATCTTGGCCCACCGCAGCAGGCGTTCGGTCTTCTTGGCGGCCTTCGGCGTGACGATCAGCGCCGAGATCCCCTTGCGCCCGGCCCGCCCCGTCCGGCCCGAACGGTGCAGCAGGCTTTCGGTGTTGGTCGGCAGATCGGCATGGATGACCAGCGTCAGGTTGGGCAGGTCGATGCCCCGGGCGGCCACGTCGGTGGCCACGCAGACCCGGGCCCGGCCGTCGCGCATGGCCTGCAGGGCATGGGTGCGCTCGCTCTGGCTCAGCTCGCCCGACAGGCTGACGGTGGACAGGCCGCGGTTGGTCAGCCGGGCAGTCAGGTGATTGACCGCCGCACGGGTGTTGGCGAAGACGATGGCGCTTTGATCGTGGTGGAACCGCAGCAGGTTGAAGATCGCATGTTCGCGGTCGGCCTCGGCCACGCGCACCGCCTGGTACGAGATATCGGCGTGCTGTTCCTTGCCGCTGATCGTGCTGATCCGCTGCGCATCCCGTTGGAATTGCTCGGCAAGCTTGGCGATCATCGGGGGCACCGTGGCCGAGAACAGCAGCGTGCGCCGGTCCTCGGGGGCCTCTCCCAGCATGAACTCCAGGTCCTCGCGGAAGCCCAGGTCCAGCATCTCGTCGGCCTCGTCCAGCACCACCGCGCGCAGGCCGGCCATGTCCAGAGAGCCCCGTTCGATGTGATCGCGCAGCCGGCCCGGCGTGCCCACGACGATATGCACGCCACGCTCCAGCGCGCGCCGTTCCTGGCGCATGTCCATGCCGCCGATGCAGGATGTGATCACAACCCCGGCCTTGGCATAAAGCCACGACAATTCGCGCATCACCTGCAGGGCCAGTTCGCGGGTCGGCGCGACCACCAGGGCCAAGGGCGCCTCGGCCCGGTCAAAGCGGTCGGCCTCGCCCAGCAGCGTCGGCGCGATGGCCAGCCCGAACCCCACCGTCTTGCCCGACCCGGTCTGGGCCGACACCAGCAGGTCCTGGTCGGCCAGTTCGGGCGCGCTCACAGCCTCCTGCACGGGGGTGAGATTGGTATAGCCGCGCTCGGACAGCGCTTCGGACAGGGGCGTATGCATGGGGTGACGGATCCGTGAGAATGCGGCAGGGCGTGCCGGTCAAGGCCAGCGGGGCCTGAGGTGATCCGCGTCAATAGCGGCCCGCGCAGGGGAAGTACATGGGGGAATCGCGTCGATTGTCAGGAACCGGGTTCCCGCGACGGGACGGCACGGACGAAAAAAGGCCGGGCCCGTTCGACCCTGTCGAACCAGCCCGGCCAGCAGCGCCTGTCCGGCTTCCGCTCAGCCCTCGGGGACCGAGAGCGCCTCTTCGATCGCCGAGACCGGGAGGTCAATACGGCGAATGTTCATCGCATCGAGGAATTTCTGTTCCATGCGGGTCAGCGGCCCAGGCAGAACGGCGATGTGGCCCTCGGCCGAGCGTTTCGCCACCTGGCGGGCGAAGATGCGCAGCATCTGGTCGTCGAACCGGCAGCCCACGAAGAAGAACGGTCGGCCCGTGCGCCGGCGCTGGACCTCTTCGGGGATCGGGCGCTGGATGTCGATTTCGGTCAGCACCTCGACGTAGTCGCTGTCGGACATCAGGAACGACCGGCCCTCGGCCGCCGTGCCATGGGGCTTGTAAAGCAGCGTCTGCCAGGCCGGGTCGACCTCGGGGACCTCGTCGCCCGCCCGGGTGTAGGCCCGGGTAAAGATGTCGATCCATTCGCCGTTGCGGCTGACGCCCTGCACCAGCCCGTAATCCTTCGGCCCGCTCGTCGCGGCCTCGAAGGCCTGGCGCAGACCATCGCCGTACCAGGCATCGACCACCAGCGGAGGCCGCACCCGCGCCAGCCAGTCATAGACCGGGTTGGGCCCGCTGGCAGCCCCGTCGAAGGCGTCGCGCACGATCTTGTCCAGGGTTGCCCGGAACTTGCGGCTTTCGACATATTGCGCCACGGACCACAGGTTGCCCTTGGCCCGGCGCGGCGGACGCACCTGGGCTTCTATGATCTCGCACAAGGCTTCGGGCGTGGTCGGCGCGCCGGTGTCGGACAGGGCCGCGACCTCCGGTCCAAGGTAGGCAATGCGCGTGCCGCTGGCCACCTCGGCCATGGCCAGGTCAAGCAGATCCAGGTCGGACATGGCTCAATCCTCCTCGGCGGTGGTCAGGCGCCGGGCCTCGACGGTGATCGGCAGCTTGGGCTCTTCGTCGAAGTCCGGCATGGCAAAGACCCAGCCGTTCGACAGCTTCGCCCAGCCGCCCCACAGACCGGGCTTTTCGGTCTCGACGATCATTTCCTCCAGGTCCTTCTTGGGCACGTAGGCCTCCAGGCCCTTGGACGTGTTGCGGATCATCACCTTCATGGCGCGGCCTCCTGGGTCGGTTCCGGGGCCGGAGCCCGCGTGACGATGTGGGATTGCAGGGCCGACGGGTCCTCGCGCCGGCGGGTGAGCATCTCGCCCACGAACAATTCCCGTTCGCGCATGCCGACGACGCTGTCGCGCTCGACGAAATCGACGGCATAGATGTAGAACTGCTGCAGGAAGACGCCGATGTCGCGGACATAGCCCACGTCGCCCTTCTTCACCACCGTCTCGCCGATCTCCTTGCCGGCCATGGTGCCGTCGTTCTTGATGTTCTTCTTGGAAATCACCTTGTCACCCGGCTGAAAGAGCGGGTCGCGGTAGACTTCGATTTCGCGGTCGTCGGTGGACATGGGATCAGGCCTCCTCTTTGAGCTGGGCCAGCCGCGTGGCGGCCGTTTCACGGATGATGTCTTCGGGGTCGTCAAGCAGGGCGCGCGCGTCGTCGGCGCTGCCGGTTTCGGCCACGGTGTGGCGCACGCGCAGGTCGTCGTCGGTCACGAACAGGCCGGGCCGGCGTTCGGCGGCGGCCCGGCGCACCAGCGGATCGGGATCGGCGCGGAACCGGTCCAGCCAGTCCGGGCCGATGCGCCGGGCCACGATCCGGCGGATCTCGGGATCGGGATCGGGGATCATCACCGGCAGCATGCCCGGGGCCGCCCGGCGGGCGACGATGGACCGGACGTAGCTGTCCTCGTCGGCGGTCATCGGCAGCAACTGGTCCTGGGGCAGACGGTGGGCCACAGCAATGCGCACCCGCCGGTCGGGGTCCTTGATGCGCCGTTCCGCGTGCTTGCGCGGCAGGCGCAGGATGGCCATGGCCCGCACACCCGGGTCGGCGTCGCTCAGCAGGCGCTGCAACCGAAAGACCGAGGCCACCCGCGCGGCGTTCATGCGCGTTTCGAAATAGGGCATCGACAGGCACGCGTCGGCCAGCTCCGGATTGAGCAGGAAGAACCGTTCGATCCGCTTGGCATAGCGGTCATGGACACAGGCCCAGCCCTGCCCGCATTGTCCCAGCGCCCGCCGGTCGCGGAACCGGCAGGCCGCGCAATCCAGCGGAGCGCCCTGCCAGTCGACGGGTTCGGGACCGTCATGCATGCGCTCAGGCCGGGATGCAGGTTTCGGGCACCGGGCAGACCTCGGCGCATTGCGGCAGGTCGTAGTGGCCCTTGCACTCGGTGCAGAGCTCGGGGTCGATGATGTAGGTCTCGCCGGTAAAGGCGATGGCGGCATTGGGGCATTCGAATTCGCAGGCGCCGCACACGGTGCAATTGGACTGGACGATGGTCAGGGCCATTGGGGTGTCTCCTGGTGGACCTAAAGGGATGGTGGGCGGGGCGACGCCGCAGGCGAGCGTCACCCATCAGCCCGGACGTCAGGCCGTTTCCGCCACCGGCAATCCGCGCTTGGCACGGTACACGGCCGACACGGCGGTCTCGATATACTCGTAGGCATAATCCTGGATCGCCTCGATCCCGGCCGCCTCCAGGTCCTCGCGCGGGCAATCGCCGATCTTGGCGCACAGGATCGTGTCGATCCCCTCCAGCGTCTTGATCACCAGCTCCAGCTTGTCCTCTTCGCCGTAGCCGCCCACGCAGTAATTGTCGCAGCGGCGGTGGGTGACAAAGCGCACGCCCTCGGCGTCCACCTCGAAGATCTGGAACTCGGTCGCGTGGCCGAAGTGCTGGTTGATGCGCCCGCCGCCCTTGGTGGCCACGGCGACCAGCATGGCCTCGGCGGTCTCGGCCACGGCGGCCTCGGTCTCGGCTTTGGCTTCGGCCGCGGCCGCCCGCCGGTCTTCACGCTCCTTGGCCACCCATTCGCGGTAGGTGTCGCGCTTGGCCGGATCGTAGGTCACCTCGTCCGGCACCAGGTCCATGGTGAATTCCTGGCCCCGGTCCTCGCCCAGAAGGCCCACCGCGTCGGCCCGGCACTGGCGGCAATGCTTCATCAGGTTGGCCCCGCCGGCGCAGGCATCCTGCAGCTTCTTCAGCTCGGCCGCGGTCGGCCCGCGCTGGCCTTCCAGCCCGAAGACCGTGCCATGTTCCGGCGCCGAGATCAGCGGCATGATGTTGTGCAGGAATGCCCCGCGCTTCTTGACCTCCTTGTTCACCTCCAGCAGGTGCTCGTCGTTGATACCCGGGATCATGACCGAGTTCACCTTCACCAAGATCCCCCGCTCGTGCAGCAGGTCCAGCGACTGCATCTGCCGTTCGTGCAGGATCTGGCTGGCCTCCAGCCCGTGGCGGCGCTTGCGGTCGTAGAAGATCCACGGATAGATCTTGGTGCCCACTTGCGGGTCGATCATGTTGATGGTCAGCGTCACGTGGTCGATGTTCATGTCGAGCAGGTCATCGACGTGATCAGGCAGGGCCAGCCCGTTGGTTGACAGGCACAGCTTGATGTCGGGCAGCTGCTCTTGCACCAGCTTGAAGGTCTCGCGGGTCTTGCGCCAGTCATAGGCGCTGTCGCCCGGGCCGGCGATGCCCAGCACCGACAGCTGCGGGATCTCGTTGGCCACCGCGATCACCTTGCGCGCGGCCTGGTCGGGCGTCAGCCGTTCCGATACCACGCCGGGGCGGCTTTCATTGGCGCAGTCGTACTTGCGGTTGCAGTAGTTGCACTGGATGTTGCAGGCCGGAGCCACCGCCACGTGCATCCGGGCGAAGTAATGGTGCGCTTCCTCGGAATAGCAAGGATGGTCCTTCACCTTTTCCCAAGTGGCCGGGTCCATGTCTTCGGGGGCATCCGAAGACCCGCAGGCCGAGGATGAACACCCCTCGGATTCCATCGCCTTGGTCAGGGTATCCTTGGAACCGACCGACAGGCCGTCGAGTGCAATGACATTGGACATGGGACGCGCATCCTTCCTGGAGAAAACCTGTTTCCCCTATCCCAGCAAGAATGGGGCCAAGCGCCATTCCCCCGATTTCAGGACCTTTGCGCCGGTTTGTCCCCTGTTTGTCGGCTTCGGGACAAAGGTGACAAAACGACAGCCGCTTCCCCCCATGCCGCCCGGTTCCCACCACTGCCGCACACAAGTAAAGCGCCCGGCCCCACGCGGGGACCGGGCGCTTGCGGCGCGTCGGGGAGGATTGTCTCAGATCTTGCGGACCTCGATGCCGTGCTTTTGCAGGGCATAGCTGATCTGGCGCGGGGTCATGCCCAGTAGCCGGGCGGCCTTGGCCTTGACCCAGCCTGCCTCTTCCATGGCCGAGATCAGCTCTTCCTTGGCGGTATTGGCCGTCTTGCGCCGGGTTTGGCCGCCGTCGTCGGCATAGGCCGGCGCCTCGGGCGGGCGGTCGGAAAAGCGGTCGGGCGCCCGTTCAGGTGCCCGTTCAGGGGCACGTTCGGGACCACGTTCGGGCGCACGGTCCCGCCACCGTTCGGGCTCGGGCCCGCGCGGACGGACCGCGGGTGTCACCACCCGGCCCACCGCAAGCCCGCCGACGGGAGAGGTGCCATCCTGCAACTGCCAGAGGTCCGCCGACAGGCAGCTGTTCTGGCGGCAGGCCAGTTCCTCGCCCAGCACGATTTCGCCATCCGACAGGGCCGCCGCCCGGTTCACGCAGTTTTCCAGCTCGCGCACGTTGCCGGGGAACTTGCACTGGCAGATCGTGTCGAAGGCATCGGGGGCAAAGCGCACGCTGGTCCCGTTCGACGTGTTGAACCGGTCCAGGAACAGCTGAGCCAGGGGCCGGATGTCGCTGGGCCGGTCGCGCAGCGGCGGCAGGACGATGGGCACAACGCAGATCCGGAAATAGAGGTCGGCCCGGAATTCGCCCTTGGCCACCGCATCTTCCAGGTCGCGGTTGGTGGCGGCCACGATGCGCACGTCGACCTTGATCGTCTTCGTGCCGCCGACCCGCTCGAACTCGCCCTCCTGCAACACGCGCAGCAGTTTGGTCTGGAACACTGGGCTGATCTCGCCGATCTCGTCCAGGAACAAGGTGCCCCCGTCGGCCAGTTCGAACCGGCCCTTCTTCAGGGTCCCGGCCCCGGTGAAGGCCCCCTTTTCGTGGCCGAACAGTTCCGATTCCAGAAGCGTTTCTGACAGGGCCGCGCAATTGACGCGCACGAACGGCCCCTTGGCCCGCTTCGACTGGCTGTGCACGGCCCGGGCAAACAATTCCTTGCCCGTCCCGCTTTCCCCCCGAAGCAGGACCGGCGTCTTACGCCCCGCGACACGGCGAACCTGCTCGATCACGCCGGTGATGGCCGGGCTGTCGCCCAGGATCCCGTCGAAGGTGACCGGAGCGGGCCGCTTGCCACGCTGTTCGGACATCGTCTGCAACAGGCGGCGGGTGTCGGCCTGGGCGCGCTCGCGGTCGCGGGCGATCCGCCGGCGGAAGCGCAGGGCCTGTTCCAGCAGCGAGGCGACCATGGTCAGCACCCGCACATCCACGTCCGACATGCCCTGCAGACCGTCGGAATGGCTGCGGTAGGCGGCCAGGACGCCGATGACGAAATGGCTTTGATCGGGGTCACGCAGGGGCACGGCGATCAGGGTCTGGCCCTCGCCCTGCAAGCGCAGGGGCACGGCGTCGGGGCCGAATTCCTCGGCCAGGTCGAACGACACCAGGGGCACGCCCGAGCGGAACACCAGCTTGGCCACGACGGCGGGAAAGACCTCTTCGGCCGTCGTTGCATCGTCGCGCAGGAAATTGGTGGCGGCGATCACATAGGGGTTGCTTGTGCCGGGTTCGGCATCACCGGTGCCGTCCGGTTCGGCCAGCAGGGCCAGCACGCCATGGCGCAGGTCCATGAACGATGACAGGACATTCAGGATTTCGGGGACCACGTCGATCGGATCGGGCGCGGTGGCAAAGGACTTGGCGATCTCGTAGATCGCGTCCAGCGCCAGGCGCTCTGCGTTCAGCCTGTCAGGGGCCTGGGCCGCAGACCGTCGGGGTTTCGCCAATTCACCGGACTCGCTTCTTGTCATGTCGTTCATCATCCAATCCTCATCAGATGAGCGACGGTTGTTGCTGCGTCCAACTTCCGAACAACCTATGGGCGTGTCTGCCTTCGCTATGTCGTCGCTAAGGGACAGGCCCGATTCGCTACACACTAGGGTCAAGCGTAGCACCGGCCGAGCGGGCATGGCCCTGCTTGCCCCGGACTTGGCACGGTCCGGCGGCAGAGCTGCGCGTTTTCTACGCAAGGACAGCCTGCCCTTGCGATTTTCTGCCGCCCCGATACGCGGCACGGCCGGTCTGTCGTCACGCCTTCATGGCCCTCCGCCTGCGTTCGTAGGACGAGCCCACCCCCAGCGCCGAGCGATACTTGGCCACCGTGCGCCGGGCGATCCGCACCCCCGAGGCCTGGGCCAGGGCCACGATGGCATCGTCGCTGAGCGGCTTGAGCGGGTTTTCCTCGCGCAGGACCTTTTCGACAAAGCCCAGGGCCCGGTCCCGCGAGACCGTCGCCCCTGCCCCCGTGGTGCTGACCGCGCGCGAAAAGAAGGCCTTCAGCGGAATGGCCCGGGTCGGCGTCTGGATCATGCGCCCCGACATCGCCCGGCTGATGGTCGAGGCATGCAAGCCCAGCTCGGCCGAAACGTCTTCGAGCGTCAGGGGCGTCAGATGCGCGGGCCCGTTGTCAAGAAAGGCCGACTGGCGGGCCACCAGCACGGCGGCCGCGCGCAGCAGCGTGTCGCCGCGGCGCTCCAGCGCCAGGGCCATGGCCCGGGCCTCGGACAGGGCCTTGCTGCGAGCCTTGCGGGCCTGGGCGTCGATTTCGCCATCGGCCAGGCGGTCTTCCTGAACGGTGATGGTGGGCGACGTGGCCCGGTTCAGCTCCACCGTCCAGCCGTCCTCCCCGCGCGAGGCGATGAGGTCAGGCGGAAACACCGGCGTGGCCTGGTGGTCGAAGGCCAGCCCGGGCTTGGGATCCAGCCCCTTGATCTGGGCCAGGATGTCGGGAATGTCCTTGGGTTCGCAATCGCACAGGTCGGCCAGTTCACGCGACCGGCCCTGCGCCAGCAGATCGAGATTGCGGATCAGCGTCTCGACCTCCCAGGTCAGGATGTCGGCATCCCGGGCCTGGATCAGCAGGCAATCCGACAGTGACCGGGCAAAGAGCCCCGCCGGTTCGAACTCCTGCAGGGTCGCCAGCACCTGTTCGGCCCGCACCAGGGGCACCTGGGCCAGCAGGGCGATGTCCTCGACGGGCTGACCCAGCCAGCCGGTGGGTTCCAGCGCCTCGGCGAAGCGCAGGGCGATCAGCCGGTCGGCATCCGATGCGAAGGACAGCTCGATCTGGTCGGCCACGTGCGACATCAGGCTGGGCCGGTCGGACGCGATCGAGGCGACCACGTCGAAATCCTCGCCCCCCCGCGCGGCAAAGGCAGAGGGCGGCGTGTAGCGGACATAGGGATTGGACTGGGCCAGCTCTGTCAGGTAGTCCGACAGATCCTCGGCGGACATGCCGAGGATGGACAGGGAGTGCAGCATCTGCCCTCCCATCTGCATCGTCTGGCGCTGAGACACCGTCTGGACGAGTTCCATCGGTCTATTCTACTCCATTGTCGCCGGTTTCATGTGGCCAGCGGTCGGCGCGGTCCCCCTCCCAGCCCGCGCCTTGCCGCGAAATGCAGCGCGCGAGCACCCGCGCGCTGCAGAAACGTGAGATATGAAGATGTGCCGGACCACCGGCTTACTCTTCCACCGCGTTGGCGGGCTGAGCATTGAGCGCCCCGTAATGGGCGGCACCGATGGTGTCATAAAGCTCGATCTGGGTTTCGAGGTAGTCGATGTGGCCTTCCTCGTCGCCCATCAGGGTCTCGAACAGCTTCATCGACACGTAATCGCCCACGTCATGGCAGACATCGCGGGCTTCCTTGTACAGCGCCCGGGCCGAGTATTCCGCCTCCAGGTCGCAGTCCAGCGTCTCGCGGATGTTCTCGCCGATGCGCAGCGGGTCCAGCACCTGAAGGTTCGGATGCCCCTCCAGGAAGATGATCCGGTCGATCAGCGTGTCCGCGTGGCCCATCTCCTCGATGCTTTCCTCGCGGCTTTTGGCGGCCATCTTCTGATAGCCCCAATCGGCCTGCAGCCGGTAATGCAGCCAGTACTGGTTCACCGCCGTCAATTCGTGGCGCAGCGCCTTGTTGAGATACTCAAGTACCTTTTCGTTGCCTTTCATGGTCTTCCCTTCCTGAAGTTCATGGCTTGGGCCCTTCCGGCCGCAGCCTGTCGATCTCCTCCGCTATCGTCTTGTTGACGAGCGCGGCGCAGAACCCGCAGTTCATCTGCCGCCCCGTCGCGTGAAACAGCCGGCCCGGAGTGATGACGGTCCAGCGTTCCTCGACCAGGGCGGCGCGCACGGTGTCGCGCACCTCGCAGCTTTTCATCTTGGTGCAGGAACACAGGATCACCGGGGCCGCCTTTCGTCATTGCCCCATGCGCACCGGGATCGGCACCGCCCGGCAGGTGTCGCGCACCGGGGGCGGCGTGCGGTCTCCTTGCGTCGTGATGCGCCCGTCGCTCAGCGTGATCACCCGGTCGCACAGGCGGCGGACCTCTTCGGGCGCATGGCTGATGAAGATCATCGGCACCCGGGTGCGGTCCTGCACGCGGGCGATCAGGTCCAGCGTGCGGCCCTTCAGGTCCGGGTCCAGCGCCGAGACCGGTTCGTCCAGCAGCAGCAGGTCGGGTTCGGCCATCAGCGCCCGGGCAATGGCTGCCCGCTGCCGTTCACCCCCCGACAGCCGGCCCGGCCGCGCGCCCAGAAGGTGGCCCAGGTCCAGGGCCGAGATCACCTCGTTCCAGAAATCGGTGCCCACGTTGCGCGCGCCATAGGCCAGGTTGCGGGCCACGGTCATGTGCGGAAACAGCAGCCCGTCCTGGAACACCAGCCCCACGCCGCGCTGCGCCGGGGGCACGTTGATGCCCAGCTCGCTGTTATAAAGCGACCGCCCCCGCAGCGAGATACACCCGGCGGTCGGGCGGATATGCCCGGCGAGGCAGGAAAACAGCGTCGACTTGCCGGACCCGGACCGGCCGATCAGCCCGGTGATGCCCTGCGCGGGCACCGAGATATCCACGTCCAGGCAGAAATCGCCGCGCGGGTGATGCAGGTGAACCTCGATCATGCGGGAACCTCGCCATGGTGGACCTTGCGGGCGATGGCCTCGGAGGCCAGCAGGGCCGCTCCGGCCAGGATCAGGGACAGGACGCACAGCCGTAACGCGGCCATGTCGCCCCCGGGGCTTTGGGTGACGTTGAACAGGGCCAGCGGCAGGGTCTGGGTCTTGCCCGGGATGTTGCCGGCCAGGGTGATGGTCGCGCCGAACTCGCCCACCGCCCGGGCGAAGGCCAGGGTGATGCCGGCCAGGATCCCCGGGGCCATCAGGGGCAGCGTGACGGACACGAAGATGCGGGCCTCGGACGCGCCCAGGCTGCGGGCGGCGCGGGCATAGCGCGGGTCGATGGATTCAGCCGACTGGCGGATGGCCCGGACCATCAGGGGAAAGCCCACCACCGCGCAGGCGATGACCACGGCGCTGGAACTGAAGGCGATGCGGATGCCGAACAGATCGTAAAGCGGCCCGCCCAGCGGACCATTGCGGCCCAGCAGAACAAGCATCAGGTAGCCCAGCACCACCGGCGGCAGCACCAGCGGCAGGTGCACCACCGCGTTCAGCAGGGCGTGGCCTGGGAACCGGCGGGTGCCCAGCAGCCAGCCAAGGGCAATCGCCAGGGGCAGCGAGAAAAGCACGGCCTTGGACGAGGCGCTCAGCGACAGCATCAGCGCCTCTTGTTCCATGGGGCTGAGCTGCAGCATGTCAGAGCCCGCCCGTTGCCAGGAAGCCGTGGGCTTCGAGAATGGCCGCGCCGGCATCGCTCAGCAGGAAATCAAGCACCTTTCGGGCGCCTTCGGGGTCATCGCCCTGCCCCACCGGGGCCACCAGGTAGCGGATGTCGGGATGGCTGTCCGTGGGGATATTCCACAAGACCTGCACCGGCTGACCGGCCGCGTCGCTGGCATAGACCAGGCCCAGGGCGGCTTCGCCCTGCGCCACGGCCGCGACGGTGGCCAGGGTATTGCGCATGGGCACCATGGCCGGGGCCACCGTATCCCAAAACCCGAGGCTTTCCAGCGCGGCCTTGCCGTAAGCGCCCACCGGGGCGGTTTCGGGGTTGGCCACGACAAAGCTGTCGCCGGCCAGGCGGTCGGCCAGGGCAAGGTCATCCCAGCCCGGCGCGTCTTCGGGGGCGATCAGGACCAGGCTGTTGGACATCAGCACCTTGACGCTGTCGGTCTCGACCAGGCCGGCCTCGACCAGGTAGCCCATCCACTTGGGATTGGCCGACACGAAGAGGTCGGCCGGCGCGCCCTGTTCGACCTGCCGGGCCAGCATGCCCGACGCGCCATAGCTGGCCACGGCCTCCTGGCCGCTGGCCTCAAGCGCCGCTTCCAGCGCCCGGTTGGTCGAGGCCGCGGCCAGGATCATCGGCTCCGACCAGACCGGCCGGGGCAACAGGGCCAGCACAAGCGTGGCCGCCGAGATGACCCCGGTGATGCCCCCCCGGATCGACCCCGAGATCGACCCCCGAAGACCGCCTGTGATGGCCCCGCAAGTCATGTGGCCGACACCTTCAGCGCGTCGATCCCCACGAACCGGGCCTTCAGCTTTTCTTCCTCGTCGGTGAAGACCTTGAACACCTTTTCCTTCAGCGGCGTGCTGTCGACGAAATCGCCATAGGCCTGCTTCAGCACCTGGCGGGCGGCCAGGAACACGCCCTCTTCGTCCAGCCCGCCGAAATCGGCGTCGCGCAGGTAGGCTCCGAACCGCTTCATGATGTGCAGACGCGAGACGTTCACGACCTCTTCCTCGTAGGGCAGAAGCAGGTAGGTGAAGATGTCCTCGGCCGAGGACAGACGTCCGAGATGATCGAGAACTCCGATTTCTTCAAAATCCTTGGGCATGGCAGGGCTCCTTCCTGAGGGGTCAGTTGTGACAATCGGCGCGGGATTTCGCGCGGCGGGGAGGACGTGCAGGGCCCGAAGGCGCTGCCGGATCGCCCAGGGCAAGGGCTGCGTCGCGCGCAGCCAGCCGGGCTTCGAGAAAGGCCACGCGGTCGGCCAGCCGGGCCAGCGAGCGGCCCACCGGGTCGGGCATCAGGTGGTGGTTCAGGTCGACGCGGTAGGGATCGGTCGACACCGCGCGATCGGTCTGCACGATGCGGGCCGGGATGCCGATGACGGTGGTTTCCGGCGGGACCTCTTCGACGACCACCGAATTGGCCCCGACCCGGGCGCCCGCGCCCACGGTGATCGGGCCCAGGATCTTGGCCCCTGCCCCGACCATGACCCCGTCGGCCAGGGTCGGATGGCGCTTGCCCGGAGACCAGGACACACCGCCCAGGGTGACGCCATGATAGAGCGTGACGTCCCGGCCGACCTCGGCCGTTTCGCCGATGACGACACCGGCGCCGTGGTCGATGAAGAAGCCCGGCCCGATGCGGGCGCCGGGATGGATGTCGATGCCCGTTACCATGCGGGCGAGATAGGACAGCACGCGGGCCAGGCCCTTCCAGCCCGCCCCCCACAGCCCGTGGGCCATGCGATGGGCGGCGATGGCATGTAGGCCGGGATAGGTCAGCGCGGTTTCCACCGGGCCGCGCGCGGCCGGGTCGCGGCCACGGATGGCGGCAAAGTCGCTGCGGATCAGGGCGAAGAGGCCGCTCATGCCACCACACCCGAGGCGCGGGCGGCGGGACGGCTGCGGGTCAGCCGGGCGACCATGCGGCGCAGGTCCTCGGAGGTCACCGGCCGCTTGGTGCGGATCGCGTGGGCGCGCAGCAGGGGCTTCAGCCCGGTCAGCACCTCGTCGCCCGCCGGCAACCCGGCGGAACTCAACGCCGCCCGCAGGCCGGCCGCACCGGAGTGCTTGCCGATGACGATCTGGCGCTCGCGGCCGAAGCGGCCCGGGGCGCAGCGGGGGTCTTCGTAGGTGTCGGCCTGTTTCAGGATCGCGTCCACGTGGATCCCGGCCTCGTGGGCGAAGACCAGCGAGCCGGTGATCGGCTTGGACACCGGCAGGTCGCGGCCCGAGGCCATGGCGACCACCGCCGACAGGTCAGGCATGGCCCGCAGGTCGATGCCCGTGGCAACATCGCCGGCCTCCAGGGCGGCGGCGACCTCTTCCAGTGCGGCGTTGCCGGCCCGTTCGCCCAGCCCGTTGACCGTGACCGACAGATGCGTCGACCCGGCCATGGCGGCCATCATCGTGTTGGCCGTGGCCATGCCGAAATCGTTGTGGGCATGGAATTCCATCGGCAGCTCGATCCGGGCGGTCAGTTCCGACACCAGCCGGAAGGTGGTGATCGGGTCCAGGATGCCCAGCGTGTCGGCGATGCGGAAGCGGATCGCGCCGGCGGCCTTGGCCACCTCGGCCAGGCGGACCAGGAAATCGGGATCGGACCGCGAGGCGTCCTCGGCGCCAACCGACACCTCAAGCCCCCGACTGGCAGCCGCGTAGACCAGCGCGGCCGTTTCCTCCAGGGCCCAGTTGCGGTCGCGCTTCAGCTTGCCCGCCAACTGACGTTCCGATGTGGGGACGGCGAAATGGATCCGCCGCGCCCCGGTCTTCTGTGCCATGTCCAGATCGTGCATCCGCAGGCGGCACCAGGCCACCGGGACCGCCCGGGTCAGTTCCGCCATGACGGCGCGGATCTCGGCCACCTCGTCAAAGCCCATGGCGGGGATGCCCACCTCGACCTCGGCCACGCCGGCCCGGTCCAGGGCCCGGGCGATGGCCCGTTTCTCGTCAAGCGAAAAGGCCACACCGGCGGTCTGTTCCCCGTCCCTGAGCGTGGTGTCACACAACAGGACGGCATGCGGGCCGGCAGCGGAAGAGAAGGCATCGCGGGACATCGATCTGGCTCCTTTTTGGCCCTTTCGGGCGCGGGCTGGCGTTCTCAGGCGTATTCGGGGTTGAACCCCTCTGGCTTGGCTCCATCGTCGCTCCAGAAGGGCGACATCTCGCGCAGGCCCGAGATGATTTCGGGCATGACGGCAAGGACACGGTCGACATCGGCATCCGTCGTCTCGCGGGAGAGCGAGAACCGGATGGCCCCGTGGGCGGCGGTGAAGGGGATGTCCATCGCGCGCAGCACGTGGCTGGGTTCCAGCGACCCCGAGGTGCAGGCCGACCCGGACGAGGCGGCGATGCCGGCCTGGTTCAGCTTCAGCAGGATCGCCTCGCCCTCGATGAACTCGAAGGCCACGGTGGCCGTATTGGGCAGCCGGTCACGGGGATCGCCAGTGACGAAGCAATGGCCGATCTGCTGCACCAGGCCCTGTTCCAGCCGGTCTCGCAGGGCGGTCATGCGGGCGCTGTCATCGGCCATGGTGGCCAGGGTCATGTCAGCGGCCCGGCCCAGCCCGATGATGGCCGGCGCGTTTTCGGTGCCCGCCCGGCGGCCACGTTCCTGGTGCCCGCCGCGCATCAGCGGCCGGAACCGGGTGCCCTTGCGCAGGTACAGCGCGCCCAGGCCCTTGGGACCGTGGAACTTGTGCGAGGACAGCGACAGCATGTCGATCTCGGTGGTCTTGAGGTCGATCGGCACCTTGCCCACGGCCTGCACCGCATCCGTGTGGAACAGCGCGCCATGTTCATGGGCCAGCTCGGCCAGCCCGTCGACGGGGAAGATCGTGCCGGTTTCGTTGTTGGCCCACATGAAGCTGACCACGGCCACCTTATCCGACAGCGCCGCCCGGTAGGCGTCGATGTCCAGCCGGCCCTGGCTGTCGACGGGGATGCGGTGCACCACCACGTCCTCGTGTTTTTCCAGCCAGTCGCACAGCGACAGGATCGCCGGGTGTTCGACCATCGAGGTGATGACCTCGTTCCGGCCGGGCTGCACCTGCAGGGCTGAGCGGATGGCAGTGTTGTTGGATTCCGTGCCGCCCGAGGTGAAGATGATCTCGTGGTCAAACTCGGCCCCGATCAGGCGCTGCAGCGACTTGCGCGCCTGGCGCAGGGCCCCGCCCACTTCGGACCCGAAGGCATGGATCGACGAGGCATTGCCGAACTGCTCGGTGAAATAGGGCAGCATGGCCTCGACGACCTCGGGGAAGACCCGGGTGGTGGCGTTGTTGTCGAGATAGACGGGGGGAAGCGTATCTTTCATGACAGGTCTCCTCAGGTCTTGGCCACGGGCATGACACGGACCGGACGGCCCAGCGCCTCGGTGATCTTGGTCTGCAACCCGCCCAGCGTCAGCGAGGCGATCTGGCAGCCCGAGCAGGCTCCGGTCAGGTTGACCAGGATCAGGCTGCCTTCCATGTCGACCAGCTCGACGTCGCCGCCGTCGCGGTGGAAGACCGGGCGCATCTCTTCGATGATCTTGGCCGCGATGATGACCTCCTTGGCAGCGCTCATGGCGGGGGCGGCCGCCGGAGCGGGAGCCGGAGCAGCGGCCGGGGCGGCCACGGGTGCAGCAGCAGGGGCTGCAGCCGCAACCACCGGCATGGCAATCTGGACCGGGGCCGAGGGTTGCGGCGGGGCCATGGGAGTCGGCGGCTGGTCGGGAATGACGAAGCCCTGTGCCTTCTTCTTCACGGGCTGGGGCGCGGCACCGAAGATATAGGCCTCTTCGGCCTTGATCAGACCTTCGGCGACCATCTCCTTGTTGGTGTCGGCCAGCAGTTCTTCAAGCGGTTCACGGCACGAGTTACAGCCGCCGCCGGCCTTGGTGTAGAAGGTGACCATTTCCAGCGTGGTCAGCTTGTTGGTCCGGATGGCCCGTTCGATCATCCCGGCATCGACGCCGAAGCACTTGCAGATCAGCGCGCCTTCCTCGTGGTCGTCCTCTTCCAGCGTCTCGCCGGTATAGGCCGCCACGGCGGCGGTCAGCGCCTCCTGCCCCATGACCGAGCAGTGCATCTTCTCGGGCGGCAGGCCGTCGAGGAAATTGGCGATGTCCTGGTTGGTCAGGGTCCGGGCCTCGGCAATGGTCTTGCCGATGATCAGCTCGGTCAGGGCCGAGGACGAGGCAATCGCGGAGCCGCAGCCGAATGTCTGGAACTTGGCGTCCTCGATGATGTCCGTTTCCGGGTTGACCTTCAGCATCAGTTTCAGCGCGTCGCCGCACGACAGCGAACCGACCTCGCCCACCGCGTTCGCGTCGGCCAGGGCGCCGGCGTTGCGCGGGTTGAAGAAGTATTCCTTGACCTTGTCGCTATAGTCCCACATCGGCCTGGGTTCCTCTCTTGCTTAGCAGAACGACTTGCCGCAGCCGCACGAGCTTTGTGCGTTGGGGTTGTCGAAGACAAAGCCGGACCCTTCGAGCCCGGTCACGAAATCGATCTTGGTGCCGGCTAGGTGGGCCTGGCTTTCTGGATCGACCAGAACGGTCACTTCGCCGGCGCTGATGACGGCGTCGTCGGGCTGGGCTTCCAGTTCCAGCGCCATGCCGTATTTCATCCCGGCGCAGCCGCCCCCCTGGACCATGACGCGCAAGCCGGCGACCGGCTGGCCGGCTCCGTCGATGGCGGTCTTGATGGCGCTGCGGGCGGGTTCGGTAATCTCGATCATGTCAGGTCTCCTGTCGGTCACTGGGCATTTGGATTATCACCAGCAAAGAACGTGCCAACCTTTTTCACCAAACTATTTCAGGGGGTTATAAAGCGGCCTGTGGTCTTGGCACGAACATTGACGGAAATGCGACAGTGACAAAGGCGGGCCGTGCCAGGTGACAAAAGACCGACAAAACGGCGCCGGATGTGCGGTTTGGGCCGACAAAGCGGGGCCCGCGCTCAGTCCTCGTCGTCGGGTTGGTCAAGCTTGGTCGACAACCAGGCCCCGCCGAACCGGTCGGTGGGATCAAGCTCGGCCGATTTCAGAAGGATCTCGCGCGCGGGCGCCAGGCTGCCGGTGCGGGCCAGGCAATAGCCGATGGCGATCAGCACCTGCAGGTAGAGGCCCGGCGCAAACTCATGGGCGGTGAACGCGGCATCCGCCGGCTGAACGTCCCGCCAGTCGGGCGCCAGGTTCAGCCGCCGCGCGGCAAAGCCCAGCAGGATTTCGGCCTGTTCAAGCGCGCGCGGATAATCGTGGGTGAAGAAGTAGAAGCGATAGGCGGCCAGCCGGACGTCGAGGTCATAGGGCGCGGTCTTCAGTGCATGGGCAATGGCGGCCGCACTTTCCAGGGGACGGCTGCGTGCCGCCGTGGCACCAGCCAGCAAACTCGCCGGATCGAAGCTCATGTCGGGGTCCCCAGTCGTCCCTCGTCGTCCCTAGTCGGGCGCGAAACAATCGTCGCGTTCGTCGCAGGCGTCGCAGGTGGGCGACAGGCACAGCGAAAAGGCCGCGTCGGAACAGATCTGGCGGTAGAAGAACTTCTTCCAGCGCATGTTCTGCACATTGGCCGCCGCAAGGCCCGGCAGGTGACGGCGGATCAGACCGGACAGCGCCGAGCGGTCCGGCAGTCCCATGTCCTGCCACAGGTGGTGCGGCTCCATCGAGCGGCGGGCCAGGATGGCGGCCAGCCAGCGGGCTTCATCCGTGGCCGCCCCGCCCTTCCACAGGACCAGCGTGAAGATCGCGCGCTGGTCGTCGGGAACCGGCGGCGCGGGCAGGTCAAGATCGGGCAGCGTGGCCCCCGGAACCCAGCGGTCGCGCAGACCGGCAATATCCGCCCCCGACAGCCCAAGCCGTTCGGTCAGCAGGCCAAGACCGGCGTCGCGTTCGGCAAGGGCGTGATCGAGGATGCAGCAAAAGTCCGACACGGTGACCATCAATGGAGTTGCAGGGACCGGATCGGCCAGGTCAATCAAGGGGCGCATGGGTCTGGCAATCTGCAGGGCAGACCCGGGCACAGGCGCCGCACCCGATGCAATTGTCCGGTTCCGTCAGGGACATGACCGACTTTTCGATCTCGTCCTCGACATCCTCGTATTCCTCGGTGCCGGTCTGGACCAGGTCACCGTCCTCGGTGATCCCGAACAGGGTCATCACGTCCCGGCCACAGACCTTGTAGCACCGGCCGCAGCCGATGCACTTGTCGGGGTCGATGGCCATGAGGAACTTGGGCACGTATTCCGCCCCGCCCCGGTTGTATGCTACCCGCGCCATCGGATCAGGCCTCGGCCTTCTTGGCCGCTTTCAGCTCGCGGCGGGCGGCGGTCAGATCCTTGTAGACCTCGAAGGTGGCCTGGGCGACTTCGGGGATCTTTTCCCAGTCGACCGGCAGTTCCTCGGCCAGGTCGTGCAGGTTCATCTTGGCGTCGGTCGCGCGCATCGACAGTTTCTTCACGCGCTTTTCAAGCTCTTCCATGCTCATGGTTTCGTCCTCGGGAGCGGGTTTTGGGCGGGTTTCGGGCTGGCGCGCAGGTGGCGCGACAGGGCGGTGCGGCCGGTGGAGGGTTTCAGGACCACCGGCGGGATCGGCTTGCGCGCGGGGCGCAGGGGCTGGATCCGGACCATGGATCAGGCCCGGGCAGCGTCGGGATAGGTGTCGATGACCGAGGCCGCGCCATCGACCATCTTCTCGCCCGCTTCGGCCAGCTTGGCCCAGCTTTCAAAGCCGAACCGGTGGATGTCGCGCAGGTGCTTGGACACCACGACCAGCTTGCCGGCGATCAGAACGACGCGGCCGAAACCCTCGTGGCTCATCTTCTGCATCTGGCTGGCCATGCAGCCGGTCTTCTTCTCTATCATCAGGCCCACGGCATCGTAGAACTTGCCCACGCGCCACATGACATCGGGATCGGGGTCGCCGATGATCGGAATGTCGCGGCGCTCTTCCTTGGTGACGATGAATTCGTCCATCAGGTCGGCATCGGACTTGCCGTCCCACTGGCCATAGCTGTCCTCGGCCCGGATCACGGCCGCCAGCTGGGTCAGGAAGTCGCTTTCGACCATCTCGCCGCCGCGCGGGGCGTCCATTGTTTCAGCGGTCATCAGACCATCTCCTCTTCGTCGTAATCGTCCATGAAATCGGGCTTTTCGTAGGTGCCCAGGATCTTGCGCAGGAACGGCGGAGGCGTGCCGTTCAGCATGCCCTGCACCTGCTCCAGCACGGCCTCGATCGGTTCGGCGTCCTTGCGCTTGATCGGGTGGATGCCCGCCTTGACGACCTTGGCCGCCGAGGGCCCGCCGATGGCCAGCGCGAACAGCAGCGCGCAGCCATCCAGCGCCTCGACCTTGGGCGTGATCTTGTCGTCCTGGTCGTCGTGCTTGCCCGCCTGCTTGGTCACGTTGTCGAATTCATGCGCCGCGATGAAGCGCGCGCCGGTCTTCCAGACCTCGTAGACCGCGAATTTCTTCGCCGAGCCGAAATGCGCGTTGAGGTTTTCCATGTCATTGGTGGCAATGGCCACGCGCAGGGGCGTCTCGCCCGGGGCCGGCTCTTCGGTATCAATGACGCGTAGCGTGCGGGACATGTTCGAACTCCTCTGCAATGGGTTGGGCGCCGAAGTCTTCCGGGGTCGCGCGGTGGTGTTCGGCCTGCACCGTGTTGGCGATCTCGTAGAGGAACGCGCGGCTGCCCCGGTATCCGACCCGGTTGGCATCCTGTGCGCCCAGCCGGTCGAAGATGGGAAAGCCCACGCGGACCAGCGGTTTGTGCAGCGCATGGGCGACGTGCCGACCGTGGGAATGGGTCAGCAGGATGTCGGCCCCCTGCTCGGCTGCGCTGCGTTCGAAATCGCCAAGGTCGCCCAGGATGACCTCGTCGCAGGGCATCCGGTCGAACATCGACGAGTGTTGGGTGGTGGTGACGGCCGTGACGACCTGCGCGCCCATCGAGGTCAGCGCGTTCGACAGGGCGAACAGCAGGTCGGGATCGGCCCCGATGGCCACCTTCAGGCCGCCGGTGTGGAAATGTGCGTCGAGGGCGGCATCGATCAGCCGCGAGCGGTCCCGCTTGATCGATGCGGGCGGATCCTGCATGCCGGACAGCCCCATCAGGGTGCGCACCAGCGCATCGACCGGCTTGAGGCCCGTGACCGACTGGAACACGCGGTAGGGCACCAGGGCCTTGTCCTCTATCATCCGGGCCGACTTGCGCATCTGCTCGCCGATGGCCAGCGTGAAGGCGCTGCGCGAGGCCTTTTCGAAATCGGCGATGGCCGCCCCGCCCAGGGACGTGCCAGACCAGTCGTCGCTGACATGGCCGTCGAGCGAGCCGGAAATGTCCGGCAGGACAACCGGTTCCAGGGCAAAGGCCCGGATCATCTGGCGGATCTCGTCGATCTCGGCCGGGGTCATGTAGCTGGCGCACAGCAGGTTGACCTGGCGCAGGTCGGGGTCCCTGTCCGCCACCTCGGGCACCATGGTTTCGACCATCGCCTCGACGGCCTTGGCCCAGCCATCCTGCAGACCGCCCTCGAAATCGGGGGTCGAGGCATAGACGATCTGCGTATCGGCGAAATCGGCCCGGCGGGCGACGATCTCGCGCAGCTCGCCCGGCACGTCCTCGCCCCGGGTCTCGGTCAGCGCGGTCGAGGCGATGCCGATGAAGCTGGGGGCCGACTTCTTGCGCAGGTTCTCGATGGCCTCTTCGATCTGGTCGGCCCCGCCCAGGATGGTCGAGACCTCGTTCATGGCCGTCGTCTGCAGGGGCACCGCTTCCTTGAAGTGGCGGACCAGGTGGACCATGGCGAAGGCGGTACAACCCTGGGAGCCATGGAACAGCGGAATGGATTTCTCGACGCCCAGGTAGGCCAGGGCCGCGCCCAGCGGGGCCGAGCTTTTCAGCGGCATTGTCGACAAGGCGCGCTTTGGGTGAACCAGCTTTGCCATGCTCAGCAATCCTCGAAATCGGTGGCCGACGAGACGAAGGCGCCAAGCTGGGCCGGCGTAGCGGCAACTGGGGCGGGCTGGGCGTCGCGGGGCGGCAGCGGCGGGGTCAGGGTCACCGGGGCCGAGGGGCCCGCGGGAATGCCGGTGACCGGGCAATTGCCTGAGGGCGCGGGCAGGACCAGGCTTTCGGTCAGCGGTTCGTCCCAGGGCGCGGGATCGCGCAACTCGCCCCACATCGGGTTGTTGACGGCCCGGTCGATGGCATGGACCAGGTCGACCATGCCCATGTACCCGGCGTAAGGTTCATGCTTTTCCTGGTTCACGTCGACCCAGGGCATCTTGGCCTTCAGCGCCACGAACTGCGACCGGCCGCCCGACATCAGCACATCGGCGCCCGCCTCTTTCAGCAGCTTGTACATGTCCTTGGGCGCCATGTTGTCGAACATGTGCTTGTCGTCGCCCATGATGTCGACCACGCGGTCCTTGTCCTCTTCGGTGGCCTTGCGAACCGAGGTCCCGATGACCTCCATCCCCAGCTCCTGCAGGGCGGCAACCACCGACCAGGACTTGTGGCCCCCGGTATAAAGCAGCACCTTGCGGCCCGCGACGCGGGGGCGGAACGGCTCCAGGTCGGCCCAGATACTGGCCTCTTCCTCGGCGATCAGCGCCTCGCAGCGGTCGAGCAGCTCACCATCTGCCCCCTGCTCTACCATCAGCCGGCACATCTGGCGCAGGCTTTCGGACGTGTCGGAAATGCCGTAGAACGAGCCCTCGAAGAACGGGATGCCATAGCGCTCTTCCAGCTTGCGCGCGACGTTGATCAGCGCCTTCGAGCAGACCATCATCGTCACCTTGGCCCGGTGCATGCAGGCGACCTGCTTGTAACGCGCATCGGCCGACATCGAGCCCAAGATGCGGATGCCAAGCTTGTCGAGCAGCGGCTTGATCTGCCAAAGCTCGCCCGACAGGTTGTAGTCGCCCACGATGTTCAGGTCATAGGGCGTGACCTCGTCCGGCTCCATCGTGCCGATCACGTGGTCCAGCATCGCCTCGCCGGCCAGCTTGTTGCCCAGGTTCTTGGACCCCACGTAGCCGGGCGCGTTGATCGGAATGCAGGGAGTGCCGAACTTCTGGCTCGCGGCCTTGCAGACGGCGTCGATATCGTCGCCGATCAGGGCCGGCACGCAGGTGGAATAGACGAAGATTGCGGGCGGGTCGTGCTTTTCGACCACCTCACGGATGGCCCGGAACAGTTTCTTCTCGCCATGGCCCATGACGATGTCCAGCTCGGTCATGTCGGTGGTGAAACCGATGCGATAGAGTTCCGACCCCGACGAGGCCGCGCCCCGATTGTCCCAGCCATTGCCCTCGCAGGCCAGCGGCGCATGAACCAGGTGAGCCACATCCACGATCGGCTGCAGCGCGATCTTGGCCCCGTCAAAGGCGCATCCCCCCGCAGCGGCCCCCGGCGTCAGCGGCTTGGCACAGCCCTTTTTCCGCTGTTGCTCGGATTTCGAGACATTCGTCCCGCAGGCGGGTTCATCGAAAACGTCGGCGATCCTGGACTTCAATGCGTCGGCCATGGCGGTCTCCCTGCTGCTGAGAGAGATGCAGCAAGAAGCGGGCCAAGTGTGCGGGCTGGCATTGTCGCCGACATTTGCGCGGATGGCGGCTTTTGACGGACGATGGCTGTCGGCTTTGCGACAATGCGCGGCTGTCCGGAATGCAAGAAAGCCGGCGTCGGGGTCGACGCCGGCTTTCGTGTCGTGAGGTCTGCCCTTAGCGGGTCAGGTCGTAGGAGTAGTCGGTCTCGCCCGGGACGATGGTGTCGTCGTCGAGCTTGTCAAAGACCGTATCCAGGATCTTGACCAGCGTGGTCAGCGCGCCCTGGTAGCCCCAGGTCGGGAAGCGGTGGTGGTGGTGGCGGTCGAAGATCGGGAACATCAGCCGGATCAACGGGGTGCCGGTGTCACGCTCTAGGTACTTACCGTAGGAATTGCCGATCAGCATGTCGACGGGTTCCGTGTTCAGGAACGAGCGCATGTGCCACAGGTCCTTGCCTGCCCAGACCTGCGCCTGCTTGCCGAAGGGCGATGCGGCCAGCATCTCTTCCATCTGCTTGGCCCATTTCTTCGACCCGTTGGTCGCCAGGCAATGCACCGGCTCGCCGCCCATTTCCATGACGAAGCGGGCCATGGCATAGACGAAATCCGGGTCGCCGTAGATGGCGTAGGTCTTGCCGTGCAGGTGCGCCTGGCTGTCGGCCAGAGCGTCCACGAGGCGGCCGCGTTCCTTCTTCAGGCTGTCCGGGATGGCCTTGCCGGTCAACTCGCTGATGGTCATCAGGAATTCGTCGGTGGCCTGGATGCCCATCGGGTAATGCAGCGCCGAGGTTTCCTGTCCCTTGGCTTCGCAATATTCCAGCGTCTTGGGCGTGCAATACTGCTGCATCGACAGGGTGTGCTTGGCGTTCAGCGCTTCCTTGATGTCGTCCAGCTTGGTGCCGCCGTCATACATCCGGAACTCGCCGTCCGACGGGGTGTCATAGACGTCCGACACATCGCCGAGGAAGGTGAAGTCGACCCCCATCTCGTCCAGCATCCGCTTGATTTCGCGGTTGTTGGCCACGGCGAACCCGTCAAAGCCCGGGATGATGTTGATGGCTTCGGTCGGCGTGCGCTCACCCTTGTCCCAGAAGTTCTGCAGGATGCCCTTCTGCATGTTGTCGTAGCCGTCGACGTGGGAGCCCACGAAGGCCGGGGTATGGGCGAAGGGCACGTCGAAATCTTCGGCGACAGAGCCCTTTTCCTTGGCCTGAAGGATGAACGAGTTCAGGTCGTCCCCGATGACCTCGGCCATGCAGGTGGTCGACACGGCGATCATCTTGGGGTCATACAAAGCCTTGGTGTTGGCCAGCCCGTCGATCATGTTGTTGAGCCCGCCGAAAACGGCCGCGTCTTCAGTCATCGACGACGACACGCAGGAGGACGGCTCCTTGAAGTGGCGCGACAGGTGCGAGCGGTAATAGGCCACGCAGCCCTGCGAGCCGTGCACGAAGGACATGGTGCCCTCGTAGCCGGCGCTGGCAAAGACGGCGCCCAGCGGCTGACAGGCCTTGGCAGGGTTCACCGTCAGCGACGTGCGCTCCAGGTTCTTTTCGCGGTATTCCCAGGACTTGGTCCAGTCGCCGATTTCCTGGACAAGCTCGTCGGGGTGACCGCATTCGAACTTGACCTTCTTGTTTTCCAGCATCTCCTTGTATTCGGGCTGCTGAAAGAGCGGTGCGTGATCCAGCACCTTGTCTGCCGATTGGGGCATGGCTTTGATCCTTCTGTTGGCCGTCCTCATTCCGAGACGCGCCGGGGGTGAAGAAAACAGTGGCGAGGCCGGTGGGCGCGGACGCCCACCGTTTGCGTAGGATGGGTCATTTGACCCATCTTTGGCCGTGTCACTCGGCAGCGATGGCCGGCTTGTCCCAGGGGGCGTCGTACATGCCCCAGACGGGGTTGTTGATCGCCAGGTCCATGTCACGGGCGAAGATGGCAAAGCCGTCATAGCCGTGGTACGGGCCGGAATAGTCCCAGCTGTGCATCTGGCGGAACGGGATGCCCATCTTCTGCACCGGGTACTTTTCCTTGATGCCGGAGCCGACCAGGTCGGGGCGGATCTTCTCGATGAACTTCTCCAGCTCGTAGCCGGTCACGTCATCGTAGATCAGCGTGCCTTCCTTCACGTAGTGGCCGGTGCGCTTGTAGTCGTCGTTATGGGCGAATTCGTAGCCCGTCCCGGCAATCACCATGCCCAGGTCGTCGTAGGCGGTGACGACGTGGCGCGGACGCAGGCCGCCGACATAGAGCATCACCGACTTGCCTTCGAGCCGCGGCTTGTACTTGGCGATCACCTCGTCGACCAGCGGCTGGTACTTGGCGATGACCTTCTCGGCGTTTTCCTGGATCGTCGCGTCGAAGTTCTTCGCGATGGCCCGCAGGGAGGCGGCGATCTGGGTCGGACCGAAGAAGTTGTACTCCATCCAGCCGATGCCGTGCTTCTCTTCCATGTAGCGGCAGATGTAGTTCATCGACCGGTAGCAGTGGATGAGGTTCAGCTTGGCCTTGGGCGCCCGCTCGATTTCCGCGAGCGTCGCGTCGCCGGACCAGTTGCCGACCACGTTCAGGCCCATCTCTTCCAGCAGGATGCGCGAGGCCCAGGCGTCGCCGCCGATGTTGTAGTCGCCGATGACGTTCACGTCATAGGGACCCGGCTCGTAGGCCTTGACCGCTTCGCTTTCTTCCTGCTCGAACACCCAGTCGCGCACGGCGTCGTTGGCGATGTGGTGACCCAGCGACTGGGACACACCCCGGAAGCCTTCGCAGCGGACCGGCACCATGGTCTTGCCATGTTCCTTCTTCTTCTCGCGGGCAACGGCTTCGATGTCGTCTCCGATCAGGCCGATCGGGCATTCCGACTGGATCGTCACACCGTTGGCCAGGGGGAACAGCTCGTTGATCTCGTCGATCGTCTTGCCAAGCTTCTTGTCACCGCCAAAGACGATGTCCTTTTCCTGGAAATCGGTGGTGAACTGCATGGTGACAAAGCTGTCCACGCCGGTCTTGCCGATGTAGTAGTTGCGGCGCTGGGACCAGCTGTAGTGGCCGCAGCCGACGGGGCCGTGGGAGATGTGGACCATGTCCTTGACCGGTCCCCAGACAACACCCTTGGAGCCGGCATAGGCGCAGCCGCGCACCGTCATCACGCCGGGGATCGACTTGATGTTGGATTTCTGGGTGTCGCACTTGGATGCGATGCCGGTGGTGGGATCGGGGGCTTCGTCGGTTGCTTCGGACACCCGAAGATGCTTGGCCCGCCGTTTCTTGGCTTTTGCGGGATAGGCTTCGAGCACTTCTTCGATAAGCGCTTCGTAGTCGTCCGTCCCGTTTGCGTGATCTTTGGCCATCCTTTTGGCTCCTCTCACTGGGGTTTGACTGGGAATGGGCGGCGGATGCGCGAGGCCTTCCCGCGCATCCGGTCGTTGCGGATCTTAGCCGGCCTGGGCTTCGGACGCGGCGATCGCGGCCAGGCGCTCTTCTTCCGACTGCATGATGCCGAATTCCATCAGCATCTCTTCCAGCTCGTCCATGGTGACCGGGGTCGGGATGACACCCTTGCCCGAGTTCTCGTGGATCTTCTTGGCCAGCTGGCGGTATTCGTCGGCCTGGGCGCTGTCGGGGGCGTATTGCAGAACCGTCTGGCGGCGCAGTTCGGCGTGCTGCACGATGTTGTCGCGCGGCACGAAGTGGATCAGCTTGGAGCCCAGCTTGGCGGCCATGGCTTCGGCCAGTTCCAGTTCCTTGTCGGTCTGGCGCTCGTTGCAGATCAGGCCGCCCAGGCGCACACCGCCCGAGTTGGCGTATTTCAGGATGCCCTTGGAGATGTTGTTGGCAGCGTACAGCGCCATCATCTCGCCCGACATGACGATGTAGATTTCCTGGGCCTTGTTTTCCCGGATCGGCATGGCGAAACCGCCGCAGACCACGTCGCCCAGAACGTCGTAGGACACGTAGTCCACGTCGTCATACGCACCGTTTTCTTCCAGGAAGTTGATCGAGGTGATCACGCCACGGCCGGCGCAGCCAACCCCCGGCTCGGGGCCGCCGGATTCAACGCACTTGATGTCCTGGTATCCAACCTTCAGGACGTCTTCCAGCTCCAGGTCCTCGACCGACCCCATCTCGGCGGCCAGGTGCAGCACGGTGTCCTGCGCCTTGGAGTTGAGGATCAGGCGGGTGCTATCCGCCTTGGGGTCGCAGCCGACGATCAGGATCTTCTGACCCATTTCGACCAGGGCGGCCAGGGTGTTCTGCGAGGTGGTCGACTTGCCGATCCCCCCCTTGCCATAAAAGGCGATCTGACGAAGTTCGCTCATAACTCAGGTTCCTTTTGGTCTGTTCAATCTCTCGCGGATGAGACGGTTCACGACCGCGCTCGCAGTAGAAGAAGCAGGAAGCGTGCCAAGCCAGAATGCGCGCCAAGTCTTGTTATTTTTACTTATTATCAATGGCTTGTTCAGATTGTCGGTTTTGTGCCGAATGTGCCGAAACCCGACAAGATGGTCCCTGAGGCCTGGAAACGGGGTCCAAAGGCCCGACCGGGCTACACCTGGTCTGCGCCCCCCCCTGCGCTTGGCCACGGTCTAAATGAAAACGCGGCCCCCTGGGGTGCAGGGAGCCGCGCAGATAAGCGGGTATGGGGCCTGTCCGGCCCGAGTCTCAGGCCGCGGCGCTGGTGTCGGTCGGCAGGTCGAACACGTCGGCGATACTGGCCAGCCAGCCCGCCACCCGTTCGTCCGTCAGCATCGGTTCGTTGTCGAGGTCAAGCGCCAGCCCCAGGAAGTGGTCATCATCCACGGCCAGCGAGTCCTCGAACCCGTAGCCTTCGGTCGGCCAGTAGCCCACCATGGTCGCGCCGCGTTCCTCGAAGAACTCGTGCAGGAAATAGACCGCGTTGATGAATTCAAGCGGATAGGTCACCTGGTCGCCCAGCCCGAACAAGGCGATCGTCTTGCCCTCGAAGCTTTGGTCTTCCAGCTTGGGGAGGAATTCTTCCCAGCTTTCGGCCTGCGCATCGGCGCTGAGACCGGGCAACAGCCCGTCGCCCAGCGTGGGGGTGCCGAGGATCAGGAAATCATAGCTCATGAAGTCCTCGACCTCGGTCCGGTTGACGTTGAGCGGCTTCGACATCAGCTCATCGCCGTACTTGCGCTGAATCTGCTTGGCGATCTTGCGTGTGTTGCCGGTATCCGTTCCGAAAAATATGCCTATCCGTGCCATTGTCATCCTGTCCTGTCTGTCGCGTCGGCTGTGAGAAACGCTGTCGGCCAAAGGCGGGGGACGGCGCTGCCGCAGTCTGAAGGCAGCAAGAAACGGGCCATGCGGGGAAATTGGACCTGGCGCCTGGCCTGGGACGGCCGGGTTCGGAAGTCGACAGCTTTGTCGGAAAGCGGACAGGATGGGAGGGATGGGGTCGGTTTTGGGGGCTCTGCCCCCGTCGCGGCTGGGCCGCGACTCCCCCGAGGTATTTTTCAAGAGAAAGAAGCAGGAACGCCCGGGAGGTTGTGAGCTCTCGGGCGTTTTTTATTGGGGATCAGGCGGCGGCGTCGGCCTTGGCCTCGGTGAGGTAGGCCATCAGGGTTTCGGGCGCGCTTTCGCCGTAGGGGTCCTCGCCATGGTTGTCGCACATGCCGGGCTCTTCGAACCAGGCTTCGATCACACCGTCATTGACCACGGCGGCGTAGCGCCAGGAGCGCAAGCCGAAGCCGAGGTTGTCCTTCTGGACCAGCATGCCCATGCGGCGGGTGAATTCTCCGGAGCCGTCGGGGATGACCTTGACGTTCTTGATGCCCTGCATTTCGGCCCATTTGTTCATGACGAAGCTGTCGTTCACGGACATGCAATAGATTTCGTCTATGCCCTGTGCCTTGAAGTCTTCGAACCCGTTTTCGAAGCCGGGCAGTTGGTAGGTCGAGCAGGTGGGCGTGAAGGCGCCGGGCAGCGAGAAGAGGATCACGCGCTTGCCGGCGAAGTAATCGTCGGTGGTCATGTCCTGCCAGCGGAACGGGTTCGGGCCGCCGACGCTTTCATCGCGAACGCGGGTACGGAAGGTGATGTTGGGCAGCTTGAGGCCGGTTTTCATGGGGATTGCTCCTTACGGGCTGGCAGTCAGGGGTGTGACAGGTTGTTTTTCTGCAGGGGCAAACGGGGCGATGCTTTGGCGCCGGAGGCGGAAAAATCTTCCACAACAGGTGCTTTGCGACCGAAGGCCGGGTGCAGGGATACCCGTCAGTTTGCATCTGCAGCATGGAGCGACAACGTATTCTGATGCATAGCGGCCATGCGCCGCTGGCGGAGCATGCATTCAGGGATTATGCTAGAGGGCAAGGCCTCAACCCGTGGAGGAGACAGACCCGTGCGCGATCTCAAAATGCCGGACCAGCGGCATCCGGAAAAGGCTCATCGGCCCGACAATGCCCAACCGCGCAAACCGGCCTGGATCCGGGTCAAGGCGCCCTCGGGGGCGGGGTACAAGGAAACCGCGCAGATCATGCGGGAAAACCGGCTGACCACGGTTTGTGAAGAGGCGGGCTGCCCCAACGTGGGCGAATGCTGGAACCAGGGTCACGCCACGATGATGATCATGGGCGAGATCTGTACCCGCGGCTGCACCTTCTGCAACGTGGCCACCGGGCGGCCCGATGCGCTGGACGTGTTCGAACCCGGCCGGGTGGCGCATGCGGTGGAAAAGCTGGGACTGAACCACGTTGTGATCACATCGGTGGACCGGGACGATCTGGACGATGGCGGGGCCGAGCATTTCGCCCAGACGATCCGGGCCGTGCGGCACCGGGCGCCGGACACCACTATCGAGATCCTGACGCCGGACTTCCTGAAATGCGGGCCCGAGGCTCTGGAAACGGTGATCGAGGCGCGGCCCGACGTGTTCAACCACAACCTGGAAACCGTGCCGGGCCTGTACCCGACGGTGCGGCCGGGGGCGCGTTATTTCCATTCGCTGCGCCTGCTGCAGCGGGCGAAGGAGCTGGATCCGCTGATCTTTACCAAGTCGGGCATCATGGTCGGCCTCGGTGAGGATCGTCAGGCCGTGCACCAGGTGATGGACGATATGCGCGCTGCGGACGTGGATTTCCTGACCATCGGCCAATACTTGCAGCCGACGCCGAAACACCATGCGGTGGATCGCTTTGTCACGCCCGAAGACTTTGCGGCCTATGAGAAAACGGCCTTTGGAAAGGGCTTCCTGATGGTCTCGGCGACGCCTTTGACCCGGTCGTCCTATCACGCGGGCGACGATTTCGAGAGGTTGCGGGCGGCCCGGCAGGCCCAGGTGGGCCGCGCCTGATCGGACAGCACCGATACAGCGCCGTTGCGCGGGGGCCTGCGGCTTGCTAACGCTTGGCCCGTGCTAGAATTCTGCCTTGCTGTCTTCTTTCTGGTGATCACTCCCGGCCCGGGCGTCCTGTCGACGGCCGGGGTCGGGTCGGGTTTTGGCTATCGGCCAGGGCTGGCCTATGTGGGCGGGCTGTTCGTGGGCAACAACCTGGTGGCCGTCCTGGTGATTTCGGGCGTGGCGGCGGTGGCGCTGGCCTTGCCCTGGCTGCGCGGGGTTCTGCTGTTCGCCTCGACTGCTTACCTCTTGTATCTGGCGGGAAAAATCGCCTTTGCCGGGGCCGAGATCGGCTTTATCCATGCTGAGCGTCCGCCGGGTTTCTGGAACGGGCTGGCCTTGCAGCCGATCAATCCCAAGGCCTACGTGGTGTCGACCACGCTGTTTTCCGGCTTTGGCTTTCTGCCCGAAGCGCCGGGCACGGAACTTGCCATAAAGCTGTTGATTTTCAATATCCTGTGGATTCCCATTCACCTGATCTGGTTGTGGGCCGGTGTGACCTTGCGGCGGTTGGACCTGGCGCCGCAGGTGCAGCGGACGATCAACTTCGCCATGGCGGGTGCAATGCTGATCGTCGTGGGCCTGGCGCTGGTGTCTCAGCTTTGACAGCCGGCGGTCAGGGCAGGGCCTTGAGGTAGGCCGCGATGGCGGCCCGGTCCTCGGCCGGAAGCCGGGCCATGTTGGAGACCACGTCAGCCATTTCGCCGCCGGCGCTGTCGTAATTCGGGGTGAAGCCGCTTTCCAGGTAATAGGCGATGTCCTCGGCCGACCAGTCCAGTTCCGCGGGCGCGATACCTGGAATGGTGCCCTGGCCCGAGGGATTCGGCGCGCCGGTCAACCAGGCCGACCGATCGAGGCCCCCGGTCAGGTCGCGGGGCGTGTGGCATTCTCCGCAATGGCCCAGGGCCTCGACCAGGTAGCGGCCGCGCTCGATCTCTGGGGTGGAGGCCTCGGCCAGGACCCAATCGTCGCGCAGGTTGATCATTTTCCATAAGGCTAACCCGCGCCGAACGGTGAAGGGAAAGCCCAGGTCGTGAACGGGGGCGACGGCATCCGAGCCGGGCAGGGTGTCCAGGTAGGCCTTCAGGTCGACGACATCCTGGGGCTGCATGTGCGTATAGGTCGTGTAGGGGAAGGCCGGGTAGTAATTGGCCCCCTTAGGCGACACGCCCTTGATCAGCGCATTGGCCAGGTCCTGCGCGCTCCAGCCCGCGATGCCGGCCTCGGTGGGGGTGATGTTGGGGGCGACGAAGGTGCCGAAGGGGCTTTCGATCCGGTAGCCCCCGGCCAGGACCGGCGGATCGGCGGGCTCGGCCGCGGGGTCCACGTGGCACGAGGCGCAGCCCCCGGCATGGAAGACCAGCGCGCCGCGCTCGGCATCCGGGGTCAGCCCGTCAAGAAGATCGGCGTCGACCCGCTGCGGTCGTGTCAGGAACAGGCCCACGCCGACCAGGATGGCTAGGATGGTCACAAGGCGAAGGATGGCGAGCATGGCGGGTCCTCACTGGCGTCAATCGTCAACGGTCTGAATATGGATCGGGTTGCGCTTGACCCGTTCGGTCTTGGCCCAGTCGGGCCAGAGCCCGGCCTGGTCGATGCCCCAGATCGCCGCGGCCAGGGCGACCACGGCAAAGATCAGCTTGACCCGCCGCCACGACGGCGGGTTCTGCGCGATCCGGCGCATGCGCAGAAGATGGATGGGATTCATTCCGTGAACCGGACCGAGCCGATATAGGGCAGGTTCCGGTTGCGCTGTGCAAAGTCGATGCCATAGCCCACGACGAATTCGTCGGGGATTTCGAAGCCGATCCAGTCGGCCTTGAAATCGACCTCGCGCCGGGACGGTTTGTCCAGCAGGGCGATGGATTTCAGCCGCGCGGGCAGGCGGCTGTTCAGCAGGTTGATCACGTGGCTCAGCGTGTGGCCGGTGTCGACGATGTCCTCGACCACCAGCACGTCGCGCCCTTCAATTTGGCCGCGCAAGTCCTTGATAATACGCACTTCCCGGCTGGATTCCATGGCATTGCCGTAGGACGAGACCTCCAGGAAGTCGACCTCGACCGCCAGGTCCAGTTCACGCACCAGGTCGGCGATGAAGATGAACGACCCGCGCAGCAGGCCCACCACCACCAGTTTCTCGGTCGAGGCGAAGGTGGTTTCGATCTCTTTCGCCAGCGCCTCGATCCGGGCGGCAATCGCCTTGGCCGAGATCATTTCGTCAATCACGTACGCCCGATCAGTCATTTGGCCCCCTTGATCTTTCAGCGCGAGCATACGACACCACGCGCCACTGTCACCCGAGAAACCCGCCGCCACACGCGACAAACGAGCCCGCAACGATGCCGAAACATTCGGAAACCCGGATCCTGCCCTATACGCCTCAGCAGATGTACGACCTGGTGGCCGATGTCGAAAGCTACCCCCAGTTCCTGCCCTGGTGCGCGGCGGCGCGGATCCGGTCGCGGGACCAACAGGGCTCGGTCGAGGTGATGGAGGCCGACCTGGTGATCAGCTTCAAGGTCTTCCGCGAGAAGTTCGGCAGCCGGGTCACGCTTTTTCCCGACGAGAACCGGATCGACACCGAATACCTGGACGGTCCGTTCAAATACATGAAAAGCAACTGGGCCTTCGCTGAGGCCGAGGGCGGCTGCGAAGTGGCGTTCTTCGTCGATTTCGAATTCCGCAACGCGGTGCTGCAAAAGCTGATCGGCGTTGTCTTCAACGAGGCGATGTTGCGCATCGTGCGGGCGTTCGAACGCCGGGCGGCCGAGCTTTACGGCTGATCCCCGCGCGCATCCGGCATCAGAACGGCGTTCCTTTCGGGGACGCCGGGGGCTAACCTGCCGCGCATGACCACCTTGTACCGCCCTCTGGCCGCCTTTGCGTCGGCCTCCGCCGCGCCCGATCCCTTGGCCCTGCGCATTGCCCGGCTCAGTGCCATCGACTGGATGGCCGTGGGTCTGGCGGGCCGCGACGAAGACGCTGCGAAGATCCTGCGCGGGGTGCTTGCGGCCGAGGCCGGGCAGGGCGCGGCCCATGGGTTCGGTCTGTCCGCGCCGCTGCCCGCGCGGGATGCGGCCTGGCTCAATGGCACGACCAGCCATGCGCTGGATTACGACGACACCCATTTCGCCCATATCGGACACCCGTCGGTCGCGGTTTTTCCGGCGGCGATGGCCATGGGCGAGGCTCAGGACATGGGCCTGTCCAAGGTGATCGAAGCTGCCTTGATCGGGATGGAACTGTCGGTCCGGGTGGGGCTGTGGCTGGGCCGCGATCATTACCAGGTGGGCTTTCACCAGACGGCCACCGCCGGAGCCTTTGGCGCCACCGCGGCCGCGGGGCGGCTGGCGGGGCTGACGGGCGCGGCGATGGAACAGGCGTTGGGGCTGGCGGCGACCCAGGCCGCCGGGCTGAAGGCGCAGTTCGGCACGATGGGCAAACCCCTGAACGCCGGGCTGGCGGCTCGCACCGGGGTCGAGGCGGCCGTATTGGTCGCGGGCGGGTTCACGTCCAGCCCCGAGGCCCTGGACGGGCCGTTCGGGTTCGGCGCGACACATCACGGGGCGGCAGACGGCCAGGCGCTCGACGGGTTGGGAGACACCTGGCTGTTCGAGCAGGTCAGCCACAAGTTTCACGCCTGTTGCCACGGGTTGCACGCCGCCCTGGAGGCCTTGCGCGACCTTGACCTGGCGGGCCCCGAGATTGCCCGGCTGACCGTCCACACCCATCCGCGCTGGATGTCGGTGTGCAACCAGCCCGCGCCCACCACCGGGCTGGGGGCCAAGTTCAGCTATCGCACGGCGCTGGCCATGGCTTTGGCCGGCCACGACACCGCCCGGCTGGACACTTATACCGAGGCCCTTTGCACGGATCCCGCCGTCATCGCCCTGCGCGACCGGATCGAGGTGCAAGAGGACGCCTCGCTGGACGAAACCCAGGCGCGGCTGGATGCCCTGTTGCGAAACGGTGCGCGCAAGCAGGCAGAGCATGATCTGAATGCCAGGGTGCCGATCGACGCGCGGGAACACCGGGTGCTGGCCAAGGCGGCGGCACTTGTCGGGGACAAGACGGTCGGGCGGATCACCCAGCTGATCGACAGCGATGCCCCGGCCCGTGACCTCGGCGCGCTTATGGTTGTCTAAGAGACTGCTCCAAAAGGGAAAGAGCGTGATCCCGGGCGGCCAGGCGCACCTTGTCCCGACCCAGAGCCCCGAAGTCCACCGTTTCGGTGAGAACCGGCTGATCGACACGGGCCAGGCCAAAGCAGACACGGCCTTCGGGCTTGAACTCGGACCCGCCGGGACCTGCGATGCCGGTGATCGACACGGCCAGCCCGGCTTGCGAATGGGCCAGCGCCCCCGACGCCATTTCGGCCGCGACCTCTTCGGACACGGCGCCATGGGCCTGCAAGGTGGCCTCGGCCACGCCCAGCATGTCGCGCTTGGCGCCGTTGGAATAGGTGACAAAGCCCCGGTCGACCACGTCGGAGGAGCCGGGAATATCGGTCAGGGCGGCGGCCACCATGCCCCCGGTGCAGCTTTCGGCGGTGGCAATCATCACACCGGCCGCGCGGGCCTTCTGCAACAGCTCTGTCACGGTCATAGCCCCATCACCCCATGCGCGATCCCCGCCAGCAGCACCGTGCCAAGCCCGGCAATCAGCCCGGCGATCAGGTCGTCCAGCATCACGCCCAACGCGCCTCCGCTGCGGTCAGCCCAGCCGACGGGCCCGGGCTTCCAGATATCGAACAGCCGGAACAGGACAAAGGCCGACACCCAGCCGGGCCAGAGCACGGTGATCTCGATCCCGTGCAGCCAGGCCGGCAGCGAGATTGACCAGAGCGCCAGCCATTGGCCGGCCAGCTCGTCGATGACGATTTCCGGCGGATCCTTAAGCCGGTCGGCGCTGACCATGACAGCCGTGGCCCAATAGCCCAAGCCGATCGCCAGGAGCGTTCCGGCGGCCAAAAGCGGGAAGCCGCCCCAGACATGCAGGGCCCAGGCCAGCGGAAGCGAGGCGGCCGAGGCCCATGTCCCCGGCGCCGGTTTCAGGTATCCCAGCCCGCCGACGGTCGAAATCAGCCGGGCCCAGATGTGCACACTGCGTTTCATGCCGCCACCAGGGTCGCCGTGGCCAAAGCCGCGATCCCCTCGCCCCGGCCGGTGAACCCCAGCTTTTCGGATGTGGTGGCCTTGACCGACACGCGATCGGGGGACAGGCCCATGATCCGGGCCATCTCGGCCCGCATGGCGGGGGCATGAGGCCCGATCTTGGGATGCTCGCAGATCAGCGTGCAATCGGCATGGGTAATGGTGAAGCCGCGCTCACCCGCCAGCGCCACCGCGTGGGACAGGAAAATATGGCTTTCCGCCCCCTTCCATTGCGGGTCCGACGGCGGGAAATGCTGGCCGATATCGCCATCGGCCAGGGCTCCGTAAATGGCGTCGGTCACCGCGTGCATGCCCACATCGGCATCGGAATGGCCCTGCAATCCCCGATCGTGGGGCACGGCAATGCCGCACAGGGTCACATGATCCCCGGGTCCGAAGCGATGCACGTCAAAGCCGTTGCCGGTGCGAATGTCCATGGATCCTCCGAGGATACGTTCGGCCCGCGCGAAATCGCCGGGATGGGTGACCTTCAGGTTCCGCTCTTCGCCCGGCACGATGGAAACGTCCAGCCCTGCCGCACGGGCAACGGCCACATCGTCGGCCGCCGCTTCGGGATGGGCGGCATGGGCCGCGCGAATCGCGTCGAAGTGAAAGCCCTGGGGTGTCTGGGCCCGGTAAAGCCCGGTGCGGTCTCGGGTGCCCGTGACCCGACCTTCGGCCCCGGTCCAAAGCGCGTCGGTCACCGCCAGGGCCGGCGCGGCGCCGGGCGTATGGTCCAGGGCATCGGTCACGGAGCCGATCAGGCCGGCGCTGATGCAGGGACGGGCGGCGTCGTGGATCAGCACGCGCGTCACGCCGAGGCCCGTGAGCGCATCCAGGCCATTGCGCACCGATGCCGACCGCGTCGCCCCGCCAAGGGCAACGATGTGGCCAGCCTGCCGGAAGGCGGCGGCGTAATCCAGGTCGTCGGGGTGCAGCACCAGGCAGATCGGCCCGATCCGTGGCGAGCGCACAAAGGCGGCCACGGCATGGTCGATGACCCGCCGTCCGGCCAGGGGGCGCCATTGCTTGGGAAGCGATCCACCTGCGCGTGTCCCGCGCCCGGCAGCCACGATCAATGCGGCAGTTGTCGTCACGTCATCCTTCCCGTTCCAGACCGGCGCACTCATAGGGCGCAGCGCCCTGTGACGCAATCTTCACATCGCTTTGCTTAAATAAGTTGCACAGCATCGAAACCGGGCATCAACTGCGGCCTGAAACATTGAGCGTTTCCCGCAATCTCTATAGCAAGATCAAACGTGCACAAGGTTTAATCAAGTGACCGTTCTCATCGCAGGCAAACCCTTATCACCGCCCGTCTTTCTGGCACCAATGGCGGGAATCACAGATCGGCCCTTCCGCGACCTCGTCGCGCGCTTTGGCGCGGGACTGGTGATCAGCGAAATGGTGGCCAGCCAGGAAATGGTCCAGGCCAAGGCCGCCATGCGCGAACGGGCCGAGCTTGGCATGACCGTGGAAAACACCGCCGTGCAGATCGCCGGGCGGGAAGCGCACTGGATGGCCGAGGCCGCGCGCTGGCTGGAAGACGCGGGCGCGGCGATGATCGACATCAACATGGGCTGCCCGGCCAAGCGGGTGACCAACGGCTATTCCGGCTCGGCCCTGCTGAAGACGCCGGACCACGCCCTGCGCCTGATCGAGGCGGTCGTGGGCGCGGTGTCGGTCCCGGTGACGCTCAAGACCCGGCTGGGCTGGGACGATGCGTGCCTGAACGCGGCCGCGGTCGCCAAACGGGCCGAAGATGCGGGCATCCAGATGGTCACGATTCACGGTCGCACCCGGTGCCAGTTCTACAAGGGCCGGGCCGATTGGAATGCCATCACCGAGGTGGTCGAGGCCGTCGACATCCCGGTCATCGCCAATGGCGACATCGTCGATGCGGACACGGCCCGGCAGGCGCTTGCGCGGTCAGGCGCGGCGGGCGTCATGGTTGGCCGGGGCGCCCAGGGGCGGCCCTGGCTTCTGGCCGAAATCGGTCATGCGGTGTTTGGCGGGCAGGCCCCGGCCATTCCCGAAGGAACAGAGTTTTTGGACATGGTTTCAGAGCATTACGAAGCGATGCTGGACTTCTACGGTGTCGAGCTTGGACTGCGCGTCGCGCGCAAACACCTGGGCTGGTACATGGATCATAGGGGCACCTCCGCCGCCGCCCGGCGACCTGTCCTGACCGCCCGCGATCCTGCCCAGGTCCTGCGCCTGCTGGGGGATGCGCTTCAATCCGATGCACCGGTGGCGGCATGACACAGGACCTGACCCGCGACGAAGAGATCTGGGCCTCGCTGCCGTTGCCCGCCTTCCTGATCAGCCCCGAAGACCGGATCGACGATATCAACTCGGCCGCGGAAGGGTTCCTCAATGCCTCGGCCAAGGCGGTCAAGGATACGCCGGTCTGGGACCAGGTGATGATCGACGCGCCCATCGAAGAGGCCTTTGACCGGGCCCGCAAGAACGGCACGCCGCTTTTCGTCAACGACATAGACGTCGGATCGGGCAACCGCGCGCCGCTGCAATGCGCGTTGCAGATCGCGCCCCTGATGGGGCGGCCCGGCTACATGCTGCTGCTGATTTCGCCGCGCGAGCTGGCCGGGCGGATGACCCAAAGCCATTCGGTCAAATCCGCCGCCAAATCCGCCATCGGCATGGCCGAGATGCTGGCCCACGAGATCAAGAATCCGCTGGCGGGAATCACCGGGGCGGCGCAGCTGCTTAGCATGAACCTCAGCCCGGAAGACCTTGAATTGACGGACCTTATCGTCACCGAAAGCCGGCGCATCGTGAAGCTGCTGGAACAGGTCGAACAGTTCGGCAACCTCAACGCCCCCGATTTCCGCCCTGTCAATATCCACGACGTGCTGGACCGGGCGCGGCGGTCGGCGCTGCTGGGATTTGGCGCGCACATGAAGATCGTCGAGGATTATGACCCCTCGCTGCCCATGGCCTACGGAGATCCGGACCAGCTGCTGCAGGTGGTGCTGAACCTGCTGAAAAACGCCAGCGAGGCCGCCGATCCCAAGGGCGGCACCATCCGCATTCACAGTTACTTCGAACATTCCTTCCGCCTGCGCCGGTCCGACGGCACGGGCCAGTCGCTGCCCCTGCAGGTCGAAATCATCGACGATGGCCCCGGTCTTCCCGACAAGATCAAGGCAGACATTTTCGATCCGTTCGTCTCGGGCCGCGAGAACGGCACCGGGCTGGGCCTCGCGCTGGTGTCGAAAATCATATCCGATCACGACGGCTGGATCTCGGTCACCTCGGTGCCCGGCAAGACCGTCTTTCGTTTGTCTTTGCCCCGTGTGCCGCGCGAATTGCGCGGACAGCAGAACTAGGAGTATTGCCCTATGGACGGCACCGTCCTTGTCGCCGATGACGACCGCACCATCCGCACTGTGCTGACCCAGGCCCTGACCCGGGCCGGCTGCAAGGTTCACGCGACCTCGTCGCTGACGACGCTGATGCGGTGGGTGGGGGAAGGCAAAGGCGACGTGGTCATTTCCGATGTGGTCATGCCGGACGGCAACGGCCTGGAAATGCTGCCGAAAATCGCTCAGGACCGGCCCGGGTTGCCGGTCATCGTGATTTCGGCGCAGAACACCATCATGACCGCGATCCAGGCAGCCGAGGCCGAGGCCTACGACTACCTGCCCAAGCCTTTCGACCTGCCTGACCTGATGAAGCGCACCGCGCGGGCCCTCGAATTGAAGCGCCGCGCCCCGACCGAGCCGCGCCCCGACCATATCGAACGCCCCGACGAGCTGCCCCTGGTGGGCCGCACGCAGGTCATGCAATCGCTGTACCGGCTGGTCGCCCGGGTGATGAACACCGATCTTCCAGTGCTGATCTGTGGTGAAAGCGGGACCGGCAAGTCCTTGATAGCACGGGCTATTCACGACTTTTCGGACCGGCGGACGATGCCCTTTGTCACGGCCACCGGCGCCGATCTGCGCGACCTTGAAGGCCCGGCGCGCATCCTCGCCCGGGTCAAGGGCGGCACGCTGCTGATCGACGAAATCGGCGATGTCGAGGACGAGATCCAGGCGCGGATCGTGCGCATGATGGACGCGCCCGGTGATCACGCCCCGCGCTTCATGGCGACCTCGCAGCACGATCTGTCGGGCGCGATGGATGCCGGCAAGATGCGGCAGGACCTGTATTATCGCCTGTCGGGAGCCACGATCCACGTGCCGGCGGTGCGGGAACGGGTCGACGATATCCCGCTGCTGGCCGATCACTTCCTCGCCCGGGCCGAGCGCGAAGGCGCGCCCAAGCGGGTGCTGTCCGAAGAGGCTCAGGAGCTGTTCCGCGCCTATTCCTGGCCCGGCAACGTGCGCCAGCTGGAAAACGCCATCCGCCGCCTGGTGCTGACCTCGCGTGCCGAGGAAATCGCGCGCTCTGAGGTCGAGGTCGTTCTGGGGGCCCAGCCCGAGATGGAACCGGCGCTTGGGGGCAACAACACCGAGAAACTGTCCTCGGCCGTGGCCCGTCATCTGCGGCGCTATTTCGACCTGCACGGCAACCTGCTGCCGCCTCCGGGGCTGTATTCGCGGATCCTGCGCGAGGTCGAGCTGCCCCTGATCGAGATCGCACTCGACGCAACGGGCGGAAATCAGGCCAAATGCGCCGATCTTCTGGGGATCAACCGAAATACCTTGCGGAAGAAGATCACAGACTTGGATATTCAGGTGACACGGCGCCGCAAACTGATGTAAAACCGTCACAGATCGTGGCGGTCCGGTCCCACAACCGGAGATAGACCACGAGATTTGGCGGTCGCCGCTTGACGCGGCACATCAATTCGTGGGGGCAGCGGGTGGCAACCGGGTCACACAGAAGTCTGGCGACGCTCAGCCGGTTGCGGCGAGCGCGGCGGATGCAGAATGCCGCGACCTTCGGGTTGGTGGTGCTGGGGCCGGTGCTGGCCCTGGCGACATATCTTGTGCTGGGACCGATGGATCAGGGCGCGTCGTCGCCTGCGCTTCGGTCGATTCTGCTTGCCGATCTTGTTTACATCATCGTCGTCGCCGCCCTTGTCCTGGGGCAGGTGGGACGTCTGGTAGCGGCGCGGCGGGCCCGCTCGGCCGGATCGCGCCTGCACCTTCGCCTGACCGGCGCCTTCGCGATGCTGGCCCTGATCCCGACGGTAACGGTTGCCGTCTTTGCCGGTCTGACGGTGAACATCGGGCTGGAAGGCTGGTTTTCCGACCGGGTCCGCCAGGTCGTTGGCTCGTCGCTTGCCGCCGCCCAGGCCTATGAAGCCGAGCACCGCGAGGACCTGTCGCAAGATGCGCTGGCGCTTGCGGATTTCCTTAACAGGGCGCGCCGCAGCACCACCTTCATGACCGACGGCGAATTGCGGGCGGTCTTGTCGAACGGGCAATTGCAGATCCAGCGCGGCCTGCGCGAGGCTTATGTGATCGACGGCTCGGGCGAGATCCGGGCGCGTGGCGAACGCTCCTATCTCTTCAATTTCGAAATGCCCTCCAGCGACCAGTTCATCGAGGCCGCCGAAAGTGGCATGGCAATCATAGAGGACTGGGATAACAACGAATTTCGCGCCTTGATCCCGCTGGCGTCCTTCGTGGACCGGTACCTCTACATCAGCCGTGACGTCGATGGCGAGATCCTGAACCTGCTGGACGAAACCCAGGAAACGGTCCGTCTGTACCAGCAATTGGAAAATGAGCGGGGCAGGGTGCTGTTCGAATTCAGCCTGCTGTACTTGGGCTTTGCGCTGATCCTGATCCTGGCCGCGATCTGGGCTGGGCTGTGGTTCGCCGAACGTCTGTCGCGTCCGGTCGGGCGCTTGACCGGAGCGGCCCAGCGGGTCGGGGCGGGCGATCTCGACGTACAAGTGCCAGAAGAGCGGGGCGACGATGAAATTTCCATGCTGGGCCGCTACTTTAACCAGATGACCCGGCAGTTGAAGGCCCAACGGCAGACGCTTCTGGATAACACGCGCCAGATCGAAGAACGGCGGCGGATGTTTGATTCAGTGCTCAGTTCGGTCACCTCGGGCGTGGTTGGCCTGGATCCGGCGGGGCGCGTGACCTTCGTGAACCGCTCGGCCGAACGGCTGCTGGACTGGTCGGGGGATGAACAATCGCTGGCCCTGGCGGCCGCCGTGCCCGAGTTCGGCCCGCTGTTCGACGAACTTCGAGAAGGCCCGCGCGAGGTCACCCAGGGCGAGGTCAAGGTCGTGCGCCAGAACGGCCAGGAAAATCTGCTGGTTCGCATGGCGACACGGCGGTCCGGTGATGGCGGGCTAGAGGGCTACGTTGTCGCGTTTGACGATGTGACCGACCTGGTCTCGGCGCAGCGGATGGCGGCCTGGGGCGATGTGGCCCGTCGCATCGCGCATGAAATCAAGAACCCGTTGACCCCGATCCAACTGTCGGCAGAGCGCATCAAGCGCAAATTCTCTCCCATCGTGGGTGACCAGTCAGAGCGGCTGGATGCCATGACGGACGTGATCGTGCGCCAGACAAACGATCTGCGGCGCATTGTCGACGAATTTTCCAAATTTGCGCGCATGCCCGAACCTGAACGTCGGTCCGAAGATTTGGCCCAGGTAGTACGCGATGTTGTGATGCTGCAGCGCAATGGTCAGCCCGATGTGAAGATCAAAAGCGACCTTCCCGAAGGTCCGCTGCTGGCGGAATTTGATTCCACCATGATCTCTCAGGCGCTGACGAACCTGGTGAAAAACGCGGGCGAGGCGATTGACAGCTACCTGCAGACCGGCGCGAACATCGCCCCGGAAATCCGCGTGGCGCTCAGGGCGGATGGGCCCTTCGCCCGGATCACCGTGGCCGACAACGGCATTGGCCTGCCCGAAGATCGGGCGCGACTGTTCGAACCCTACGTGACGACCCGCGACGAGGGGACAGGCCTGGGCCTGCCCATAGTCAAGAAAATTATCGAAGACCATGGCGGCGCATTGAGTCTTCAGGACGCTCCGTCGTTCGACGGAACGGACCATGTCGGCGCCATGGCGGTGATCCGGTTGCCCTTGGGCACCGGTGCCACCGCGCCCCAGTACAAAGCCCAACAGATAGAAGAGGCGACGTGAGATGAGTGATATTCTGATTGTCGATGACGAGCGCGACATCCGGGAACTGGTGTCGGACATCCTTGAGGATGAAGGCTATTCGACGCGAAAGGCAGGCACTTCGGACGAGGCTATGGCGCAGATCAACTCTGAAGCGCCGGCGCTGCTGATCCTGGATATCTGGCTGAAGGACAGCCGGATGGACGGGATCGACATCCTCAAGACGGTGAAACGCGACAACCCGGACGTTCCGGTGGTGATCATCTCGGGCCATGGCAACATCGAAATTGCCGTGGCCGCGATCAAGCAGGGCGCATACGATTTTATCGAAAAGCCCTTCAATATTGACCAGTTGCTGGTGGTTATTCGCCGCGCGATGGAGGCGTCGCGGCTGCGGCGGGAAAATGCCTCGCTTAAGCGGAGAGAGGTCACGAGCGCGGACATGATCGGTCGGTCGGCGGCCTATCGCGGGCTTGTGGGACAGCTGGACAAAGTCACCAAGTCGAACGGACGCGTGATGCTGACGGGCCCGGCGGGCAGCGGCAAGGAGATCGCCGCCCGGTACATTCACGCCAATTCGAACCGGGCCAATGCGCCGTTTGTGTCGGTCAACTGCGCGTCGATCGCGCCGGAGCGGATGGAAGAGGTTCTGTTCGGCCGTGAAACCCCAGACCGCGGGGTAGAGCCCGGGTTGCTGGAAGAGGGTCATGGCGGTGTCGTCTATTTCGACGAGGTGGCCGACATGCCGGTGGGGACCCAGTCCAAGATCTTGCGCGTCCTCGTCGATCAGCAGTTTCAGCGGGTTGGCGGCACCGACAAGGTTCGGGTCGATCTTCGGGTGATTTCCTCGACCAACCGCGACCTGGAATCCGAGATTGCCAACGGGTCGTTCCGGCAGGAGCTGTTTCATCGGTTGAACGTGGTGCCGATCGCCGTGCCTTCGCTGGAAGAACGGCGGGAGGACATCCCGGTTCTGGCCGAACATTTCATTGCTGCCTGCCATCAGGCTCAGGGGCTGCCTTTGCGAGAGTTGTCGGAAGAAGCGGTTGCGCTGATGCAGACAATGATTTGGCCGGGCAATGTGCGCCAGTTGAAGAACCTGGTGGAACGGGTGCTGATCCTGGGCGAGGGAACCGGCCCGATCGAAGCGCGGGAATTGCCGGAAGAAGGTGACAAGGGGACGGATGACGGGCGCATGGTCATGTCGGGTGCGCTGGCCGCTTTGCCTTTGCGCGAAGCGCGGGAAGCCTTTGAACGCGAATATCTTCTTACGCAGATCAACCGGTTTGGGGGCAACATTTCACGGACGGCAGCCTTTGTCGGCATGGAGCGTTCGGCGCTGCATCGGAAGCTGAAATCGCTGGGTGTTGTGACCACCAACAAGGCCGGTGCGCGGGTTGCACATGTGGACGAAGCGCAAGAGGCGGCCGAATGACGGCCGCCTCTGGGTATGTCGGGTGATGTGCGCTCACCCTGCAAGCCGCATGTCTTCCCCGGACCCGTAACTTGAAGATGCGAGGCCAGACACCCGGAACCTGTTGATCAAAGCAAGCAGTTGATCCGTATCCGATGCCAGGGCTTCGGTGCAGGCTGTGGTTTCTTCGGCCATTGCGGCGTTCTGCTGGGTGGTTGCGTCCATATCGTTCATCGCCGAAGTGAGCGAGCGAAGAGTCGTATCCTGCTCGGAAGCGCTCTCGGCAATGGTCGATACAATGTCCCGGGCGCCCTTGATCTGCTCAAAGATGCGCTTCAGCGCCTCTCCGGTGTCACCGACCAATTTCACGCCATTTTCGACATGGCCCGACGAACCGGCGATCTGGTCCTTAACATCCTTGGCCGCCGCACTCGAGCGTTGCGCCAGGTCGCGCACCTCCTGGGCCACAACAGCGAAACCCTTGCCGCTTTCACCGGCCCTTGCGGCCTCGACACCTGCGTTCAAAGCCAAAAGATTCGTCTGGAAGGCGATGTCCTCGATCACGCCGATGATGTTGCCGATCTGAGCAGAAGAGGCTTCGATCCGGCTCATCGCCTCGATGGCGTCGTTGACGATGGTGTCAGAGGTTTCCGTTTCCTGAGAGACTGTTACCACGCGCGTGGCGGCATCGCGTGCACCTTCGGCCGTCTGGCGCACGGCGGCGGACAACTCTTCCAGCGCGGCAGAGGTTTCTTCAAGATTGGCGGCCTGGCGCTCTGTCCGCTGCGACAGTTCCATGGACGCCCGACGGATTTCCTCTTTCGAGGCGGCAATGTCCGTGCCCTTTTCCGTCACTTCACTGATGGCCCGTTCCAGTTTGCCAATGGCGGTGTTGAAATGGTCACGCAGGGTGGCGTTCTCGGGCCCCAGGTCCTCGCAACGGACTGTCAGATCGCCATCGGCAACCGCCTCCAGTGCGACTCGGATGGCATCGACCACCCGAACCTGGCGTTCGGCTTCGGCCTTTTGCATCGCGAGATTGCTCTGCCGCTCGGCATCCATTGCGGCGCGCTCCTCCGCTCGCTGACCTTCAAGCACCAGCCGTTCACGCACCTTGTCCTGAAGGGCCTTTGTCGATTTTGCCATGTGCCCGGCTTCATTGGTGCCCGACGCGTGGGGAATTTCGATATCCACGTCGTCCTGAGCCACGGCATCAAGGGCATTTCGCACCCGCCCCAAAGGCCGCGTAATCGTCAGACCGAAGAGCAGGGCAAGGACGGCCAGAAGGGCAACTGCCGCGCCACCGATGACAGACATGCGCTGTAGTTCCTCCGCGATCATGCGTTCGATGTCTTCGACGTAGGCGCCCGTTCCGACGACCAGTTCCCAAGGCTCGAACGCGTCGGTGTAGCTGTCCTTGTCAAACAATTCCTCTGGATCGCCGTCGGGCAGGGTCCATTGATAGGTGGTAATGCCGCCGCCTGACATCGCAACATCGAGAAATTCGCGGACGAACAGCCGCCCGTTCTTGTCTGCCAGTTCTGATTGGTCTTCGCCGACCAAAGCGGCGCTCGGGTGCACAACGAAGACACCGGAAAATTTCGACACGAACATGTAGCCATGTGGGTCGAAGCGTATGGAGCCAATGGCATCAAAGGCCTTTGCCTGCGCTTCGGCGCGTGTCAAATCGCCGGCGTTTTCAAGGTCATGATAGTGTTGGAGAATGGCAATAGAGCTGTCCACCTGGGCCCGCAACATGTCGTGCCGCGTGGCGAAAGCCGTGTCATGAAGGCGGCCGACCATCAGATGTGTCAGCCAGGCCATGACCATCGCCATGATGATGATCAGGGCTACGAGTTTGTGCATGATGGTCAGATGCTTCACGCTGGACTCCTGCAAGATTGCGCATGTGAGAGCCCGCCCCGGCATTCACCGAAACGAGGCAATCGTCACAATGTCCGCAAGATCTTAACAGGTCGCGAAGACAACCCGTCCAACACACCGATCATCCTGACAAAACGCTTCGAATACGCCTTGAATTTGCGAGGGCATCAGCCCAGCTCGAGGATCTGGTAACTTCCGTCGCCATTGCGAAACGCGCAGGAATTCGGCCCCAGAACAGGCAGGCGTTCGGTCCGGCCGGAAGGGATGCTAAGTCCAACGGGGCACAGCGGAATCCGCACCGGCGCATAGCCTTTGTCCCCCATGCATTGGTCGGTCACCTTCCGGCGCAACGGTTCATTCACGTCTATCGTGTAGACGTAGCTTTCAGACCAGTAGGGGTTTCCGTAGAAACAGCCTCCGGCGCCGCAATAGGCGGTTCCGGGGTAAAAAAATGAAGGGGTCGAACGCAGTTGGTTGTTTGGGGGCACTTCCTGAGCCGCGGTAACCTGGCAGTCGGTGGTGTCCGTTTCCAGCCGTGCAACGTCGACACCCGGTTTGTAGTAGGTCGACAGCGGCGCGCAGGCACCGGCGACCAGAACAAGGGCAAGAGGCAGGATCGGTTTCATGATCGTACACTGGCCCATGAGAACGGGCGATACAAATGAATTGACCGTTAAAGGCCTCTCTGCCATGCAGAAACTTCCGGAGAATTCGACACCGAACGCCTGGGAGAGACCTGTTGAAAGTCATCATCTGCGGCGCCGGCCAGGTGGGTTGGCAGATCGCGCGGCACCTTTCGGGGGAGCTCAACGATGTCACCGTGGTCGACAGCAATCCCGAACTGGTGCGCCGCGCCACCGAGACGCTGGATGTCCAGGGCATCGCCGGATTTGCCTCTTACCCGGATGTGCTCGACCGGGCGGGGGCACGCGATGCGGACATGATCATTGCCGCGACCCATTCGGACGAGGTCAACATGGTCACCTGCCAGGTGGCCCATTCGGTCTTTTCGATCAATCGCAAGATCGCCCGGCTGCGGGCACAAAGTTACCTGCACGCGATCTATTCCGATCTGTATCGCCGCGATCATCTGCCCATCGACGTGGTAATCAGCCCGGAACGCGAGGTTGCCAATGCGGCGCTGAAGCGGTTGAGGGCCCCGGCGACCTTCGACATCGAAACCTTCATGGATGGGCGCGCGCAGCTGTTGGGCGTGCAGGTCGACGAAGGCTGCCCGGTGGTCAACACGCCGCTGCGCCAGCTGACCGATCTCTTTTCGACCCTGCGCGCCGTGGTCGTGGGTATCCGCCGTGAGGGTACCCTGTTCGCGCCGGAACCCGGCGATCAGGTCTTTGCCGGGGACCAGGTCTATGTTTTCGCCCATCGCGAAGACGTGCCCCGCACGCTGGAGGTCATGGGCAAGACGCAGACCAAGCAAGACCGCGTGGTCATCGTGGGCGGAGGCAATGTCGGGCTGACGGTGGCCTCGGCCCTGGAAAAGGGCGAAGCGCGGATCCGCGCCCGGGTGATCGAACGCGACCGCGCCCGAGCTGAAATTGCCGCCGAAGCGCTGGAACGGACGATCGTGCTGCATGGAGACGGGCTGGACGCGGCCCTGTTGCACGAAGCCGGGGTCGGGCAGGCCGATGCGGTGATCTCCCTGACCGATGACGACAAGACCAACATGCTGGCCGCGGTCCGGGCAAAGGCGGAAGGTGCCAAGATGTCCATCGCCCTGGTCAACGACCCCACATTGTCGCCGCTGATGGAGCCCCTGGGCATCGACGCCTACATCAACCCGCGCGCCACGACGGTCAGCTCCATCCTGCGCCATGTTCGCCACGGCCGGGTCCGCGCGGTCTATTCCATTGGCGACGCCGAAGCCGAGGTCATCGAGGCCGAGGTCATGGGCACCTCTCCGATGGCCGGACAGCGGCTGCGCGACATCGACTTTCCGGAAGGCGCGCTGGTCGGGGCGGTGATGAAGGGCGACAAGGTGATGCGCCCGGCCGGGGCCTTGCGCATCGACGAAGGGGACGTGGTCGCCATTTTCGCCATGGCCGACGATGTGCCCGAGATCGAGCGCCTCATGCAGGTCTCGATCGATTTCTTCTGACATGGCCCGCGCCCGGTCCAGATCGCGCAACAGGGCAGGGGCCGGACGGCTGACCCTGTTCCTGCTGCTGTTCGGCATCTCGGCGGCGGCGATGTTTCCGCCCGCCTTGCTGGGCACGATGAACGACGACGACCAGGCCGCCCGGTCGTTCTTTTATGCGGGCGCCCTGGGGTTGCTTCTGGTNGCNCTGATNGCCCTGGCCCGGGGCNGNGTGCGGNCNNANCGCGAGGANATGCGCCAGNTGCTGGCNATCTTCGGGGCCTTNGCCNTTCTGCCGNTCTACCTGGCNNTGCCNTTCTACGAAACGNTGCAGACNACCAGTTTCNTCAATNCCTACCTNGACATGGTCAGCGCCNTNACNACNACGGGCATNGACCTNTTCNNCGATCCGCGANCGNCTGAGCNNCGGCCNTGCACCTGTGGCGGGCCGAGGTCGCCTGGCTGGGTGGGTTGCTGATGTGGGTGGCTGCCGGCGCGATCCTGGCGCCCATGAGCCTCGGCGGATTCGAAGTGACGGCGCGGGGCGAACCCGGCCGAGCCGACCCCGGCACGCTGGCGATGACCCGGGCCGATCCGGCCAAGCGCCTGCGCCGGGTGGGGATGACCCTGCTGCCGATCTATGCCGGGCTGACCGGCGTGCTGATGGTGATCCTGCTGGCCGCCGGAGACACGCCCTTCGTGGCCTTGTGTCACGCGATGTCGGTGATGGCCACGTCGGGCATTTCGCCGGTCGGCGGGTTGGAGGGCAGCGAGGCCGGGCGCGTGGGCGAGGTTTTCATGTTCGGATTCATGGTCTTCGCGCTCAGCCGGGTGACGTTTTCCGACGACACACTGCTGGGCGGACGCAAGCGCAACCTGCTGGCGGATCCGGAATTCCGTGTCGGCGCGCTTCTTGTGATCGGCGTGCCGACCTTGTTGTTTGCCCGCCACTGGGTCGGCGCCTTCGACCTGGACATGACCGGCCGCCCGGACGAGGCGGTCCGGGCCCTGTGGGGCGGGTCCTTCACGGTGCTGTCCTACCTGTCGACCACCGGCTTCGTCAGCGCCGACTGGCTGACCTCGGAAAGCTGGTCGGGCCTGGGCGCATCGGGCATCATCCTGATGGGCCTTGCGATGATTGGCGGCGGCGTGGCCACGACCGCCGGCGGGGTCAAGCTGCTGCGGGTATATGCCTTGTACCTCAATGGCTTGCGGGAAATGGAGCGGCTGGTTTACCCGTCCTCCGTCACCAGCGCGGCGCGCGGTCAAAGACGCCTGCAAAGCAACGGGGCCTTCATCGCCTGGGTCTTTTTCATGCTGTTCGCGGTGTCGCTGACCGCGGTGACCCTGGTGTTGGGCCTGTTCGGGATCGAGTTCGAAGAATCCATCGTGCTGGCCATCGCGACCCTGTCGACCACCGGCCCGCTGATCGAACATGCCTCGGATGTGCATATCCCCATCCTGACGTTTTCGGCCGGGGCCAAGGGCGTGTTGTGCGCGGCCATGGTCGTCGGCCGGCTGGAAACCCTGGCCATCATCGCGCTTCTGACGCCCGATTTGTGGCGGAACTGACGCAACCCCGCACCTTGCGTAGCGGGAGTGACGCGATTTGGGGTGGAAGTTCCCAGAACTCGCAGACATAATCTGGTGCAAGCGCCGTATCTCGTTTGCAGCGCGTCATAAAAAACACAAGAACAAGGGCGAGTATTTCCCAAAATGGCTTCCGANAGACAGAATCTGCAGGACGCATTCCTCAACCATGTCCGCAAGACTAAGGTTCCGGTCACAATCTTTCTGATCAACGGGGTGAAACTGCAGGGTGTGATCACCTGGTTCGACAACTTTTGTGTGCTGCTGCGTCGGGATGGACAGTCGCAGCTGGTGTACAAGCATGCGATCTCGACCATCATGCCGGCTCAGCCGATCAACCTTTACGAGGGCGAAGACGCCTCTTGATGGAACATGAGCGGAGGAAGACCCTGGCCTGGGTCCTCCATCCGGAACTGACAAACGATCCCGAGCGGCGGACGGCTGGTCCGGCGCTTGAAGAGGCTGTGTCGCTGGCACGGGCTTTGCCCGACCTGGAGGTGGTCGGGTCAAATGTCGTGCGCCTGTCGCGGCCACACCCGGGGCTTCTGTTCGGGACCGGCAAGGTCCAGGAACTGAAGGACCTTTTCAAGGAAGCCGAGGCTGAACTGGTGCTGGTCGATGGGCCGTTGTCCCCCGTTCAGCAGCGCAACCTGGAACGGGAATGGAAGGTCAAGATCCTGGATCGGACCGGCCTCATCCTCGAGATCTTTTCCGACAGGGCGGCGACGCGCGAAGGCGTGTTGCAGGTGGAAATGGCGGCGCTGAGCTATCAACGCACGCGGTTGGTCCGGGCCTGGACGCACCTGGAACGCCAGCGCGGCGGGCTGGGATTTGTTGGGGGCCCGGGCGAAACCCAGATTGAGGCCGACCGGCGGGCCATCGACGAACAGCTCGTGCGCCTGCGGCGTCAGCTGGAAAAGGTCGTCAAGACGCGGGCGCTGCACCGGGCGGCCCGGGCCAAGGTACCCTATCCGATCGTGGCCCTGGTGGGCTATACCAACGCGGGCAAGTCGACGCTGTTCAACCGGGTGACCGGGGCCGACGTGATGGCCAAGGACATGCTGTTTGCCACGCTGGATCCGACGATGCGGCGGGTGGTTCTTCCTGACGGGCCCGAAATCATCCTGTCGGACACGGTGGGGTTCATCTCGGACCTGCCGACCGAGCTTGTGGCGGCTTTCCGGGCGACGCTGGAAGAAGTGCTGGGCGCGGACCTGATCCTGCACGTGCGCGACATCTCGCACGAAGAGACCGAGGAACAGGCCGAGGACGTGGCCACCATCCTGGCCTCGCTTGGGGTCGAAGACAACCGTCCCATGTTCGAGGTCTGGAACAAGATCGACCGGCTTGAAGAGGAGGACCGCGCGGCCGCCATGGCGCGGGCCGGGCGCGAGGACGGGATCTATCCGATTTCGGCGATCACGGGCGAGGGGATANAGACGCTCTTGCAGGCGATCGCGGTGGCCCTGGCCGGACGGCGCCGGGATGCCGAACTGCACCTGGCCTTNTCGGACGGCCGCCGCCGCGCCTGGTTGTTTGCCCAGGACGTGGTGCAATCAGAAGAGCAGGACGACACCGGGTTCGTGATCCACGTCCGCTGGACCGAGAAACAGGCCCGGCAGTTCGAGACGCTTTGACCCCGCCCGGATCAGGACCCACCTCCTGATCCGGGCGTCACGCGTTCCGTTCTCGCGACAAGAAAATTCGCCGAATTTTCTCGGCCCCACCCGCAGGTCAGCGCGGGATCAGATGCGTTATGCCGACGGCCGCGGCCCGGGCCAGGTCGGCATCCAGGGACATCGGGATATATTCGCCCCGCCGCCACAGCTGGGCCATGTCGTCATAATGGCGCGACAGCGGATGGCCGGATTGCCCTGTCGAAATGATGAACACTGAACTGTCCGGATCGGCGAAATCGTAGACCCCACGATATCCCGCACCGTGCACGTTCTGGAACGGATCCAGCCCTTCTCCGGACGTAAGCCCGCGTTGCAGGGTGTTGTCGCCTCCGCTGGTAGACTGGCGGATGTTCACGAAATAGCGCAGCACCGGAACCTGGCCCAATATCGGATGATCGTGGGTCGCCTGATGCGCATCGCCCCAGCGCAGGGTTTCCAGGTTGGTGCCGTAGCGGTCCCCGATCCAGACCAGCGCATCGTCCAGCGCCAGCCGGGCCATGTGCGTGCAGGTCTCGACCGGAGCACTCTGCCGCACGTCGCACCAGGCCGAGGCCCCATCGATGTCGCGGTAGACCCGTTCGATGAACAAGGGCTCCACGTGCAGGAACTCTTGCGACAATTGCCCCAGGTCATCGTGGATCAGCCGGTCCTGCAAGGCCCGCAACCAGGCCGCGTAGATCAGTGGTTCCGGCATGTGTTCGTTCATCTCGCCGTTCCATTCGGCCAGCAGCGACAGGGCGATCTGGCGCTGACGTTCGGGCGTGCCGGCCGGAGCGGCCTCTCCGGTGAACCACAGGTCGGCCCCGATCAGGGGCAGCAGCGACCGGGCGGTGAAGCTGATCGTGTCCAGCTGTGCCTCGATGAAACTGTCGCGCGTATGCACCTNGCGCGANTGCATCAGCCGNTGCCAGCGGTTGATCCGCTGGGTGTCGCCCCACAGGAACGAGATATGGTTGGGGAACGGCCGCTGCACCGTCTTGTTGTTGGTGTTGCCGATGATCCCCCCCCGAGGCCCCACGAATTCAGGGTTGGCGGCATAGGGCGCCCGGCCCATCCAGCGGTTCTCTGCCCGCCAGCCCTCGGACGGCAGCCGCCCCTGGCTGCGGTGGCGGGCATCGCGCCGGGGCACCCAGCCGATCGTCTTCATGGCAATGGTGTCCTGGTCCACCAGCGACAGGTTCTGCGACGGGGCGATGTAATCTTCGGCCGCATCTATGGCCTCTTCGACAGACCCCGCGCGCATCACCCCCATGGCCGAGGTCAGGGTCGTGTCATCGGGGTTCAGGATCGTCCAGGACAGCGACATCACGTGACCCGGAGGCGTCACCGTCCCCAGGTTGTAATGCGTGGGCGGCAGCACCGGGCCATTGTCGGTCCAGCGCAGGATCAGCGTGATCGGCGGCGCATCCTTGATCTGGATGATCGAGGGCCGGCTTTCGAACCGCTTGTAACCATTCGGGGTCAGGTATTCCTCGGGCGTTTCGGGGTTCAGCTTCTCGATGTGCAGATCCTGATCGTCCAGGTAGGACGAGGTCAGCCCCCATCCCAGCCGGGCCGTCCGCCCGATCAGCACCACCGGAATGCCCGGGATGGTCGCCCCGATGACTCCGCCGGCGGACAGCTCCATCCGGGCCAGGTACCAGTAGGACGGCGCGGTGAAGCCCAGGTGGGGATCGTTGGCCAGCAGTGTCCCCCCCGAAGCCGAGCGCGACGGCGCGGCCGACCATGCGTTCGAGGCCCCGGCCAGCCCGCGCTTCGGGAAGGGCGACAGGGGGCCGTAATCGACCTGAGTATTGGCGGTATAGCGGGGCAGGTCGGGGAAGAGGCTGGCGAATTCGGGCAGGGCGGCGGTGCCATTGCCCGGCGCGTCGGGCATCAGGTCGGCCAGGCGCTCGGGGTCGTCCAGCATCAGGGCGGTGCGCGCGCGCAGTACCTCGTCCTCCAGGTGGCCGCTGAGGATGACGCCCATCAACTTGACCAGCGCCAGGCTGTCGGCCGGCTGCCAGGGGGCCACGGGAAAGTTGAACAGGAACATCTCGGGCGCGCCACGGCCCAGGGCGCGGTCGTTGATCTCGGCCAGGCGGGCGTTCACCCCGGCGGAATAGGCCTGCAGGGCGGCCAGCGTTTCGGCATCCTGGTCCTCGACCGACAGCACCGCCAGCCGATACAGATCCAGCCGCCGCATCAGCTTGTCGGTCTCGACGGTCTGCGCGCCCAGCACCTCGGACAAGCGGCCCTGGACCAGCCGGCGCAGGGTCACCATCTGCCACAACCGGTCCTGGGCATGGGCATATCCCAGCCCGTGGAACACGTCGGCATCGCTCTCGCCGAAGATATGCGGCACATTGGCATTGTCGCGTACGATCTCGACCGGGGCTTCCAACCCTGCGACCTCGACGGTGCGGTCGTAATCGGGCAGCGACTGGGCGGCCAGGTAATAGACCATCAGCACCGCCGCCACGATCAGCACGACAAGTCCGGCGGCCAGCCGCAAGAGCCAGCGAAATACGATTGCCATCCAGTCCTCCGGATTGAAACCCGCGCCCTGCCTGTTAGGGTGCGCGAGCACTTTAGAACAGCCGTGAACAGGGGAAAAGCCGATGGCAAAGGTCACGTTTCTGGGACTGGGAGTAATGGGCTATCCCATGGCCGGTCACCTTCAGGCCAAGGGGCACGAGGTGACGGTCTACAACCGCACCGCCGCCAAGGCCGAGGCCTGGGTAGCCGAACATGGCGGCGCCGCGGCGCCGACCCCGGCCCAGGCCTCCGAGGGGGCGGACTTCGTCATGTCCTGCGTGGGCAACGACGACGATCTGCGCTCGGTCTGCCTGGGTGACGACGGCGCCTTCGCGGGCATGGGCGAGGGCACGGTCTTTGTCGATCACACCACCGTCTCGGCCGCCGTGACCCGCGAATTGTACGCCCTGGCCGATGAAAAACAGATCAGCTTCGTCGACGCGCCGATCTCGGGCGGCCAGGCGGGGGCGGAAAACGGCGTCCTGTCGGTGATGTGTGGCGGCGACCAGGGCGCCTTTGACAGGGCCGAGCCGATCATCGCCGCCTATGCCCGCATCTGCCGGCGCATCGGCGACAGCGGCGCGGGCCAGATGACCAAGATGTGCAACCAGATCGCCATCGCGGGCCTGGTCCAGGGCCTGTCCGAAGCGCTCCATTTCGCCGAAAAAGCCGGCCTTGACGGGCGCGACGTGGTCGAGGTCATCTCCCAGGGCGCGGCCGGCTCCTGGCAGATGTCGAACCGCTACGAGACCATGCTCGACGACCATTTCGAGCACGGCTTCGCGGTGGACTGGATGCGCAAGGACCTCGGCATCTGCCTCGACACGGGCGACGACATCGGTGCCAGCCTGCCGGTCACGGCCCTGGTCGATCAGTTCTACAAGGATGTCCAGAAACTCGGCGGCGGTCGCTGGGACACCTCGTCCCTGATCAAGCGCCTGCGCGCCATGGGCTAAACCCAGGGGGGCCACACGCCCCCCATCTTCATCTTTGCAAAAATACGCCGGGGGAGGCCTCTGCAAGAGGACGGGGGCAGAGCCCCCATCCCCCGCCCGATCAGGGAATGATCCGGGTGTATTTCGCCCCTTCAAGCGAAGCGCCGACCAGCAGGCCCGCCCGTCCGAAGACCGCGGCCAGAACCGGCGACCGCAGGGTATTGCTGTCGGCGTTCAACCCGTCGCCCCGATCCAGCAGCACGTATTCGACATCCGCGCCCACGGTCCAGCCCGAGGCCCGGCGGAATTCGTTCAGGGCATCGTCGGTCATGAAGAACAGCACGTGGGCATATTGCTGGGCGCCGAACTGGACACCGGCGCTGGCCTTGGCGGTCGAATAATAATCCACCGTGGCGCCGCCCACGCGCAGGGCGCCCCGGCCGTAGCCGCCGCCGACCCAGAACGAGGCCTCGGTGACCAGGGGCATCACCAGGATCCCGCTGGCCTTCTCGGCGATGGCGATGGTGTTGGGATAGCTGCTGTAAAGTTCGTTCAGCGTCGCGTCGACCCGGGCGTCGATGGTGACGTCTCCGGTCGAGCCCACGCCGTTGCCGCAGGCGGCGGTCAGGCCGGCCGTGGAAAGGGCCGCCAGGGTGAAGCCGCGCCGGGTGAGGGGCGGGGAGAGGGATCTGCTCATGTCTCGTGCCTCGATATGCCTGATTATGGCCGGTTTATGCGGCCTTGGCCGGGATTATACCCGGTCGGGACTATGCTGTCACCCGGCAACGAATCGGGGCGGCAGAGGCACGCCGGCTGTCTGTGTCCCACGCGTGGGACATTTTCGGGATGTTTGAAATCAAAGGGTTACAGGCGCGTTTTTACCCTTTGTTAGGGTTTCCAACCGGCTGATGAGGCACGCTGTCCGCGCATTCCCCGGCGGCATCCACATGCGGGCGTCTGTCGCGGAGGTGCAACGATGGGACAATCTCGGGTGGATGTAAGATGGGTGCTACAGTACCCATCCTACGCCGGATCACAACAGGGGGGCGACCTTGGGGGCGAAGTAGGTCAGGATCCCGTCGCAGCCCGCGCGTTTGAAGGCCATCAGGCTTTCCATCATGACCTTGTCGCCGTCGATCCAGCCGTTTTGCGCAGCCGCCTGGATCATCGCGTATTCGCCCGACACCTGGTAGGCGAAGGTCGGCGCGCCGAAGGTGTCCTTCACCCGCCGGCAAATATCCAGGTAGGGCAGGCCCGGCTTGACCATGACCATGTCGGCGCCCTCGGCCAGGTCGCGGGCAACCAGGCGCAGGGCCTCGTCGGAATTGGCCGGGTCCATCTGGTAGGTGTTCTTGTCGCCGGTCAGCGCGCCGGAGGCGCCCACCGCATCGCGGAACGGCCCGTAGAAGCTGGACGCGTACTTGGCCGCGTAGGACAGGATCATGACCCGCTGGTGCCCGCCCGTTTCCAGGGCCTGGCGGATGGCCCCGATGCGCCCGTCCATCATGTCCGAGGGGCCGATGATGTCGGCCCCGGCCTCGGCCTGGGCGACGGCCATCTTGACCAGGGCCTCGACGGTTTCATCGTTCAGGATCTCGCCGTCGACGACAAACCCGTCGTGGCCGTTGATGTTGTAGGGATCGAGCGCGACATCGGTCATGACGGCCATCTCGGGCACGGCGGCCTTGATCGCCCGGATCGCCCGGTTTGCCAGGTTGTCGGGCGACCAGGCCATGGCGCAATCCTCGGTCCGGTCCTCGAGCGCGGTGTAGGGGAAGATGCAGATCGCGGGGACACCTGCGTCGAACGCCGCGCGGGCGGCATCGGCCACGAGATCGACGGAGCGCCGCACGACACCGGGCATCGAGGGCACCGGTTCCTCGATCCCGGAACCGCCGCGCACGAAGATCGGCCAGATCAGGTCCTCGGCCTTCAGCGCGTTTTCCCGGACCAGGCCGCGGATGGCGGGCGTTTGGCGGGCGCGGCGCAGGCGGGCCTGGGGGTAGGGCGCAACTTTGGGCAACATGGGCTTGGCCTTTGGTGGTGGGGTCGGATGTATGTGATGTGGTGTGATCTTTGGGTCGCACGGAACGCAGGCGGCGTCCAGCCCGGCGGCATCTGGCACCTGCGGCCAAGGCCCGCGCGGCTTGCACTTAAACCAAGGCGATGGCATGACAAACGCCTTGATCGAGGGTGGGACAGGCCCCGCGCCCGGCCTTTGGCGGGCCGGCGGGGATACGGCAGAAGGCAGGCGACCGTGGATTGGTACAAGGCGATTTTCGAGCTGATCGACATGCGGTCGTTTTCGAACCTGTGGTTTTGGATCGTGCTGGCGGTGGTCTGGTCCTCGGCCAGCCACTGGGTCATGGGCATTCCCTACGACATGATCACCCGGGCCCGCCGGGTGGGCGGCCAGCCGGCCGAGGACCTGGAGGCCATTGCCCGGGTCTATGTCAACCGCCTGGTTTATATCTCGGACGTGTCGGGGCTGTGGCTGCTGGGGCTGACCTGTTTCCTGATCTCGGGCCTGCTGATGCTGGGCTTCGTCTATGGAATCGAGTTCGCCCAGGCCGTGGTGCTGCTGTTCTGCCCGATGATGATGGTGGCGTTCCTGAGCCTGTTGACGGCGCGCCATATCGCCGCCGAGGGCCTGACGGGCGAGGATCTGTGCAAGCGCCTGTTGCGTCACCGGCTGCATACCCAGATGATCGGGACCGTGGCGATCTTTGTAACGGCCCTGTGGGGGATGTATCAGAACCTGACCATCGGTGTTCTGGGCTGACCGCAGCATCGGCCTGTTAAGATCCATGTGAAATGACGTGAACGCACGCGGGACAGATCGCGGAACAAGCGCGGGAAAGACCAAGTCATGAGCTCCACTGACCACATTTCCGTGGGCGGCGCGCCCGAAGGGTTCGATGCCCGGCTGATCCTGGACGAGGTCGGCAAACGCGACGGGCCGGTCGTGCACGTGGCGCGCGACGACAAGCGGCTGGCGGCGATGCGGGCGGCGCTGGCCTTCTTTGCGCCCGACATGCCGGTCTTTGTCTTCCCGGGCTGGGATTGCCTGCCCTATGATCGGGTGTCGCCCAATCCCGATATCTCGGCCGCGCGGATGGCCACGCTGGCAGCCCTGGTCCACCAGATGCCCGACCGTTTCGTGCTGCTGACGACGCTGAACGCGGCGACCCAGCGGGTGCCCGCGCGCGCGCTGCTGCGCGAGGCGGCGTTCAAGGCGGTGGTCGGCGGGCGGGTCAACGAGGAGGCCCTGCGCAACTTCCTGGTGCGCATGGGCTTTTCGCAAAGCCCCACGGTGATGGAGCCGGGTGATTACGCGATCCGGGGGGGCATCATCGACATCTTTCCGCCGGGCGATGCGGGGCCGGTGCGGCTGGACCTGTTCGGCGACGTTCTGGACGGGGCACGGCGGTTCGATCCGGCGACCCAGCGGACCACGGACAAGCTGGAGGTCGTCGAACTGGCGCCGGTCTCCGAGGTCATCCTGGACGAGCCGGCGATCACGCGGTTCCGGCAGAATTACCGGCTGACCTTCGGGGCGGCGGGCACGGACGATCCTCTGTACGAGGCCGTCAGCGCGGGGCGCAAGCATGCGGGCGTCGAGCACTGGCTGGGGTTCTTCCATGAAACGCTGGAGACCCTCTTCGACTACCTGCCCGGGGCGACGGTCACGCTGGACGATCAGACCACGGCCTCGCGCCTGTCGCGCTGGGACACGATCGCGGACCAGTATGAAACCCGGCGGCTGGCACTGCAGGACCGGTCCCACCGGGATTCGGTCTATAAACCCGCGCCGCCCGAGCTGTTGTACCTGGACGACACGGCCTGGGAGGCGGCTGTCAGCGGGCGGCGGGTGCTGCATTTCCACCCGCTGGCCCAGGCGTCGGGGCCCGGGGTGATCGACGCGGGCGGGCGGATCGGGCGCAATTTCTCGCCCGAACGGCAACAGGAAAACATCAGCCTTTTCGGGGCTTTGGCGGCGCATGTGAAGGCCAAGCTGGACAAGGGGCCGGTGGTGGTCGCGTCCTATTCCGAGGGCGCGCGCGAGCGGCTGACGGGGCTGATCGAGGACGAGGGCCTGGCCGAGGCAATCCCGGTTCCGAACGGCACGCGGATCGGCAAGCGGGGGCTGCACCTGGCGGTCTGGGCTCTGGAACACGGGTTCGAGACGCCGGGCATGACGGTGATTTCGGAACAGGATGTGCTGGGCGACCGGCTGATCCGGGCCCCGAAGAAGCGGCGCAAGGCCGAGAACTTCCTGACCGAGGCGCAATCGCTGAGCCCGGGCGACCTGGTGGTCCATGTGGATCACGGGATCGGGCGGTACCAGGGGCTGGAGGTGGTCGAGGCGCTGGGGGCTCAGCATGAATGCCTGCTGCTGGAATATGCCGAGGATGCAAGGCTTTACCTGCCGGTCGAGAATATCGAGCTGCTGTCGCGCTATGGCCACGAGGAAGGCCTGCTGGACAAGCTGGGCGGCGGCGCCTGGCAGGCCAAGAAGGCCAGGCTGAAAGAGCGCATCCGCGAGATGGCCGACCGGCTGATCCGGGTGGCGGCCGAACGGGCCTTGCGCAAGGCGCCAATCCTGGATCCGCCGCCGCACGCCTGGGAGGAATTCTGCGCGCGGTTCCCCTACCAAGAGACCGACGACCAGCTGCGGGCGATCGAGGATGTGGTCAGCGACATGACCAGCGGCCAGCCGATGGACAGGCTGGTCTGTGGCGACGTGGGCTTTGGCAAGACCGAGGTGGCGATGCGCGCGGCTTTTGTCGCGGCGATGACGGGCGTGCAGGTGGCGGTGATCGCGCCGACGACCCTTCTGGCGCGCCAGCACGCCGCCGGGTTCAAGGAACGCTTCCGGGGATTCCCGTTGCAGGTCAGGCAGTTGTCGCGCTTCGTGTCGGCCAAGGAGGCGGCCGAGACGCGCAAGGGCATGGCCGATGGCACCGTCGATATCGTCGTCGGCACCCATGCCCTGCTGGCCAAGGGGATCAGGTTCCAGAACCTTGGGCTGCTGATCATCGACGAGGAACAGCATTTCGGGGTGACCCACAAGGAGCGGCTGAAACAGCTGCGCTCGGACATCCACGTGCTGACCCTGACGGCCACACCGATCCCGCGCACGCTGCAGCTGTCGCTGTCGGGGGTGCGCGACCTGTCGATCATCGGCACGCCGCCCGTCGACCGGCTGGCGATCCGGACCTATGTCAGCGAATTCGACAGCGTGACGATCCGCGAGGCGCTCTTGCGCGAACATTACCGGGGCGGGCAGAGCTTTTTCGTGGTGCCGCGCATATCCGACCTGCCCGAGATCGAGGCCTTCCTGCGCGACCAGGTGCCCGAGGTCACGGTGGTGACGGCGCATGGTCAAATGGCGGCCGGAGAGCTGGATGACCGGATGAATGCCTTTTACGATGGCAAGTATGACGTGCTGCTGGCCACGACGATCGTGGAATCCGGGCTGGATATTCCCACGGCCAACACGATGGTCATCCACCGGGCCGACATGTTCGGGCTGGCGCAATTGTACCAGATCCGGGGCCGCGTGGGTCGGTCGAAGACGCGGGCCTATGCCTACCTGACGACGAAACCCCGGGTAAAGCTGACGGCCACGGCCGAGAAACGGCTGCGGGTGCTGGGCTCGCTGGATACCCTGGGGGCGGGGTTCACGCTGGCCAGCCAGGACCTGGATATCCGGGGCGCCGGCAACCTGCTGGGCGAGGAACAATCAGGCCAGATGCGCGACGTGGGCTACGAGTTGTACCAGTCGATGCTGGAAGAGGCGATTGCCAAGATTCGGTCGGGCGAGATGGAAGGGCTGACCGAGGACGGCGACCAATGGGCGCCGAACATCAACCTGGGCGTGTCGGTGCTGATCCCCGAGGATTACGTGCCCGACCTGGATGTGCGCCTGGGGCTTTACCGGCGCTTGTCGGGGCTGACGACGAAGGTCGAGCTGGAGGGCTTTGCCGCCGAGCTGATCGACAGGTTCGGGAAATTGCCGAAAGAGGTCAATACCTTGCTGCTGGTCGTGCGGATCAAGGCGATGTGCAAGAAGGCCGGGATTGCGAAACTGGATGGCGGGCCGAAGGGGGCGACGATCCAGTTCCACAACGACAAGTTCGCGAGCCCCCAGGGGTTGGTCGAATTCATCAAGGACCAGAAGGGGCTGGCCAAGGTCAAGAACAGCAAGATCGTGGTGCGGCGGGACTGGAAGACCGAGCCCGACAAGATCAAGGGGGCGTTCGCGATCGCCCGCGACCTGGCCGAGAAGGCAGGGACTTTCAAGCGCAAGACGGTGACGACCTGAGAGGCGAGATTATTCGACGAATAATCTCTGGGGGATTTTCTGTGTCACAGAAAATCTTGCGCCTGGCTATTCCGCCGCGCGCATGGCTGCCTGGGCACAGAAACAGGACGCGCCGACGGCCCGGTCGGCGCGGGCCAGCGCCAGGTCCAGCCGCTGCCGGATCTGGATCCGTTCGACCTCTTCGCCCCGTGCTTTCAGGCAATCGTGCAACCCCTTGAGCGACCAGATGTTATCGGGGTGCACGCTGGCCCGGCTGAGGGTCCCGCCCAAGCCAAGGTCTTCGCGGTAGACGGCCTCGGCTTCGTCCTTTCGGCCCTGTTCGAACAGCAGCGCGCCCAGGGCGTGGCGGGCCGGTTGCATCCAGCCCCAGGGCTCGTCGTAGGGCAGCGCATCTTCCAGGGCGACCGACTGGCGCAGGTGCGCGAAGGCGCTGTCATGGTTGCCCTTGCGGTAGTCTACCTCGCCCCGGACCATGGCCTTGGCGATATCCAGCAGGTCAACGATCCGGTTGTTGTGCATCAGGCGGCTGTCCGGCACGCGGGCGCAGGCGGCCAGGAAGACCTGCTCTTCGGCCTCTGCCTCGGCCACGCGGCCCAGGGCGGCGAAGGCGATGGTGCGGGCGTAATGCACGAAGGCGGTCTTGGTGCAGTACAGCTCCTGGTCGGCGGGGGGCTGCAGGGCGATGGCCTCTTCCCAGCGCCCGAAGCGGACCAGCACATGGGGTTCCATCCCCAGGTAGCTTTCGAAGAAATCGGCCATGGGCGGTGAGGGAATGCGCAGCATCTCTTCGGGCGTGGTCTCTTCCAGCCCCCGCAGCGCGGCCCGGGCCGGTTCGATCTGGCCCAGGAACATCGCCCCGTAGATGACGAAATGGTAATCGTGCTGGCGGTAGCCCGTGTAGATGTTGAAGGCGCCCTCGGCCCGGTAGTATTTCAGGTCGGCCTCGACCGCCTTCTGGTTCCACAGCACCACGTTCTGGTAATGCCCGCACAGGATGTCGATATGGGTCGGCATATGGACCAGGTGGCCGGCATCGGGCACCAGGGTGCGCAGGACGTCGGCGGCCTTCAGGGCCTTTTCCGGCCAGGGCGACATTTCCATCAGGTGGACATAGAGGTGCAGGATCCCGGGGTGGGCCATGGCCCCGGGCTGGGTGGCCATGGCGTCCTCGAGCACGGCCTGGGCTTCCAGCGTCGCCGCCCCGTCGGCCGGCGCGCCGGTCTGCAGGTTCCACATCTGCCAGGGCGTCAGGGTCAGCAGGGATTCGGCATAGATCGCTCGCAGGTCGTTGCTGTCGGGAAACGATGCGAAGGCCGCGCGCATGGCATCGGCAAAGGCATGGTCCCAGGGCGACAGGTCGTCGATGGGCTCGGCCTGGGGATAGCGCGCGGTGAGGGCCTCGATCATGGCCCGTTCGATGGGGGACGCGCCTTTGATGCGGGACAGGGCCTCTTGCGTGGCGCCGTGGGCTTCGGCAAGGGCCTTGGCCCGGCCGGCGGGGTCCAGCAGGTGCCAGGGCAGGTTGTAGTTGGGACCGGCGGCATAGGCGATGCCCCACCAGGGCATGGCGCAGGACGGATCCAGCATGGCGGCCCGTTTGAAACAGACCTTGGCCTCTTCATGGTTGAAGCCGTAGGTCCAGTTGAGCCCCCGGTCGAACCAAAGCTGGGCGTCGGGCACGTCCGTCGAGATCGGCCAGGAGTGCTGGCCCAGGTCGTAATAGTCCACGTCGCGTCCCCCTGTGTGTCCCCCTGCGTGCATCATAGCACGGAATACCGGGTGGGTCAGGCCGCCATGCGCGCTTCGGTCCGGGCCATTTTCAGCATCAACACGTAGCCGCCGATCGACAGCAGCAGCACGCCGAGGGCCAGGGGCCGGGCGGTGCCGTCAAAGCTGAGCCCCACGGCGGTGGCAATGGGCGCGGCCAGGACCGTGGCGATGCCCCCGATGATCGAGGCGGCCATGCCGGCGATGTGGCCCATGGGCTCCATCGCGATGGCGTTGAGGTTGCCCATGGTCAGCCCGCCCATGAAGAACACCGTGACCTGCCAGCCGACGAAGACGGCGAAGGTGGCGCTTTCGTCCAGGCCGACCCCGAAGAGCATCAGCACCACGGCAGAGATCACCACCTGGCCCAGATAGGTCCAGGTCACCATGCGCCGCATGCCCAGCTTGACCACCAGCGCGGCGTTCACGAGGCTGGCCGTGCCCGACACCACGGCCACGCCGCCGAACCAGTAGGGAAAGGCCTCGGCCCGGTGAAAGACCTGGTCGTAGATCGGCTGGATCAGGGTGATCATGGAAAACAGGATGCCCATGGACAGGGCCTGCACCAGGATCGACAGGCGGACGGTGGGATGCAGCATCATCTCGCGCACGGCGGCCCAGAGAGCGGGCAGGCGCATCGGGCGGCGGTCCTCGACGGCGAGGGTTTCGGGCAGGCGGACGGAGACCCAGACGGCGATCGCGCCCATGAAGATCATGAAGGCCACGAAGATGCCCGGCCAGCCGAGGGCGGCAATGATGAAGCTGCCCATCAGGGGGGCGAGCGCGGGCACGATCATGAAGACCATCATCACGAAGGACATCACCTGGGCCATGGCCCGCCCGGCAAAGACATCGCGCAGCACGGCCAGCGCCACGATGCGGGGGGCGGCGGCGGCCAGGCCCTGCAGGAAGCGGGCCAGCAGCAACAGGTGCAGCGAGGGCGCCTGCCAGGCCAGGGCGGCGGCTGCGATGAACAGGGCCGCGCCCACCAGGATCACCGGCTTGCGCCCGAAGGCATCCGACAGCGGGCCGGTGACGAAGGTGCCCAGGCCCAGGCCAAGCACGAAGACGGTCAGGACCATGCCGATGGCATTGGGGTCCTCGGGGCTGAGCGCCGCGCTCATCTGGGGCAGGGCGGGCAGCATGGAATCGACGGAAAAGGCGACACAGGCGAACATGGCCGCGACCAGCGCGATCAGTTCGATACGGGGAATGGGAAGGGACATGGGGGCTCCGGGACGTCAGGCCCCTGCGCTATCAGAGCGGGCCGGGCCAAGCCAGAGGTCGCGCGCGGTTGGCCGCCATGCGAACAGCCCAAGCCTGCAAATCGCTCAGCTTTTGTCCGGCCGTTCGGGCCCGGGCCTGGCATGAGGCTGCCCATGAGGTTGGCTGTGATGCGCCGGGTGGTCGTCGCGGCGGGCGTGCTCTTCGGCCCGGCTGCGTGCCTCGTGGCGGCGGTGATGGGCCCGGTTGGCCCGCATCAGCACGCGGTGGATCAGCCCCGGGTTGCGGTCACGTTCCGCCAGGTGGTCCGAGGCGATCTGCTGGATGGCCACCGCAAAGACACCCAGCCCGGCAAAGATCAGCACGGTCGCCCCGATCTTTCCCAGGTCGGTGGCGGGGGTCGGGTCTCCGTAGCCGACGGTGGAAATCGTCACGACGGTGAAGAAATAGCTGTCGACCCAGCTCCAGCCCTCGACCATGCGAAAGAAGACCGAGCCCGCGAGGATCACGAGGGCCAGCCGGATCGCCAGGGTCAGAAGGCTGATGTGCTTCATCTCACGGGGTCTCGCGGCCCATCAGCTCGTGAATGACCTTGACCCACAGCTCGGTCGGCTGGGCGCCGGGCACGGCATGGGAATTGGCCACGATGAAGGTCGGCACCGAGGTGATGCCCATTTCACGCGAATGGGCGTCGCGGCGCTGGATCAGGTCGCGGTCGGCATCCGAGGCCAGGAGGCGCAGCACCACCGAGGCATCCATGCCCAGCCCGTCGGCGATGTCGGCCAGCACGTCGTGGCTGCCGATGTCGCGGCCGTCGACGAAATAGGCCTTGAAGAGGGCATCGACCACGCCCTGCTGCTTGCCCTCGATCCCGCCCCAATGGATCAGCCGATGCGCGTCCATGGTGTTGGGCGTGCGCTCCATGGCGTCGAAATTGATGGTCAGACCGGCGGCCTCGGCATGTTCGACAACCGGAGCATAGGCCCGCACGGCCCCCTCCTTGCCGCCAAACTTGGTTTCCAGGTAGGCGCGCCGGTCCATGCCCTCGGACGGCATGTCGGGGTTCAGCTGGAACGGGTGCCATTCGATGACGAAGGGATGGTCGGGCACCTCGGCCAGGGCGCGGTCCAGCCGGGTCTTGCCGATGTAGCACCAGGGGCAGATCGGGTCCGAGAGAATATCAAGCTTGACGGTCTGGGCCGTCTGTTCGGCGGTATCGGTCGTATTGGCGGTCATGCGGACTTTCGCGGGTAAAGGGGCTTGAGTGCGCGGCGCTGCACCTTGCCGTTGGCCCCGGTGGGCAGGGCGTCCAGGCGGACATAGGCGCGGGGTTGCTTGTAGCGCGCCAGGTGCTGGGCCGCAAAGGCCTTGAGCTCGGCCTCGTCGAGAGGCTCGGGTGCTGTGTAGAAGGCCACGATGATGCGGGCGTCGGCCTTGACCTCGATTTCGGTCGCGGCGACGTGGGTGAGGCCGGGAAAATGGCTGAGCGCGGCCTCGACCTCCATCGGCGACACGCGGTAGCCGCCGGCGTTCATCATGTCATCGTCGCGGCCCAGGTAGGAAATATGGCCGGCGGGGTCCATCACGCCCTGGTCGCCGGTCAGGAACCAGTCGCCCCGGAAGCGGGCGGCGGTGTCCTCGGGCTGGCCGAGGTAGCCCAGCATCAGGCCGGGGTCGTCGCGGTGCACGGCAATGGTGCCGGGCGCGCCCTGCTCGACCGGGCCGTCGTCGCCCAGGATGGCGATGCGGCGGCCCTTCTGGGGCGTGCCAAGCGCGCCGGCGGGGGCGGGATCGGACGGGCAGGACGAGATGAACGTCGAACATTCGGACATGCCGTAGGCTTCGTAAAGCCGGGTGCCGCTGGCCTCGGCCCAGGCCTGGCGCAGGGGTTCGGACAGCTTTTCGCCGGCGGTGAGGCCATGGCGCAGGTCGGGCAGGTCGATGCGGTCGTGGGCCGACAGGATCTTGCGGTAGACGCCGGGTGCGGCGGCGACGATGGTCGCGCGGCTGGAGCGCAGCCGGTCGGGCAGGGCGGCCAGGTCGGTACCGGGTTCGGGGATGAGCGCGGTGGCGCCCATGGTCCAGGGGTCCATCAGCCCGGTGCCCAGCGTGTAGGTCCAGTTGAAGGCCCCGGCATGCAGCAGCCGGTCGGCCTCGGTCAGTTCATACCAGCTGTCGATCATCATCTGGCGCGCCCAGATCGCCCGGTGCGCATGCATGACGGCGCGCGGGCTGCCGGACGTGCCCGAGGTATAGATGATATACGCCAGCCGGTCGGGGTCCCCCATGTCATAGGCACAGGGCGGCAGGTCGCGCATGGACGTCAGCTGATCCAGGCCGATTTCGCGGGGCCCGTTCTGGGATGGGGGCACCCCGGCCACGCCCGGGTCGCGCAGGATGGCGGCCGGGGACAGGTCGGCCACCATGGCGGCGACCTCGTCTTCGGTCAACTGCGACGAGGTGGGCACGGGAACGATCCCGGCGGCAATGGCCCCAAGGTAGGCAATGGGGAATTCCACCGAATTGCCCAGGCGCATCAGCACGATGTCCCCGGGCGTCAGGCCGGCCTGCAGAAGGCCCGCGCCGGTGCCGCGCACGGCCGCTTCCAGGGGGGCAAAGCTCCAGTCGTCGGAACTGTCGGCGGACAGGACGGACAGGGCTGTCTTGTCCCCAAGCGTGCTGGCCTTGCCCAGCACGTGGGCAGCCAGGTTGAACGGTGCGGGACAGGGCGGCGGCGGCCCCTGATCGAAGATCGACAACATGGCGGATGGGCTAGCCCGGCAGCCTTGCCGTTGCAAGCGTCCCGTGCCCGGCCTATTGAAACATTCATGACACCGATCGACCCGAAATCCATCATCCGCATCGCCCGGTCCTCGGGCGAAGAGAGCGCCGGAGAGCCTCTGGACCTTGGCGCCCGCGTGCGTGAACTGCGCAAGGCGCATAACTGGACGCTGGAACAGGCGGCCAACCAGGCCGGGCTGGCGCGGTCGACCCTGTCGAAGATCGAGAACGGGCAAATGTCTCCGACCTATGACGCGCTGAAGAAGCTGGCCGTGGGGTTGCAGATCTCGGTACCGCAGCTGTTCACCCAGCCAGAGCGGGACCAGGTGAACGGGCGGATGGCGGTGACCAAGTCGGGCGAGGGCACGGAAACGCCCACCGCGACCTATGAACACGAATTGCTGGCCGAGCAGCTAACCCAGAAGCGGATGCTGCCCTATCGCGCCCGGGTGCGCGCGCGGTCGATGGAGGAATTCGATGGCTGGGTGCGCCATGACGGCGAGGAATTCCTGTACGTGCTGACTGGCGTGGTGATGCTGTACACGGAATTCTACAACCCGGTAGAGATGCGCCGGGGCGACAGCGCCTATTACGATGCGACCATGGGCCACAACGTGGTGTCCACCAGCGAGGAAGACGCCACGATCCTGTGGGTGACGTCGCTGGCGTGAGATCCTGGGCGTGATGACTGTCTGGTGATCGGGCCGCCGAGGTGACGCGGCATCTTCGGCGCGTCATCCGTCGGTGACGGAACGGGCCGGATGTCACCACCCGGCCGGTTCCAGTATCCCTGCGCCGAACCCTGTCCCTGCAAGGGTGTTTCGGGCATCTGGCCCGCACGCCGTGATCCATCCCTCAAAGGTCACGGGCAGCGGTCCGGTCGTCTGCCTGGTGTCAGGCGTCGACGCTGGCCCGTTCGCGCATTTCGTCGCGGGCCAGGGTCTCGATATACAGAAACCCGTCAACAGCTTCACGGGCTTCGTTCAATGTCATGTCGTGTGTCTCGGCAAGGTGTGCCTCAAACCGGGACCGATCCAGCTTGAGAAACGGCATCGACGCATCATCCAGGTTCGGAAATTGCGCCTTGAACCGTGAAAACCAAAGAGACCAGTTCTGAGTCAGATCCGACCAGTACATGAGCAGCATCCCTTTTATTCACTTCCCTTCCCCCCGTAACGAAACGTTAACAATCGTCTGCAACGTCGTAAAGTGCCACCAAGTCGTCTTTTTTGGCACCTGGCCCTCCAAAGCGCAGAAAATTTGATCGCCATGTGATTCACCTGGCCGACCAAGTGTTTTTTTGGTTGTTCTCGGACTTTTTCTGGTGGCGGTGCGCCCGGCAAACTGGCGCATCCGGGGGTGGAACAAGTCTGTGGATAACTCGTCGCGGGTTGAGCATGCCATTGTTTTGCAATGTGAAATGTCAAAGCTTTCCTAGGGTAAGTTATCCCCAAAGGCGCTGTTTCCCGGCTGAGGTGTCCGATTTGACCAGTGGATTGGCATTTTTGACCGACAGGTCAAGCAGCTGCGACATCCTGCCACGGGTTTGTCACGGAAATTTACCAATCTTTCACACTGATCACCCGAACACCCGCGACTCCGGTCCAATTGGACAGGGGATCCGGGGCGTTTGGCAGCACCTTTATGGCGGAAATGTGGCGGGTCGTGCCGGCCCGGAATAGTCGGGGAACAGTAGCGGATCAGTCTCGGAACAGGCGGGGCAGGATCACCGTGGCCAGCCCGACAGCCACGACCTGGGCGACGAGGAACATCACCACATAGCCCGGCCACAGACCCACCGTGGAACCGCTAAGCCCGCGGGCCAGCGTCACTGCCGGGTTGGCCAGGTTGGGCTCGGCGGTGACCAGGTAGGTGGCGGGCACGTAAAGCGACACCAGGGCCGGGACAGACTCGGCCCGGGCGGCCAATCCGCCGAAGATCACCATCAAGAGGCCGAAGCTGACCACAAGCTCGGCCCCGAAACGGGGCAGGCCGGGCGCCGGCAGGCTGGAGGACATCTGCACCGGCGGCAGGCCAAACATCAGGTGGGCGAGGATCACCCCGGCGCAGGCGCCCAGCACCTGGGCGATCACGTAGGCCAGGCCGGTGCGCTTGGCCATGTCGCCGCGCAGGACGAAGGCGGCGGTGACGGCGGGGTTGAAATGCCCGCCCGACAGCGGCCCGAAGACGGTGATCAAAGCATAAAGAACGCATGCCACGGCCACGACAGTGAACAGTACCGCCAGGGCGGCGATGCCCCCGGCGAGGGACGCGCCGACGATGCCCGATCCGACGAGGGCGATCACCAGGAACCCGGTGCCCATGGCCTCGGCCACAAGCGCGCGGCGGGGCTGGTCGGGCGCGATGGAGCGAAGCGAGGAACGGGACGACTGCGCCGCGCGGGCGATCCGGGATCTGATGGGCATGGGGCCTCGGGTCTCTTGCTGGCGTTACTGCGCTGCGGCCTGCAGGTGCATGCGGCCGATGTCGTCGAGATGACCTTGCAGGTCCGCCGGGTCAAGCCCGGCCATATCAAGGCTGGTCAGGGCGTCGATGCGTGCCCGGATCAGGGAAAAGGCCTGGGCCATGGCCGCGCGTTGCAGGGCCGGGCTGTCGCAGGCCATCGGGTCATCCACCCCCCAATGGGCGTGCAGGGGCGTGCCGGGCCAGCGGACCACGTCTTCATTGGCGGCCCGGTCACAGACGGTGATCACAAGGTCCATGACCGGCGTCCCGTTCAGGAATTGCGCGATGGGCAGGGACGTCAGCCCGTCCGTCGGCACGTCGTGGCTGGTCAGCATGTCGAGCGCGGCGGGATGCGGTTCGCCAGCGGGCTGTGTCCCGGCGGAAAAGGCGCGAAACCCGGGGCCTGCATCGCGCAACAGCGCCTCGGCCATGATCGAGCGGGCCGAATTGTGGCTGCAGAGGAAGAGCACGTTCAGGGGGGTGTCCCCCCCGGGCATCGCGTGCTGAGGCAGCGCGGGCATGCAGATGTCGGGCCGGTTGCGGCAGCAATCGCCGAGCATGCGGTCGAACATGCCCTGCACGGTTTCCATCCGGATCCGGTAAAGCTGGAAGGTGCCCGAGCGGGTCTGCGAGATCAGCCCGGCCTGGCGCAGGATCGACAGGTAGACCGATGCGGTGTTGGCACGCAGGCCGAGGGCCGAGGCGATCTCTCCGGCCGGCACGGCATCCGGATAGCGCCGCATGAGCAGGCGGAACACGTCCAGGCGCCTCTCGTGTGCAAGGGCGGAAAGTTGATCGGAAATCTCAGGCTCCATGACGCGCGGGGTACGGTTGCGCACCGCGCGCGTCAAGCGGCTTCATGCGGTGGTCAGTCCGCGTACCACCACATGGCCGGCATGTACTCGGGGCCGTCCCCGTAAATGGGCAATTCGGCGGGGTAATGGAGCTCTTTGACATGGGCGATGCGGCCCACGTCGTAGCGCCAGATCGGGATCACCAGGCGCTCGGCGGTCAGCACCCGGTCGAGCGCCCGCACGGCGGCGGTGAAATCGTCCGAGGACGTGACGGTCAGCATTGTGTCGATCAGCCCGTCGACCGCCGGGTTGGCCAGCCCCATCAAGTTGCGCGAGCCGGGCGTGTCGCGGCCCTCGGACCCCCAGTAAAGCTTTTGTTCATTGCCCGGAGACAACGACAGGGCGCGGCGAAAGGCGGTCACGTCAAAGTCGAAGTTCAGCATCCGTTCGGTGTATTGCGCGCTGTCGACCACGGTGACACTGGCCTGGATGCCCAGCCGTTCCAGCGCGGGCAGGAAGATGTCGACGGCGGTGCGCAGCTCCTTGTCGGCCTGTTGCAACAGGATGTCGAAGGTCACCGTGCCATCGGGGCCGGTCAGCGCGCCGTCGACCACCGTGTAGCCCGCGGCCTCGAACTGGGCGAGGGCGGCGCGGATGTTGCGTCGGTTGCGCTCGGACCCGTCCGAGACGGGCAGGGCATAGCCGTCCAGCGCTCCCGGCGGCAGGTCGTCGGCGTAGGCTTCGAGGTACTCGCGCACGCGCCCCTCGGCCGGGCCTTCCTGCTTGGCCAGAACGGAATTGTCGAAATAGGAGCGGATGCGGGGCTGAACGGCGCCGGTGATGGCCTCGTTGATGAACTCGAAGTTGAAGGCATGGATCAGCGCGTCGCGCACCCGCCAGTCGGAAAACAACGGCGTGCGGGTGTTCATGACCAGGCCGGTCATGCCGGTGGGCTTCTGGTCGGGGAATTCCGATTTGACCACGTCGCCCCTCTGGACGGCCGGGAAATCATAGCCCGAGGACCAGGTTTCGGCGTTGAATTCGCGCACGGCCGAGATTTCCCCGGCCTTGAAGGCCTCGAACGCGGCGACGCCGTCGCCGAAGAACTCGATGCGCATGGTGTCGAAATTGTTGGTGCCCCGGCGGAAGCCCAGGTCGTTGCCCCAGTAATCGGGGTTGCGGGTGTAGGTGACCGAGCGACCGGCCTCGAAATCGGTGACGACGTAGGGCGCGCTGCCGATGGGCACCACGTCCAGCCCCGAGGCGGTGAAGTCCTTGCCCTCGTATTGCGCCTTTTTCAGGATCGGGCGCATGCCGGCGATCAGGGCCAGTTCGCGGTTGTCCGAGCCGAATGTCATGCGGATGGTGCGGGGGCCGGTTTGTTCCAGCGTGTCGACCTGGGACCAGAAGGACCGGTAGCGCTGGTGGCCTTGCGTGCCCAGGGTTTCGTAGGACCAGATGACGTCTTCGATGGTGACGGGGCTGCCGTCGGAAAAGCGCGCCTCGGGGCGAAGCGTGAATTCGACCCAGGATCGGTCCTCTGGCGTGGTCACCGATTCGGCCAGCAGACCGTACAAGGTAAACGGCTCATCCATGGATCTGCCCATCAGGGACTCGTATCCCCAGAAGCGGGACTGCCAGGGGACGGTGCCTTTTTGAATGAACGGGTTAAGGGAATCGTAACCCCCTGTATTGGCGAAAACCACCGTGCCGCCCCGGGGGGCATCGGGGTTGGCATAGGGCAGTGACACAAAATCCGGTGGAAGCGCCGGAGCGCCATACATAGCTATGCCATGTGCCGATTCTTGCGCGTTCACAGCCCACGGGGAAACTGTCGCCGCGAGCGTTACCGCAGTGATTGTTTTTGCGAAAAACTTCAGCCACATTTTGTCAACAATCCCGTCCTGCCCTTGTTTTATTGCGCCCGCAGCGTAGAGGCGGATTTACGTATTTTCAAACTTTTAGCTTGGATGCCGGCCGGGAATTGCTTATAACAGTGGCACTGCTCGATAGGTTTCTTGCCTGTATGAAACCTGCCTCAATAACTTAACGCCGGCCTTGTGCCGGCGTTTTTTTTCGTCCTGCGGTATGGGCATCAAGCCGGACCTGGGGGCCAAAATGCAGGCGGCGGGCCGTGGCCCGCCATCCGGTCAGTCAAGGCAGGAAGCGGACAGGCGGTGGCCCGCCGGTGTCCGGGATCAGTACTTGGAAGGCACGTAAAGTTCGGGCGGCAGCACCGTGCGTTCGTATTTGTCGTTGTGGACCCGATCGGGCAGAACGACCTCTTCGTGGTCGATCGGCTCGTAGGGGACCATGCTCAGCAGGTGGTCGATGCAGTTCAGCCGGGCGCGTTTCTTGTCGTTTCCGGGCACGATGTACCAGGGCGCCTCGGGGATGTTGGTGCGGGCAAAGGTGTCTTCCTTGGCCTTGGTGTATTGCTCCCAGCGGACGCGGGATTGCAGATCCATGGGCGACAGTTTCCACTGCTTCATCGGGTCATGGATGCGCATCAGGAACCGCAGTTGCTGTTCGGCGTCGGTGATCGAGAACCAGTACTTGACCAGCCGGATGCCCGAGCGCACCAGCATGCGTTCGAACTCGGGCACGTCGTTGAAGAATTGTTCGACCTGGTCCTCGCTGGCAAAGCCCATCACCCGTTCGACGCCCGAGCGGTTGTACCAGGAGCGGTCGAACAGCACGATTTCGCCCGCGGCCGGCAGGTGCGGCACGTAGCGCTGGAAATACCATTGGGTCTTTTCGCGGTCCGAGGGCGCGGGCAGGGCCACGGTGCGCACGATCCGGGGGTTGAGCCGCTGGGTGATCCGCTTGATCACGCCGCCCTTGCCGGCGCTGTCGCGGCCCTCGAAGATCACCACGACCTTTTCGTTATTGGCGATGACCCAGTCCTGCAGCTTGATCAATTCGGCCTGCAGCCGCA
>PAQV01000019.1 GCA_002709405.1 Paracoccaceae bacterium
GCACCGATGGTTCAGATTGCGCCTAACCAGTGGGTCATGGAGTTGTTCCATGGCCCCACCCTGGCGTTCAAGGATTTCGCGATGCAGTTGATCGGGCAGATGTTCCAGGTCTCGCTGGGGCGCGCCGGTGACCGGGTGACGATCGTCGGCGCGACCTCCGGTGACACCGGGTCCGCGGCGATCGAGGCGTTTCGCGGCCTTGATGCCGTCGATGTCTTCATCCTGTTCCCGCATGGCCGGGTGTCCGAAGTGCAACGCCGCCAGATGACAACGCCTGCGGACAGCAACGTGCATGCCCTGGCCGTCGATGGCGATTTCGACGATTGCCAGGCGATGGTGAAGGACATGTTCAACGATTTCGACTTCCGCGACCGGGTCCGCCTGGCCGGCGTGAATTCGATCAACTGGGCGCGGGTTCTGGCGCAGGTGGTCTATTACTTCTCCTCCGCCGTCAGCCTGGGCGCGCCGCACCGCAAGGTCAGCTTTACCGTGCCGACCGGCAATTTCGGCGACATCTTCGCGGGCTACATCGCCAAGCGCATGGGCCTGCCCATCGACCAGCTGGTCGTGGCCACCAACCAGAACGACATCCTGCACCGCTGCCTGTCGGGGCAGGGCTATCACAAGGGCCCGACCGTGCCCTCGATCAGCCCGTCGATGGACATCCAGGTCAGTTCGAATTTCGAACGGGTGCTGTTCGACGCCTACGATCGCGACGGCGGCGCGGTGGCCCAGCTGATGGACGAATTGAAACAGGGCGGCTTCGATGTCAGCCAGGGCGCCCTGCAGATGCTGCAGGACACCTTCACCTCGGGCCGCGCCTCCGAGGACGAAACCCGGGCCACCATCCGCGCCACCCTGGCCGCCAGCCAGGAACTGCTGTGCCCCCATTCCGCCGTCGCCGTGAAGGTCGCGAACGAGGCCCGCACCCCCGACGTGCCGATGATCACCCTGGCCACCGCCCACCCGGCGAAATTCCCCGCCGCGGTCGAAGAGGCCAGCGGGGTCTTTCCGCCTCTTCCCCCCCGGATGGCAGACCTGTATGAACGTTCGGAACGGGTGACGCGGATCGCGAATGACCTTGCGTCGATAGAGACATTCATAACGGAGCAAATTGCGAATTGACTGTCAGACTGGACCGGCTTTCCAACGGCGTCCGCATCGTGTCCGAAATGATGCCCGGGCTGCAATCCGCCTCGATCGGGGTCTGGGTCGCGGCCGGCGGACGGCACGAGCGGATCGAACAGAACGGCATCGCGCATTTCCTTGAACACATGGCCTTCAAGGGCACGAAGACCCGTTCGGCCCTGCAGATCGCCGAGGCGATCGAGGACGTGGGCGGCTATATCAACGCCTATACCTCGCGCGAGGTGACGGCCTATTACGCGCGCGTGCTGAAGCAGGACGTGCCGCTGGCCATGGACGTGATTTCCGACATCGTGCTGAACCCGGTGTTCGACCCGCGCGAGATCGAGGTCGAGCGGGGCGTGATCCTGCAGGAAATCGGCCAGGCCCATGACACGCCAGACGACGTGATCTTCGACTGGCTGCAGGAAGAAAGCTATCGCGATCAGCCGCTTGGCCGCACGATCCTTGGCCCGGCCGAACGGGTGGGCAAGTTCAACCGGGCCGACCTGTCGGATTTCGTGGCCGAACATTACCGGCCCGAACACATGATCATCGCCGCCGCCGGGGCGGTCGATCACGACGTGCTGGTCAAGCTGGCCGAAGACCTGTTCGGCCACCTGCAGCCCAAGTCGGGCAAGGCCGTCGAGCTGGCCCATTTCACCGGGGGCGAGATCCGCAAGTCGAAGCCGCTGGAACAGGCTCATTTCGCGCTGGCCATCGAAGGGCCGGGCTATCGCGACGACCGGATCTATACCTCGCAGATCTATTCCTCGGCGCTGGGTGGGGGGATGTCCTCGCGCCTGTTCCAGGAAGTGCGCGAGATCCGCGGCCTGTGCTACACGATCTTTGCCCAGACCGGGGCCTATGGCGACACCGGCACGACGACGATCTACGCGGGCACCAGCGGCGACGAGCTGGGCGACCTGGCCCGCATCACCATCCAGGAGATGAAGCGCGCGGCCGAGGACCTGACCGAGGTCGAAGTCGCCCGGGCCCGGGCCCAGATGAAGGCCGGCATGCTGATGGGGCTGGAAAGCCCGTCGAACCGGGCTGAACGTCTGGCGCGGCTTGTGCAGATCTGGGACAAGGTGCCTCCGCTGGAGGAAACCGTCGCCCGGATCGACGCCGTGACGACCGAGGACGTGCGGGCCTTTGCCGAAGAGATGGCCGTGACGGCCCCCGCGGCGCTGGCGCTTTACGGGCCGGTCGACGGGGCGCTGAGCCTGGCCGAGATGCAGGAGCTGCGCACCGCGTGAGGGCGGGCAGGGTGTCACGGGCATGTTGCTGACCAGACGCAAGTTGAAGATCGAGACGGAGCGCCTGACGCTGCGGCCTCCCAACCATTCGGATTTCCGGGCCTGGACGTCGCTGCGTCGGGAAAGCCAGGATTACCTTGTGCAATGGGAGCCCACCTGGGCGCACGACCACCTGACGCGCAAGGCCTTCACCAACCGGGTCTACTGGGCGCAGCGGTCGGTGGCCGCCGGGTCGGCCATGCCCCTGTTCCTGTTCCGGCGCGAGGACGAGGTGCTGATCGGCGCGATCACCCTGGACAACATCCGGCGCGGCCCGTCCCAGGCGGGGACGCTGGGCTATTGGACAGGCAAGCCGTTTTCACGTCAGGGCTTCATGCGCGAGGCCATCGGCGGGGTGGTGCATTTCGCCTTCACCCGGCTGGACCTGTCCCGGATCGAGGCCGCCTGCCTGCCGGAAAACGCCGCCTCGCGCGGGCTGCTGGAGAATTCGGGCTTCAAGTACGAAGGGGTGGCGCAAAGCTATCTGCAGATCGACGGGCGCTGGCGGACCCATGTGCTTTATGCCTCGCTGCGGTCGGACCGGCGCGGCAAGACCGACGTCGGCTAGATCCAACCCGCCCGACCACCCCCCAGCGAGGGCCGCAAGCGGGGCCGTTCTCAAAAGGAGCGCCTTCGGCGCACGCCATGCTGGGAACCGCCAACGACACGTGACAGCGCCCGGCAGACGGGCAGGGCACCCGGCGGGGCGGTCACGACGTCTTGAGCGGCCCCACTTTCGCTGGTCTTGTGACCCGGTACGCATACGCTGGGGCAAGCAACAGGGGGTCCGTCCGATGCGTCTACAGCCTGCTTTCCTTGCCTGCCTGGCCATCGGGGCGGCCGCCCCGGCCCTTGCCCAGGACCGCCGGCCCAGCCATTGCATTGCCATCGCCGATGCCGCGCCGGGGATCGAGTACATCCGGACGGCAGCCCTGGACGGGCCCGAAACCCTGGTCAATGCGGCCTGGACCGACCCGCTGCCCGATTACACAGTCCGGCTCAGCTATATCTCGCATGCCAGTTTCCTGTTGCAGACCCGGGGCGGGCTGACGGCCGTGACCGATTACACCGGTTTCATTGGCACCGCCCCGCTGATCCCGGATGTGGTGACGATGAACCACGCCCATTCCTCGCACTGGACGGCCAGCCCCGACCCGGCGATTCCCCACGTGCTGGAAGGCTGGGGCGTCTACGGCGAGGGAATCGACCACCACCTGGACCTGGGCGAGATGATGATCCGCAACGTGTCGACGGACATCCGCTCCCCTTATGGCGAGGGCGTCGAGGAAAGCGGCAATTCGGTCTTTGTCTTCGAGGTCGAGGGCCTGTGCATCGGCCACCTGGGCCACCTGCACCACATTCCCAATGACGAACAATTCGCGGCAATCGGGCGGCTGGACGTGGTCATGGCTCCGGTCGACGGGGGCATGACCCTGCCGTTGCCCGAGATGATGGCCACGCTGAAACGGCTGAAATCCTCGATCGTGATTCCGATGCACTGGTTTTCGAGGTATTCTTTGGAGGCCTTCCTGGTCGGCATGCGCGACGAATTCGCCATCGACGTCAGCGGTGGATCGTCGATCGAGGTGTCCCTGCGCACGCTCCCCGATCGCCCGACCATCAAGGTCCTGGCGCCGGCCTGGCTGCGTGCCGACCCCGGCGGTCCTGTCGGCGACTAGCGCCAGGACAGGGGCGATGTTTAGAGGGACTTGCCGTGGCGCCGGTTCCGCGCTCTAACCGGCCCATGACCCTGACGCCTGCCTCTGACGCCTTCGCCACCAGCATCGACCTTCCCGCCGACCGCCTGCGCCCGGCCGACACCCGCTACACCGAAGAACCCCGGGGCAAGTACCCGGGCCAGCCGGGCCTTCTGGCCCTGCCGCACTCGGTCGACGAGGTCTCGACCCTGGTCACCGCCGCCGCCCGGGCCCGGGTGCCCGTCATCCCCTACGGAGGCGGCACCGGCCTCGTTGGCGGTCAGGTGGCCACCGAAGGCCCCGCCCCGCTGATCCTCTCGCTGGAACGGATGACCCGTATCCGCGCGGTCTATCCGCAGGAAAACGTGCTGATCGCCGAGGCCGGGGCCATCCTGGCCGATGTCCAGGCCGCCGCCCTGGCCGCCGACCGCCTCTATCCCCTGTCGCTCGCCGCCGAAGGCTCGGCCCGAATCGGCGGCACGCTGGCCACCAATGCCGGGGGCGTCAACGTCCTGCGCTACGGCTGCGCCCGCGACCTGTGCCTCGGGCTCGAAGCGGTCCTGCCCGACGGCCGGATCTGGCACGGGCTGAAACGCCTGCGCAAGGACAACACCGGCTACGACCTGCGCAACCTGTTGATCGGGGCCGAAGGCACCCTCGGCGTGATCACCGCCGCCGCCCTGAAACTGTCGCCCATCCCGGTTGGCCGGGGCACCGCCTTCCTGACCGTCACCGACCCCGCCGCCGCCCTGTCGCTGCTGTCGCTGGCCCGCGGCCAGCTGGGCGAGGGCATCTCGGCCTTCGAACTGATGCACCGCCAGGGCATGGACTTCCTCGCCGACACCATGCCCCAGGTGCGCCTGCCCTGGGACAGCCCGCCCGAATGGTCCGTCCTGATCGAACTGGGCCTGGCCGCCGGGCTCGACCCCGAAGAAGCGCTCGGCACGCTCTTTGAAACCGCCTTCCAGCAGGGCCTGGTCACCGACGGGCTGATCGCCCAAAGCGCCGCCCAACGGGATGATTTCTGGGCCGTGCGCGAAAACATTCCCGAGGCCAACCGCCTGGTCGGAGCCGTCGCCAGCCACGACATCTCGCTGCCGCTGGGCGCCCTGCCGGAATTCATCGCCGAGGCCGGCCCCGCCCTGGCACAACTCGGCCCCTACCGGATCAACTGCTTCGGCCACGTGGGCGACGGCAACCTGCACTACAACGTCTTCCCCGCCACGGGCCAGGACCGGGCCGAGGCCCGCAAAGCCGCCCCACAAGTCACCACACTGGTCCACGACCTGGTCGCCCGCTACGACGGCTCGTTCAGTGCCGAACACGGGCTGGGCCGAGCCAAGGTCGGCGACCTCGAACGCTACGCAGACCCGGTGAAACTGGCCGCCATGCGCGCCATCAAGTCCGCCCTCGACCCGGCGGGCATCATGAACCCCGGTGCGGTACTGCGCCCGTGAACGCGGCCGCGCTCCCGGTCCTGCCGGCCGCTGCTCAAGAACTGTCCAGAAAGCCGCCCAAAACGCTTGCATCGCCGACACCGGCAAAGCCCTCGTCAGAACCGCCTATCGCCAGACTGCTGCTTCTTTCTCTTTGAAAATACCCCGGCCGTCCACCGGCCAGGGGCACCGCGTCAGGGCCTCAAAGCCCCTCGAATTCACACAGGCAATGCACGTCCATGCCAAGCGCTTCCAGCTTCTTGCGCCCGCCCAGGTCCGGCAGGTCGATGACAAAGGCACAGCCCACGATCTCGCCGCCCAGCCGTTCGACCAGGCGAATGCCCGCCGCCGCCGTGCCCCCCGTGGCCAGCAGGTCGTCGACCACCAGCACCGTCTCGCCCGAGCTGATCGCATCGTCATGCAGCTCGACCACGGCCTCGCCGTATTCCAGGGTATAATCTTCGGAAATGGTGGTGCCCGGCAGCTTGCCCTTCTTGCGCACCGGCACGAAACCCACGCTCAGCTGGTGGGCAATCGCCCCGCCCAGGATGAACCCCCGCGCCTCCAGCCCCACGACCTTGTCGATCTGCATCCCCGCATAGGGGTGCAGCATTTGGTCGATGGCCATGCGAAAGCCGCGCGGGTCTGTAAACAGGGTGGTGACGTCCCGGAACAGGATCCCTTCGTGCGGGAAATCCACGATGGTCCGGATGTAATCCTTGACGGATTTCTGCTCGGGCATCTCGGCCCTCCTCTGATCCATGTCGGGCGATCAGAGCTTTGGCCCAAGGCCGGCGCCTTTGCAAGCGCCGCCTCTGGTTCTCAGTGCTTCTGGAAGTACCGATAAAGTTTTGCCGAAATCCACGACAGATGCGGCTTGTTCCAGTCCATCCGGTCCGTCGTCAGGATCTGGGTGGCGGTCAGAAGAGACATTGGCGTTTTCCTTTTCCTTTTGCTAGGTTACATGAACAGCAATTGCCTATGCGGTGTATATACAATGCCTAGGCGAGATGTCAAGGTGGAGCCAGGAACCGACGTGAATAAAAAATCGGACAAGTCCGGGAAAAAGAACAGCCAGCTGGTTCTGCGCCTCGACAAGGACGAACGCGACGCCTTCGTCGACCTCTGCAAAAAGCTCGACACCAGCGCCGCCCGCGAAATCCGCGGCTTCATCCGGACCTTCATGAAGGAAAACAAGGAATAGGGCAGGCGCCCCGCCGGCAGACCTCGGATTGGCGGCCTCAGACCGAGGGCCGGCGCAACAAGGCCGTCACCAGCCCCATCCCGATCAACGCGGCCCCGCCCGCCCGCGTCAGCCAGCCCAGAACGGCCGGCCGGCCGATCACCACCCGCAGCCGGTCGGCCAGCAGCGCATAGGCCAGGGCATTCAGCCCCGCCAGGCCCACGAAACTCGCGATCAGCACCGCGAATTGCGGCCCCAACGCCTCACCCGGCACCACGAATTGCGGCACGAAGGCTATGAAGAAGGCAATCGACTTCGGGTTCAGCGCCGTCACGGTCGCCGCATGGCCAAAGACCCCGCGCGCCGAGACCTCCCGACGGGGCACCCGCAGCCCCTCCGACGGGGCCGAGCGCAAAAGCCCCACCCCCATCCACACAAGGTAGGCCGCCCCCACCCATTTCAGCACCATGAAAAGCGTCGCCGAGGCCATCACCAGCGCCCCCAGCCCCACCAGCGAGGCGGTCATCGCAATGAAATCGCCCGTCGCCACTCCAAGCGCGCAGGCCACCGCCACGCTACGCCCCTTCGACAGCGCATAGCTCAGCACCAGCAACACCGTCGGCCCCGGGATCAACAACAACGCCGTCGACGCCGCAACAAAGGTCAGCCAAAGATCCAAAGCCATGGGGACACCTGTGATACCCGTCGCAGCGGCCCATCGGACACCGCCCCCGAACAAGGGGACCGGACCGCTGCTTCTTTCTCTTCACAAATACCCCGGCCGTCCGCCGGCCAGGGCAAGCGACAAGGGGGTTACAGAACCCGCCCCGCCACCGCATCCAGCTTGGCCAGCAACGCCGGATCGCGCTTGTCCGGCGCCGTCAGGATCGCGTATTCCAACGCCCGGTCGCAGCCGTAAGGGCAGGGTGCCCGCTCGGCCCCCAGGATCTCGGGCAGCGCCTTGATCAGCGACCGCGCCTTGTCCGCATTGCCCTGCAACGTGGCGATGATCGACGTCACGTCCACCTCGCCATGATCCGGATGCCAGCTGTCGTAATCCGTGATCATCGCCACCGACGCGTAGCAAAGCTCTGCCTCGCGCGCCAGTTTCGCCTCGGGCATGTTGGTCATCCCGATCACGTCGCAGCCCCATTGCTCGCGGTACATCTTCGATTCCGCCAGGGTCGAGAACTGCGGCCCCTCCATCGCCAGGTACGTTCCCCCGTCATGCACCGGGATCGTCGCATCCAGCGCCGCCGACAGGCACGCCGTCCGCAGCCGCTCGCAGGTGGGATGCGCAACGCTCACATGGGCCGCGCACCCGGTCCCGAAAAAGCTCTTTTCCCGCGCGAAGGTCCGGTCGATGAACTGGTCGACGATCACGAAATCCCCGGGCGCCATTTCCTCGCGGAACGACCCGCAGGCCGACACCGAGATCACATCCGTGACCCCCAGCCGCTTCAGCGCGTCGATATTGGCCCGGTAGGGCACCTGCGTCGGCCCGTGCACGTGGCCGCGGCCGTGACGGGGCAGGAAACAGATCTCGATCCCGCCCAGCGTGCCGGTCAGGATCGCATCCGACGGCTTGCCCCAGGGGCTGTCGACCTCGACCCAGGACTGGTTCTCCAACCCGTCGATGTCATAAAGTCCCGATCCGCCGATCACCGCGATCTTGGTGGTGGTGGTCATCTTTGCCTCAGCCGTTAAAGGTTTGCATTGCCGCCGCAAGCTAGGGGCTTGCGCCGCAAGTGACCATAGGAAATCCCGGCGAAGACCAGCTATGCGCATAGCGCATGGCAGATACCCGCACGGTTGCATGGAGTCACCGACCCTGCCCGTGTAATTTTGCGCCAGATCCATACTCTCCATATATTGCAGGAATTGCCATGCCCCGCGCCTCCCTGGGCACGCTCACCAATCGTTTGACCCTTCCCGATCTGCGCCTCAACGGCGGGGACGAGCTCACCCCCTCGCAGATCCGCACCGACGTCTTGTCGGGCCTGACCGTCGCCCTGGCCCTCGTGCCCGAGGCGGTGGCCTTCGCCTTCGTTGCCGGCGTCCACCCGCTGGTCGGCCTTTACGCTGCATTCATGGTTGGCCTGATCACCGCCGTCTTCGGTGGCCGGCCCGGCATGATCTCGGGCGCCACCGGCGCGCTGGCTGTCGTCATGGTCGCCCTGGTGGCCGAACACGGGGTCGAATACCTCTTTGCCACCGTCGTCCTGATGGGGATCATCCAGATCATCGCCGGCGTCATGCAATGGGGCAAGTTCATCCGCCTGGTGCCCCACCCGGTCATGCTGGGCTTTGTCAACGGCCTGGCCATCGTCATCTTCCTGGCCCAGCTCACCCAGTTCAAGGTCCCGGGATCAATGGAGGTTTCCGGCCACGGCGCCTCTGGCGGAGACTGGCTGACCGGCCTGCCGCTCTACACAATGCTCGCCCTCGTCGCCCTGACCATGGCCATCATCTGGGCCATGCCCAAGCTGACCAAGACCATCCCCGCGCCCCTCGCCGGCATCGGCATCGTCGCCCTTTTGGTCATCGTCTTCGGCATCGACGTGCCCCGCGTGGGCGACATGGCCTCGATCGAAGGCGGCCTGCCGCCCTTCCACATCCCGGCCGTGCCCTTCACCTGGGAAACGCTGCAGATCATCCTGCCCTACTCGGTCATCCTGGCCGCCATCGGCCTGATCGAAAGCCTGCTGACCCTCAACCTCGTGTCGGAAATGACCGGCAAGCGGGGCGGCGCCAGCCAGGAATGCATTGCCCAGGGCCTGGCCAACACCGTCACCGGCTTCTTCGGAGGCATGGGCGGCTGCGCCATGATCGGCCAGTCGATGATCAACGTGAAATCCGGAGGCCGCACCCGAATCGCCGGCATCTGTGCGGCCCTCTTCCTGCTGCTCTTCATCCTCGTGGCCTCGCCCCTGATCGAACAGATCCCGCTCGCCGCCCTCGTCGGCGTCATGTTCATGGTCGTCATCGGCACCTTCGCCTGGAATTCGTTCCGCATCATGCGCCGGGTGCCCCTGATGGATGCCTTCGTCATCCTGCTCGTCACCGTCGTCACCGTGCTCGAAGACCTCGCCGTGGCCGTTGTCGTGGGCGTCATCGTCTCGGCCCTGGCCTATGCCTGGAACAACGCCAAGCGCATCCACGCCAAAAGCTACCGCACGCCCGAAGGGGCCAAGGTCTACCAGGTGCAAGGCCCGCTGTTCTTCGGCTCGTCCGAAGGCTTCATCGAGCTCTTCAATCCGGTCGAGGACCCCTCGCGCGTGGTGGTCGATTTCGCCGACAGCCGGGTGGTCGACCAGTCCGCCCTGCAGGCGATCGAGGCCGTGGCCGCCAAGTACGAGGCCCAGGGCAAGGAAATCCAGCTGCGCCATCTCAGCCGCGATTGCCACCGCCTGCTGAACAAGGCCGGCCACCTGATGATCGACAGCGACGACGACCCCGATTACGAGCTCGCCGTGAACTACTCGGTCCGCACGGGCATCCTGGGCGGCCACTGACCCCGCTGAGGTCAGACCCTTGTCCATCTCCAACGGGCTCCGCGGCAACGCGGGGCCCGTTGTCGTAAAAACCCCCGCCAGCCCGTCGGCAACTGTTTTTCTGTGTGCGGTCTCTAGCCCGAGCGCCGAGGTTTCGGCCCCGCTTGGCAAGGGGCGGGGCAAGTCCACTCAGAGCCATCTTTGACCGATAGTGCGCTGAAGGCCAATGTCGGAACGGACTTGGGAGCCAAGAGCACTCAATAGCGGCTTTGGTGTTTCAGAACGTGCTACGGCGTCAACCGAGGTTCCTTGCGCACGTAGGATACGCAGGTTTTTCTGCAAAATGTCAGTATCTCCCGCACCCACTTCCCGAACACGGCAAACCACGCCGCGCTCACAATTCGTAAGGGCGCGTCACTGGGCAAAAATGCCATGCGGGACCAAAAAATTGACCCGAAAACCCTTTGAGGTAAGATGACAGATATGGGCAGGCCAGTTTTGGATCATTAGCGGAAGGTGGAAGAAAGTGCATATTCGCAATATTTTTGTGGCCGCAATGACGGGAATGTCCGCCAGTGTTCTTCCCGTTTACGCTGATACCTGCGATTACCGACCGTCACGCATTCTTGGTGACGCTGGCAGTAAAGCAATGATTGGTAGTGGCGTGGCTGTTTCTTCTGCCTCGGGGGCAGCCTCGGCGATGGGCCTTTATACGCTGGTGCATGCTGGCAGCGGTCTGACAATGTTAGGCTCGACGATGGCCGGGGCCTCTGGTGCTGGCACCATCGGAATTATCGCAGGAACTGGCGGCGTGATCGGAGCTGCTGGAGCTGTCATTCTGAATCCCTTTGTTTGGGTTCCAGCTGCAATTGTGGGCTTAGGAGGGGGTGGCTTTGAGGCAGCGTGCGCTTTCCTCGTGGATGAGCGAATAACCGAATACGAAGAGGTCCTGGAAATATTAATGTCTTTCTCAGTGCACGCAGACCCGGAATATTTTAGAATTGTAACAAACGCTATCCCGGCGTTTATTGAACTGTCCGATGGGGACGGATCATGGACCCGCTATGATATTGAGGACCTGTATATCGCCGACGGTATGTTGAAGAATAGGGACTGGGGGCCTAACACAAGCATTGGAAGGGTCGTTCTACTAAAAGACGATGACGTTGAGCAGGGTGAGAGCACGAAGGACTAGATACGTTATCTGGAATTTCAAATAACGTCCGATCCCTCCAACCGGAGGCACCATCACCCCAGGCGCTCTGGTGCCGCGAAAAATGGTGTGAGCACGCAGCAGGCCGCAGGGCAAATCCTAACAAAAGGTAAGGGGTGTATCCCCTTGACGCAAGTACACGCATGTTCTATCTATAGGACATGACCAAGAGCAAATCCGCATCCCCCGATTTCAGCGTCCGCGACTTCTTCAAGCGTTTCCCCGACGATGAAGCCTGCCTTGAGCATATCTTCAACGTCCGGTTCGGCGAGAAGCACGTTTGCCGCGCATGCGGTGTTGAAAGCACCTTCCACCGCATGAGCAACCGCCGCGCGTGGGCTTGTGCGGCTTGTGGGGATCACGTCTACCCGACCGCAGGGACGATCTTTCAGGACACGCGGACCCCGCTCCAGGTTTGGTTTTACGCGATCTATCTGTTTGTCACGACGCGCCACGGTGTGTCCGCCAAGGAACTGCAACGCCAGCTTGGCGTGACCTATAAGACTGCATGGCGGATGGGCCATAAGATCCGCGAACAGATGGACAAGGCAGAAGTGAAGAAGCTGCTGGCCGGTCACGTTGAGATTGACGAGGCTTACGTTGGTGGTCGCCGCCCCGGCAAGCGTGGTCGCGGTGCAGATGGCAAAACTATCGTGGTAGGCTTCAAGGAGCGCGGCGGTCGGATCGTCACGGACGTCGTTCCTGACGTCACCATTCGCACCCTGCAAGCCGCTACCCTGCGGACGGTCAAGGACGGCGCAACCATTTCGACTGATGAACACAGGTCCTACAGTTTACTGAAACGCCGTGGCTTCACTCACGTCGCCGTCAAGCACGGTCAGAAGGAATGGGCTGTGTTTGACGTCCAGACGCAGGAGATTCACCACACGAACGGGATTGAGAGCTTCTGGAAGCTGTTCAAGAACAGCATTCGCGGGACACATATCTCTGTCAGCAAGAAGCACATGAAGCGCTATCTTGACGAGTTCACTTTCCGCGCGAACCATCGCGAAGAGGCGAACCTGATGTTTGATCGTATTGTGGCGGCGTTCTGATCACGGTGGAGGCGGTGTTATCAAACTCCGCCTCGCTGATTGGTCCAACACCTCTCGCCTCTTCTTGGGCGATGAAGTCTTCTAACCGCCCGTCCTTGATAGCGTCTTGTAGAGACATCGTCTTGGTCATGCCACGGCTCTCCCATATGCCTCGTCTGATTGGCTTATCTCTATGACCCGCCCTGCTTGCGCAAGAATGCTGTAGTTCTTGCCAAGCTCCTTCTTGCTGCGAACTACCGAAATAAGCTTGGGTGGTCTGTCTAGGGCAGCAATGTCATGAAACGCCGTACTGGTTCGGAAAACCGAGACAGGATAATTCGTAACGATCTGAAAAACAGCGGATTCCCCGTCAACCTTGGAAACGGCGGAAACATCCCACTGCGTCGAAGAAGACCCGGTGATTTTGTCATCGTAGACCGTATGCGGGAACAGGCGGTCCAGCCGCTCATGAAGCTCATCCGAGATGGTAGCCTCGGCATCCGATGAAATCCGAGAGATGATCCGGGTAGCTACAGCATGAGATGCAGCGCTCACGTCGAGTATTGCCCGTTCAGTCTCGTGCTCAGGAACATCGATGTAGATCGACCTTTTGCCCAACATCAGTTCGTACTCCTCCACAATGCTCTGAGCAGTTCTGGAAAATGAACGACCGGCGCCGAAGCTTTCAGTTTCACGGTATGCGAAACCAGAATCGCTTACCCGAACACCGTCCGGAACATGAGTAATCCTGACTGTAACAAAAGCCCCGCTCGGGTAGGACATTGGCAGGTTAATAAAGCTCGCATCGCCCCAAGTTTTCGACGACACAAGAGACGGAACAATCGCATTTGTAAGTTCGAATAGAGGGGTTCTGTCGGCCATCAGATCATTCCTTCGGTGAAGAAATCATACACCCACGGCGGTTCGGAAACAACATCTATGTTGTTGATTTTAAAGCGATTCCCTGAAAATTCCCTAACCTCTTCAAACGTCGAGACTTTCTCTTCGATCTCACGGGCGCAGATCAGTCCTCCGGACTTCATCCGTCCGTGATCTTCCAGCCAGTTCATGTAGAAATCGTGGAGGTGCGTATCCGAAACTCGACGTGCGGAAGCATGGTCACAACGCTTGCGCTTGTTCGTGTGGCCCCCTTCTAGGGATCGCCAATCAAATCTTTCTAGAGGCAAGCAACGCCTCCCGGGTTGGCTTGCTATGCGAAGTTCAAACGTGACGTTCACGTCTCGGCGATGGGCATAACACCCGCCGTGCAGTACTAACCCCGCTTCGGCAACGCCGCCGATTTCCAACGGTGCATCGAACCATACATAATCGGTTTCATCCTCAGGCCTTGACCATCCGGGGAAAAAGCCGATCTGCTTCTCGGCTTCAAATATCTCTCTCAGCGTAGCCACATGATGTGCATACGCCAGATTTCTCAGGCATGCGAGTCAAACTTGCTTCAAGGGGATACACCCCAAAGGTAAATTTGCCTCTGCAAGCCATTGAAATCATTGCGTAGGATGGGTGTCCCACGCGTGGGACACCCATCGTTGCCGAACGAAGCCGGCCCGATCAATCATCCGGCCGCTTCAGCGAAAACTTCTCCGAAATCTTTGAATAATCCCGGTATCCCATCCGCGTCAAAGGCTGGAACCGGACCACGTCGAACACCCCGTCCACCAGGCAATCGTCGCGCATGTAGATCCCGGTGACCTCGCCGAAGACCACCTTGTTGGCCTCCCCCGGAAGCTCCACGATCCGGGTCAGCTTGCACTCCAGCGCCGCCGGCACCCCGGCCACCCGGTCGCAGCCGATCGTCTCGCAGGCCACCGCCTCGATCCCGGCTGCCTCGAATTCATCCACCTCGCGCCCGAACCCCTCAGAGGTCTTGTTCATCGCGTCGCGGGCGGCGAATTCCACGATGTTCACGCAGAACTCTCCCGTCGCCCGGATATTCGCCACGCTGTCCTTGGTCCCGTCCTGGTCTGGCTTGGCCGAGGTCGAGGCGAACATCACCTGGGGCGGAAAATAGGCCACCGCATTGAAGAACGAATAGGGCGCCAGGTTCCGCACGCCCTCGGCGTCGCGGGTGGAAATCCATCCGATCGGCCGGGGCGTCACGATGGCATTGAACGGGTTGTGCGGCAGGCCGTGGCCGTCTTCGGGGCGGTAGAACATGCGGGGCTCCTCATCGTTTGCTCCCGGGTTACCCTCGTGGTAGGGCGATGGCCACCCTTTCTGCCGATCCACCAAGCGACCGAACCTCACCCCGTGCTGACCCTCACCCATGAACATCCCCAGGACTGGTGGGAGGTCGAGGCGCTCTTCGACAGCTGTTTCGCCCCCGGCCGCACGGCCCTGTCGTCCTACCGGCTGCGCGACGAGGTCGCCCCCCTGCATGCCCTGGCCCGCATTGCCCGCGACGAAACCGGGGCCATGGCGGGCGCGATCCGCTTCTGGCCGGTGCTCGTGGGTGGCACGCCGGCCCTGCTGCTGGGCCCCGTCGCCGTCCACCCCACCCACCAGGGCGAGGGCCTGGGCGCGATGCTGATCCAGGGCGGGCTGGACGGCGCCCGGGCGCGCGGGTGGGAACGGGTCATGCTGGTGGGCGACGCCCCCTACTACAACCGCTTCGGATTCACCCGGCTCGACGGCGTGGAGATGCCCCCGCCCACCAACCCCGAACGCGTGCTGGGCCACGCCCTGGTGCCCGGCGCCTGGGACGGCATCGCCGGCCCCGTCACCCGCTGGACCGAGCCGGATCCCGCCTGACGCCCGCATCGCATATTGAAACCGGCGGCGTCTGCGACGATCTTTATGCCATGGGACGACAGCGCCATGGCACCGACATGACCGATATTCTTCACGTGGCCCCGGTGGACACCGAGGCCGAGCTTGATCGCCTGGCCGCCCGCTACCGCGCCGCCAGTGGCCCGGCCCTGCGGGTGCTGAACATGGCCGGCTCGCAGGCCGATGCGCTGATCGACCGGCTGCCTGCCGGGGTCCGCGACAACCTGGTCGACGCGACCGAGGCCGCGCTGCGCCTGTCCATGCGCGCGGCCGACAGCAGCCGCGCTGCCGTTCCCGACCAGAAGCGCTGGGTGAACACGGCCGTGGCCTCTGCCCTGGGCGCGGCCGGCGGCTTTGGCGGAGCGCCCACGGCCCTGATGGAACTGCCGGTGACAACGACGCTGCTGCTGCGCTCGATCCAGGGCGCGGCGCGGGCCGAGGGCTTTGACCCCGCCGCCGAAAGCGTGACCTTCGACTGTATCCGGGTGCTTTCGGCTGCGGGCCCGCTGGAAGACGATGACGGGGCGGACCTGGGCTTTTACACGCTGCGCATGACCCTGACGGGCGGGGCGGTGCAAAAGATGATCTCGGCGGTGGCCCCCCGGCTGGCCCTGGTGATGGGGCAGAAACTGGCCACCCAGACGGTGCCGATCCTGGGCGCCGTTGCGGGCGCCACCACGAATTACGTCTATGCCCGGTACTACCAGGACATCGCCCTGGTTCATTTCGGCCTGCGCCGCCTGGCGATCGAGGCCGACCTGCCGCGCGAGGTCCTGGTCGATGCCCTGCGCGACCGGATGCGCCTGACCTGACCCGGATCCCGGGCGGCGTCCCGCGCGTTGCCCGCAATCTGCGCGCCGCGCGGCAAGGGGTGATGTGGGGTCGCAAATTGGACCAAAGGCCGCTTGATCGGCCGGCGTGAAGGGATATTTAATTGGGATCTGCTCAAAAGAGACCCGGATGATCCAATATTCGCTCAAATGCGCCGAGGGGCATGCTTTCGACAGCTGGTTCCAGTCGGCCTCTGCCTTCGACAAGCTGGCCACCGCGGGCATGGTGGCCTGCGTCGTCTGCGGCTGTACCCGGGTCGAGAAATCCATGATGGCCCCCCGGGTGCGCCCCTCCCGCTCGGCCGCGGGAGAGGCTGGGGCGGTGAAACAGGATGCGCCCAAGGGCGGTGATCTGCGCACGCCGGCGTCCGAGCTGGAAAAGGCCGTGGCCGCCATGCGGCGCGAGGTCGAATCAAAGGCCGATTACGTCGGGCTGGAATTCGCGGCCGAGGCGCGGGCGATGCACAACGGCGAAAGCCCCGAACGCGCGATCTATGGCGAGGCCCGGCTGGACGAGGCCAAGAAGCTGGTGGACGAAGGTGTGCCCGTCGCGCCCTTGCCCTTCCGGCCGCAACGAAAGACGAATTGATCCCATGCAAATCCTGATTACCGGAGCCAACCGGGGCATCGGCGAGGCAATGGCGGCGAGCTACCGCGCGCAAGGTCACACGGTTCTGGGCACGGCCCGGGACGGATCGGCGGATGTGACGCTGGACGTGGCGGACCCGGGCTCGATCCGGGCGCTGGCGGATGTGGTCGAGGGGCCCCTGGACCTGCTGGTGTGCAACGCCGGTGTCTACCTGGACAAGGGGCATACGATCGAGAAGGGCTATCGCGCGGACGTCTGGGACCAGAGCTTTGCGGTCAACGTGACGGGGGTGTTCCTGGTGATCCAGGCGCTGTTGCCGAAGCTGCGGCAGGCGCAGGCGGGCAAGATCGCGATCATCTCGTCCCAGATGGGCTCTGACGAACGGGCCCCGGGCGGCAGTTACGCCTATCGTGCGTCCAAGGCGGCGGCCCTGAACCTGGGCCGGAACCTGGCGACGGACCTGAAGGGTGAGGGCATCGCCGTGGGGATTTACCATCCGGGCTGGGTACGGACGGACATGGGCGGCGAGGCGGCCGAGATTTCGGTGGCCGAGGCGGCCGAGGGGCTTTTGGCTCGGTTCGACGACCTGTCGGTGGCCAAAACCGGGTGTTTCGAAACCTGGGACGGGCGCCCGCACGCGTTTTGAGGCGGGACCGCGCCCGCGCTGCACCGGGACCGCGCCCGCGCTGCACCGGGGCCGCTCCCACCCGCCCACCCACGCGCCCCCGATCCACCGCGGGCGCGGTCCGCTTGGAAAGGGATAGGCCGGTTTGCGTGATCGTCTTGCCGCGCAGGCAGGATCCGGCGATCGCGGCTTCTTGCCCCCGGAGTGAAGCTGCCGTATGAGCCTGCGAAACTCGCGTTCTCGGCCAAAGGAAGACAGGCGCAATGTCCGTTCTGGTGATGAAATTCGGTGGGACCTCGGTGGCCAATCTCGACCGGATTCGCCGGGCTGCCAAACGGGTCGGGGTCGAGGTGGCCAAGGGCCACAACGTGATCGTCATCGTGTCGGCCATGGCTGGCCGGACCAACGAGCTGGTGGGCTGGGTCGAAGAGACCTCGCCGCTGTTTGATGCCCGCGAATACGATGCGGTTGTGTCGTCCGGCGAAAACATCACCGCCGGTCTGATGGCGCTGACCCTGCAGGAAATGGACGTGCCCGCCCGGTCGTGGCAGGGCTGGCAGGTGCCGGTGCAGACGACCTCGTCTCATTCGGCCGCCCGGATCGAGGGCATCCCCAACGACAACATCATGGCCAAGTTTGACGAGGGCATGCAGGTGGCCGTGGTCGCCGGGTTCCAGGGCGTGTCGCCCGAGGGCCGGATCACCACCCTGGGCCGGGGCGGCAGCGACACCACCGCTGTGGCCTTTGCGGCGGCCTTCGAGGCCGAGCGCTGCGACATCTACACCGACGTGGACGGCGTCTATACGACCGACCCGCGGATCTGCGAAAAGGCCCGCAAGCTGGACCGGATCGCCTTCGAGGAAATGCTTGAACTTGCCTCGCTCGGGGCGAAGGTGCTGCAGACCCGCTCGGTCGAGCTGGCGATGCGGTATGGCGTGCGCCTGCGCGTCCTGTCGAGCTTCGAGGAACAATCGGACAATGCCGGCACCCTGGTCTGTGCCGAGGAGGACATCATGGAATCCAACGTTGTGGCCGGTGTGGCCCATTCCCGCGACGAGGCCAAGCTGACGCTGATCTCGGTCGCCGACCGGCCCGGCATCGCCGCGCTGATCTTCTCGGCCCTCAGCGAGGCCGGGGTGAACGTGGACATGATTGTCCAGAACATCTCGGAGGAGGGGCGCACCGACATGACCTTCTCGTGTCCGACCAACCAGGTGGCCCGCGCCGAACAGGCCCTGGACAAGGCCCGGGCGGACGAGATCCTGAACTATCGCGACGTAATCGCCGACACCGGCGTGGCCAAGATTTCGGTCGTGGGCATCGGCATGCGCAGCCACACGGGCGTGGCCGCGAAGATGTTCAAGGCGCTGTCCGACGAGGGCATCAACATCAAGGTCATTACCACATCCGAGATCAAGATCTCTGTTCTGATCGATCGCAAGTACACAGAGCTGGCCGTGCAGGCCCTGCACGACGCCTTCGAACTGGAAAAACAATCGTAAGACGCCCAGATCATGGGCGATCCGGCGACAGGGCGCTGATCGGCGCCCTTTTCCGTTTCCAGTCAATGGGATCGCTGTTAACCCGGACGAAAGGCTCGTCGATCCGGATGGGCCATTGAGAAACTATTTCGTATGAATTGCGCAATCCAGAGTTGTGAAATTTCTCTTTTGTCTTCGCCGCGGTCTGTGATCTAAGCGGTGAGACCGGCGTGATAAGGCCGGGCAGGTGAGGGGAGCATCGGTCAGTCGATGATCGAGCGCAGTGAGAGTGAAAGCCGGAAATTGCTCGGGCGTCTTCGGGATGCCATGGCGAGCGATGAACCCGGCCAGGCCCGGCTGGACCGGATCACGCATCTCATTGCCGACAGCATGCGCACCGAGGTCTGCTCGATCTACCTGTTCCGCGACGACGAAACCCTTGAACTTTGTGCCACCGAAGGCCTGAAGGCCGAGGCCGTCCACAAGACCCGGATGCGCCTTGGCGAAGGCCTGGTCGGCCGGGTGGGGCTGCGGGGCAAGGTGATCAACACGCCCGATGCGCCGTCCGAAAAGGGCTTTCGCTACATGGCCGAAACCGGTGAGGAGCGCTATTCGTCCTTCCTGGGCATTCCGGTCCAGCGGCTGGGCGAGATCATGGGCGTGCTGGTCGTCCAGTCCCGCGATGCGCGGGTCTATTCTGCGGACGAGGTCTATGCCCTGGAAGTCGTGGCCATGGTGCTGGCCGAAATGGCCGAGCTGGGGGCCTTCGTGGGCGAGGGCGCGGCCCTGGCGGCGCTGCATCAGCAGCCGGTCACCCTGAAATGCACGAGCGGCCAGGAAGGCGCGGCCGAGGGCCATGTCTGGCTGCACGAACCGCGCGTGGTGGTGACGAACCCCATCGCCGAGGATCCCGAACGCGAGCGCGAGCGCCTGAACGAGGCCGTCGACAAGCTGCGCGTCAGTGTCGACGAGATGCTGACCAACACCGGCACCGGCGACAGCGAGCAATTGCAGGTGCTGGAAGCTTACCGCATGTTCGCTAATTCGCGCGGCTGGATGCGGCGGATGGAGGCGGACATCGCCAATGGCCTGTCGGCCGAGGCGGCGGTGGAAAAGGAACAATCGGTGGCCCGGGCGCGGATGGCCGACGTTCAGGATGCCTACCTGCGCGAGCGGCTGGCCGACCTGGATGACCTGTCGAACCGGCTGCTGCGGATCCTGACCGGGCAGGGGGCCGAAACCGGGGCGTCGCTGCCCGTAGATCCGATCCTGGTGGCCCGCAACATCGGGCCCGGCGAGCTGCTGGAATATGGCCGGCGGCTGAAGGGGATCGTGCTTGAAGAAGGCTCTGTCGGCAGTCACGCCGCCGTGGTGGCCCGGGCACTGGCGATCCCGTTGGTGGTCCACGCCGAACGGATCCTGACCGAAGCGCTGAACGGCGATCACATCCTGGTCGACGGCGACCAGGGGGTGGTGCATCTGCGCCCCGAGGACGCGGTGGCCAAGTCGTTCCGCGACAAGGTCGCGATGCAGGCCAAGGCGCAGGAACGCTACGCCTCGATCCGCGACAAGCCGGCGGTGACGTCGTGTGGCGAGAAGGTCGGGCTGTACATGAATGCCGGCCTAATGGCCGATCTGCCCTCGCTGGCCGGATCGGGTGCGGAGGGCGTCGGGCTGTTCCGGACCGAGCTGCAATTCCTGATCCGCAACAAGATGCCCAAGCGGACCGAGCTGGCCTCGACCTATGCGCGGGTGCTGGACGCGGCGCAGGGCAAGCCGGTGGTGTTTCGCACGCTGGACATCGGGTCGGACAAGGTGCTGCCCTACATGAAGCCCACCGATGAACCGAACCCGGCGCTTGGCTGGCGGGCGATCCGGGTGGGGCTGGACAAGCCGGGTGTGCTGCGGATGCAGTTGCAGGCGCTGATCCGGGCGGCGAACGGGCGGCCGCTGACGATCATGTTCCCCTTCATCGCCCAGTTCGAGGAATACCGCTGTGCCCGGGCCGAGGTCGACAAGACCATCGCCCGCGAGGAACGTCTGGGCCACGTGCTGCCGTCCGAGCTGAAGGTGGGGGCGATGCTGGAAACGCCCTCGATGGCCTTCGCCCCGCAGAAGTTCTTTGACGAGGTCGATTTCCTGTCCATCGGGGGCAACGACCTGAAGCAGTTCTTCTTTGCCGCAGACCGCGAAAACGAGCGGGTGCGGCGGCGGTATGACACGCTGAACGTCAGTTTCCTCAGCCTGATCGAGCGGATCGTCGAGCGCTGCGAGATCTCGGGCACGCCGCTAAGCTTTTGCGGTGAAGACGCGGGCCGGCCGATCGAGGCGGTCTGTTTCGCGGCCATCGGCATCCGCTCGCTGTCCATGCGCCCGGCCTCCATCGGGCCGGTGAAAAGCCTGCTGATGCGGTCGGATCTGCCGTCCCTGAAGCGCATCATCGCCGACACCCGCCATCGCGGGGCGCAGTCGGTGCGGCCGGCCGTCATGGACTGGTTGCGGCAATTGGACTGAGCGTCCGTTTACGATTTCTCAAGGTTCTGCAGGAAACTTGACCGTGGTCTTCTCGGCGCGCATCGGCCTGTCCCTTGGGGCAACCATGTGGACGGCGGCGGCAAGTGGGACGGGGGCGGATTTGGCCCCAGGCCACGTCCAGCGGGACAGACCAGGCGGCATCGGGACGGATTGTCCCCCGGGTTGTCCACATGCCCCCCGCGCATAGGCCCCTGATCGCTTTCCGAATTCCAACGCCAGGCCCTTCGGGATCCACAGTATTCCCGGCATCCTTGACCGCGGCATAGCTATTTCAGGATCTGTCCACAGAGGGGCGAAATCCGGGGATAACCTGCCTGTGGACAAGTCCGGCGGTTTCAGACGGGCCCTATGGCCGGGCGAGTCGCGCCCTGACCCCGGGCAGGGTGACACCGGCCCGATCCGGCCCGGGCGCGGCAATATGTGCCACGCGCCGGGGGAAGGGCCGGGTTCGGAAAAGACAGGAAGGCAGGTCGAAAGGGTCAGGCGCCCCAGCGGGCCTCGTACTCGGCGATGATCTCGGCCATGCGCGCGGGGCCGAAGCTGGGATCGTGGCCGCCATGGACAATGCGCACGTCCAGCGCCTTCAGCTTGTCGAAGGTCTGGAGGTAGGCCTCGACACTCATGCCCGGGCCTTCATAGATCAGCGGGCCGTCATAGATGGCATCGGCGGCGAACAGCGTCCCGGTCGAGGCCTCCCACAGACCGATGCCCCCGGGGGAATGGCCGGGCAGGTGCAGCACCTCGTAGCGGTGATTGCCCAGGTCGACGGTGTCGCCTTCCTCCAGCAAGCCGGTGGCGGGCGCGCCCCGCAGGACGTAGCTGGCCGGGTCGTAGCCGGCATGGGGCAGGGCGTCGATCAGCAGCTCGTCGATGGGCGGATAGCCGGCATCCAGGAAGGTCTGCAAAAGCTGCTCGGGCACGTCCTTGCGGAACAGGGAATTCAGCCCCGACGGCGCGGCCATTTCCTCGGCCTCCAGAGGATGCACGAGCCGGGTGTCGAATTCATGCACGCCGCCGATGTGGTCGATATGGGTGTGCGACGACACGCAGATGATGTCCTTGGTGGGATCGCTGCGCAAGCTGTCCAGGAAGGGTTTCAGTGGCACGATGCCCATGCCGGTGTCCAGGATCATGTCGCGGTCACGGCCCTCGACCAGCCACAGGTTGGCCTGTTCCAGCACATGCACATGGGGTTCCAGGATCAGGGTCACGCCTTCAGAGATCTTTTGGGCGGTAAACCAGGTGTCGGCGACGGGGAGCGGCATTGGCAGGGGTCCATTCGTGTGACTGCCCGCCCAGAGGGCAGGCCCGGGCCGCCGGGGTCAATGCTCGGGACCGCCCGGCGGATGAATTTGCCGCGTCAGCCCGCCTGTCCACCGCGTGCCTGGCTGAACTGCTAGGCAACGCGGCGGGCGGACGGGTCATGCTGGCCCGAATTTATCGCGCAACGTGGTCTTCAGGATCTTGCCCTGATCGCTTTTCGGCAGCGCCTCCAGGAATGCGTAGGACTTCGGCCGTTTGAACCGGGCGATATGGTCCAGGCAGTGGGCGTCCAGCTGGTCGGCCGTGGCGGCCTGCCCGGGGACCAGAGCGACACAGGCCACGACCTCTTCGCCCCATTCGGGGTGCCTGCGCCCGATCACGGCCACCTCGTGGACGGCGGGATGCAGCAGCAGGGCTTCCTCGACCTCGCGAGGGTAGATGTTGGTCCCGCCCGAGATGATCACGTCCTTGGACCGGTCGTGCAGGGTGACAAAGCCGTCCGCGTCCATCGAACCCAGATCCCCGGTGCGCAGCCATCCATCGGGGATCGTCTTTGCCGTGGCCTCGGGGTTGTCCCAGTAGCCCGACATGACCAGCGCGCCGGCGACGGCGATTTCCCCCACGCCGCCCTGCGGCACGTCGGTGCCGGTGGCGTCGACGATCCGCAATTGCGCGGCGCTTTGGGCCAGGCCGATTGACCCCAGCCGCTGACGCCAGCCCGGATGGCTGCGGTCGGCGACCATGTGGCGGGGCAGGGCGGTCACGGCCATCGGGGCCTCTCCCTGGCCATAGATCTGCACGAAGCGCGGGCCCATCTGGTCGACCGCGTCGATGATGTCGGCCACGTACATCGGCCCGCCGCCATAGACGATGGTCTTGATGCCCTCTCCGTGGCTGCCGGTCGCCTGGGCCCGGTCCACGAGGCGGCGAACCATGGTGGGTGCGGCGAACATCGACACGTGGTCAAGCGTGGCGGCAAGGCGCAGGACTTCGTCGGCGTCGAACCCGCCCGATGGTGGGACCACGTGGCGGGCGCCGCGCAGGACATGTATGAAATTGTAAAGCCCGGCTCCGTGGGACATGGGCGCGGCGTAGAGGATCGCGTCGTGGTGTTCGACAGAGTCAACATCGACCACATAGGACAGCGTCATCGTCAGCAGGTTTCCGGCTGACAGCATCACGCCCTTGGGGCGGCCGGTGGTGCCGGATGTGTAGAACAGCCAGACCATCGCCTGCGGGTCCAGCGACACCGGCGCGGCGAGGGGTGTTTCGTGTCGCATGCCCGCGCATTCGGGGCCATCGGCGTCGAGGATGCGGCAGGCCCCATCCGCCAGCAGGTCATCAAGCCCCATGTCCGCAGTGGTGAACACGACAGAGGCCCGGGCGTCGCCGACGATCCAGGCGGCTTCGCGCGGGTGCAGCTTGGAATTGATGGGCACCACCGCGGCTCCGGCGAACCAGGCGCCATAGAGCGCCTCGAGGTAGTCGGTCCGGTTCTTCATGAACAGTGCGACCCGGTCGCCTTGGGTCACACCCCGGGCCTGCAAGCCCGCGCCGATCGCGGCAGCCCGGCGGCGGAACTCGGCGTAATCAGCGACGACCTGCGTGCCGGCCATCAAGGCCGGCGCCCGGGGCAGGCGATGGGCCGTCCGGTCAAGCCACTCTGCGGGGTTCACGCGGCGGCCTCGATCATCGCCGCCCCCGGGCTGGTCCGGTGGAACAGGGCCCTAAACGACCCAAAGGGCCCGTAGGCCGACCCGGCAACAGGCGCATCCGGCATGTCTGTGTCCTCCCATTTCTCCTGTGTCAGACGTACAGGCCCGGGATCGCCGCGGCAAACCCGCAGACGCACAGGCATCGAAATGAGAGCTTGGCAAGCTGTCAGGGGATACCTGAACGCGCCGGGCTGTAAGATGCCGGTTCCAAAGTCGCGCCGTAGAAACAGCAGGCTTTCGAAAGAAGATGAGCCGTGGATAGGGTTGGATCCATGATGTGTGTCAGGTCCAACGGGCGCATCGTTTGCGCTTCTTGCAATGTCCGGCTTCTACCGCATTGCGGATCTCAGTCGCCTGGCCGGTATTTCGCTGTGCCACGAAAGCCCGGTCCGGGAAATCACGCGGCAGCAAGAGTGACCTTGACGAACGGCAGGTCAGGGCCAGAAGCGCGGGGCGTGAATGATCTGCGGGTCGTGTCCGCGAGTTGCTTGAACCGGCCGTTGGGCGGATTTCGGGCAGGGCCGCGCTCAATAGAAATCAGGGCAGGCGCTTTTTGCCGTCCTGCAGACGCCGGTCGTGCCGGTTTCCGGTTTGCATGACGAAAATCCTGCTGGAGGAGAAGTCGGATACCCGTTGATTTGCCTGCTTGGGACTCAAGTTTCCCCCAAATCCCGCTGCACGCCAGAAATTTATGCGAGTATCATCTCGGAATTGCAGTCATGTTTCCATGAAATCGCTTTGGGGAAAGCTATGACCGTAGAACGCGCGATCCTGCTTAGTGTCGGTTTTATTGTTCTTGCCAGCGTGTTGCTGGCTGTTCTTGTCAGCCTGAACTGGCTCTGGCTTTCGGGACTTCTGGCCGGACATCTTATTCAGGCATCCTTCACTGGCATGTGCCCGGTCGTCATGAGGCTCAAGAAACACGGATTGGCATCCAAGCCGGGCGTTGCCTGAGCCACAAGCGACCCATCAGACCAGCAAGGAAAAGACCCATGCCAAAGGGCTATCTCATCGCTCATTTCGCCGTACACGACGCGTAAGGGTTCGAGGCGTTCAAACAACTCTCTGGCGCAGCGATCAAGGCGCATGACGGCCGCGTTCTGATCCGCAATCCGGCATCGGATCTTCTGGAAGGCGAGATAAAGAAACTGACCATCGTGGTGGAATTCGACAGCCTTACGGCGGCGCAAACGTTCTATGACTCGGATGCCTATACCAAGGCACGGACCCTGCGCGAAAAGGTGTCGGATACGGGCCTGATCCTGGTGGAAGGTATGTGACTGGACGAACCCCAAGCTACCGACGACAATTCGAAACCGGTAGCCGGCCCCGTTGGCGACACGTTGGAAAGGCATGCTGACAGAACCTCTTTTGCATGCAAGAAATCTCCGACACCCGCGCGCTGTTTCCCGCACTCGACAGGATCCGCTAGTTCAACTTTGCTGCCGTGGCGCCGATGAACACGCGGTTGAAGGATGCCCATGACGTGTTCATGGAAAACTGGATGGAAAATGGCATCGACTACGTGGCCGCCGAAGCCTCGGCCGGGAAAACGGCATCCCGTCCCGACGGCGGCTTTTGCAGCAACGCCGTCGGCATACAGAAACGCTCAGCCAAGAAGCATCGCATTTTCCGCCAGGTCATATCCGCCAACGGTTTGATGCAATGATGGGTCCATGGTTGTCAGGACAATGTTTCCGGTGCCGTATTCTTGAGCGATTGTCGCCCAATCATTCGGATTTGACGTGCTGGAAGCAAGCATCACGCCGGTATAGCTTTGAATGTCGAGGAATACGCCGTGTGCGGAACTGCCCCAGCCACTCATACTTGCATCCGTCAGCCCGTCCGTCAGTGTCTTGAAACTTCCGTCAACGACATCGATCCCGTTTGGATGGACGGACGTGTCGAATACGAATGCATCGTCCGTGAGAAGTTCGTCTGCATTCGACGCCCAAACCTCGGCCATGATGTTGCCGCCATTCTGTACGAAATGACGCAACTGATCGTCGAGCAATCCGGTGGTGTTGGCGAAGGTTGTGGACCAGCTCAGCCAGATCCCCTGGTAGGCCGACAGATCCGTGAATTCGAGCTGTGACGCGGTTACCAGATCAACAGTGAAGCCCCGAGCCTGCATGGCAGACACGTCGGCGCTGCCCATGGACGAGCCACACAGCAGGATGCGCCCGGGGCTTTGCTCCAAAGCTGCATCGTCCAGCCCGTCGACGGCGATCGTTACCGTTTCGCTCGCCGTTCCGTCGGCCGATGTGACCGTGAAGCTGTCGAAGACCGTGTCGCCGGTGTTCAGATCCTGCACGGCGATGGCGGCATTGTTCAGGGTGTAGGTCCAGTCGCCGGTGGCCGTGACCTCGAAGGTGCCGTAGAGCCCCGCCGACCCTGTCTGGGCGATCACCATGTCTTCGCCGGCATCCGGGTCAAGCACGGTCAACGTGCCGGTGGCGATCAGCGTGCCGTCTTCCTGCACCGATCCGGACGTGTCGCCGGACATGGTGGCGTCATCGGCGACCGGGGCGACGGTGTACTCGGCCGAGGTGCTGGATTCGGCGAAGTCGCCGTTGCCGATTTCGGTCGCCCGGGCAGTAACCGAGAGCGTGAAGGTGCCGTTCCAGTCCGGCGGAGTGGTCATCTCGAGCGTGGACAAGTCGAGCGTTTCGGCATTCTCGATCACCCAGTTGCTGCCATTGGCCGCGCCAAGGTTGAAGGTCGCCCCCGGGGGGAAACCGGAGAGAGTGACTGTCAGGGTCTCGGATCCGTCCGTGTCGACCAGTGCCGCGTCCAGGTGGACCGCCAAGGGTTCGTCTTCCAGGCCGTTTGCCCCGGTGGGCAAGTCACTGATCACGTAGAAGATCTCGCCACTGCCGAAATCCTGTTCGTAAACCGTGACCAGGCGACCGTCGGCCAGTTGCACCACATTGTTGCCGCCGAAAATTCCATAGCTGAACTGATCCCCAGCCGTCTGCCCATTTACCCGGGTTTCCAAGCCGATCACGGTACCATCGGCGGCGTAGCGTTGACTATAGAGTCCCCATCCGCTGCCGTCCTGGTCATAAGACGACCAGGTCACCAGCCAACCGCCATCGTCGAGGGAGGTAATCTCACTGTACAATTGTTGATTGCTTGTCGTCGTATTTACGAGGACCTCACCGCCGACGGCGATGCCTCCGGCATCATAGCGTTGGCTGTAGATGCCCCAGACGCTGCCGTCCTGATTGTAGGAAGACCACGTTACCACCCACCCGCCGTCGGAGAGCGCAACAGCGTCGCTGTACATCTGCAGGTTACTCGTTGTCGTGTTCACTCTGGTTTCACCGCCGATGGCTGCACCCAAATGCATTATAACGCTGGCTGTAGACGCCCCAAGAGCTGCCGTCCTGATTGTAGGAGGACCAAGTCACGACCCATCCGCCGTCCTCCAGTGCGGCTACATCACTGTAGAGCTGATCGCTGGATGTGGTCGAGTTTACGAGTACTTCGCCGCCGATCGCTGCACCGTTTGCGTTATAGCGCTGGCTGTAGATGCCCCAGCCGCTGCCGTCTTGATAGATGGACGACCAGCTTACAACCCATCCGCCGTCCGCGAGCGCGGATGTGTCGCTATAACTTTGATCACCCGTTGTATACGAATTGACCCTGGCCTCAGCGCCGACTATCGCGCCGGTGGCATCAAAGCGCTGACTATAAATGCCATATCCGCTGCCATCCTGATCGTAGGACGACCAGGTTGCAACCCAACCGCCGTCTGACAAGGCGGTGATTTCACCAAATAGTTGAGAGGAGTAAGTGGTCGTATTGACCTGCACTTCGCTACCAACCAGGCCACCACTTGCATCATAGCGCTGGCTATAAACGCCCCAGCTATTGCCGTCGTCTTGTGCGTAAGACGACCAGGTCACCACCCAGCCACCGTCAGACAGCGCGGCAAGCGACGCATACCGTTGAGTGTTGAGCGTGGTTGTATTCACCTGAACATCCATACCCGAAGGCACCGGCGAGAGATCACCACCAAGGCCTCCGCCCGCCGGGCTGAGGCTCAGCAGCGGGGCATCCGCTACCGGCACGACATCCAGCGTCACCGTCGCCGTGCCCGACATTTCAAGCCCGTCCGTGGCGGTGTAGGTGAAGCTGTCCGCCCCGGAATAATGCGCGTCCGAGAGATAGGTGAACGTCCCGTCGCCGTTCAGCGTCAGCGTTCCGTGCAGGGTCGCCACCGAGTCGCCCGCGGCGATGGCCAGCCCGTTGACCGTGGCGATACCGATGCTCTGGCCGTTCGGATCGCTGTCATTGGCCAGCACGTCCAGAAGCGTGCTGACGTCTTCGTCCACCACCAGGCTGTCATTGTTCGCGATCGGCGGCGCATTGTCGTCCGACCCCGAGATCGAGACCGTCAGGGTCGCCAGATCCCAGCCGCCGTTGCCGTCGTCGGCGGTGTAGGTGAAGACGTCCTCGACCAGATCGCCAGAGGCCAGGGCCTCGGTGTCGGGATCGGCATCGTCAAGCAGGTAGGTCCAGCTGCCATCGGCCTGCACCACGAGCGACCCGTAGACCCCGAGGATCGACATCCCGACACCGGTCGAGATCGCTGTCGCCGAGCCGGTCAGGTTGCCCGCCGCCACTCCGGCAACGGTCAGCGTGTCGGACGTGTCCGGATCGCTGTCGTTGCCAAGGACATTGCCCGAGGCCGTATCATCGCCCGTGATGAGGTACCCGGCCTCGATCACACCGTCCGCGCCGTTGACATCCGCCATGGCGGCGGGTCCGTCGTTGGTGCCGGTCACGGTCACGGTCACCACGCTGATGGCCGTGGCGCCGTGGGCGTCGGTCGCCTCGATGGAGATCGCCACGTCCCGCGTTTCGCCAAGGGCGAGGTCCTGGAAGTCCGCGCCGGGGGTGAAGGTCAGTTCCGTGCCGGAGATCGAGGCCGACCCCTCCGCCACCGCGCCGAGGATCGCGTAGCTCAGCGTCGTGCCGTCGTCGTCGCTGTCGACATCATCGCCCAGGGTGGCAAGGTCGAGCGTCACCGCCGGGCCGTCCTCGGCCGCGGCCAGGGTCCCGGCGGTCAGCGTCGGGTCGTCGTTGGTGCCGTAGATTTCGATCACGAGGTCGGCGGTGTCGACGTCGATCCCGTCGGTCACCTCGTAGGTGAAGGTCTCGTCCACACTCTCACCGTCAGCCAGCGCCTGCACGGCAGGCGAGCCATTGTCCAACGAATAGGTCCAGCTGCCATCGGCGGCCAGAACCAGTGTGCCGTAGAGGCCTGCGAGGCTTGCGCCAACGTTCGTCGCGGCGCCGCCAACGGCCGCCACGGTGAGCGTGTCGAGTGCGTCCGGATCGGTATCGTTGGCCAGTACATCGCCAGAGATCGTGTCGGGCGCCTCGTCTTCTGCAATCCCGGAAAGATCGTCGGTGGCAATCGGGCCGTTATTGATCGTGTCGTCGATCACGATCGAAATGGTTTCGATATTCGACAGGGTCAGGCCGAGGCTGGTGAACGTGTAGGACGGCCCGTCCGAGCTGCCGCCATGGCCGAATTCCGTGACGAAGGCCTCGTAGGCCGCAAGTTCCTGCTGGAAGAGCGCGTTGTCATACTGCGCCGAGGTCAGGACGATACGGATCTCGTCGTTGCCCTGCGACCCGTCGTAGACATCCGTCGCGCCCGCATTCCCGGCGGTCGTGTAGATCAGGAGATCGTCGCCCTTGCCCCCGTTGACATAGTCCGAGCCCATGCCGCCGTCGAGCGTATCGTCGCCCTGGCCGCCATCCAGGTTGTCGTCTCCTTCACCGCCTTCAAGAGTGTCATCGCCTTTGCCGCCCTCGAGGGTATCGTCGCCTTCGCCGCCCAGAAGCGTGTCATCACCGTTTCCGCCAAGGATGGTATCGTCCCCGGCCGCGCCGTCGATGGTGTCCGCGCCGTTGCCACCGTCGATGAATTCGTTCGTTTCGTCTCCGACAATCACAATAGTCTGGTTCGGCATTTCGGACGTCCTCTTTGTACGGGAGCCAACCGGATACCCGATTGGCAATTGACGGAAGGGCGTCACTGCACAACTGATCCCGATTTACCGTTTACAAAGAATACTTCCGCAATGCGTGTGCGGCCCTGTTTCATTTCGCATAGTGTTTTTCGAGCGAATCCACATAGCTTGTCAACGATTTTCCGCGAAGGATTGAGGTTGATTTTTCCACTGGGATCAATTCGAATCGAGCTGGTATCGGGATTATTTCCATTGCTGCAGGAAAGCATCTCAACTTCAGAAGATTAATGTTCGAGATCAATATCTCTCTATGGTAGATTAAAAAGGAATCGACCTTGTGCCAATCCCTTGGGGCGCATGGCCGACGGCTTTATCTCAAGGAAATGGGTTTATATCGCTCACTTGGCGACACGAACTGGTTTCGCCGTCGGGTCAGGATGCGTCGATTTTCAATGCACCGCATGATACAGGGTTCGGAAAACGGAGCGGTGACATGTCTGCTCTCTTCTGGCTGAGCGATGCAAAAGCTATTTCGAGTTCATCCGAAGACAGAGAAATTGAGAAATACGGCCTCGATATTGCACCCATCGGGTTCCATCACGAACGCTCCGTATTAGCCCGCATGTTGCTCCGGGCGCAGTCCCGGCTTTCCGTTGTCATGGCCTCCATCGGCGAAGGCAATATGAAGATCTCCTTGGACAGGTTCGCCTTTTCCGATCCAAAAGAACGGCTTGAAGTCTGACCCGTCCCCAACTTGGTCCGGGATACTGTCCACCTCATCGCCACGCGCCATAAGCTGCGTTATCCCCAAGGCGGCGAGCGCGCGGGTGCAGAATGTTAAAGCGCGCGCCATGTCGGCGACCGCAATGGCCGCATGATCCAGCGTGTGTAAATCCTGCCTCGACGTCGAACCGGTGGAAGGCCCCTGATATTCTGTCACGATGTGCGCAAATCTGCTCCATGTGCCAGCTTTTCCGCTCATCCGACCTTAATTTGCCTGACCGTATTGTCCGCGGCCATGGATGCCCGGTTCGAGGAAGTTGCACCGTGGCGAACTGCGAGCCGGCCATGGTCCGCAGTGACCCGGAAGCGACAGCGGACTGGGGCAGGGCTATCGGCCCCGGTCGATGCGCTGCTGCAAGTTCGGTTGGGGGCGAGGGCCCAGGCTTCTGGTCTGAAACTCTGCTGCATTGTCGACCCGGGCTCTCAATTCGTAGAGGGAGGAGACCCAGACCAGGGCGACGGCATTGGCGGTGCATTTTGATGGGATACCCTGACCACACCAGATCATGGACCAGCTCGGGGTTGCCGCGTAATTCGCTTTGAGTGGGGGGAAGCCGGGATGGTCTTCTGATCCCGAAGACAACACAACGATATCGGTCAGCATTCGTATCTGGAGGCGAGTACCGGAATCGAACCGGTGTACACGGATTTGCAATCCGCTGCGTCACCACTCCGCCAACTCGCCTTCTCATGACCTGCGGTCATTCGGTGCCGTGGTGGCAACACCGTGGCGCTGTGTTTGCCCCGTTTTGACCCTGTTCGCAAGGGGGTTTTCCACCGTTCACGTCGCCCGCCACGGAACCGGGGGCAAAGCGCAGGGCAAGTGGGATCAGTCGGTGACCAGCTCGGCCACGTAGCCGCCGTTGCGCCAGGTCTGCAGCGCGGTCGAAAACGCCTCGTTGGCGACCCCGTCCACGGATGAATTGTAATAGCCCGCAAGGCTCAGCACCGATTGCAGGGCCGATATGGTGTCCGGCGACCAGGTGTCCGGGCGGGTGACCAGGTTCTGCACGATCGCCCCGCCGTCTTCCGCCGCGCCGCGCAGCAGCAAGCGGGCCGCCCGGGCCGGGTCCGGGGTGACGCCGCCGCGGCCCTCGTCGTAGAGGATGGCCGCCGAATGATAGCCCAGGTCCTCGCCCATCGTGATCGAGCGGGTGAAATAGCCGATGGCATCCTCGGGCGTGCCCACGGCCCCTTCCAGGGCCAGCACGCCGAGGTTGTAGGTGGCCTTGCCCGCGCCTTCTTCCGAGGCCCGTTGCAGCAGGCGGATCGCCCGGTCGGTGTCGCGGGGGAGGTGGTCGCCCTGGAACAGCGTCACGGCCAGGTTGATCATCGCGTCGGTGCTGCCCCCGGCCACGGCCTGGCGGTAATATTGCATGGCCCGGTCGATGTCGGCGGGCACGTTGGTGCCGGCCTCGTAAAGCTGGGCCAGGCTGACCAGTGCCCGCAGGTCGCCCTGGGCGGCCGCCAGGTCATAGAGCTCCAGCGCACGCGGGATGTCTCCGGCGGCGGCATGGGCGCGGGCCAGAAGGCTGGCGTAATGGGGCAGTTCGGGGAATTCGTCCATCGCCGCCCGGCAGGCCTTGATGGCGGTCAGGGCCGAGGCCTTCAGCTTGGCGTAAGGATTGCCCGAAACCCGCGCGCTGCTGTCGTTGGGATGGGTGGCCAGTCGTTCGCAGATCACCGCCGGGCTTGATTCATCGCGCGGGGGCAGGGTGTCGAGCATGGCCCGCGCGTTTTCCGCCCGGGCCCCGTCGGGGTAGCGTTCCAGGTAGATTTCAAACAGGGACCGCATCCGGCTGCGCAGTGCTACCTGCCACAGCCGCTCGGCCTGTTGTTCGGGGGGCAGCAGTTCCAGGCTGCGTTCCCCGGTCTCTGCGCCCACCGCATCGATTTCGTCGATCGCACTGCGCACGTTGGTTTCGTGTTTGCCGCCCGGATAGAGCTCCAGGTACAGCTCCAGGATCTTGGCTTCGCGGGTGTCGGCCGCGATCTGCCACAGCATTGTTTCCTGCGACAGGCTTGGGGCCTTGCCGTCGAAATAGAAATTGTCGGTCAGCGAGGACGAGTCCCATGGGATCTGCCGCCCGCCGGTGGCCTTGCGCACGTCGCGGCGGACGGTCACCATCAGGTCGCCGATGCTGAGCCCGGGGGTCGTCACGTTGCGCAGGAAGGCCTCGGTGAAATAGCTGTTGTCGCCCATGCCATCGAAGGCCACGTCGCCCGGGGCCGTGGCATAGGAGATCAGGAAGTTCGGAGCCGTCGCCTTGACCTCGGCCAGGCCCTTCTGGGCATCGACATCGACCAGCGCCTGGTCCGAGATCAGCCCCGCAACCGGGTTGTCCCGGCAGGAATCCAGGAACACCAGCCGCACGCCGGGGGCCAGTTCAAGCCGGTCGATGACCTCTTTCAGGTCGACCGTATTGCCCTTTTCCAGCGCCAGCGTGTTGTCGTCCTGGTTGATCGCCGGAGCGATGTCGGCATCCACGGGCAGCAGGTAGTTCCGTTCGCTGACCTGGAACCCGTGGCCGGCGTAGTAGAACAGGGCAACCTCTGAGCCCCGGGCCGCTTCGCCGAACGCCTCCAGCCCGGATTTCATCTGGGCGTGGTCGGCATCGGTCAGCAGGGTGACGTCGAATTGCAGCTCGGCCAGGGTCGCCGCCACGTCGGTGGCATCGTTGATCGGGTTTTCCAGGTGCTCGAACAGCTCGTAGCCGGAATTGCCGACCACGAGGGCCACGCGCTCCGGGCTGCCCGTGGCGGTGCTGGCCACGGAGAGCAGGGTCAGGACGGATCCGATGAACAGGCGGCGAATACCCGTGGCCTCCGTTTTACAGTTCGGTCACCCGCGACAGCGAGATATCAAGCTGGCCGAAGCTGGCGGCGACCGTTTCGATCTGCTGGGTCTGCAGGGCGATCAGTTCCGGATCGCTGACGCGGATCAGCGAAATCGCCTTGCGGATTTCCCTTTGCGTATTCTGCAGGGTCGCGCGGGCTTCGTCTATGGCCTCTTGCTGGATGATGCTGCGCTGCGCCTCGGTGGTGGCATCGGCCAGGCGGGCGATGGCCTTTTCGCGGCTGGCCAGCACATCCGAGCGCGCCTCGTCGATCAGCCCGCCGATATTGTCCATGCCCGGGGGCAGGTCTTCCTTGAGCGCATCAAGCTTGCTGCCGTATTCCTCCAGCCCCTCGGCCAGGCAGGCCAGGACCGCTTCGGCCCCTTCGCCGACCGAGCAGCGTTCCACGCCGCCCACCAGCTGCGAGGCCAGCGCCCCGACCTCGGCCAGGGTGTCCTGGGCCTTTTCGACGGCCTGCGGATCGGTGCCCGGCGCGTCGGTGGTGTCTTCGAACAAGCCCACCAGTTCGATGTCGTCGGTCGGGTTCTGCGGAGGCAGGATGACCGGGATCGGCGGGTTCAGGTCGATGACCTCTTCTTCCTGGCCGTTCAGGTCGCGGATGATGGCACCGGGTTCGATGGTCACCGTGCCCGTGCCGGTGCTGTTGGTGATCGCCGCGGCTCCGGCGTAATTGTAGCCGTAGAAGTTGCCGATGTTCAGCGTGTCGTAGGGCCGGACGGTGCCATCGACCTCTCCGGCCAGGACCAGGATGTCCGTGCTGGCCGACGAATCCCGGATGATGCCGGCATTGCTGCCGACAAATCCGCCGACGTCCATGGATTGCTCGGGGGGCATCATCGGGTCGGTGCGCTGGGACCGGATGGCAAAGAACCCGCTGGCCGTCGTGCGCTCGACGACACCGCCATCGTAGTTGTCCCCGATGGCCCCGCCGAACGACGCCAGCGGCGTTTCCCAGCCGTCGTAGACCGAGTCGACTGTTTCATCCATCGTGTCGAGGAACAGATCGACCGAGCTATCGGCCACCAGGCCATTGTTGCCGCCGACAAGGCCACCCAGCGATCCCGTGTCGAAGCTGTTGTGTGCCATTGTTCCGCTGAAGGACACGTTGGTGATCGTGCCCGAGCTGTAGCCGGCGATGCCGCCAATATGTGTCAGCCCGATGGGGCCGGCATAGGTGGAGGAATCAAACGAACTGTCGCCGCTGGACACCACGAAGCTGAGGGTCGTGTCCGTCAGGGCAACGTTGTCGATCGTACCCGTCGTGGCGTTGATCCCGGTGATCCCGCCGATGTCGTAGTGGATGGGGAACTTGGTGTCGGTGTAATAGCTGAGATACAGGCTGCCCTCGACGTTTCTGATGACGCCCTCGTTCCGGCCGGCGACACCGCCAAGGGTGTAGAACCTGGTGGGATCGTCGAGCGTGCCGTCGATGATCTCGGCATGGTCGATCATGGAAACGTTGCCCGTGATCTCGACGTCGGAAATCAGGCCCCAGTTCACATAGGCCAGGCCGGCCGCATCCAGGCCGATGACGTCCGTCAGGTTCAGCGTGAAATTCTCGACCTCGGCCACGTTCCGGATGTCCAGGAACATCGCGGCGGGCCCGGCGTTCTCGGTCGAGCTGCGGTTTATGTACAGGCCGTCGATCGTGTAGTCCTGACCATCCAGAGACCCGCCGAAATCTGCGATAGGCTCGAAGCCCTGGACAAGGTCGCTGTTCAGATCCGTCAGGTCGTACGGCCGGATCCAGCCTTGCGTGGCACTGGCGTCGATATCGTTGCCAAGAGCGTAATGCGCTCCGACAAGGTCGCCGCCTGCCATGCCTTGAAGTCCGAAGATGTCGGTCAGGACATAGGGATCGTTGGTTGTGCCCGACCCGCCGGTGGCACGCAGGAAGCTGGCGTCCGGCCCGATGACGAAGTTGTTGACCGTCAGTTCGGAAAGCTCGCCGACCTCGACCCAGTTGCTGTCGATCACTGCAAACGTATCGACGTTGATTGACGGGAGCGGGTCGCCGGGGTTCAGCCTTTCGGTGATGATCGTGGAACCGGCGTCGATGTAGAAACTGCCGTTGGGGGCGTTAATCGTTCCCCGGTAGCGATATTCACTGTCCGTCACGATCTGAAAAATCGCGTCGGAAGACCAGGAAAGCTCACCACTTGAGCGGATATACTCGCCTTCGGGCTGATCGAACCATTCAAGGGATACCAGCCCGTTTGCTTCGAGGATCGGTTCCAGAATGCTGTTGGAATAGTTGCCTTGCACAGAGGTCGAGTACACGGACCCCCATTCGCCCAAGGGAGCAATCGTGTCGACAAAACCGTCGAATGTAATCTCGCCATCGCTGAAAATGTCGACAAATCCGCCGTCGCCGCCAGTGTCGCCTCCGCGCGCCGAGATGGAGCCGTCGAATTGTGTCAGCGCGTTCGAGGTCAGCCAGATCGTCCCACCAGAGCCAGCCAGCGTTGCATCCGCGATCAGCATCGTCATCTCGTCAAGCAGCACCCGGTCGGCAATCGGCAGCACGCCGTTGGGATCCTCTCCGATGCTGATCCAGCCGGCATCACCCGTGCCAGAGACGTTCAGCGTGGCGCCGATCAGGTCGATTTCGCCGCCGGAAATGGTGATGAAACCACCCGACCGCGTAACGGTCGCCTCGGGGTCAGCCGCGGCCGAGACCTGGCCGGTGACCTGGACGGAGCCGCCCCCGGTGCCGCCGAAGATGATCGACCCAGAGGTGCCGCTGACCGTCGTAGCCTCGACCACGCCGGACATGTTGACCACCCGCCGGGCCGCGTCCTGGGCGGTGGCGGCCAACATCTCGACCCGGCCGCCGTTGGCCGAGATGGTGCCGGCGTTCTCGACCAGCGCCTCGAGCGCGGGATCGTCGCTGTTGGTGGGCAGGGCCACCTGCATGAAATTGTCGCCCGACAGGTTCAGTGTGATCCGCTCGCCCGAGCCCAGCCCGATCCGGCCCATGGGCACCGAGATGACGCCCGAGTTGCTGACCTGTCCGCCCAGCAGCGCCGCATAGCCGCCCGACACGATGCCGATGCGCCCTTGGTTCTGGACCGAGGCCGATGCGCCCTCGCCGTTGTAGTCATAGCGGCCGGCCATGAAATCCTCGTCGGTGATGCCGAGGGTCGAGGCCACGAAGCCTGCCGTGTTGATTTGCCCGGTCGGGCCAATGAAAATGCCGTTGGGGTTGACGATATGCACGGCTCCATCGGCCGTGATGCTGCCGTAGATCTGGCTGGTGGTCTCGCCGGTCACCCGGTTCAGGACCGCGCTGTTCTGGCCGGGCTGGATGAAATCGACCTGCGCGCCCTCGTCGATTGAGAAGCTCTGCCAGTTGATCACCGCGTTGTTCGAGTCCTGAACCACGGTCAGCTTGGAGCCCTGCGGCGTCTGGATCGTCGCATTGCCCTGCGCCACCGAACCGCCCGTTGGCAGTGTCTGGGCCAGGCCCAGAACCGGTGTCAGCGCGGTCGTTGCGGTCAGAAGAACCCAGGTCGTGCGGCGCAGCGCGCCCGGCGTGGGGCGTTTAGAAACGGAAGAACCCCGAGATGCTGAAGCGGTTTCCATCAGGCAGCGCATCGTCTCTTTCCCCTCTACCATATTCCAGCCGCAGTGAAGCTGATCGGAAAGCAGTGTCGTAGATCGGCGAGAGATCCACGCCGATGCCATAGGATGTGGCCGTGGTCTTCGATTGTTCGAAGACGGACGGTTGTTTCAGGAAGACCGACCCCGTCGCCGCGAAGGCATAGGGGCTGACCACGACGGGCACCGTCGAGATGTTGAAGGTGTTGGGCACGGCGAACTCGGCCCGCACGGTCCAGCCGTCGTCGCCCTGCAGGTCTCCGGCATCGAAGGTGGACAGGCTGTCCATGCCGGTGGCCGAGAATTGCTCGGACGTCAGCAGCGGATCCCCGAACGAGGTCTGGGCGCTGGCCGACAGGGTCATGTTGACCCAGTCGTTCAGGGCGCGCTGGTACTGGCCGTTGACCGCCAGCTTGGTGAATTCGGCCGACGCGCCCTGGCGCGACAGGGGAACGGCGGCACTGGCATCGGTGCTGGCGCCCAGGATGTCGAGCCCCTGCGACAGCTCGGCCCGGCCGGTGGTCACACCACCGCTGTCGCTGCGCCAGAACACGTTGCCGGCAAGCCGCAACACGCTGAGCTGGTCGTCGTAGATCGGGGTCGATCCCGTTGCGGTCAGAAGATCCTGTTCGTCGCGGGTGGCGTCGAAGATCAATTGCGTCGAGACATTCAGGGAATTGGACCGGATCCACGGATAGAAAAGCCGGGCTGAATAGCGCTCGAATTTGCTGGTGGTCGGAACAATGACGTCGTCGGGCTTTGTCTGGCTGTCGGTCGCCTCAAAGTTGAACGTCATGCCGTTGGTGCCGATCGGGATCACGAAGCCGGCGGCCAGGGTGCGATATTGCGGCTCATCGCTGAAATAGCCCTGCGGGGATCCGGCAATGCGCCCGTAAATCGTTTCACCCAGGCCGAAAGCACTGTTCAATTCCAGCCCGGCATTCAGGGTCACGGGCCCCAGATCGTCATCGACGAAATTGTCGAAACCGAATGATCCGGTCACCCGTTTGTACTCGGGCTGTAGAATAATGACCGTCCCGCCCGGCTGATCCCCGGTGGCGAGGGCAGAATCCAGCGCCACGCCATAGGTATCCCCGGCCAGCAGCAGTTCGCGTTCGATGTCGCGCAGCTTGACGTCGCGCTTGTCGACGAGAGGGTCGGTCAGCTGTTCCAGCCGGCGCTTGACTTCGGGCGGGGCGTTTTCAAGGTCGACCTGTTCGACAAACCCGTTGATCACGTTGATTTTCAACGTGCCGCCATTGTTCAGCCGCTGCGCCGGGATCACCACGCGGGCCAGCACGAAACCGGCGTTTACATAGGCCTGTTCCAAGGCCGAGGCGGCCTGGAAGACCTGGGCCACCGACACCGTGTTGCCGGCAAGTGTCGACCGGAAGGTCGCGGCTGCGTCAGCCATGCTGGGCTGGCCCCCGTCGATGGCGACGTCGCCGACGGTCACGAACAGCTTTTCCGATCCGGCCGGAGCCTCGGTCACCGACGGCGCCGCAATCTGCACGCTGCGCCCGACGTTCTGGCTGGTCGGTTCGAAGGTCGAGGGCGTCAATTCGCTGGCGGTTTGCGCCATCGCCGCGCCCGACAGGATCAAAAGTGCGGTGGTAGAGACGCAAATTACGTTGTCGAGCCGAATAGGCATGTCTTCAATGTCCTCGCCACGATTGCGCGAAAGCCTGGAGTCGGCAGAATCTCGCCTGTCAGGTGATACAAATTTCGTGCTTAACGCAACAAGAATATTTTTTACGAGTTTCGTTGGCCGTGGTATTTGTGCCGCGGAAAAAACATATTGCAACAATGTACGCTTCGGCCCCCATTATTGCTTTTTCGGGCGGAATTCAATTTTCTGTTTCTACTCAAGGGAGTTTTATGATGTTCGAGGGACCGGGCAAAGCGCAGGTGCAGGCGCCGGCAATCCCGGGCCTCCGCCATCTGAAAAATCGTAGGTCCCAGTGGGATCCGGGTGCTACTTGGCCCCCGAGATCTTCACCGTGTAGCTTTGCGACCGGCCGTCGGGGGTTGCCGGGAAGGGGGCGGCCCGGCGGACCTGGGCCACGGCGATCTGGTCCAGCTTGCCCGAGCCCGAGCTGCGCGCGACGCTGACGCCGGCCAGCTGCCCCGACGGGGAGATGGTCAGCGATACAAGGGTGGCGCCCTTGATGTTGACCCGGCCCCGCTTGGCCCGCGCGATACGGCGAAACACGTTGCCCCGGTAATTGCTGAGCGCCGCGTTGCCCGCCTGGCTGCTCTTCGCGTTCGAACTCGCCTGCCGCGCGGCCGTGGCCGAGGCAGATCCGGTTTCCGTCCCTTTGCGCGTGTTCTGGTTGGCGTTGCCCTGTGGCGCGGCCGGAGCGCTTGGCTTGGCCGGTGCCTTGGGCGCGGGCTGGGCCTGTTGGCGCGGGGCGGGGGCCGGTTCGGGCTCTGGCGGGCGGATGCTGTCGGGCCGGTTCGGCGGTTTGCGCGAAATCAGCGGAGCGCTGCTGTCCGGGTCCGGATTGTCCGGCGTCGTCGGGTCCACCGGGGTCAGGGCGGCCGTGGTTGCCGGCTCTGTCGGCTGGACCGGTTCGGCCGCTTGCGGGGTCTCGGGCTGTGGCGCCTCGGGGGTCAGCGGCTCGGGCGGGGTCGCCTCGGGCGTCTGGTGATCCAGGGGCTCGGTCGGCGTGACGGGCAGGGCGGTCAGGCTGGGGGGCTCGACCGGGTCCTGCGGGGTCGGTGTGTCGAGCGGCGCAACGGCCAGCCCCGCCGACGGGGCCATGGCCACGAGGCCCGGCGCCTGTGCTTGCGGGGTGACCTCGGTCGGGGCGGCCTCGGATTGTACCGGCGCTTGTTGAATTGGCTCGACCGGGGAGGGCGGCGTCGGGTCCACCGGAGCTGCATCGCTGGCCGTATCTGCCGGGGCGCTGGGGGTTTGAGCCGGCTCTGCCCGGTCGGTCACCGGGGGCTCGGGTGTCTCGGTCGTCTCTTGCGGAGGCTCCGGTGGAGTCGGCTCCACAGCCTCTTCGGGCGGCAGTTCTTCGGCCTCGACGGGGCTCTCGCGGCCGGTGGTCATGTCCTCGAAGGCGCTGCCAAGGGCCGCCACGGCCGCCCCTGCGCCGCCTTCGGTCTGGGCTTCGGGAGGCTCGTTGCGCACCAGGGCGGTGGCATGGGCACCGGCGGCCAGCAACAGGGCGGCACAGCCGGCAAGGCGCGAGCGGGGAATGCGGCGAGTCATTCCAGCCCCCGTTCCGACACCAGCATGATCCGTTCGGCCCCGCCCTGGCGCAGATCGTCGGTGATCTGGATCAGCAGGGCGGCGGGCAGATCGCGGTCGGGCACGATGCGCACGATCGTGCGGTCGTCGTCGGGCAGGCGTTCCATGAAGGCTGCGGCCGAGGTCAGCTCGACCCCGCGCAGCCACAGCCGTCCGTCCTCGTGGATGACCAGCGTGTCGGGGGGCGCGCGGCCGTCCAGGTCCTCGGCCTTGATCAGCGACAGGTCAGGGTCCATCGGCGGGGCCAGCGTGCCGGCGATCATGAAGAAGACCAGCATCAGGAAGACCACGTTGATCAGCGCGATCGTTGGCTCCTTGGGGCGGGAGAGGCTTGGGGTGACGTTCATCTCAGCACCACTGGCGTAAGGCCCGACAGGTCGCGGGCAAGGGTCAGCACGTCGACCAGGTCCTGCGAGGTGGTGGCGTCGCCGAGGCTGATCAGCAGCATCCGCGGGTCACTGCCCTCGGGTGCGTCCAGCCGGTCGCGCAACTCGTCCATCGCCACCGGCGTACCGTTCAGCAGCAGCCCCGACGGGCGCATGGTCAGGAACAGGCGGTCCGCCTGGCTGTCGCCGCCGGTGCCCTGGCCTCCCGAGGTCAGCTCGATCTCGCCGTACTTGGTGAAGGTCGAGGTCAGCATGAAGAACAGCAGAAGCAGGAAGATGACGTCGATCAACGACGTCATCGACAGGCGGGATCTGCGGCGTTTGGCGGTCTCAAGTGCCATGGGCACGCAACCGGGCGGTGCCTTCGGGCGCACCGGTTTCCGGCGCAAAGATCACCCGCAGGGCGCGGTTGGCAAAGACCCGGTCGCGGCGCATGCGGGCCTCGAACCAGCTGAGCACCAGCGAGGTCGGCATCGCCACGGCCAGCCCGGCGGCGGTGGTCAGCAGGGCCACCCAGATGCCGCCCGCCAGCAGCGACGGATCGACCGAGGTGCCGGCGTTCTGCAGGGCGCGGAAGGCGTCGATCATGCCCAGCACGGTGCCGAACAGACCCAGCAGCGGGGCCAGTTGCGAAATGATGTCCAGCGCCGACAGCCCGCGTTCCAGCCTGGCGAAACGGTCCTCAGCCTCGGCATCGGCCCGGTCGGACCGAAAGCTTTCCGGATCGCCGCAGGCCTGCCCGATGACCGGGGCCAGGTAGCTGCGGCTTTGCTCGATCAGCATCGCGGCCCGGGCCCGGTCGCCCCGGTCCCAGGCATCGACGGCCTGGGCCAGCACCTTGTGGCGGCCGACGCCGGCGGCGGCGAATTGCCAGATCTTGTACAGGATCAGGGCGGCGGTGACGACCGAGGTCGCCAGCAGGATCACCACGACCGTCCCGCCCAGTTCGTAAACAGAAAGAAGCGCCTGGCGCAGGCTGTCGATCAGGGTCATCCGATCAGCTCCGTTCCGGTGCGCGTGCTCAGCTCCAGCCCGTCAATGCAGGCGCCGGCCGCCGGCCCGTCACAGGTTTCGGCCCCGTTGATCAGCACCCGGCTGATGTCGGCGCAGGTCAGCCCCTGGAACTGGAACTGGCGCACGCGGGGGCGGCCCGAGGGCAGCTCTTGGAAATCGAGAAGGGTCATCAGGGCGACCTGTCCTTCGCGTCCGAAAAGCACCATCTCGTAGACTGCCTTGGCGATGTCGCCCCCGGTGCCGTTCTGGACCAGGAAGCTCATGCGGCAGGCGCCGCCGACATCGTCGGCCGCGCTCAGCTCGATGGCGAGGAACGGGTCCTCACTTGCTTCCTGTTCCGTGCCTTGGCCCTGCGCGGCAAGCGGGAACAGGCTTGCCGCGCAAAGCGCGATCACGTGGCTGATTTTGCTGGCTGGCGTGAAGTTCATCGTTAGGGTCCTTGTCTTGGATCGCGTCGGTTCGGAATCGGCGATCAGAAGGTTTTGGCCAGAGATACCTTGAAGTTGCGGCCCGGGGCAGCGCGAGTCGACAGGTACGGTGTGTATTCGTGGTCGAAAATGTTCTCGACGCTTACGCGGATCTCGGTATCGGTCCACAACCCGCCCATTTGCGGGCGGTAGGTGGTGCGCAGGTTGTTGACGGCAAAGCCCGGCGTGTGGTCCCCGGCGGACGTGGTCACGCCCTTGTTGCCGACGATTTCCCAGCTGACGTCGATGGCCTGGCCGAACCGCTTGCCCACCGCGAGGCGGGCGCTGTCGGCCGGGGCGTTGCGCCAGCGGCTGTCGACGCCTGCGGTCGAGGTTTCGGTGCCGTCGACCAGGTTGGCGTTGAAGTCCAGGTAGATGCCGCTGGCATGGACATAGGACGCCTCCATCTCGACCCCCTGCATGTCCACCCGGTCGACCGAGCTGTAAGACGTCACGTCCCAGATCCGGGTCTGGTAGACATTGACCTTGGCCCGCACCACGTCGCCCTCCGAGAACAGCGAGCCGCGCAGGTAGGACAGCCCGCCTTCGTAGGTCGTGGCCTTCTCCGGCTGGGTCATGTAAAGCGGCGTGCCCAGGTCATCGAGGATCGGCAGGCTTTCGGTATAGGCCACCGAGCCAAAGACCGAGATCCCGCTGTTGAATTCGTAAAGCAGCGACAGCCCGCCCATCAGCGCGTCATTGTCCTGGTCGGAACCCGCATAGGTGCCCGCGCCCTCGATATGCTGGGTCTCGTAGCGCACCGCCGGGGTGACGGTCAGCCCGCCGAAGGACATGTCGTCGACGGCAAAGACGGCAAAGCGGTCGTCGGTGCCCCCGGGGGCCGAGTTCGCATCCATCCGCTCCTTGCGGATCAGCTCGACGCCCGCGCGCAGGTCATGGCCGATGGCGCCGGTCTGGAAGAAGGCCGTGTTCTTCAGGGTCAGCTTGGTGGTTTCATAGCGCTGGTCGGCATTCACCACGTCGAACCCGGTTTCATAGAACGGAAAGCCGCAGGCATAGGACGGGTAGGGCCCGCCATCGTCGCAGGACGAGCTGCCCGGCACGTAGGATTGCTCGATCTCCTGGTCCGAATAGGTCAGGTTGGCGCTGAAGTTCACCAGGTCGTTGCCGACGGGATTGAATTCGTACTTCAGCCCGGCGACCCGCGTGTGGATGTCGCGGTCGACATTGCCGAAGGTGCCGCTGGTGGTGCCGAAACTGTCGTAGGGCACGTCACGCTCGGACGAATAGCTGTCGTTGTAGGACGCGGTGATCGAGTGTTCCAGGTTGTCGCCGAAGCTGTACTTGCCCTTGATCAGGTAGGACGGCAGGCGGAAGGCCGAGTTGGAGATCTCGTTGCCGTCGCCGTCCTCCTGGTTGCCCTGGTCGCGCAGGGTGTAGTTCAGCAGGAACTCGGCCTGTTCGGTCGGCTGCCAGGCCAGGGTCGAGGACGTCACGAAGCCCGACCCGTTGGACGAGCCCTCCAGCACCTGGCGAAAGCGGAAGCCGATCTCGCCGCCGGTGTAGTCCGACGCATCCTTGGTTTCCAGCTGCACCACGCCGCCGATCACGCCCGAGCCGTATTCGAACGATCCGATGGTGCCCCGGTTGACCGACACTTCCTTGTAAAGCTGCGGATCGGTGAACAGCTGGTTGCCGATGCGGTAGAGTTCCTCGGCCCCGGTGGTCGCCCCGTCGATCAGCACCAGCACCTTCTGGTCGGTGCCGTAGGTCGAGTTCGAGCCGAACCCCCTGATGTTGATGCCCGACCCTTGCGGGGTCGAGCCGTTGACCAGGGTCACGCCGGGCACGGAATCGATCAGCTCGGCCACGGTGCCCGCCTGCCGGTCGTTGATTTCGTCCTGGTTGATGCTTGTGACGGCCTCGGCCGTGTCGGTCTGGATGTCGCGCTTGGACGTGCCCAGTTCGATTTCGCCCAGGTAGGCGTCGTCCTGGGGCAGGATGGCCTCGGCCTCGGTGTCGTCGCCGGTGCTGATGAACACGTCCTCTGCCTCCTGGGCGAGGGCGGGCAGGCCGGCGGTGGCCAGGGCAAAAACGGATACGGTACCGGCTAGAAGCGGTCGGAGCGCAGTCGCACGCATGGGGACAGTCCTTCGTGTCATGATGTCTTTTGACCGGAAGGCTTGCGCAACGGGCTGGCACGGGTCTTTGGCAGGGATTTGTGCCGGAGTGACCGGCTTATCGCTTGAGATCCCTAATTTAGGTGACTAAAACAGTCAACAAACAAGTTGCGCATCCGCGCGGCCAGCCATGTCGGCTTGGGTCCAGGGACCGAAGCCTGCGCAAAGCCAGGCATCGTCAGTCAAAACCCCAGCGATCCGAGGCTTACATGACAAACTCCACGCCCCTTTCCGCCGCCGACATTCGTAGCCAGGCGGCCGAGATCACGACCATGCGGGCCCGCGAAAAGGCCGAACACTTGGGCCTGACCGAAGCCCAGCTGGTGGCGGCCCACGTCGGGCACGGCACCACGCGGATCGAGCCGCATCCCGATGCGATCATGCCCGCCCTGACCGCCCTGGGCGAGGTCATGGCCCTGACCCGCAACGACAGTTGCGTGATCGAAAAGGTCGGCGTCTACGACAATTACCGGTCCGGCCAACACGCCACGATGGTCCTGAACGGGGCGATCGACACGCGCATGTTCCCCGCGCACTGGGTGTCGGCCTTTGCCGTGGAAACGCCCACCGATGACGGGGTCCGCCGGTCGGTGCAGGTCTTCGATGCCGCCGGTGATGCGGTGCACAAGGTGCACCTGCGCGAGGGATCGAGCCTTGAGGGCTGGGCCACGCTGGTCGAGACACTGGCGCTTGAGGACCAGTCGGACGTGCTGGAGGTCGCTCCGCGCGCGCCCGTGGAGGCGGCCAGGTCCAACCCGGACAAGCTGGAGATCCTGCGGACCGAATGGGCCAAGATGACCGACACCCACCAGTTTCTGCGGCTGACCTCGAAGCTGCGGATGAACCGGCTGGGGGCCTACCGGATCGCGGGGGCGCCCTTTGTCCGCCGGGTCGCGCCGGACGCCGTGGCCCGGGCCTTCGAGGCGGTGTCGCAGGCCGGGGCCGAGGTGATGGTCTTTGTCGGCAACCGGGGCTGCATCGAGATCCACGGCGGGCGGTGTGACACGCTCAAGGTCATGGGGCCGTGGTTCAACGTGCTGGATCCGGGGTTCAACCTGCACCTGCGGGCCGATCATATTGCCGAGGTCTGGGCCGTGACCAAGCCGACCCAGCGGGGCGATGCGGTGTCGCTGGAGGCCTTCGATGCCGAGGGCGGGCTGATCCTGCAGATCTTCGGGCGCAAGACGGACGACAACGACAGCCGCCCGGCCTGGGGCTCCATCGTCGCGGACCTGCCGGGGCTTGAGATCGAGGAGGCCGTTTAATGCCCCGTTTGATGCGTGATGTTGCATGCGTCCTGGGCCTGGCCGCCATCCTGGCCGGTCCGGCCGCGGCCGCCGATGGGCCAGCGGGCCGGATCGTGTCGATCGGTGGGGCAGTGACCGAAATCATCTATGCCCTGGGCCAGCAGGACCGGATCATCGCCCGGGACACGACCTCGAATTTCCCGCCCGAGGTGACCGGCCTGCCTGACGTCGGCTATGCCCGGGCCCTGTCGCCCGAAGGCGTTCTGTCGGTGGCGCCCGATCTGATCATCGCGGAAGAAAACGCCGGGCCACCTGAGACGATCGAGGTGCTTGAGGCGGCCGGGGTGACCTTCGTGAAGGTGCCCGAGTCCTACACCATCGACGGTGTGGCGCGGAAAATTCTCACGGTCGGCGACGCTCTGGGGCAGCCCGTGGCGGCGCAGGCGCTGGCCGAGGATGTCACCGCGCGGTTGCAGGCCGCGACCCGCCCGGTGACCGGGGACGCGCCGGGTGTGCTGTTCATCCTGTCCGCCGCCGATGGCCGGATCATGGCGGGCGGGGCGGGGACCTCGGCCGACGGGATCATCGCCATGGCCGGCGGGCGCAACGTGATGGACGGCATCCAGGGCTACAAGCCGGTGTCCGACGAGGCCATCGCGCGCGCCAATCCCGACGTGGTCCTGATGATGGACCGGGTGGGCGACCACGGGCTGACGGACGAGGCGCTGTTTGCGATGCCGGCGATATCGACCACGGCGGCGGCCGAAACGGGCCGGGTGATCCGCATGGACGGCATGTTGTTGCTGGGCTTCGGTCCGCGCGTGGCCGAGGCGGTGAGCGCGCTCAGCTCGGCCCTGCACGAATGAGCATCGCGGAGGGGCTGGCCCCGGGTCGCGTCCGGCCGGTCGATCGGGTGCAGACGGCCCGGCGGCTGACCGTTGTGCTGGCCCTGCTGCTGGTCGTGGTGTCGGTGATCTCGCTGTCGTCGGGGGCGACTGGGACGGCGCTTTGGCCGGTGATCCGGGCCTTGGCCACGGGGCAGGAGCTGTCGGCGCTGGACCGGATCGTGCTGGTCGACATCCGGCTGCCCCGGCTGATCCTCGGGGTGCTGGTCGGTGCTGCCTTGGCCGTGTCGGGGGCGCTGATGCAGGGGCTTTTTCGCAATCCGCTGGCCGATCCGGGCATCGTGGGGGTCAGCGCGGGGGCTGGGCTTGGGGCGATCCTGGCCATCGTGCTGGGCGGGTTGTTGCCCCTGGCCCTGCAGGAGGCGTTGGGATCCTACATCATTTCCATCGCGGCCTTCGTGGGGGGCTGGGTTTCCACCGTCCTGCTCTATCGCGTGGCCACTCATGGAGGCCGCACCTCGGTTGCGACCATGCTGCTGGCGGGCATCGCCCTGGCCGCGCTGGTGGGGGCCTTTTCCGGCGTGCTGGTCTACATGGCCGACGATGCGCAATTGCGGGACCTGACCTTCTGGGGCATGGGCTCGCTGGCCGGGGCGACCTGGACCAAGGTGCTGGCGGCCGCCCCGATCATTCTGCTGGCGCTGGCCGTGGCGCCCTCGTTGGGGCGCGGGCTGAACGGGCTGGCCCTGGGAGAGGCCACGGCGATGCACCTTGGGATCTCGGTCCAGCGGGTCAAGCGCCTGGCCATCCTGGTGGTGGCCGCCGCCACGGGCGCGGCCGTGGCCGTGTCGGGGGGCATCGGGTTCATCGGCATCGTCGTGCCGCACCTTTTGCGCCTGGCCACCGGGCCGGACCACCGGGCGCTGCTGCCCAATGCCGCCCTGCTGGGCGCGACCCTGCTGGTGGGGGCGGACATGATCAGCCGGTCCATCGTCGCTCCGGCCGAGCTGCCCATCGGCATCGTCACCGCCGTCATCGGCGCGCCGGTCTTCCTGGCGATCCTTCTGCGACGCCGCACCACGCTGGGGCTGTAACACCATGATCGGCAAAGAAATCCACGTCACCCTGGGCCGGCGCGAGATCCTGCACGGGCTGGACTTCGCGGCCCAGGACGGGCGCATCACGGCCATTGTCGGACCGAACGGGTCGGGCAAGTCGACCCTGCTGAAGGCCATGACCGGAGAGATTGCGGCCACCGGCCAGATGGAGCTGAACGGGCGGGACATTGCCCGGATGCAACCGTGGGAGCTGGCCTCGGTCCGGGCGGTGCAGTCGCAAAGCACCACGGTGGCCTTTCCCTTCACGGTGCTGGAGGTCGTGCGCCTGGGCCATTCCGCTGGCCCCTGGGCGTCCGAGCCGGGCATCCCCGAGGCCGCCTTGGCGCGGCTGGGGCTGGAGGGCTACGCCCAGCGGTTCTACCACGAATTGTCGGGGGGCGAGCAGCAGCGGACCCAACTGGCCCGGGTGCTGGCCCAGGTCTGGCATCCGGTGCAGGACGACACCCCGTCCTGGGTGTTCCTGGATGAACCGGTGTCGAGCCTGGATATCGGGCACCAGTTCGTCGTCATGGACCTGCTGGCCGATTACGCGGCGCGCGGGGGCGGGGTGATCACGGTGATGCACGACCTGAATTTAACCGCGATCTATGCCGATCATGTGGTGCTGATGAAGGACGGCCAGGTGCTGGCCCGCGGGACGCCGGCCCAGGTGCTGACGGATGCCACGCTCAGCCAGGCCTACGACCATCCGCTGCGGGTCAACCGTCCGGCACCGAGCGGGGTGCCCTACCTGCTGCCGCAGGCCTGCCGGGGGGCGGGATAGGCGGGCGTTCCGCGCAATCTGATGCAAATGCCGGCGATTATTCCGGTGACATGGGACGTTATGCCTGACCCCGATCGCCACCGGAGCCGTTGCCGGAGGCGCGGCGATATGCGACAAGCCGTCCATACGTCGTCACCGACAAGAGTCAGGACAAGCCAGGCCATGACAGATTTCGAAGCCCGCCGCCGCATGATGGTCGACACCCAGGTGCGCCCGGCGGATGTCACCCGTTTCCCGATCATCGACGCCATGCTGACCGTCCCGCGCGAGGATTTCGTGCCCGACGCCTATCGCGAAACGGCCTATGTGGGCGAACACATCCCCGTGTCGAAGAACCGGGTCATCCTGGAACCGCGCCTGCTGGGCAAGATCCTGGACGCGCTCGATCTGACAAGCGGCGACCTGGTGCTGGATATCGGCAGTGCCTATGGCTACTCGGCCGCGGTGATCGCCCATATCGCCCAGGCCGTCGTGGCCGTGGAAAGCGATGAATCGCTGGCCGGCGAATCCCAGACCCTGCTGATCGAAACCGGGGCCGACAACGTTGTCGTCGAAGAAAGCGACATGGCCCTGGGGGCGGCCGAGCACGGGCCCTACGATGTCATCGTTGTCGAAGGCGGCGTGGAAACCATGCCCGCGGGCCTGATAGATCAGCTGAAAGAGGGCGGCCGGATGGCGGCGGTCTTCTGCGAGGGCGCCCTGGGCACGCTGCGGGTGGGCTACAAGCACAACGGGAAGTTGACCTGGCGCGACGAATTCAACGCATTTGTTCCCGTCATGCCCGGTTTTGCGAAAGAAACGGCCTTCTCGTTGTAAATTCGCACCAGACGGGCAGGACAATCGCCGCTGTCACGCTTGCGTGATTCAGATTGTGGTGCGTGTCGTCTAAGCTTTGCCGAAAACGCGTCCAAGGCGCGAGGCGTATCGGGAAAGCAGTGGTGGGCATGTCGAAGATTTTCAACCGGATCCGCAAGAGTGGAACGGCCATGGTTCTGGCCTGCGTGGTCGCGCAGGGGCCGGCCTCGGCCGAAGTGCTGTCCGACGCCATGGCCAGCGCTTATGTCAACAGCGGCCTTCTGGAACAGAACCGCGCCCTGCTGCGTGCCGCGGACGAAGACGTGGCCATTGCCCTGTCTGCCCTGCGCCCGATCATCGACTGGTCGGCCTCGTTCAGCCGCAACTGGATCGACCGGAACCAGGGGTTCGGCCGCAACAGCGTCGATACCAGCACCGGCGCGATCGGCCTGTCCGGCACCCAGCTGCTCTATGATGGCGGCGCGTCCAAGCTGAACATCCGGGCCGCCCAGGAAACCGTCCTGGCCTCGCGCGAGACCTTGCGCTCGATCGAACAGACCGTGCTGTTCAATGCCGTGCAGGCCTACATGAACCTGGTGCGGGCCAATGAATTCCTGAGCCTGGCCCAGAACAACCGCCGCGTCCTGGAAGAGGAACTGCGGGCCTCGCGCGATCGGTTCGAGGTGGGCGAGGTTACCCGGACCGACGTCGCCCTGTCGGAATCGCGCCTGGCCGCGGCCGACAGCAACGTGGCCATCGCCCGCGGCGATGTCGTCACCGCCCAGGCGATCTTTGTGCAGGTGGTCGGCCGCCCGGCGGGCAACCTGGCGCCCTCGCCGAACATCCCCGGCCGCCCCGACACCATCGACCGGGCGCAGGCGATTTCGATCCAGAACCACCCCGATATCAAGTCGCTGCAACGCCAGATCTCGGCCGCCGACATCACCGTCAACGTCGCCCGCGCCACGCTTCTGCCCAGCGTGCGGCTGGGGCTGGAGGCCGGGGTCAGCAACACGTTCGACAACGAGGTCTACAGCGACACCGTGACCGCGTCGGTCAGTGTCAGCCAGCGGATCTACCAGGGCGGGGCGCTGACCTCGCAGGTGCGCCGGGCCATTGCCTCGCGCGATGCACTCAGGGGCAACCTGCTGACCACCCAGCGCGCGGTCGAACAGGAAGTCGCCGCCGCTTTCGTCGCGCTGGAAGTCGCCCGGGCCACCATCTCGTCGACCGAGGAACGCGTGCGCGCCGCGCAGGTGGCCTTTGACGGGATTCGCGAAGAGGCCCGGCTGGGCTCGCGCACGACGCTTGACGTGCTGACAGCCGAACAGGAACTGCTGGATGCGCAGGCAGCGCTGATCTCTGCACAGGCGGACCGCTACGTGGCAGCCTACCGGTTGGTGGCCGCCCAGGGCCTGTTGAGCGCCGAGCGCCTGGGCCTGAACGTGCCACTTTACGACGTTTCGGCCTATTACAATGCCGTCAAGAACGCACCCAGCCTGCAAAGCAAGCAGGGCCGGGAACTGGACCGCGTGTTGCGGGCCATAGGGAAAGAATAACAATTCTCCCTTTCTGTTGTGTGACGATTTTCGTGCGGGTATCCTTTCGCCAAGGGGCAGAACGGTAGCAGTAAGAATGACAGACCCAGTGACGAACGTCGAAATCGAGGACGTACTGACCTCGATCAGGCGGTTGGTATCGGAAGAAACACGCAAGACCCTGGCGCCCACGTCCGTGGCCACGCCTGCGGTGCCGGACAAGTTGGTCCTGACGCCGGCGTTGCGCGTGATGGACGTCGATACGGCCCCTGCCGAACCGGATGTCGAGAAGGATGGCGCGCCACAGGATGCGGCCCCCGATGACGTATTGGTGGCCGACGACGTGGCAAAGGCACCTGCGGCTGACACGGAATTGGATGTGGCCAAGGCTGATTCGTCAGAGCTGGCCGATCACGGGGATGATGACGAAGCGGCCGACGGCGCAATAACCGCCTGGGGGCCGGCCCGGTCCCTACGGGTTGAGCGCGCGAAAACGGTCGAAGAGGACGCCACCGAACTTGCCGAAATGGCGATCGACCCGACAGCCCCTGACGAGCCTGCCGCGGTGTCCTGCGACGATGGCACCGACACAACCGCCGAGCCCGATACCGCCGCTGCCGTGCCCGATGTGCTGATCCTGCCGGACCTGACGGCTCGTCCCCGGGACGAGGACATCGCAGAACTGGCCCCCGAGCCATCCGCCGATGACGACCTGTCCGCGTCCCTCGCACCCGATATCGAGGCGGAAGAGGCGCAGGTCGGCGATCAGACCGACGACGTCGACCCTCAAGACACGGTCCAGCCGCAAGACGTTTCCGTTCAGACGGAAACACCTGCCCTTGCCGACGCTGATTTTGAAGATGACGAACCGCAGGACCACGCGCCTGTCATCCTGCATCCGAGCTTGCCCGACCCGCTCGCTGAAGAGGATGAGGACGTCGTAGCAGCGGACATGGACGCCGATGTCGAGGCCCCGGTGTCCGTGTGGAACCCGCCGCTGTGTCCATCGGAACATGCAGCGACCTTGGCCCCGGCCGAAGAGATCCTCGTCACCACTTCGGACGATGAAGCGGTCTCTGCCTTGCCCGACACCGACTCGGCCCTCCACGACCTGGCTGCACAGGACGCCCTCGAGGACGACATCGCGCCCGACCAGAGCGATGACGACCTGACGGACGACGAAACCCCCGACTGGGCCGATGCTCTCACTCAGGCCTCGGGCGAGGCCGGTTGGGCCGCCCCGGACCCAGAGCTCGACAGCGCCATCTCTCCGGCCTCTTCCACGCCCACTGCCGAGATGATGAGCGACACACCCGTCGCCCCGTCCGAGGATACCGAGATCCCCGCCGATGCCGCTGCGGCCATCGACACGCTGACCGCCAAGATCGCGATGCTGGAAGCGCAGATCGCCAGCGCCCGGTCGGTCTCAACTTCAGACGAAGACAAAGATGAAGACGACGCCCCTGCCAACGTGACCAGCGTGCAGTGGCCCACCAGCGACATGGCCGACGTCTCCGACGAAGAGGCCGAGGCCGAAGCGGCCGCAGCCCTGCGCGAGGCCCAGGAGGCCAACGCGGACATCTTCAACACGGAAGAGACCGTTCTGGACGAGGAAACCCTGCGCGAACTGGTCACCGACATCGTGCGCGAGGAATTGCAGGGGGCCTTGGGCGAACGCATCACCCGCAATGTGCGCAAGCTGGTCCGGCGCGAAATCCACCGCGCCCTGGTTGCCCAGGAGCTGGATTGACGGCAGCCGCCTGAACTTCCGGAATATGATCCGCCGCCGTCGAGCGGGCCATTTTCTGCGGAAACACCAGGTGGACGTCCTGAGGGCGACAGCCCTTCCTATGCGCAGCATCCATCCGGAACAGTTCCGCGCCGCAACCCAAGGTTGCTAGGCCGCCGCTTCGCAGCCCGGCATTCCGACGTTACGTCACAAACGAGCCCATAAAAAAACGAACGACGCGCCGGTCAGGGCGCGTCGTTCGTTTGTGGCCTTACGTTGGTCAGGCGGCCTGGGCCTGAGCTTCAGCTGCGTGACGGCGTTCGCTTTCCTCGCGGGACAGCGCGACCGAAGTCCGCACACCCTTGGAAACGAATTCCATCAGACCCGACACAACCCGCTCGTTGGGGTCGATGCCGGCACAGGTCAGCACTTCGCGCCCATCCCGAGACCGCGCCCACCGGGCGATCTGTTCAGGACCGTTGCCGTACTTCTTGTCGTCGGCAATGGCATCATCCAGCGCAGCCAGGACCACGGCCGCGAACAATTTGCGGGCACGGTTGCCTTGCTCGTTGTTAAAGGCCGTGCCGTCAACGAAATCTCTCATCTCGTTTTCCTTGTTTTTCTTGCTCTTGTGTTTTCGGCGTGGCGCCCCTTATGACGAATGCGGACCGATTCGGATACCGCCTTTTCGCATACCTTCCATGCAAACCGTGCATAACTTGTTTCGACCACCAGATGGGACGCCGGTTGGTTTCGTCGCCTTGTCACACCGTTGCACCGGAGATATAGGGGGCCGAAACAGGCCATCAACCGTTCATAAAGGTTTTATGTCATGCCCAAGATCAATGGCAACGAGATCAAGCCGGGCAACGTCCTCGAGCACAACGGAGGGTTGTGGGCCGCCGTCAAGGTGGACCACGTCAAACCCGGCAAGGGCGGCGCCTTCGCCCAGGTCGAACTGCGCAACCTGCGCAACGGCTCCAAGCTGAACGAGCGTTTCCGCAGCGCCGACAAGGTCGAACGCGTCCGGCTGGAACAGAAGGACATGCAGTTTCTTTACGAAACGGATGGCATGCTCGTCTTCATGGACACCGAGACCTACGACCAGGTCGAGCTTTCCGTCGACCTGCTGGGCGACCGCCGCCCCTTCCTGCAGGATGGCATGACCATCGTCGTCGAATTCCACGAGGAAGAGGCGCTGAACGCCACGGTGCCCCAGAAGGTCACCTGCAAGATCGTCGAAACCGAACCGGTGGTCAAAGGTCAGACGGCAGCCAACTCCTTCAAGCCCGCCACGCTGGATAACGGCGTCAAGGTCATGGTGCCCCCCTTCGTTGGCCAGGACGAGGACATCGTGGTCAACACCGAAACGATGGAATACGCCGAACGCGCCTGACGGGGCCAGCCGGTATGGGGGCAGCCGGCATCGGGGCAGGGGCGCTGCGCTCCTGCTTCTTTCTCTTCAAAAATACCCAAAAGACCTGCGGTCACGCCCTTAGGGACGTGGCCGTTTCTCGGTCTGGCTTGGGTATCGCCACGTCCCGCAACAACTCGAACTTGACCCGGGTCGCGCTGATCTGGCGGTAGAAGGCGATCAGAAAGCTGGTCGGCCCCTGCAACCGCGCAAGCCCCATGGTCGCGGCCACCACCGTGCCCACGTCCGTCTGCCCCTTCAGCACGTACCAGCCGCCCAGGAACAGCACCCCCACCGTGCCCGCTCCGTTGATCAGCGACAGCACGAACTTGGTGGACAATTTCCACAGAAACATCTGCCTGCGCGTATCATAGATCGTGTCGAACGCCGTCGTCACCGCCGAGACCTCGGCGGCCAGGTCGTTCTCCACCATGTCCCGCGTCGCCTGCCGCAGCACCTGCACGCGCTCGGCCACCAGCCGGTTGACCACGCGCTGGGTCGACAGCACCAGCACCACCTGGGGCGCCACGATGCACAGGGCGATCAGCCCCAGGAAGGGCTGCGCCGTGGCGATATAGCCCACCACGGACACCATCGTCCCCAGCTGCACCACCGGCTCCGAATAGGCGCTGCCCGCGAACTTTCCCAGCTCTTCGGCCTCGGCCGACACCATCGTCGTCGCCGTTCCCGCGCTGATCTCGGTACCGCCGCCCACGGCAACGCCGTAGATCCGCCGGCGCAGGCGACGAATGACATCCTCGCCCAGGGTGTTGGCCAGGAACCCCAGCGCCCATTTCAGCCCAAGGCTCAGCACGATGATTCCCATCATCTCGGCGCACAGCTCGATCAGCAGGCTCTGCGAGATCTGGTCGTCGGTTAGCTCGTTGATGATGTCCTTCTGGTAGCTCAGCGGCACCGCCGCCAGCGCCGCGATCGCCATCGACAGCAGAATCAGAATCACCTGCCGACGCCCGCTCACCCGCCAGATCGCGGCGTATAATTCCAGCATGGGTCCCTCCGTGCGCCGGCCTGACCCGATTTTCTGCCCGGACCTAGGGGCGGGGGCAAGATGGCAGGGCACGGCCCGGCGAAAGGCGCGGCGCAAAGGTGACAAGCCGACCCGCCCTCGTGTAGCCTCTGGCCGGGGAAAAGCGTGACGGTGAAACGGGATTGTGATGACCCACCTGCGTCAGGTCGTGCTTGGACTGGCCTGCGTGCTGGGCCTGGCAGTGGCGTCTCCGGCCTGGGCCAAGCGCCTGGCGCTGGTGGTGGGCATCGACGCCTACCAGAACGTCACCCCCCCTGCAAAAGGCCCGGGACGATGTCCGCGCCATGGGCCTGGCCCTTCAAGACGCAGGCTTCGAGGTCCTGACCGGCCTCGACGTCTATCGCCGCGCCTTCAATGCCGACGAGAATCCCAATTCGGTCTTCACCCGCGCGCTTTTGCCCCTGTTAGGGCAACCGGGACTTGGCCTGCCCGACATCGCCCGCAGGGACCGCGCCGACCTGCGCGCCCTGGCGCGATCGGTGAACCACGCGCAGGTCCCGGCCCATTCCGACCAGATGTCGGGCGATTTCTTCTTCCAGCCTCCCGGGCGGGGCAGCTTCGTCATGCCCGGGGCCGACACCGCCCCAGCTGCGGCGCCACAGGTCTCGTGTGTCGATGCCCGAGACACCTGGGCCGTCATCCAGACCCGCAACCGCCCCGCCGTTTTCGATCAATATCTTCAACGCTTTGACGGCCGCCAGATCTTTCCGCCCTGGCCGCGGAAAAGCTGGCCCAGCTGAAGGCAGGGCAGGCGGCCGCCCGTATGGCCCCTGCAAGCAGCGTCCCGGCCGACGCACCCACAGATCCACTCCAGACCCAAACGGACCCTGTCGGCCCGCCCTCGCCGTCGACCCAGCTGGCCTCGGCCCAGACGCCCGGTCCCCAGACTTTTGGCCCCCAGACGCTTGACCAGGGACCCGACAGCACCCCCAGCCCGGTTCCGTCCGGAGACGCCTGTTTTGACCTCTGGTACCGGCGCAGCGCGATCTTCCAAGGCTACGGCTATTGCTTCCAGACCGCCAAGGCCCAGCAATATTTCGACACCTCGGCCTGCACGACACGCGCCCCGCAGCTAAGTGCTGCCGACACAAGCCGCGTCGACTCCATCCGCGCCCAGGAACGGGCCGACGGCTGCTGACTGGTCCCAACAGGCCCGGCTGACCCTAGACGCTGGCCTCCTCGCTGACCGACACCACGGCATCCCCCGCGCGCATACCCGCCGAGACCCGTTCCAGCCGCAAAAAGGCAATCCCCTGGGCCCCGGCCGTGGTCAGAAGCGTGCCAACCGATTTGTCGCCCGCCAGGATCTCGGTCCCGGGCTCGGCTTCGCCGTCCAGGGCAACCGTGCGCAGCCCCTTGCGCAGTTCGGTCTTGTGCTTCATCCGGGCCGTGACCTCCTGGCCCACGTAACAGCCCTTGCGGAAATCCACGCCGTTCAGACGCTCGAACCCGGCCTCCAGGATGTAGCTGTCCGGCGTCAGCTCGGCCCCGCTTTCGGGAATGCAATGGGCCACGCGGATCGCGGTCCAGTCCGAGCCATCGTCGGATTCGGGCGCCTCGGAATACGTCCGCCAGCCCAGGGCGGGATGGCGCGGGTCGGCAAAGGCGCCATCGGGCGCGGGGCCCGTGCCGCGCTGGACGTTCAGGTCACTGGGCGTGATCGTGACATCGGCGCGCAGCTTGTACATGGTCAGGCGCTTGATCAGCCCGTCGGCCAGGGCGTCGGCCACGTCCATCAGGATTGCGTCACCCCGCCGCAACAGGAAGAAGTCGGCGAGGTACTTGCCTTGGGGCGTCAGAACGGCGGCATAAAGCAGCCCGTCCTCCAGGCGCGTTAGATCATTCGTGATCAGGCCCTGCAGGAAATGGTCCGCGTCGGAACCGGTGAAAGACAATACGCGTCTGCTCGGCATCGGGGATCCTTTTGTCATCGGGTTGGTCTCTGGGCGGGCCCAGCGTGTCGGGTTCAAGACCGCATCCTGTGCGCTGCGATCTTGTGTCTGGCCGCCTTTGATATAGGTATGCGCAGATCGAAGACTAACCGAGAGTATGCCTTGTCCGCCACGCTGAGCATCGTCATTCCGACGCTGGACGCTGAAAAGCACCTCCCGCGCTGCCTGGACAGCCTGATCGAGGGCCTGACCAGCGGGCTGATCCGCGAGCTGGTGGTCACCGACGGCGGCTCGACGGATACTACGGTCGAAATGGCAGACGCGGCCGGCGCCGAGATCGTGACCGGGCCGCCCTCGCGCGGGGGGCAATTGCGCCGGGGGGTGGCGGCCTCACGCGGAGAGTGGGTGCTGGTCCTGCACGCCGACACGCAACTGGCGCCAGGCTGGTCGGACAGGGTGATCGACCACATAAGAGACGAAGGCGGAACGGCCTACTTCCGCCTGTCCTTCCGCGAAACCGGCCTGATGCCGGCCGTAACTGCGTATTGGGCCAACTTGCGGGCCCGCCGGTTTTCGCTGCCCTATGGTGACCAGGGACTGCTGATGCGCCGATCCGACTACGAGCAGGCGGGCGGCTACCCGGATCAGCCCCTGATGGAAGACGTCGCCCTGGTCCGCGCCCTGGCCAGGCCCTTCAGCCAGCTCGATGCCCGAGCCATCACCAGTGCCGAACGCTATCAGCGCGACGGCTGGTTCCGGCGCGGCCTGCGCAATTTCTGGACCATGTTCCGCTACATGATGGGAACCGATCCCGAGCGATTGGCCTCGGACTACCGACGCTGACCGTCACCCCGGCGTATCGCATATGGCATGTGCAGCGATTGGGTATTTAAGAAGAGAAAGAAGCAGCAGATCTTGCGCAGTCGTAGCCGCTACGTCCTGGGCTTATGGCTTCTTTCTCTTTGCAAATACCCCCGGGGGAGACGCGGCTTGCCGCGGCGGGGGCAGCGCCCCCTAGTCCGTCGGGTCCTGGAACTGTAGCCGGTACAGGTCCGCATAGAGACCACCGCGCGCGAGCAATGCAACGTGGGTACCGTGGTCAACGACACGACCCTTGTCCATGACGATGATCTGGTCGGCGTCGCGCACGGTGGACAAGCGGTGCGCGATGACGAGCGTCGTGCGGCCCCCTGACAGCCGATCCAGCGCTTGCTGCACGACCTTTTCGGATTGCGCGTCCAGGGCCGACGTGGCTTCGTCCAGCAGCAATACCGGTGCTTTGCGCAATAAGGCGCGGGCGATGGCCACGCGCTGGCGTTGGCCGCCTGAGAGGGCGGAGCCTCGGGGGCCGACCATGGTGTCCAGGCCGTTTGGCAATTGGGGCAGGAAATCCGACACGTGGGCGGCGTCCAGCACATCCGTCAATTGGGCCTCGGTTACGTCGGTGCGGCCCAGGAGGATGTTCTCGCGTAGTGTCTCGTCGAACAGAAGCGCTTCCTGGCTGACCACCGAGAACAGGCTCCGCAGGTCGCTGAGGGCCATCGAGCGTGCCTCGGTGCCGCCGATCCGGACGGATCCCGCGCCTGGGTCGACCAGCCGGGTCAGGACGTTGAATATTGTCGACTTGCCGGCTCCGGAGGCGCCGACCAGGGCGGTGGTCTGGCCGGCCGGTGCGTGCAGGGTGAGGTCCCGCAGGACCTCGGTGTCGCCGTAGCTGAGCGTCACGCCGTCAAGTGCGACGTCCGGCAGGCCCGAGGGCGGGGCCACGGGGTCGTCGGGCGAGGTCAGCGCCAGGGGCGCGTCCATCAGCGCCTTGAGACGCTCCATCGCCGCCGCGGCCACCTGCCACAGCCCGCTGATCGTGCCGAGCCTGCGGATCGGGTCGAAGGCCAGGCCCATGGCGGTGAAGAAGCTCATGAACTCGCCCACGGATTTTTCGCCCGAGATGATCTCGGAGCCGCCGAAGACCAGCACGGCGAGAAACCCCAGCCCGGCCATCAGGTCGACGATGCCGGGGATCAGGGCGGTGCCGAAGGCGGCCCGGACCTCGGCCTTGACGTAGCCCTGGGTCATGTCGGCAAAGCGGTCGGCCTGGTAGCGTTCGAGCCGGTTCAGCTTGACCGGGACGATGCCGTGAAAGACCTCGTCGAGCCGGGTGGCCAGGGAGGCCCCCAGATCGCGGGCGCTGCGCGCCTGGCCGCGCACGAACCGCTGGATCGCGGCGACGGGCAGGGCCATGAGGGGGGCTCCGACCAAGGTCACCGCGGTCCACCGCCAGTCGACGCTGATGGCCACGCCCATCAGGGCCACCAGGGCCACCACGTCGCGCCCGGTGCCCGTGACGACGGCCCGCCAGACATCGTTGACCGCGTTCACGTCCGTCTGGATCCGCTGGATCAGGAAGCCCGGAGGGTGGGCCATGTGGAACGCCCCGTCCTGGCGCATCATCCGGCGCAGAAGGTCCAGCCGCAGGGCCGCCGCGGTCTGCTGGGCGATGCGCGTCAGCACCACGCTCTGGCAGACGCCAGAGACCGCGCGCAGGGCGAAGATGCCGGTGATCGTCAGTCCGACGCTCCAGATCGCCGAGGCGCTGCCGCCCACGAAGACCTTGTCGAACATCGGCTGCATCATGTAGCTGAGCGCCCCCAGCATCGACCCTTCGATGGTCATGAACAGCAGGGCTACCAGCAGCCAGGCAACATGCGGTTTGAGGTAGCCGGTCCAGAGCCAGCGGAAGAGGCGCGGCGAGGGGGCACTCATGCGGGGGGATCTCCGGCGTGAAAGGCGCGGTGCAGCTCGGCATTATCGTATTCGGTGGCGATCCAGTCCTCGAAAGAGATCGGGTCGCGGGCGTTGCGGGCCTCGTAGACATCCAGCGTGTAATCCAGGATGCCCACCTTGCCGTTGCGGATGTGCATGTAGCGCGGCGACAGCATGCGCCGGGCCTCGGCGACCGACTTGCCCTCGACGATCATCAGGTACATGGCCGAGGCAAAGCCCGCCCGGTCGGCCCCGGACTTGCAGTGCATGACGAAGGGTTTGTCCAGGGACTTGAGCTTCTGGATCGTGTCCAGGATATCCGCCCGGACGGCGGCCCCCCGGGCCAGCAGCTTGGCGTTGACCAGGGTCAGGCCGAGGTCGTCGCAGATTTCCTTTTCCAGCAGGTAATGGGCACTGTCGGTTTCGCCGCGCAGGTTCAGCACGGTGTGGATGCCCATGGCCTTCATCTTCTCGAAGCGCTTGCGCGTGGGGTGGTTGGACCGGAAGACGCCCGGAGCGATTTCGTCGAAATTCGTCCAGACGGTGCGCAAGATCTCGTGATCGAACCACAGGGCATAGATGCGCGCCTTGCGCCGGTTCTCGGGCGTGGTGGGGGCGACGTTGTAATGCGCCCGGATGCGGCTTTCCCAGTTCTTAAGCCGGTGTCCCAGGCCCATTGCGTTCCGTCCTTGTGTTCCCAGCGCCGGTCTGCGACCGATTTGCGCATGTCGTGCCGTTTGCCGGGGCCGGGACGCTTCGCGGATTGACGCCGCCCGCGACCCCGCTAACGTGCCCGGCGCTATTACAGGAACGCTCCATGACATCCAAGCCAAGCCTTCGCCAGGGCCGCCCCTACATGGCCATTCCCGGCCCGTCCGTCATGCCCGACCGGGTGCTGCAGGCCATGCACCGGCCCGCGCCCAACATCTATGCCGGGGCGATCGTCGACCTGGCCGCCAGCCTGGTGCCCGATCTGAAGTCGGTCGCCCGGACCAAGCATAGCGCGGCCATCTACATCAGCAACGGCCATGGGGCCTGGGAAGCGGCGGTGTCGAACGTCGTGGCGCCGGGCGACAAGGTGCTGGTGCCCGCCACGGGCCGCTTTGGCCTGGGCTGGAGCGACATGGTCGTGGGCATCGGCGGCGCGCCGCAAGTGCTGGATTTCGGCAAGCGCACGCCCTGGGACCTGGATCAGGTGGGCGATGCGCTGAAGGCCGACACCGCGCACGAGATCAAGGCCGTGCTGGCGGTGCACGTGGATACCTCGAGTTCGATCCGCAACGATGTGCCCGGCCTGCGCAAGGTGCTGGACGACCTGGGCCACCCGGCGCTGCTGATGGTCGATTGCATTGCCTCGCTGGGCTGCGACCGCTTCGAGATGGACGACTGGGGGGCCGACGTCATGGTCACCGGCTCGCAAAAGGGGCTGATGACGCCGCCGGGTCTGGGGTTTGTGTTCTTCAACGACAAGGCCGAGGCCGTGCGCAAGGCGATGCCGCGGGTCAGCCGGTACTGGGACTGGTCGCCGCGGGCGGATCCCGAGTTCTTCTACGAGTATTTCGGGGGCACGGCGCCGACCCATCATCTTTATGCTCTGCGCGAGGCGTTGGACATGATCAACGAGGAAGGCATCGAGAACATCTGGGCGCGCCACGCGACCCTGGCCCGGGCGGTCTGGGCGGCGGCCGAGGCCTGGGGCTCGGACGGGCCGATGGAGATGAACATGTCCGACCCGGCCTTCCGCTCGCACGCGGTGACGGCGCTGCGGCTGGGCGCGCCTCATGGCACGGCGTTGCGCGACTGGGTGGACCAGACCCTGAACCTGACCCTGGGCATCGGCCTGGGCATGGCCGCGCCTGGCGATCCGGCCTGGCACGGGTTCTTCCGCATCGGCCACATGGGGCATGTGAACGGACACATGATCCTGGGGCTTCTGGGCGGGATCGACGCCGGGTTGAAGGCGCTGGACATCCCCCATGGCGACGGGGCGCTGGAGGCGGCCTCGCGGGTGATCGCGGGGGTCTGAGCCCCCGGGCGCCGGGCCACCTGGTGCGGGTGCGTCATGGGTATTTGGAAAGAGAAAGAAGCAGCAGGCCGGCGTCAGTCGTCGGCCCGTTCGATCGGGGCCATGCGGGCGGCGGCGATCCGGTCGATGCCGTAATTGAGGCCGAGGGCGACCAGGATCACGGCGATGAAGCCGAGGAGCGACCAGAGCGCGCAGAAGATCCAGAAGAGGTTCACGCCGAGCATGGTGAGCGCGGCGTTGGTATAGTCGGGGGCCGATGGCCGGTCATCTGACGACATGGGCGGATCCTAGCGAGCGTGGTGCAAGAATAGCCCTGTGATGGTGAATGTCAGGTGATTTTGCGGGGCCGGGCCGGGTTTGGCACGGGTCCGGCCCCGTCAGGCCCTGTCAGGCCCGGGCCTTTGCCAAGGCTTTGGGCAAAGCGGCGGCGAAGGCGTCGAGATTGGCCCTGGTGCCGCAGCTGACGCGGATGCAGCGGTTCTGCGGGGCGACGAAGGGCATGCGCACGAAGATGCCCTGATCTAGCAGTCCTGCGAGCACCTTGCCGGCGAACTGGCCGTCGGCGCCGCAGTCGATGGCCACGAAATTGGTGGCCGAGGGCAGGGGTGTGAGGCCATTGTCGCGGGCGATAGCGGCGATGCGGTCGCGCGAGGTTGCGATCTCGGCCTGCACATGGGCCAGCCAGGCGGTGTCGGCGAGGGCGGCCAGTGCTCCGGCCTGGCCCAGCCGGTTGACGCCGAAATGGTTGCGGACCTTGTTGAAGGCGGTGATCAGCTCGGGGTGGCCGATGGCGTAGCCGATGCGCTGGCCGGCCATGCCGTAGGCCTTCGAGAAGGTGCGCATGCGGATCACGCGCGGGTCGTCATAGGGGATCGGCAGGGCGGCGGCTGCGGGGGCGCATTCGATATAGGCCTCGTCGAGGACCAGCAGGGTGTCGGGGGGCAGGTCGGACATGGCCTCGGCGATGTCGGCGCCGGTGTTCCAGCTGCCCATCGGGTTGTCGGGATTGGCGATGTAGACGAGCTTGGCGCCGGTCTCTCGGGCGGCGGCGAAAAGGGCCCGGGGGTCTTCGGTGTCGTCCTTGTAGGGCACCTTGTGCAGCGTGCCGCCGAAGCCCGCGACATGGTAGTTAAAGGTCGGGTAGGCCCCGTCCGAGGTGACCACGACATCGCCGTTTTCGACGGTCAGGCGGACCAGCGAGCCCAGCAGCCCGTCGATGCCCTCGCCTACGGTGATCTGGTCGGGCGTGACCCCGTGGTGGGCGGACAGGGCCTGGCGGAGATCGTGGCTTTCGGGGTCGGCGTAGCACCAGATGCTGTCGGTGGCCGCGTGCATGGCCTCAATCGCGCGGGGCGAGGGGCCGAAGACGTTCTCGTTGGCGCCCAGGCGGGCGGTAAAGGCCTTGCCCCGCGCGCGTTCCTGCGCCTCGGGGCCGACGAAGGGGACGGTGGCGGGCAGGCTTTGGGCCAGGGGCGTGTAACGGGGCGGTGTCATGGCGCAGCATATTGCGCGGGGCGGGGGCATGCGCAAGAGCCCTGTTGATGACCCGGCGTTTCGGTGGACGGAAGCGGACCGGCTGGGCAGGGTGGGGGCCAGGGAATGGCGGAGGAGACGACATGGCACGGGTAAGGGTGGACTACGAGGATCACGTGGCGATCGTGACACTCACCCGGGGCGACAAGATGAACGCCCTGGATGAGGAGATGGTGCAGGCGATCCTGGCGGCGGGGGCCGAGGTTGCAGCGTCGGATGCACGGGCGGTTGTTCTGGCGGGCGAGGGGCGGAGTTTCTGCGCGGGGCTCGACCTGCAGAGCTTTGCCAAGATGGCCGGGATGGACGTGGAGAGCTGGCTGATGAAGCGGACCCATGCGGATGCCAATTACATGCAGGAAGTCGCCATGACCTGGCGCAGGGTGCCGGTGCCGGTGATCGCGGCGCTGCAGGGGGCGGTGTTCGGCGGTGGGCTGCAGTTGGCCCTTGGAGCGGACATCCGGATTGCCGCGCCGGACGTGCAGATGGCGGTGATGGAGATGAAATGGGGGCTGGTTCCGGACATGGGGGGCATGGCCCTGTTGCCGGGGCTCTTGCGGTCCGACGTGCTGCGGCTGCTGACCTATACCGCCGCGCCGGTCGATGCCGGGCAGGCTGAACGCTGGGGGCTGGCGACCCGGGTCGTCAGCGATCCCCTGGCCGAGGCACGCAATTTGGCCGGAGAGATTGCGGGCAAGAGCCCGTCGGCGATCCGGGCGGCGAAACGGCTGATCGATGTGGCCGAGGCTGAGGCGCGGGCCGAGGTCCTGCTGGCCGAAAGCCGCGAGCAGATCGGGCTGATTGGCAAGCCGGACCAGGTGGAAGTGGTGACCGCCCAAATGCAGAAAAGAGCGCCCGTGTTTAAGTGAGAAGGGGGCTCTGCCCCCGTCGCCTTCGGCGACTCCCCCGGCGTATTTGGGCAAAGATGAAGACGGGCGGTGTCAGATGTGCCACGCGTGGGACAGGGTCGCACCTTATATAAATCAAAGGGTTGCAGCGGCGGTTTTACGATGCGTTAAGGAATGGCCGCGCCACGCCCTGTCTTCATCTTTGCAAAAATACGCACGGCCGTCCGCTTCAGCCTGGTGCTGTCACCGGAAAAAGGCGCGGCGGGCGTCGCGGGCCATGTTGTAGCGCATCTCCAGGTCGGCGATGCGCGCCATGGCCGCGCGTTTTTCGTCCGGATCGGTGAGCCCGACATACTGCCGGCGCGCTTCGGCCAGTTGCTCTTTCAGGCCGAATTCTTCCGGCTTGACCCCGGCTTCCGCCATGATGCGCATGCCTGCCGACAGGGCGGGGTCGACCATGGCCTCTCCGCTGCGGTCCGGCAGCGGTTTGCCTTCCCCTTCCAGACCCGACAGCTTGCCCTCGGCCCGGGCTTTCAGGAGCTGGCGTTCGACAAGGGAGCGGAAGGCGCGGGACATGGGACAATTCTACCCCGAATCCCGCACTGTTTCCAGCCTGTCAGCCGACCTCGGAGAGACGGGCCAGCGCCTCTTTCAACTGGGCTTCTTCCGATTCCCGGGCGGCCAGGTTGGCCCGGGTTTCCTCGACAACCTCTTCGGGCGCGCTTTCGGCGAACTTGGGGTTGTTCAGCCGCCCGCGCAGGCCGCCCAGCTCCTTGGCCAGCTTGCCCAGGGTCTTTTCCAGCCGCGCCTTTTCCGCGTCGATGTCGATGATGTCGGCCAGCGGCAAGCCGAAGGTCGCGCCCTCGGCGGGGATTGTGATCGTGCCCTTGGGCATCGCGGCGGCCTCGCTCAGGCTTTCGATCCGGGCCAGGCGCTGGATCAGCGTGGCGTTGGCCTCCCAGGCCGCCTTTGCCGCCGGGTCCATCTGCGTCACGATCATCGGCACGTGAAGCCCCGCGGGCACATGCATCTGGGCCCGGGCCGAGCGGGTGTTCTCGATGACGGAAATCACCCAGTTCATCTCGCGGTCGGCCGCCTCGTCGATCAGCTCGGGGCCGTAGGCCGGCCAGTCGCCGTGGATCAGCATCTTGGACCGGGGGCCGGTGGCGTCCCAGAGCTCTTCCGTGATGAAGGGCATGATCGGGTGCAGCAGGGTAAAGCACTGGTCCAGCACCCAGCGCATGGTCCTGCGCGTTTCGGCCTGGGCCACCGCGTCATCGCCCGACAGCAGGGGCTTGGCGAATTCCACGTACCAGTCGCAGACCTTGCCCCAGGTGAAGGCATAAAGCGCGTTCGCCGCGTCGTTGAACCGGAAGGCGGTCAGGGCGGCGTCGACCTCGGCCCGGACCCGGGCGGTTTCGCCGATGATCCAGCGGTTGACCGTGGCGCTGGCCGCGGGCGGGGCGGTGGGCGCGGGTTCGGCAAAGACCCCGTTCATCTCGGCGAAGCGGGCGGCGTTCCAGAGCTTGGTGCCGAAGTTGCGGTAGCCGGCGATGCGCTGGGTCGACAGTTTCAGGTCGCGGCCCATGGCGGCCATCGAGGTCAGGGTGAAGCGCACCGCATCGGCCCCGTACTCGTCGATCAGTTCCAGCGGGTCCAGCACGTTGCCCAGGGATTTCGACATCTTCTTGCCCTTCTCGTCGCGGACGAGGGCATGGACATAGACGGTGTCGAAGGGGCGTTCGCCCACGACGGCATATTGCATCATCATCATCCGGGCGACCCAGAAGAAGATGATGTCGAAGCCGGTGACCAGCACGGAGGTGGGGAAGTATTTCTGCAGCGCCTCGGTCTGTTCGGGCCAGCCCAGGGTGCCGATCGGCCACAGGCCCGACGAGAACCAGGTGTCCAGCACGTCCGGGTCGCGCCAGACCGGGTAGACCAGCTGGGTCGGGTCCTGGCTGATTTCATACTCGGCCAGGCTGCGGGCGAGGGTGGCGATGGCCTCGTGCTTGTCGGCGACCTCGATGATGCGGGCATGGTTGAGCGGCGTCGGGATGTCGGCGATCTCGTCGAGGAAGCCGGGCTGGACGTCCTCGAAGCTGGCCGCGCAATGGGCCTTTTCGCCGGCATGGACCATGCCGCCGTCCTGCAGCAGGCGGCCCAGTTCGACCATGTCGAGCTCGCCGTCGCCTTCGTCGTCGCTGAAGCCGGGGGCGGACAGGTCCAGCCCGTACCACACCGGGATCTGGTGGCCCCACCACAGCTGGCGCGAGATGCACCAGGGCTCGATGTTTTCCAGCCAGGGGAAGTACACCTTCTGGTCCTGTTCCGGAAGGATCTGGGTCTCGCCCGAGCGCACGGCGTCGAGGGCCGGGCCGACGATCCGGTCGGTGTCGACGAACCACTGGTCGGTCAGCATCGGTTCGATGACCACCTTGGAGCGGTCGCCGAAGGGCTGCATGATCGGCTTGGCCTCGACCAGGGGGACGGGGGCGTCGGGGTCTTCGGCCTTGGCGGCGGCACGGCCCAGGCGCGGGTCGCCGGCGGTGGTCATGACGGCCAGGCCTTCGGCGGTGATCTCGGCCACGACCTGCTTGCGGGCCTCGAACCGGTCGAGCCCGCGCAGGTGGTCGGGCACCAGGTTCATGCCGTCGACCTCGTTCTCGCCGAAGCTGTCGCCGTTGGCGATTTCCTGGGCGCGGGTGGCGCAGGTGGCGTAATCGTAGCCGTCGTCGCGCAGGTGGCCCGAGGTGTTCATCAGCCGGTACATCGGGATATTGTTGCGGGAGGCCACGGCGTAGTCGTTGAAATCATGCGCGCCGGTGATCTTGACCGCGCCCGAGCCGAAGGTGGGGTCGGGGTACTCGTCGGTGATGATGGGGATCAGGCGGCGGTGGTCCTTGGGCCCGACGGGGATCTCGCAGAGCATGCCGACGATGGGGGCATAGCGCTCGTCCGAGGGGTGCACAGCCACGGCGCCGTCGCCCAGCATGGTTTCGGGGCGGGTCGTGGCGATCGAGATATAGTCGCGGGTCTCGCGCAGGGTGACGGTGCCGTCCTCGTCCTTCTCGATGTATTCATAGGTCTGGCCGCCGGCGAGGGGGTACTTGAAGTGCCACATGTGGCCGGCGGTTTCGATGTTCTCGACTTCGAGGTCGGAAATGGCGGTCTCGAAATGCGGGTCCCAGTTGACCAGGCGCTTGCCGCGGTAGATCAGGCCCTTCGAGTACATGTCGACGAAGACCTTGATGACGGCGTCATGGAAGTTGCCGTCCTCGCCTGCGGGGGCGCCGGGGGCGCCGGACATGGTGAAGGCATTGCGCGACCAGTCGCACGAGGCGCCGAGGCGCTTGAGCTGGTTGATGATCGTGCCGCCGGACTGACCCTTCCAGTCCCAGACCTTTTCCAGGAAGGCCTCGCGGCCCATTTCCCGGCGGGTGGCGTTGGCCTTGTCCTTGGCGAGTTCCCGTTCGACGACCATCTGGGTGGCGATGCCGGCATGGTCCTGGCCGGGCTGCCAGAGCGTGTCGAAGCCGCGCATGCGGTGCCAGCGGATCAGGATGTCCTGCAGTGTGTTGTTGAAGGCATGACCCATGTGCAGAGAGCCCGTCACGTTGGGCGGCGGGATCATGATGGAAAAGGTTTCCGGGCGCGAGGCATTCGCCCCGGCCTTGAAGCACCCGGCTTCTTCCCAGGCCTTGTAGAGACGGCTTTCGGCTGCGGCGGCGTCGAATGTCTTGTCCATGGGTCCCACGCTTTCGTCCTGACGATCGGCTTTGTCCTCTACCTGCTGGGCCGGGCAAGGGGAAGGTGGCAGCGGCTATTTCTTGCCGCCCGGCCGGATTGCCCGTGGGTGCGTCGGATGTGGGTATTTGAAAAGAGAAAGAAGCAGAAAGGCTTTCTTAACCGGGATCGGTCATTCTGATCCTGCGGTACAGGCTGGGGAGCCGATGACCGCAAGAGGAAGAAGCGGCCCTGATCGCCTCGTAGGCACCGCCGATTTTGTGCGGCCGGCGAGGGATCAGGGCGCTTCGTTCCTGCTTCTTTCTCTTCATAAATACCCACGGCACTCGCATTGCCACGGGCCACGACCCAGGGCATCTGGGCGCGCCATCTGCACTTTCCGCATTCAAGCCATGTCCACCGCCCCGGGTTCGGGAGCCCGTTGCAAGCCTGTCACTGGACAAGGCCTGTCGCGCGGCTAGTGTCGCAGGCACGCCAGATCTCAGGAAGGATGATGATGGACAAGTTCGGCAAGAGCCAGCCCGTCAAGCGTGTCGAGGACCAGCGGTTTCTCACCGGCCAGGGCCGCTACGTGGATGACATCGCGCCTGTCGATGCGCTGCATGCCTTTTACCTGCGCAGCCCGGTGGCCCATGCCACCATCGTTTCGCTTGACGTGGCCGAGGCGCGGCAGGTCGAGGGGGTGGTCGCCGTCTACACCATCGAGGACATGGAAGCCGCAGGTGTCGACATCGCCTTGCCCGGGACGGTGGTGGACAACCGCGACGGGACCATGGGGGCGGCCCCCTTGCGGCCGATGCTGGCCAAGGGCCGGGTGCGCTACGTGGGCGAGCCGATGGCCGTTATATTCGCCGAAACGCTGACCCAGGCGCGCGATGCCGCCGAGCTGATCGAATACGACCTGGAGGACCTGCCGGCCAAGCTGGACCTGGCCCGGGGCGGGGCCACCCTGCATGACGAGGCCCCCGACAACCTGGCCTTCGACTGGGGGTTGGGCGACGAGGCGGCCACCGAGGCCGCCTTTGCCGCGGCCGCGAAAACCGTCAGCCTGGAGGTGGGCGACAACCGGATCATCGTGAACTCGATGGAGCCGCGCGGCTGTTACGCCGAGATGCAGGACGGCCGCATCCACCTGGCCTTCAACGGGCAGGGTGTTTGGGGCATGAAGGCCTTGCTGGCCAGCGCCCTGGGCGTTTCACCGGACGATGTGCGCATTACCAACCCGGATGTGGGCGGCGGCTTTGGCATGAAATCCGGCCCTTACCCCGAGTATTTCTCGGTCGCGCTGGGGGCCCGGCTGCTGGGCCGCCCGGTGCGCTGGATGGCGGACCGGTCCGAGGCGATGATGGCCGACAATGGCGGCCGTGACTTGGTCTCGCTGGCCGAACTGGCCTTTGACGCCGACAACCGGATCACCGCCTACCGGGTGACCACCCGGTGCAACCTGGGGGCCTACAATTCGAACTATGGCCAGCCGATCCAGACCCAGCTGTTCGCCCGCGTGCTGATGGGCACCTACGACGTGCAGACCACCTGGCTGGCGGTCGAGGGCTATTACACCAACACCGCCCAGGTCGATGCCTACCGGGGGGCCGGCCGGCCCGAGGCGATCTACGTGCTGGAACGGGTGATGGACCGGGCCGCGCGCGAGCTGGGGCTTGACCCGATGGAGCTGCGCCGGATCAATTTCATCAAGCCCGACCAGTTCCCCTATGTCTCGGCCACGGGCGAAAATTACGACGTGGGCGATTTCGACAAGGTGATGTCTCGGGCGGTGGCCGAGGCCGACCTGGCGGGCTTTGCCGCCCGGCGGGCGGGCGACATGGACAAGGGAATGCTGCGCGGCCAGGGGATCTGTTACTATATTGAAAGCATTCTGGGTGATCCTTCCGAAACCGCGAAGGTCGAATTCCACGAGGATGGCACGGTGAGCATCTATGTCGGCACACAATCGAACGGGCAGGGGCACGAAACCGTGTTCGCCCAGTTCCTTGCCGACCAGACCGGTATCCCGGCGGACCTGATCCGCGTGGTGCAGGGCGACAGCGACCTGATCGCCAAGGGCGGGGGCACCGGCGGGTCCCGGTCGGTGACCACGCAGAACACGGCCACACTGGCCACTGTCGATGCGATGGTGGCGGCCTACGTGCCCTACCTGGCCGACAAGATGGGGGTCGCGCCCGAAGACGTGAGTTTCGATGCCGAAACCTTCCGCGCGCCGGGGTCGAACATGACGCCCACCCTGATCGAGGCGGCCGAGATGGCCCGGGCGGATGGCCGCGACGATCTGCTGGTGCACCAGGAAACGGCCGAGCTGCCGGGCCGGTCCTATCCCAATGGCTGCCACGTGGCCGAGGTGGTCATCGACCCCGACACCGGCGTGGTGACGCTGGACCGCTACACCGTGGTCGACGATTTCGGCAACCTGATCAACCCGATGCTGGCCGAGGGCCAGGTCCATGGCGGGGTGGCCCAGGGTGTCGGCCAGGCGCTGACGGAACACGTGGTCTATGACGAGGACGGCCAGTTGCTGACGGCCACCTTCATGGATTACGCGATGCCCCGGGCCAGCGACATGCCGATGGTGTCGTTCACCTCGGAACCGGTGCCGTCCAAGGCCAACCTGATGGGCATGAAGGGCTGCGGCGAGGCGGGCACCGTGGGTGCCCTGGCTGCCGTGTCGAACGCGGTGCAGGATGCGCTGTGGGACCTGGGTGTGCGCCAGGCGGACATGCCGTTCACGCCGATGAAGGTATGGGAAATGCTGAAGGATGCCCCGGTCGCCGCTGAGTGATCACGTCTCGCGCTGGCTGGGCCTGCTGACGCGGACCGAGCCGGCGCCAGAGGTGCGGGACCGGCCCGGGCGGGTCCATGTGATCGTGATGGACGGCACGATGTCCACGCTCGAGCCCGGGCAGGAAACCAATGCCGGGCTGGTCTACAAGCTGTGCGCCGAGGTGGGGGCTCCGCTGCTGGTGCATTACGAGAAGGGCGTGCAGTGGCCGAACTGGCGGACGACGCTGGACGTGTTGCAGGGCAAGGGCACCAGCCGCAAGATCCGGCGGGCCTATGGCAAGCTGGCCTCGCGCTACCGGCCGGGGGACCGGATCTTCCTGTTCGGGTTCTCGCGCGGGGCCTTCGCGGCGCGGTCGCTGGCCGGTGTGATCGACATGGTGGGGCTGCTGACGCCGGAACATGCGACCCACCGCAACGTGCGGATGGCCTATCGTCATTATGAACAGAACCCCTATGGCCATGCGGCGGCGGCGTTTTCGCGGCAGTATTGCCATCCTCACGGGGCGGTCGAGATCGAGATGGTGGGGGTCTGGGATACGGTCAAGGCGCTGGGCTTGCGGGTGCCGATCCTGTGGCGGCTGGTGCGCAGCCGGCATTCCTATCACAACCACAACCTGGGGCCGTCGGTGAAGGCAGGGTTCCAGGCACTGGCCCTGGATGAAACGCGGCTGGCCTATGAGCCGGTGATGTGGAGGACGCCGCCGGGCTGGAAGGGCCGGCTGGAGCAGGTGTGGTTCTCGGGCACCCATGGCGATGTGGGCGGGCAGCTGGACGGGGTGTCGGAGGCGCGGCCGCGGTCGAACGTGTCTCTGGTGTGGATGCTGGAGCGGGCCGAGGAGTGCGGGCTGCCCCTGCCCGAGGGCTGGAGGGCGCGGTTTCCCTGCGATGCGCAGGCGCGCTCGATCGGGGCCTGGCGGGGCTGGGCCAAGGTGATGGTGCTGCGCGCCCCGCGCGAGGTCGGGCGGGATCGGTCCGAACGGCTGCACGAGACGGTGCCGCCGCGGGTGGATGTGCCCGAGACATGGGGCGAGCGGATGTCGGCGATCTGGTCGATGATGCGGGGCCAGGCCTGACGGTCGGACCGGACCGGGAGCCCGCTCCCACCCACCCACCCCGCGGGCTCCCGGTCCGGGCGCGGGTGTTCGGAGCCTGCCATGGACGGGGGCCTTGCGGGATGGGGGCCCCCGTGCTGGACGGGGGCAGGCCGGGCCGATAGCCTTCTTTGGACGCAAGAGGAGGATCGGCATGACATTGAGCGGCAAGGTGGCCTGGGTCACCGGAGGCGGCACCGGGATCGGGGCGGCCGGGGCGCGGGCCCTGGCGGCGGCTGGGGCGCAGGTTGTGGTGTCGGGCCGGCGGGCCGACCCTTTGGAAGCGCTTGCCCGCGAGATCGGCGGCCGAGCCCTGGCCCTGGACGTGGCGGACCCCCAGGCCATCGGGGCGGCGGCCGACGAGATCGGGCCGGTGGACATCCTGGTGGCCAGTGCGGGGACCAACGTGCCGGACCGGAGCCTTGCCAAGGTCAGCACCGAGGATTGGTCCCGGGTGGTCGATGTCAACCTGAACGGGGTCTTCCACGCCACCCGGGCCGTCTTGCCGGGGATGCGCGCGCAGGGTGGCGGGGTGGTCATGCTGGTGTCGAGCTGGGCGGGCAAATACGCCACCCGGCTGACCGGCGCGGCCTATAACGCCAGCAAGCACGCCGTGGTGGCCCTGAGCGAATCGATCAATATCGAAGAAGGTGCCAACGGCATCCGCTCGACCGTGATCATGCCCGGAGAGGTGGCCACCGACATCCTGCAATCGCGGCCCGTGCCGCCGTCGCAAGAGCAGATGGATCGCATGCTGCAGGCCGAGGACCTGGGCGCGACGATCCGGTTCGTGGCCGAGATGCCGGCGCGGGCCTGCCTGAACGAGATCCTGATCTCGCCGACCTGGAACCGTTTCTACCTGGGGTTCGACGAGCTTTAGGGCCGTTGGGACCTGCTTTGGCCGGGGCGGGCCGGCTTCAGCTGCCCGCGATACTCATGACGCAGCGGTCATGATGATGCAGGTGGTCGAGCCGGTGGCATACAGCTTGCCGTCGTCAAGGCCGCGGATCTCGCCGTGGGCGACGGCGGTGGACCGGCCGGCGTGATCGACCTGGGCCCAGCATTCGACCGGCGTACCGGGTCGGATGGGCCGGGTGATATTCACCTTGTATTCCAATGTCGTATAGGCCTGGCCGACCTGCAGCTTGGTCATCACCGCGCAGCCCATCGCGCTGTCGAGGATGGTGCCGTACCAGCCGCCGTGCACGCTGCCGATCGGGTTCATGACGTGGAACTCGGGCGTGCCGTGAAAGACCGCCCGGCCGTCCGAGACCTCATGCCCGGTGAAGCCCATGGTGACGGCGATGGGCGGCGGGGGGAAGCGGCCCTCGAACATGCCCTGCATGAATTCCAGGCCGGTCATCGAGGCGATCTTGGCCACTGGTACCAGGTCGGCGATGGATTTTGCTTCGGTCATGACGTCCTCCCTTGATGCGGGCAGGGTAGGGAAGCCCTTGTCTGCGGCAAGGCTGACGCTGCGTATCCAAAGCAAAACGGGACCCCGAAAGAGGCCCCGTTTGTCTGGGTCAGGATCGGTGGCCGGGGCCTCGATCAGATCGCTTTCAAGCGTTGCTCACATTACTTTTGCGCGTTGTTCACGCGACATTCTTGCGCGTTGCTCACGCGACGTTTTCAAGGCTGGCCTTGGGGGTCACGCCAAGCGCGTGGCAGACGTCGCGGGTCAGCTCGGGCCGGTTCATCGTGTAGAAGTGCAGCTTGTCGACGCCACCGTCCAGCAGGTCCGAGCAGAGCTCGGTGCAGATGGCCGTGGCCAGCAGGTCCTGGCGGTCGTCGCGTTCGGCCGCGGCAAAGGCCTCGTCCAGGGCGGCGGGGACCGAGGTGCCGCAGCGCTCGGCGAAACGGCGCACGCCCTTCCAGTTCTCGATCGGCAGGATGCCCGGCACGATCGGGGCGTCGATGCCGGCCTTTTCACAGCGGTCGCGGAAGCGGAAGAAGGTTTCGGGATCGAAGAAGAACTGGGTCAGGGCCTCGGACGCGCCGGCGTCGATCTTGCGCTTGAGCCAGTCGACATCGGCCTGGGCATCGGCGGCCTCGGGATGCGCTTCGGGGTAGGCGCCGACGCGGATGGTGAAGGGGCCGGCGTCCTTGAGGGCGGCGATCAACTCGCAGCTGTCGGCAAATCCGCCGGGATATTGCGTGAATCCGGTTTCGCCCTTGGGCGGGTCGCCGCGCAGGGCGACGATGTCGCGCACGCCGGCTTCGGCGAAGCCCTGGGCGATGGCCAGCGTTTCATCGCGCGTGGCGTTGACACAGGTGAGGTGGGCGGCGACGGTCAGGCCGGAATGCTTGTGCAGCGTGGCCACGGCGTCGCGGGTCAGGTCCCTCGTGGTGCCGCCGGCGCCATAGGTGACCGACACGAAGCGCGGTGCCAGGGGGGCCAGCACCTGGACGGTGTCCCACAGGCGGAACGACGCTTCGAGGTCGCGCGGGGGGAAGAATTCGAAGGAGATCTCGGGCAGGGTCATGGAGGAGTCCTTTGGGTCTGACCTTCTGTGTAGACGAAGACGGTAAGTGAGGCTAATTCATATTCTTCAAGAACAAGATGAGGTTTGTCTAAAGTGCATCTTGAGTTTCGCCATCTGCGCACGATCAAGGCCATCCACGATTGCGGCGGGCTGGCCCGGGCGGCCGAGCAGCTGAACATCACGCAAAGCGCGTTGAGCCACCAGATCAAGGGGCTGGAAGAGCAGGCCGGGGTGGAGCTGTTCGTGCGGCGGTCGAAGCCGATGACTCTGTCGGCGGCGGGGATGCGGCTGTTGCGGCTGGCGGAACAGATCCTGCCGCAGGTCGAGGCGGCGACCGAGGAATTCGAGGGCCTGAGGGCGGGGCGCAGCGGGCGGATGCACATTGCCATCGAGTGCCACGCCTGTTTCGAGTGGCTGTTTCCGGTGCTTGAGGCTTTCCGCAAGGACTGGCCCGATATCGACGTGGACATCCGGCCGGGGCTGGCCTTTGACGCGTTGCCTGCGCTGACAAAGGAAGAGGTCGACCTGGTGGTGTCGTCCGATCCCGAGGATCTGCCGGGGGTCGAGTTCCTGAAGCTGTTCGACTATGCGCCGGTCTTCGTGGCCTCGGCCCGGCATCCCCTGGCGCAGAAGCCATTTGTCGAGGCCGAGGATTTCCGGGGCCAGACGCTGATCACCTACCCGGTGGAGCGGTCGCGCCTGGACGTGTTCAGCCAGCTGCTGATCCCGGCCAAGGTGGAACCCGGCTCGATCCGGCAGGTGGAGCTGACGGCGGTGATCCTGCTGCTGGTGGCCTCGAACCGGGGCGTGGCGGTGCTGCCGGACTGGGTGGTGCGCGAGGTCAAGTATTCGTCCGATTATGTCACCCGGCCGCTGACCGAGGCCGGGATCACGCGCGGGCTTTACGCGGCGGTGCGATCGGAGGACCGGGACAAGCCGTTCGTGCAGCGGCTGGTCGAGCTGGCGCGGACCGAGGCGGTCAAGTTGCAGGGGGCGTGAGGGGCGAGGATTTTCTGCGAAAATCCTGTTGGTCCAAGAAAATTATGCTAATTTTCTTGGACCAATGGTCCGTCAGCCGACCTTGACGATCTGCTTGCCGGTGTTGCCGCCCTTGAGCATGGCCATGAAGGCCCCGGGCGCGTTTTCCAGCCCCTCGGCCACGTCTTCGAGATAGCGGATCTCTCCGGCGGCCACCTTCGGGCCGACCTCGGCGGCGAATGTGCCGAACTTGTCGTAGTGGTTGAAGATGATGAAGCCTTCGACATGCAGGAAGTTCGTCAGGATCGACCGCCAGGCGCCGGCGAGGGGCATGTCGTCGGCGCTTGCACCGTTGTACCAGGCGATCATGCCGCAGACCGGGATCCGGCCGAAGGGGTTCATGTTCTCCAGCACGGCCGCCAGCACCTTGCCGCCGACGTTCTCATAATAGATGTCGATGCCATCGGGGCAGGCCTCTTTCAGGGCCGCCGACAGGCTGGCCGCATCCGGATAGGCCCGGTGATCGAGGCAGGCGTCAAACCCGAAGGTGTCCACCGCCAGCGTGCATTTCTCCGCCCCGCCTGCAATGCCGACCACGCGCAGGCCCTTGGCCTTGGCCAATTGTCCGACCATCGATCCCACCGGTCCGGTCGCCGCGGCCACCACCAGGGTCTCGCCCGCCTTGGGTTGCCCGATGAAGTTCAGCCCGTACCAGGCGGTGATCCCCGGCATGCCCAGCACACCCAGCGCGGTGCTGATCGGCCCGTGACCCGGGTCCAGCTTGCGCAGCTGGTTGGCCGGCAGGCACCCGTGGTCCGCCCAGCCAAACATGCCCAGCACCTTGTCGCCCGGCGCGAAATCGGGGCAGTTCGAGGCAATCACCTCGCCCACGGCACCGGCGGTCATGGTATCTCCGATCTCGACCGGGGTGGCATAGGATTTCGCGGCACTCATCCGCCCGCGCATGTAGGGGTCCAGCGACATGTACTCGACCTTCACCAGCACCTCGCCGGGGCCGGGTTCGGGCAGGGCCACCTCTTCAAGGCGGAAGTTGGCAGGCTCGGGCGCAGCACTTGGCCGGCTGGCCAGCACGATACGGCGCATGGTGTTGGACATGTGGTTGTCTCCCCTTGGTGGTCGCCGCCAAGGTGGTGCCCGCCGGCCCCGGGCGCAACCCGTGACGCGGCGATGCGGCCCTTGGCAAGTCCCGATCCGACGCGTATACGCCCGATCTGACCTGACAGGAGTTCCCCGATGATTGGCAGCGCGAACCTCAACATCATGATCAAGGCAGCCCGCAAGGCCGGGCGGTCGCTGGTCAAGGATTTCCGCGAGGTCGAGAACCTGCAGGTGTCGTCCAAGGGCGCCGGGGATTTCGTGTCCAAGGCTGACATCGCGGCCGAAAACATCCTGCGCGAGGAACTGCTGGGCGCCCGACCGACCTATGGCTGGCTGGGCGAGGAAACCGGCGAGACCCCGGGGGAAGACCCCACCCGCCGCTGGATCGTCGACCCGCTGGACGGGACGACGAACTTCCTGCACGGCCTGCCGCACTGGGCCGTGTCCATCGCCCTGGAACACAAGGGCCAGGTCGTGGCGGGCGTGGTGTTCGACGCCGCCAAGGACGAAATGTACTTCGCCGAAAAGGGCGCCGGCGCCTGGATGAACGAACAGCGCCTGCGCGTCTCGGGGCGCAACGCGATGATCGAAAGCATCTATGCCACCGGCGTGCCCTTCGCCCATTCCCCCAACCTGCCGGCCACCCTGCAGGATCTCGCCCGCCTGATGCCCGTCTGCGCCGGCGTGCGCCGCTGGGGCGCGGCCTCGCTCGATCTCGCCTACGTGGCCGCGGGCCGCTACGACGGCTACTGGGAACGCGGGCTCAGCCCCTGGGACATGGCCGCGGGCCTTGTCATCGTGCGCGAGGCCGGCGGCCTGGTCGAAGCCATCCAGCCCGAGGCCGGCATTTTCGACAGCAAGGGCGTGATCTGCGGCAACGGCAACCTCTTCGCCAATTTCGCAAAGATCATCCGCAACGACGGCTGATACCGGGCTTCACCGCCGGCGCGGCACCTTCGGGATTCGCGTCTTCGACACCCGGTACGTCGCCTGTGGGTGCGGTGGAGACCCGTGGGTCCGCATCCAGAACGCGACCCCGCCCAGCCGCCACAACAGCGGCAGGCACAACACGAAGCCGATGACGAACCCCCCGGCATGCGCCCAATAGGCCACGCCCCCGGCATCCGGATCGGCCCCGATACCTCCGAAGAACTGGAACACGAACCACAGGCCCAGCATCAGCCAGGCCGGCACCGGGAAGATCTTGAAGAAGATGACCAGGATCACCAGGATATCCACCCGTGCCCTCGGGAACAGCAACAGGTAGCCCCCCATCACCCCGGCAATCGCCCCTGACGCGCCCACCGTCGGGATCGCCGACCCGGGCGCGGCCAGCACATGGATCAACCCCGCCCCCACACCGGACGCCAGGTAGAATCCCAGGTACCGCATGTGGCCCATCTCGTCCTCCAGGTTGTCCCCGAAAATCCACAAGAACAGCATGTTGCCGCCCAGGTGCATCAGCCCGCCATGCAGGAACATCGATGTCACCAGGGTGATCCATCCGCGCCCCTGGGACACCTCGGCCGGCACGATCGCCCAGGTCATGAAGAACCGGTTCAGCGCCGCCTCGCTGGGCAACATCCCGGAATACAGGAAAAAGATCGCCACGTTGGCAAGGATCAACCCGTAGGTCACGTAAGGCGTGCGGCCAGAGGGATTGTGGTCTCGGATCGGGAACATGCGCCGAAACTTGGCGCAAACCCCGCCCGGGTCAAGCAAAACCCGCCCGGGTCAAGGGGCGGGCCTGCTGCTTCTTTCTCTTCACAAATACCCACGGCCGTTCACCGGCCAGGGGCACCGTCCCCAGGATAGGGGCGGCTCAGCTCGTGCCGCCCAGAAGCGCCGCGTTGCCCCCCGCCGCCGTGGTGTCGACACAGACATGACGCTCTGCCAGCACGTGGCCGGGCTCCGGGGCACCTGTGAGCAGCGGCAGGATCGGCCCGTCGCGCTGGGCCAGCGCCCGGGCCATCTCGCGCGCGGGCGCCTCGTCTCCCCAGAAGACCGCCCCGCCGATCGCCGCGCGGATGCGCAGGGTCTCGGGTGTGACCTCGGGGGCCAGGATGCCCGCCCCGCCTGCCGCCTCGATGGCCGTCTTCTGCGCAAGGGCCTTTTCCTCGCCGGGGCCAAGACACAGGAAGGGCAGGCGCGGATGCCGCGTCAGCCGGTTCGATTCCCCCGTGGGCCCGGGCAGGGTCACGGCCATCTCGGGCGGTTCTGCCGCGCCGGCCTCGGGCGGCAGGGGCGCCTTGAACCGATCCAGGTAGAATGGCCCGCCCGCCTTGGGCCCGGTGCCCGACAGGCCTTCGCCGCCAAAGGGCTGGCTGCCCACGATGGCCCCGATCTGGTTGCGGTTGACGTAGATGTTGCCCGCCTCCACCGCTTCGGTCACGTGCTGGACCCGGTCGTCGATCCGCGTCTGCAGGCCGAAGGTCAGCCCGTAGCCAGTCTCGTTGATCGCCTCGATCACCTTGTCGATCTCCGAGGCCTTGAATCGCGCCACGTGCAGCACCGGTCCGAAGATCTCGCGCTCCAGCTCGGCGATCCCGTCGATCTCGATCACGCAGGGCCCCACGAAGTGACCCGTGTAGGGGGATTGGATCCGGTGCAGCAGCCGGCCGTCCTTTTCCGCCAGCGCCACGTGGTCCAGGATGCCCGTCCGCGCCTCGGCGTCGATCACCGGGCCCAGGTCCGACGTCAGCGCCCAGGGATCGCCCGGCCGCAGAGCGTCCATCGCCCCTTTCAGCATCTCAAGGAAACTGTCGGCGATGTCGGCCTGCACATAGAGGCACCGCAGCGCGGAACAGCGCTGCCCGGCCGACTGGAAGGCGCTTTCGATGATCGCCTGCACGGCCTGTTCGGGCAGGGCGGTGCTGTCGACGATCATGGCGTTCAGCCCGCCGGTCTCGGCGATCAGCGGCGCGCCGGGGGCCATGTGCTCGGCCATCGAGGCCCGGATCTTCAGTGCCGTCTCGGTCGAGCCGGTAAAGGCCACCCCGTCGATCTGCCCGGACGCGGTCAGCGCCGCGCCCACGGCCCCGTCGCCGGGCAGCAGTTGCAGCGCCTCCGGCGGGACACCGGCTTCGTGCAGCAGGGTCACGGCCAAGTGGGCGATCAGCGGGGTCTGTTCGGCGGGCTTGGCCAGCACCGCGTTGCCGGCGGCCAGCGCGGACGAGATCTGCCCGGTGAAGATCGCCAGCGGGAAGTTCCAGGGCGAGATGCACAGGAACCGGCCGGCGGGGGCGCGGTGGTCCTCGGCCCGGGCGGCGTAGTAGCGCAGGAAGTCGACCGCCTCGCGCAGCTCGGCCACGGCATCGGGCAGGGTCTTGCCTGCCTCGCGGGCCAGCAGGGCAAAGATCTCGCCATAGCGCGCCTCGTAAAGATCGGCGGCCTTGCGCAGGATCTCGGCCCGGTCCCCGGCGGGGGCCGCCCAGGGGGTGGCCGCGTCTAGGGCCGTGGCAATGTCGGCCTCGCTGGCCGTAGAGATCTCGCCCACGGGTGCGCCGGTGGCCGGCGACACGACCGGGGCGGGGGCGGCGGGCGCGGCCTCGCCCGCGATCAGGGGCGCGGCCTGCCAAAGATAGGACGCATAGGGCCCGCGGGCCTCGTCGATGGCGGTCAGCGTCGGCTGGTGGGACAGGTCGAAGCCCATGGAATTGGCCCGCTCGGGCGCAAAAAGGGCCGTGCCCCGGGCCATGTCGGGGGCCGGGCTGTCGAGCGCGTCGAACGGATCGGCGGCCACGGTTTCGGGCGGCACGCTGTCATCGACCACCTGGTTGACGAAGGACGAATTGGCCCCGTTTTCCAGCAGCCGCCGCACCAGGTAGGCCAGCAGGTCACGGTGCGCACCGACCGGCGCATAGATCCGGCAGCGGGTCTTGTGGCGGTCCAGCACGATGGTGTGCAGGGTCTCGCCCATGCCGTGCAGGCGCTGGAATTCATAGGTCTTGCCTTCGCCCATGCGCAACACGGCGGCCACCGTATGCGCGTTGTGGGTGGCGAATTGCGGATAGATCCGGTCGGTCATGTCCAGCAGCTTGCGCGCGTTTGCAATGTAGGACACGTCCGTCAGCGCCTTGCGCGTGAAGACCGGAAAGCTGTCCATGCCCGCCACCTGGGCCCGCTTGATCTCGGTGTCCCAATAGGCCCCCTTGACCAGGCGGACCATGATCCGCCGGTCATGGCGCGTGGCCATGTCGTACAGCATGTCGATGGCCATCCCGCAGCGCGGGCCATAGGCCTGCACGACCACGCCGAACCCGTCCCAGCCCGCCAGGGCCGGATCGCTGAGTACCGTGTCGATGACCTTCAGCGACAGCGACAGGCGGTCGGCCTCTTCCGCGTCGATGTTCAGCCCCATGCGCGCGGCCTTGGCCAGCAGGGCCAGGGCCTTAAGGCGCGGGACCAGTTCCTCCATCACCCGGGTTTCCTGGGCGACCTCGTAGCGCGGATGCAGGGCCGACAGCTTGACCGATATCCCCGGGTTCTCGCGGATATCGTGCGAGGCACAGGCCTCGGAAATCGACCCGATGGCCCGCGAATAGGCCAGGTGATAACGCGCGGCATCGCTTTCGGTGCGCGCGGCCTCGCCCAGCATGTCGTAGCTGTAGGTAAAGCCCTTGGCCTCCATCCCCGCGGCGCGCTTCATGGCCGACCCGATGGTTTCGCCCAGCACGAATTGCCGGCCCATCTCTTTCATCGCCCGGCTGACCGCCTTGCGGATGACCGGCTCGCCCAGGCGGCGCATCGCGCCTCGCAGGTGTCCCACCGGCCCCGGAGACTCGGTGTCATCCAGCACCTTGCCCGTCAGCATCAGCGCCCAGGTCGACGCATTGACCAGCGGCGAGGCGGAATGGCCCAGGTGCTTGCCCCAGTCCGAGGGCGCGATCTTGTCCTCGATCAGCGCGTCGATCGTGTCGGCATCGGGCACGCGCAGCAGCGCCTCGGCCAGGCACATCAGGGCCACGCCTTCCTCGGTCGACAGGCCGTATTCGGCCAGGAAGACCTCCATCAGCCCGGGCGCCGAGGTGTCGCGGATCGCCCGAACCAGGTCCGATCCCCAGGCGCAGATCGTGGCGCGTTCCTCGACGCTTAGCGCGGCCTGCCCGACCAGGGCCTCGGTCATTGCGGTTTCGTCGGTGTACTTCGCCCGATCAAGCGCAATAGGCCCGACCGGAAGTCGCGTCGTTTGGTCCATGAATATTGTCTTTCCCCAAAGTTTCGACGAGCATAGACAACCTTAAGCGGGCTTTCGGCCTGAAAAATTGAAAAGCACGGGCGAAGATACCGAAATTGACGGATGATGCCACTCAAACGACCCGTTTTGTCCTGGATCGACTCGACCGGGCAATTCTGGCGGCCTTGCGGGAAAATGGGCGGATGTCCATTGCCGAGCTCTCCCGGCGCATCGGATTGTCCAAATCGCCGACCCAATCGCGCCTGCGCCGGCTGGAAAGCGAAGGGGTGATCACCGGTTACCAGGCCCTGCTGGACCCGATCCGCATGGGGCTGGACCACGTGACCTTTGTCGAGGTGCGGCTGACCGATACCCGCGAAAAGGCCCTGGGCGCGTTCAACGCGGCCGTCCGGTTGGTGCCGGAAATCGAGCAGGCTCATTTGATCGCGGGCAAGTTCGACTACCTGCTGAAGGTGCGCACGTCGTCGATGCGCGATTACCGCAAGGTATTGGCAGAAGCCATTTCCACCCTGCCGCACGTTGCCGCAACGTCAACTTACGTGGCGATGGAGGCGGTCAAGGAACCGAGTGGCAGCGGCGTGTCGGACGACCCAAACGAGGGTTGAGGCGAGGCCCCGGGCGCGGCCAAGACGGGCCCGGGATGGCCCTGGGATGGGCGATCAAAGTCTTTACACGCGCGCGACACCGCGTATGGTCAGGATCCCGTGCCCGCGTGATGGAATGGTAGACATAGGGGACTTAAAATCCCTAGGCCTTGTGCCGTGCCGGTTCGAGTCCGGCCGCGGGTACCATTCACCGGTTCTGCCGATCCTTCCGAATGATTTCGGAATGCGGGACATTGCAGCCATTCGCCGGATATATGTCCCTTGATAATGCGTGCGATTATCCTCTGTGGATAAATCGTTTCTGCGTCTTTGGGGCTTTGCCCTTAAATGAAGGCAATTGGCGGGCGGACCGGGGGCAGGTTGCATATGTCAGGATTGAATTGACGCAACGTAAAATCAGGGGTTGTTTTCCCGGCGGGGCCTCTGCCGCGTCAATTGACGCTTCGGACCAGGAACACGCCCCGCCTGTCATGTAACAGGCAGGGCAGGGGCTCAGGCGCCGGCGTCGGTCAGGCGCAGCATGTCCTCGTCGCTCAGCTTGATCGAGGCGGCCTTGGCAAAGCTTTCCACCTGGGCGACGCTGGTGGCGCTGGCAATTGGCGCGGTGACCCCGTCGCGGGCGATCAGCCAGGCCAGGGCGACCTCGGCCGGTTTGGCTCCATGCGCGCCGGCCACGTCGTCCAGCACGTCAAGCAGGCGCAGGCCGCGTTCGGTCAGGTACTTTTCGACCATCCGGGCGCGCTGGCGTCCCTCCAGGTCGCCCTTGGACCGGTACTTGCCCGACAGGAAGCCCGAGGCGAGGCTGAAATAGGTGACCACGCCGATGTCGTTGGCCAGGCACATATCGCGCAGGGGGCCTTCGAAGGCCGAGCGGTCATAGAGGTTATATTCGGGCTGGATCACCTGGTAGGCGGGCAGGCCCTCGGCCCGGGCGGTGTCCAGCGCCGCGCCCAGCAGGGCGGCATCGTAGTTCGAGGCCCCTATGGCCTTGATCTTGCCCGCTTTCAGCAGGTCGTCATAGGCGCCGAGGGTCTCGGCATGGGTGGCCTCGGGGTCCGGCCAGTGCGAGAAATAGAGGTCGATGGACTCGACCCCCAGCCGGGTCAGCGACTTGTCTACGGCCTTCAGGATCCAGTCGCGGGACAGGCCCTTTTCGCCGGGGCCGCCCATGTCCGATCCGACCTTGGTGAACAGCTTGATCTTGTCGCGCATGCCCGGCCGGGCGGCGAACCAGCGGCCCAGTACGGTTTCCGATTCCCCACCCGCGTGGCCGTCGACCCAGGCCGAGTAGACGTCGGCGGTGTCGATGGCGTCGAAGCCGTGGTCGACGAAGGCATCGAGGACGCGAAAGCTGGCGGCTTCGTCGGCCGTCCAGCCCAGCACGTTGCCGCCAAAGACGATGGGGGCGATGTCCAGTCCCGTGGATCCGAGGTGTTTCCTATCCATCAGGTTCTTCCTTTGCATTCCGGCGGCAGGGGTGCCGCCTGGGGCATGACATAATCCGGACGGCCGGGAAGAAACCGGGCAAATCGCATGAAATTGAAGGGAAAGGGCCGGAAAGCCTGCCGGTCTGAAGGAATTTCAGGCGGTGGCGCAAAAGCGGGCGGCCCCGGTCGGGGCCGCCATTGGGTCGATCGTGCAGATCGGGCGGATCAGGTGCGGATGCCGGCGAAGCGGGTCTGCCAGTCTTCGCGCTGCTCGTCAGTGATCTTGGCAAACAGCACGTCCGGCACCGTGAAGGCATGGCCGGCGGGCAGGGTGGTCAGGGCCGAGTAAATGTCATCGGGCCAGCTGTCGTCGGTGGTGCCCAAGGTGTCCAGCATCTTGGCCGCCGTGTCCGGAATGAAGGGCGCCGAGAGTACCGCGTACAGCCGGATCAGGTTCAGCGCCAAACGGATTTGAGCAGCGGCCTTTTCGGGATCTGTTTTGTAGACAGTCCATGGCGCCGCTGCTTGCAAGTACTCGTTGCCGGCCACCCAAATCGCGCGCAACTCGGTCGCTGCCTTGCGGACCTCAATCGCATCCATATGCGTCTGGTATGCCTCCAGACGCTCTCGTAGTTCATGAAGAAGATAATGACCTTCTTTGTCAGCCGAGCCTTTGTCCTCGGCTGCGGTCGTTCCGCCCTCGGGCACCACCTCTTTGAATTTCGAGCGGCAGAATTTTGTCACCCGGCTGACCAGGTTGCCCAGCACGTCGGCCAGGTCCTTGTTCACGCCGGCCTGGAAGCCCTCCCAGGTGAATTCGCTGTCCGAGCTTTCGGGGGCGTGGGACAGCAGCCACCAGCGCCAGTAATCGGCGGGCAGGATGTCCAGCGCCTGGTCCATGAACACGCCGCGCCCGCGCGAGGTGGAGAACTGGCCGCCGTCGTAGTTCAGGTAGTTGAACGACTTGATGAAATCGACCAGCTTCCAGGGCTCGCCCGAGCCGAGGATCGTGGCCGGGAAGCTGAGCGTATGGAAGGGCACGTTATCCTTGCCCATGAACTGGGTGTAGGTCACGTCCGTAGCGCCCTTGTCGGTGCGCCACCAGCGTTCCCAATCGGTTCCCTTGCCGGCATCGACCCATTCCTGGGCGCAGGCGATGTATTCGATGGGCGCGTCGAACCAGACGTAGAAGACCTTGCCCTCCATCCCCGGCCAGGGCTGATCGCCGTTCATCACCGGCACACCCCAGTCGAGGTCACGGGTGATGCCCCGGTCCTGCAGGCCGTCGCCGTCATGCAGCCATTTCTTGGCGATGGAGGTGGTCAGCACAGGCCAGTCGCTCTTGCTGTCGATCCAGGCGTCCAGCTGGTCCTTCATGGCCGATTGGCGCAGGTAGAGGTGCTTGGTCTCGCGCATTTCCAGGTCGGTGGCGCCCGAGATCGTCGAATGCGGGTTGATCAGGTCGACCGGGTCCAGCTGCTTGGTGCAATTGTCGCACTGGTCGCCGCGGGCGCTGTCGTAGCCGCAATTGGGGCAGGTGCCCTCGATGTAGCGGTCGGGCAGGAACCGGCCGTCGGTGGGCGAATACATCTGCGTTTCAGAGACTTCGCGGATCAGCCCCTGCTGGTTCAGGACGCCGGCGAAATGCTGGGTCAGCTTGCGGTTCTGGTCCGAGGACGAACGGCCGAAGTGGTCGAAGGACAGCCGGAAGCCCTCGGCGATCTTCGATTGTACCTCGTGCATCTCGGCGCAGTATTCGGCCACCGGCTGGCCGGCCTTGGCGGCGGCCAGTTCGGCGGGGGTGCCGTGTTCGTCTGTGGCGCAGAGGAACATGACCTCGTTGCCCCGGCCGCGCTGGTAGCGGGCGAAAAGGTCGGCGGGCAGCTGCGAGCCCACCAGGTTGCCCAGGTGCTTGATCCCGTTGATGTAGGGGATCGCCGAGGTGATGAGATGCCGGGTCATGTGCCTTGGTCTCCGTTCGCGTTGCGGGGGTCTTTAGCAGCGTGGCGGGGCGGGGGCCAGATGGTCTTGTGGATGTGCCTTTGATGGGATGGGGGTCGGTCCGGGCAGCCCGGGCGCTCCCACCCGCCCACCCCGCGCCCGGGCTGCCCGGGCGGCACCAGGGGCGCGATGATCAGCCGTCGTCGCGGCTGCGTCCGGTCAGCCGGCCAATGACGAACGAGGTGCGGGGGGCCCAGACATAGCTGGTGCGGGCCTCGGGCGCGGGGCGGGCGGCCATGCGTACAAGGCCGAAGGCGACCAGCCCGGCATGGGCGGTGGCGATCATGACGAAGAGCGCATAAGGTCCGAAGCCCTCGATCAGCAGCGAGCTGAGGTAGGGCGCGGCAATGGCTCCCACGGCATAGAAGAACATCAGGGCGGCCGACAGTTCGACCCGTTCGTGGCTGTCGGCGAAGTCGTGGGCATGGGCCGAGGCGATCGAATAGATCGGGAACGAGGTCATCCCGAAGATGAAGGCATTGCCCAGCACGACCCCCGTGCCCAGGCCTTGTGTCGAGATCGTCAGGACCGACGACAGGATCGCGGCGGTCGACAGCCAGATCAGCACCCAGCGCCGGTCGAACTTGTCGGCCAGCCAGCCCACCGGGAACTGGGCCACCGCCCCGCCCAGCACGAAGAAGGCCAGGAACCAGGCGGTCTGGCTGGCGCTGAGCCCGACTTCCTGGCCGAAGATCGCGCCGACCATGCGGAACGAGGCCGCCGACAGGGCCGCCACGATCACGCCTGCCGCGGCCAGCGGAGACCGGGAGACGGCCAGCATCGGGCGCAGGCGGGGGGCGGCGGGCGTGTCGGGCTGCTTGACCTTTGTCAGGGTCAGGGGCAGCAGGGCCGCGCAGCAGATCATCGCCAGCAGGTTGTAGGACAGGTAGGTGGCCGGTTCGAGCACGCCGATGACAAGCTGGGCCAGCAGGGCTCCGGTCATGTCGAAGACCCGGTAGCTGCCCATGGCCCGGGCGCGGATGTCGTTGGTGACCTTGGATTGCAGCCAGGCCTCGATCACCGTGTAGCAGCCCGCCACGCACAGGCCCGACATCAGGCGCATCACCGCCCAGGCCGCCGGGTCGACGACCATCATGTGGGCCAGCATGCCGATGGCTCCGGTCGCGGTGAAGGCGGCGAAGGCGCGCGAATGGCCGACCTCGCCCATCAGGCGGGGGGCCCACCAGCAGCCCACGAAGAAGCCCACGAAATGGGCCGATCCCAGCAGGCCGATCTGCCCGGTGGTGAAGCCGACGGTCAAGCCCGACAGGGCATCCAGCGGGCCGAGGCCTCCGGACGACAATTGCAACAGCAGGACGGACAGGAAGAGGGCGGCAAAGGAGATCATCAGGCGCATGGGGCCAGCCATACGCCGGAGGTTTCACGACGCGCGAGGGTTTTCGACCATCGCGCGTCGTTTTCGTACCTTGTTCGTATCCATGGGCGCAGGGGGCCTTGCGGCGGTGCGCCCGGGTCACGTGTCTGATGGCGTATCAGACGGGGTGTCAGACGGCGCGCATCGGGGCGGCGATGTCCAGCTTGATGCGGTCTCCGATCAGGCCCGGGTAGCCGGTGGCGCCAAAGGCCTTGCGGCTGATTTCGCCGGTCAGGCGCATGGTGGCCGCTTCGGGCAGGTAGCTGGGCAGGCCGGTCTGGCCGTCCATCTTGGCCGTCAGGGTGACGGGGTGGGTTTCGCCGCGCATGGTCAGCCGGCCCAGCACCAGGGCGACGCCGTCTTCCAGCCCGTCGACACCGGTGCGGATATCGGTCGAGGCAAAGCTGATTTCGGGGTGGTTGGCCGTGTCCAGCATGTCGGTCCGGGCCAGGGCGGCATCGGCGAAGTTCAGGCCGACCTTCGCGTTGGTCGCATCCATGGCCACGTAGATCCGGGCGGCGCCGGTGTTCAGCGGGTCGACGGCCACTTCGGCGCGGGCCACGGGCATGGCGGCCGTCATCGGCGTGCCGTCCAGCGTGTAGGTGAACCCGACGCGCGGTCCCGCGGCGTCCAGCGCGTAAAGGCGCGCGCCGCCAGCCGTCGCGATCGACGGAACAGCCGTCAGACCGGCCAGCAGGGCCAGGGCGTGACGACGGGTGGGGCCTTGGACGGAACGTTCGGTGTTCGAGATCATGTCAGAAGCCTTTCTGCTTGCTTTGTGATCTTGGTACGGGCAGCATCGAAACTTCCGACGCGGCTTCACGATCTTGTGATCAGGGCGTGTGTCTTTCCGCTTTTACCACCGAAATTCATGCCCCGTTGGGGCCGATGGCCGGGACAGTTTTTCGTCCGGCGGTGCAGGGTGTTAAACGTCAAAAGGCCGCCGACCCATGTGGTCCGGCGGCCTGCTGTCTTTGTGTCTTTGTGTCTTTGGGCGGCGTAGATTTAAAGCGCCTGCACCCCGGCCTGGATGTCCAGCGCGATGCGATCGTCCACCAGGTCGCCATAACCCGTCGCCCCGAAGGCGCTGCGCGAGATGGCCCCGCTCAGCCGGACCTGCAGCTGGTCGAGATCGTCGGCCGTACTGCCGGCCGCGCGGTAGACGCTGGCCTTGAAGGTCACGGGCTTGGTCACGCCGCGCACGGTGAGAAGGCCGCTCAGCTGCGCTCCGTCCGAGATCCGCCCGCCGGCCCCCAGCTTTACCCGGGTCGACACGAAGCGGATCGTGGGGTGGCGCGCGGCATCCAGGACCTCGGCGCTTTTCAGGGCATCGGTGGCGAAGATCAGCCCGGTCTTGGCCTTGGCCACCGACACCGACACGTCCACCCGCGAATTGACCAGGTTGTCGGGATCAAGCCGGATATCGGCATTGGTGATCGGCATGGTGCCCTTCTGCGCGGCGCCGCTGAGCGTATAGACGAACCCCACGCGCGAGGCATTGGCGGCCAGCCCGTACTGGCGCGGGGCGGCCAGCCCGGCAGAGGCCGACAGAAGAAGCGCGCCGGTTGCGGCAAGGAAGGAACGGCGGGTCTGGGTCATCTCTTTGGTCATGATCGTATACCTGTCTGAACTTTGAATGAACTCGCTGGGGTGCCCGGATCTTGAGGGCTTGTGACAAGTCAGTCGTGGTGACGGTACGATCGGTTCAAAGTTTTCCTTCGCCCAGTGATGTCCCCGTGATGTCGCGGTGATGGTCCCGTGATGTCCCGGCCGGTCAGCGGGCGCCGGACCGCCCGTTTCCCGGGTTATCGTCTGGAGCATCAAGCGGGGTCAGCACCATGTCGCCCTTGCGGCGGGTGACGTGCCAGTGGCGCACCGGGGCCGTGCGGGCCCGGGCCCGGGTCAGGGTCCAGCCCCGGGTGCCGGGGGCATGGGCCGGGGCCATGTTCCAGCGGGTTTCCACCCCCTGGGCCCCGCCGTCGCCCGGGGTCAGCAGCAGGCCCAGCGGGCTGGTGCCGGTGGTGTCGCGCGCGGCCTCGGCCGCCAGGTGCATGCGCCGCACCGGGGTCAGGGCCGGGGCGCCGGGCAGGTCGGCCACCACCAGGGGCACGGCGCCCGCGCGCAAGGATTCCTCGCAGGCCCACAGCAGATCCTCGCTCCGGCGCGGCGAGACGAACAGGAACCGCGCGGGGTCGGCAAAGGCGATCATGCCGTCGGGATTCAGCCGGCCGGCTTCCCAGGACGGCGCGATCCAGACCACCGGGCCGGTCATCCGCCCGGCCAGCCACAGCGCAAAGGTCCGCCGGGCCGGGCCGCAGGCCTCGTGCACGCGGGCGAGGGGCAGGCGCAGCCCGGGCGCCAGGTCCAGGGCCGGACGGGCCGGGTCGGTGCGAGAGGTCAGAAGCCGAGTCGTCATGGCCCCAGCCTACAATGTTCCCTTTATGTTCTCAATATCCGGCCCGCCCATCCCCCCGCTTCAGCCGCCATCGGATGCACGCATGTCCGCGCCCCGGCCTGCCCGAACGGCAAAGACCGGGGATCGGCTTGCACTCGGGGAAAGGCCTCTTCATGGTGCGCCCAAACGATCAAGCGGAGACCCCCCGGATGAAGATGAACCCGCTCGGCCGGACCGGCATGATGGTGACCGAGCTTTGCCTCGGCACGATGACCTTCGGCACCCAGACAACCGAGGCCGACGGCCACCGCCAGATGGATGCTTCCCTGGCCGCCGGCATCAATTTCGTCGACACCGCCGAGATGTACCCGGTCAACCCGGTGCGCAAGGAAACCATTGGCCGGACCGAGGAAATCCTGGGCACCTGGCACGCGGCCAACCCCGGGCGGCGGGGCGATTACATCCTGGCGAACAAGCACTCCGGCGAAGGCAGCCACGCCCGCGACGGCGCGCCGATCTCCTCGGCCTCAATCCGGGAGACGCTGGAAGGGTCGCTGAAGCGCCTGCAGACGGATTACGTGGATCTCTACCAGTTCCACTGGCCGAACCGGGGCAGCTACATGTTCCGCAAGAACTGGAATTACACGCCGACCGCCAGCGCCGAGACCGTGCGCCAGGACATGGCTGATTGCCTGGGCGCGCTGCAGGACGAGGTCGACCGCGGCACGATCCGGGCGTTCGGCCTGTCGAACGAAAGCGCTTGGGGAACGGCGCAATGGCTCCGCCTGGCCGAAGAGGGCAAGGGCCCGCGCGTGGCGTCGATCCAGAACGAATATTCCCTGATGTGCCGGCTCTATGACACCGACCTGGCCGAATTGTCGGTGGCCGAGGACGTGGGCCTGCTGGCCTTCTCGCCCCTGGCGGCGGGACTGCTGACCGGCAAGTACCAGGGCGGAGCCGTGCCCGAAGGGTCGCGCAAGTCGATCGTGCCGAACCTGGGCGGGCGCGTGACGGACCGGGTCTTCGAGGCCGCGGGCGCCTATGTCGAGATCGCGCAGCGCCACGGGCTGGACCCGGTGCACATGGCATTGGCCTGGTGCCGGACCC